>DASYJF010000074.1:0-24996 GCA_035996815.1 Thermoanaerobaculia bacterium | reverse complement strand
TCAAAAAAAAAGCGGGCCGGAAGATCCGGCCCGCTTCGCAGCAACTGCAAGTTGATACTGATTACGGAGTTGGTGTCGTGTTCGTACCGGTGTACGCACCAGCACCAGGCGTGCAAGCCGGATCCCCACCAGGGCATACCGGGACGCCGCCAGCCGGGCCGATCGCGGGTGCTCCAGGAGGAAGACCAGTCACGCCAACGGCCGCGGAGCAGCCGTTGCCGAGCCATGCCGCGTCGAAGTCGACGGTGAGGCGGTTGCCGCCGGCAGCGTTACCGAACATCTCGACGATGACCCAGTTCTGGCTGGGACGCGGACCGACGGTGCCGGAACCGGTGACGAGATTGCTCGTGCTACCAGCGCCGGTGATGATCGTCGGAACGCCACCAACGTTACGCGTAACCGAGTAACCGGTGCTGCCGAGGTTGTTGAGGTTGAGGTACATCCAGCCACCGACATCTCCACTGGCGCCGATCGTCGGGAAGTTGGAGCTGCTGGTGTTCTGAATGGATGTTTCCGGCATGAGCGGATTGCTCGTTGTCGGGCACGGCGAGACCAAGCAAGGAGTCGTCGTGTTCGGGTTCTCGTGCTCGTCGAAGCGGACGACATCCGCTACCGGCAGGGCACCATTGGCAGCAAGCGTTGCACCGCAAGCGCCGGCGCCGAAGCCTTCGCGCCAGATCTTGTAGTTCGTGGCGAAAGCACCCGTGCCACCCTGGATGAAGCGCGCCGCCCACAGAGCCGGAAGCGGCTGGCGACGGTCGATCGTACGGTTGGTCGACGGGGTGTAGCGATCGTAGAAGGTGAACGGCAGGTTCGTCTGCGCGCCAGCGAGCGGCGTATTGGCCGGACCACCCTCAGGGATGGCGCGGATGTGGACCATCGCGTTGCCACCGGCATCAAACGATGACGCCGTTGTGCCCTGCGGAGCCGGTCCGAGCTGCTGGTAGTCGCCGATCAGAACGTTGTCGAAGAGCATTTGGGTCTGATAGTAAAGCGGATCGGTCGGCAGGAACTGGTTGCAGGCAGCGTTGACGTCGATCGTGATGTAACCGATCGCGTTCGCGTGCGAGCCGCCGATAGGAGCCGAAGAGCCTCCGCAGTACGTACCGGCAGTGGTACCGGTGGTAAGAGCGGTTCTCAGCGCGGCTACGGTAGCTGCGCCAAGCGGTCCCGGCTGGGTCGCGCAGCCGATATTAGCTGCGAAGTTCGGGTTGTTGGTGAAACCAGACGACAACGCACCGAGAGGCGATACCGCCTGGGTCGGGCCGGTGCCGGTGGAAGCACCGATGGTGCCGTTCAGAACCGAGTTCATCGAGATGCCCTGAACGTCATAGCCCGTCAGGTAAATGTTGAAGTCGAGGACCGGAAACGACCAGTCCGTCCAAACGGTGACGTGGGCGATCTGCGGGAAACGGCTCACGTTCGTGATCGTGAAAAGCGTGTCCTGCGTACGGTTGGCGACATCCACCTCGAAGTACGGCAGAAGCAGAGTGGCGGCAGGCGCGACACCGATGTCGCACGAGTCGTCGTTGTTCGTCGTCGTCGGCCCGGAGGCGACGCCCGGCGCTCCGAACGAGAAGGTCGCGTTCGCAACCGGATGCGTCCGATTCACGGCGAACGCCGAGCCCGCCATCAGGAGGGTGGCCATCATGGCCAGAACCAAGAGTTTTTTCATGCTGTTCTCCTACACATTAAATGATTGTTTAGAACCGAGGTTACGGACTGCGGTCACCCTCTCTCGACGATACGATCACCTCCCGCGTCGGATTTGAAAATTGTTGTTCTATTCCAAGTTGCCGGTAACAGTATGACGGAAAACCGTCGAAGTCAAGCCCTCGTCACGATTTTTATGCCGCTACACCATAGATTGTAACCCGAAGCAGTCCGGAGGCCTGGTGTAAGCACCATGGGACGGCCCGGTTTGGCCTGCGTCCGCAGGGAAAACGCGCAATCGACGCCCGTCGTCTGACGCGACCCTGGACAGGCGGTGCCTCGCTTCGAACACTTGCGCGCATTTGATCCTACTTCAGCGCCTTCCGAACCTGCGTCTCAGCCTTGGCAAACCCCAGGTTGAGGAAGACATGCACAGAGCCGTTCCGGACAGCGAACGTGGACGTTTTCAGCTCTCCCGGGCTTGCCGCATTCGTGCTGGAACTGGACTCGTACATGACGATGACGTCCGGCCTCTTGTCGCCGTTAACGTCGGCCACCTTGAGGTCATACATTGTTTGATCGAGGAGCTTCACCCCTTCGGTGTTCGCGCGGGTGAACCCGCCCTTGCCGTCGCCGAGGAGAATCGCCAACTCACGCAGCGGAGGCTGCGCGTAGATGATGTCGAGATTGCCGTCGCCGTCAATATCAGCGAGCGCCAGTCCCGTCACTGGCCGCTGACCGCCCCAACGTGCGATCGGGTAACGTGTCGCAGTCCCATCCTGAGCAAACGAGACTCGGTCGATTGCCGTGGCCTGCTCCAGCGGCGGACGCGCCATGATCGCGGGATCGAGATCGGACGGCCAGCCACGGACGTAGCTGATAACCGCATCATCGCGTTTCTTCGATGTGATCTTTCCGACTGCGTTGCCGTAGAAGGAGGCGCCCCAAGGGATGAGATCCTCCGTATTTTCGAGGTGCGCCCATTCATTCGCGCTCTTGCTGAGATAGAAGATATCCCGGCTGCCGAGATAGATGCTGCCGGTGACGAAATCCGTTCGCCCGTCGTCGTTGAACTGACCGGCGGAAAGCCAGTCGGCGCCCGTCTTCACGCCTGGTGCCGCAACGTTCTCGACCTGCCATGAGCGTCCTTTGTTCTTGTTGATCATCGCGATAAGCGGACCGCGCGGGGCTCCCGGAATCTGACCCGCCGTCGGCCCTTCCGTGACCGCCACCAGGTCAGGGTAACCATCGTGATTGACGTCCGCGACGACGAGGCGGCGTGTCGGAAAATCGTGAGGCAAACCGTCCGATACTTCGGTGAAGTGCCCCTTGCCATCCCCCATGAACACGAAAACGCCGTTCAGGTGGACGCTGAAAGCCATATCCTGGTGGCCGTCTTTATTGAAGTCCGCAACGACAACGCTGCCGTAGTCGAGCGAGTGAGGAACTGTCGCCGCCCACCCTTTCCAGTGACCCTTGCCATCTCCGAGATAGATCGCGGGCAGACCATCGCTGGCGCCGCGTTGCGGCGGAAGAACGATATCGGGAAATCCATCCTCGTTCATGTCGGCAATGGCCAATGAGTTTCGGAAAGAGCCTGTCTGCGGCAGACCATCCGACGACTCTTCGAAGCGAACGGTCCTGTCGTTCTTCGCCGGCTCGAGCGGAAAGAATTGAGGCCTGAGAATGTTGAAAAACTTGATGTCGGACTCGCTGTAGCGCGAGGACGGGACGGTAGCCGGGGTCGCTTCCGCCGTTTCCTGCGGCTGAGAATTAGGAGCCCAGATCCAGACATATTTTTCATTTTGCTGGTAAATCTCGAACGCGAAATTCACATTCGACATCGGACGAACCGAGCCGTCCTCGCGGTCGTAGGCCGCCCACTTCCGGTCGTATCTTTCAATGTGGAACGGTTTGCCGAAGCGCCAGTACTCCGTCGCGGGATCGGGATTGATCCCAGGATCCGTGTGCGTACCGAGGCGCTCCATGCGGCGCTCCGGCGTCTCCGGTCGGATCCACGTCGGCATGCCGCCGTCGGGAACCGTTGCGGTGGATGGCACCGCTGACGGCTGCGGCACCGCCCCCGGCTTGGCGGGCGTTTGAGCGAACGCCGCAGGCATCAGCGCCGCGGCCACACACGTTGCAAGGATGAACTTCCTATGGAACATTCGTCTCTCCTGGTTGGAATTCGCGAAATGAGTCAGATCAGGTCGGCCAGCGTTCCCTGCGCGCGGCGGAAGAACAGCAGTCCACCAGTGAACGTCGCGGCGGCGACAGCTAGAAGGAATACGATCGAACTGGCCGCAGGTAACGCTGCAGACAGCATAGCGCTTCGGAACAAACCGACTAGCGGCGTCATCGGATTCCACAAAAAGAAGCGCTCGAAGCGCCCGGTCGCGGGATACAAGATCGGGCTGAGATAAAAGACGATGGACATCACGAATCCGAGAATGGGCATCAAGTCGCGAAAAAAAACGTAGCTCGCCGCAAGGATCCAGCCCAACCCGACCTGAAGGGCGAATTGGACGATGAGCGCGAACGGCAGCAACCACACGAGCCGCATCGGCATGCCCCGAAGAAGAAGAAAAACGCCGAAGAGCGCCAGCGCAATCGATTCGAAGATCATGGCCGAGGCGTGCGGCACGAGGACGAGCAGTTCGCTGCGAAACGCCAGACGCCGCACCATCGGCGCGTTCTCGACGATGCTCGTGGTCGAGCGGATCACGCCTTCATTCAGACCGAGCCACGGCAGAAGCCCCGCGATCAGAAAGTCGATGTAGTTCTTGTTGTCCGCCGCCGGTCCTCGGCTGAACATATACGTGAACACGAACCAGTAAAGAATGACGAGACTGAGCGGCTGCAGCACAGCCCACAGGACGCCAAGCGCCGAGCCGGTGAAGCGCGCATGAAAGTCTCTCTTTACGAGCTCCCGGAGGAGGTGGGCGTTTTTGAACGTTTTCGGGACCCTCGGGACTTGACAGCCGGGCAGCAAGTCCGTAGATTGCTCGAAGTTTATGGTCTCCGCAGCATAAAAGTCAACGAAACCCCTGATGAATAAGCCAGCACAACTCGAGCTCGTCGGACGCAAGATCCGGCAACTCCGCCGCCAGCGAAAGCTGACGCAGGTGGAGCTTGCCGACCGGATCGGCGTGCATCAGTCAGACCTCTCCCGGATGGAACAGGGAGAGTACAAAGTCGGCCTCGACACCTTGCTGAAGATTCTCGGCACATTCGACCTGAGTATCGGCGACTTCTTCGACGAGGGCGCGCGCACCGAGACCGTGGTGCAGAAGTACCGCAGCCTCAGCCCGACCGCGCAGAAGGAAGTGGAAAGCTTCATCGAGTTCAAGCGTGCCCAGGAAGAAGACAGCTCGTGGGATTCAGACAGTGGGGAGAGCGAGGGTGACGATGTCTGAGTTGAATCCGCGTATCGAGGAGCTGCGCCAGGAAGCCCTGGCGAAAGTCCGTGCAGAAGAATTTGATGACGCGCTGGCGCTTTACGACGAGGCGCTCGCACTGGCGACTGACGAAGAAGTCCGCGAGCTACTCACGATCAACAAAGGTCACGCCCTGATCGCGGCCGAGCGCACCGGCCCGGAAGTCAAAGCGCTTCCGATGATCCTGATGCGCCGCCGAAATCCGCATCACACCTTCCTCGCGTCATACGCGTTGATGTACACGCACCGGCTCACGAGTGAGTCGAAGCGCGCCATCTTTTACGGCAACATCGCGCTGGAAGCTGCGAAAGAAGCCGAGCAGACCTTCTGGGAGCTCGCTGCCCTCAACGAATTGGGCATGGTGTACGAAATCGACTCCCAATTCGCCAAGGCCATCGCGACGTTTGAGCAAGCATTGGCCTGCCTGGACCAGGTAAGCAACGAATCCGACCAGACATTCAGCCGTGTCTATGTCATCGGCAACCTCGGCTACAACAAACTCCTCATCGGCGACACACGGGAAGGCCTTCGCCTGCTGCACAGCGTTATTGACGATATCGCGACAGACCACCTGAGGTCGGATGCGTACGTCGATCTTTGCTACGGCTATCTCGATCTCAACGAATATGAAACGGCGCGCCGCTACGGGCAGATGTCGCTTGCCCTCGCCTCCGAGCCGCGTCAGATTCGCAATGCGCATTACCTCCTCGGCGAAGCCGCATACAAGATGGGTGACGTCGACGCTGCGGAGCAACATTTCGAACATCTCGCGCGCTTCTACCCGCAGTTCCGCCATCTCAAGAGTCTTCTGTTCGCGATCGATCTTCGGTCGATGCTCAACCTAAAACTATGAAACGTTTCTTTGTCTCGCTCGCCCTCGCACTCTTCGCCACCGCCGCCTTCGCTCAGGCTGCTGACCGTGATGTGCTCGTCACCCTCGACGGGACGGTCTACACGGTCGACCAGGGGATTCCGTCATCGTCGTCGGGCGTCGCGGCTTCGAATATCCTCGAGCTGGCCATTCAGAAAGGCTCGGAAACGCCGCAGTACCTCCTGGTCCCAGAATCGGTGTCGGCCGGACGCCACTTCGGCAGCGTTCTCGCGTACGACGCGGATTCGAAGACACTCTTCGTCCTGTGGACCCACATGCGGAACGCAACGTCGAGCGAACTGCTTCTCGCCTCTTATCGCGACGGCAAGTGGCAGCCCGCCGTCTCGATCGACTATCGAGACAATAGCGCTCGCGCAAACCTGCGCCTCAGCATCACCCGCCGCGTTCCCCAGCTTCAGAAAGACGGCACTTACGCCGACGCTTCGGCCCTGATCCTCCACGCTGTGTGGTGGGATTCCAATGCACACAGCGAGGAAGCTAAATACGCGATGCTGCCGATCGAGAACGGTGCACTATCGCCGGCTTCCGTCGAAATCCACTCGCTCAGTGAGTTCGTCAGCGGCGATGAGACAATCCATGCCGTCAACCCCGACTTTAATGCGGAAATCCTCCGCCATCCCGCGATCGTCAGTTCGCCGATGGAAAGTTCCGTCGACATCGTGTTCGGCGACACGGCCAAGAATTCGTTCCATCGCGTGACACTTCACCCGATCGCTGAAGTGCGCCTCCACATCCCGGTGGGGATCGGCAGTGACGGACCCGGCGGCGGCAAACCGCCTATGAGCCTCGCGGCGCCGCCCAGCTTCAGCTCGAACTGGAAGGGGCCGGTCAGCGTTATCAATCGCGGTGACCGCCTGGTGTTCGCAAACGCCGGAGACACGTCGCTCAACTACATCACCTACGCGAACGGAACGTGGAGCGACCTCAAGTCGATCGCTATCGATAACAAGTTCCCGGCCGAAGCAGCCTTGGCAGCGGTCGACAAGATGGTGAGCACGCAGTAGCAATCCTCACTCACGATCCACGACGCGAAGAGCCGGCGAATTTTGCCGGCTCTTTTGTTGTCGCGCGCAGTCCGGCACCGCCATTGCTGAGTCTCTCAGCGGAGGTACGCCGTGAACTGGTTCAATCTGTCTTTCCTCGGCTGGGTCATTCTGATCGCCGCGCTCGCGATTGCCGCGTACATGCTGCATGTGCCGACGCTCTGGATCGCCATCATCGCGCTGGCGCTGGTCGGCATCGGCATCATCGCCTCGGTGGCGAAATCGAAGCCGCGCATTTGATGCGTCACGCCCTTTGCCAAATGCGCGGGCGCGCCTTCGGACGCGCCCGCGCGGGGCTTACTGCATGAACTTCTGCTACACCGTGGAGGCCGGCGTTACTGGCCTGGGCGCCGGCACAGGAGCCGTTGGCGTGGTCTGCTTCGCTTTGGCCTTGCGGAACCGGGGGCCGAGAGCACCCCGCATGTCATTGACAAGCGGAGCAAGTTCCGCGGTCTCGGCACGTTTGGCCAGACGCTGAGCCAGAGCGTACGTGGTGAGCGCATCGCTCCCCGCCTTGTTCCTGGCCAGCGCCACGCTGTGGCGGATGAAGTGAGCCAGCGCTTCCAGCTCGTCCGCCACCGGCGCATACGCCTCGGCAAAACTCATGAAGTCGCGGATCTGCGCTGGATCCGTCCCACTTCCGCGCACCAGCATCGCGCTGTTCTTCACGGCCACCGCCGCCAGTTCGATGAACTCCTTAGGAATGGAGGCGACAGTGGCGAGCCGCTGGCCCGCCTTCTTCGACTCCGGGATGACGAAATTCGGAATCCGCTGGCGCATGGCCCGAATGTCTTCGACGCAGGCCTGTGCACCATCGGTGTGTGATGTCTCTTTCGGTACTTCGATTTGTGTGGACACGTAGTCCTCCTATCAAGTTAGTTGTTAACTTGTAATTCGGTTGATATCGCGCGATCAGAGCGAGCAGATCGCGGCGTGCGGAGGAGCACGGCCCCGGAACACTCTTCGTGCGGCCTCGGCGAACGCGATGGGACGCGGCCGCCGGCGCCGAATCGAAGTCAATCGAATGCGGCCGCTCTCCTCGAGCAACCGGATTTTAAGAAGGAGCCGCCCTGTAATCAGCCGCGGAGCGGCGGGCTTCTGACCGGAATCGTTGTCCAGACCGGGCAGGTCGAAGGGAACCGCGCCGGCCGTTACGGCAGCGAGCAGACGGCTGGAGGCGTTGTCCAGGCGGTCATAAAGAGCCGCGACCTGCGCGGTTCCGTAAAGCCAGCGCTCCGTCGCATGGACGAACAGTTCTCCCGCCCTCTCACGGTCGCATTCCGGTAAGTACCCCGCACCCTCCGCCACACTGCGCAGATCGTTCGTGGCGCCCCACACGCGCCGCACGGCCTCGTTAAGCCAGTTCGTGGCACGCTGCAACTGACGTGAGGCCCGAAGCGGACGCCTCGCCGCCGATCGTTCCGAAACGCCGATGACGCGACGCGAAGAGTCGAGCAGCCGGACCGAGGAGTCGACTGCCCTCCGCACACGCCGCAACGAACGGCGCCACGAAAGCGTTCGATCGCGATCCGATCGACACGACGGCCGGCGCGCACGCCGCGATTCCTTCGCGGCCGTTTCCAACGTGCTCCTGTTTTCTGCGCGTGCCATCGTTTTGCCTTGATGGCAATGTAAGGCACAGGCCTGTTGGAAAGAAGGCGAATTCTGTGAAACGTTGGCTACAGCCAGGACTTTCCGTAAGTATAGAAGTTCAGGTACAGCGCATCGCGCTGTCGTAGATTCAAGCACTTACGTTGCAAATTCCGACATCGATGAAGTCGGCGTCTTCATCGAGAGGAGCGGCGTCTTCATCGAGAGGAGCGAGGTCCTCATCGAGAGGAGCGAGGTCCTCATCGAGAGGAGCGACGTCCTCATCGAGAGGAGCGAGGTCCTCACCGAGAAGAGCGAGATCTTCATCGAGAGGAGCGAGGTCTTCATCGAGAAGAGTGAGGTCTTCATCGAGAGGAGTGCGGTCTTCATCGAGAGGAGTGCGGTCTTCATCGAGAGGAGTGCGGTCTTCATCGAGAAGAGTGCGGTCTTCATCGAGAAGAGTGCGGTCTTCATCGATAAGAGTGAGGTCTTCATCGAGAGGAGCGATGTCCTCATCGAGAAGAGCGATGTCTTCATCGAGAAGAACTTGCGATTGGATCTACAGCTGGTAGAGCCGAGGGAGTTGCTTCGAAGCAATGATGCTCCGTCGCCTCGTGAAGCTCACTGGATTTGCTACCCTGTAGCAATGAGTGTCGCTCTGGTCCCTCTCCTCGGCGGCGCTGAGGCTGAAGCCCGAAAGAGCCGCGGAGCGTTTTTCACCCCGCGGCCTGTCGCGGCGTTTCTCGTCCGATGGGCTGTTCGCGCCGCAGACGACACCCTGTTTGAACCGTCATGCGGAGAGGCCGTTTTCCTCACCGAGGGCGTCGCGCGTGTTCGAGAACTCGGCCGGAACGCGATTCCGCCTGACCAATTCGACGGCGTCGACATTGACGCAGCATCGGTGAACGCGGCCCGGTCACTTCTTCTAGAGCGAGACGTTACGGCCGATCTGAAGGTTGGAGATTTCTTCGACCTGAAGGCATCGCGAACGTATTCCGCCGTCGTTGGGAACCCACCATACATACGTTACCAGTCGTTTCATGGGGCCGCGAGATCTAAAGGACTTGAAGCGGCTCTCGCACAAGGCGTAAGGCTCACCGCTCTCGCCAGTTCATGGGCTGCGTTTGTTATCCACGCGACATCGTTTCTCGCTCCGGGCGGACGCCTTGCGCTTGTCCTCCCAGCCGAGTTACTCACCGTCAACTATGCGGCGCCCGTGCGGCGCTTTTTGATGAAGCGATTCTCCAGGGTCCGAGTGATTCTGTTCGAAGAACGAATCTTTCCGGGCGTCATGGAGGAAGTTGTCCTGCTTTTGGCAGAAGGCTCGGGGCCGACTGATCACTGCGAGATACTCCAAACGAACAATGTCGATACGCTCGACGAAACGGAGCATCAGCCGTGGACAGCTGCGGAAACCGAGAGTCGATGGCTAACGGCCCTTCTGCCTCGAGACGCTGCAGCACTATTCCGGCAAGCGAATGATGGCGATACGTTCACGCCGCTTCTAGGCTGGGGGGAGACGACCCTTGGAATGGTGACTGGAAATAACCAATACTTCACACTCACGGCAGCGAAGGTGCGCGATCTCAAGCTCGATCCGGCACAAATTACAAAGATCTGTCCCCCAGGCTCCAGACACTTGAGGGGACTAATATTTACTGACAAGGCCTGGGATGAGATGGTTCAGGAGGGCGCCCGAGGTTACTTGTTTGACCCGAAGTCAACGAGTATTTCTGATGCGGCTGCGGCATACATTGCAGCAGGGGAAGCTGCGGGCATCAAAGACGGCTATAAGTGCAGCAATCGGTCGCCGTGGTGGCGGGTCCCCCGAAGTGCGGTGCCTGACGCGTTTCTCACCTATATGAATCACGACACACCCCGCATCGTCACGAACCGCGCCAGACTCGCATGCCTTAATTCAGTTCATGGCATCATTTTCGATCCGATTCACCGGCAGCTGGCGATGGATCTGCTGCCGATAGCCGCTCTCAATTCTGTGACATTGCTGGGCGCTGAACTCGTAGGCCGTGCATATGGCGGTGGATTGCTCAAAATCGAGCCCAGGGAAGGAGACCGCTTGCCCGTTCCTTCTCGCGCCGTCATCGAAAAGGCTGCCGCCGGTCTGCGAGCCCTTCGCCCACAACTGGCGAAGGGCCTGCGCCAAGGCAACCTTCTCGACGTCGTCGATGAGGTTGACCGTGTGTTACGGCCCTATCTCCGCCTGACGATCGCCGATATCAGGAAGCTGCGTGCCGCTCGCGCCGAACTTTTTGCGCGCAGAGTCACCCGCTCAAGAGCCGATCGATGAGTCGATCGGACGACCTCCTCCTTACTGGGTTAAGGGTCTTGCCGGAGAAACCTGCGGACAGCGAGAAGGCGCCAGTAAAGAAGCACTATTCCGAAATGATGTCGCAAGTCATCGCCGCAGCGCTCGCGGAGGAGCTTCGGCTGCGCGGTTTGCGTGAAACTCGGCCGGGTGGTGACGGCGAGATCGGTAAGAGAGGTGCTGAGCGTCGAATGTCCGGAGGAATCGGAGCGAAAAAAGTGGACGTCACATGGGCAACCGAAGAATCGGGATTAATCCTCGCGATCTCCGTAAAGTGCATCACGGCCAAAGATGTGACGACGGGTAACTACCAGAAGAACCTGATCAATCGTCGAGGGGACATGCTCGGCGAGGCAGTGACCCTGCATCGACGCTTCCCGTACGCAGTTCTCGGCGGCTTTCTGTTTTTCGACAAAGGCGCAGCGGCCGATGCGTCGGACCAGCGTTCATCCACCTTTCGCAACGCCCACCGGGCGTTTCGTCTTTTCACCGGCCGAAATGACCCATCTGGCCGCGATGAGCAGTACGAGAGATTCTACTTTGCACTCGTTGATGCGACGCCATTCCAATCGACGGTCACGTTCACGCTTGCCGGCTCACCAGACGTGGAAGTTACCCTCGACACGGCGCTTAATTCACTGTTGAAAATCGTGGTTGACCGGGATCCCGATTTCTACGCTCTCGTCGGACCGAACGGCGAGATTGATCCCACACCCGATGCAACGCCCCTGGCCTTGGCGAGGATGCGGTCGAGCGGATCCATAGAGAAAGGCAAAGCCAGGAGCTCCAGGAAACTGACCGGCCAGAAGGGTTTGTCGCTGGACACGCCCATCGTTGACGACGAGGACGAAGAGTGATCCCACCGGCAGGTCATTGACGCAAGAGATACAAAAACACAACGGCCCGGCTTGCGCCGGGCCGTTGGTGGTGCGGAGTCTCAGTGCGGGTTACAGTTTGTAGACCGTGAAGGCGATCAGCAGCGCGTAGATGACCAGCGACTCGATGAGGGCGAGACCGATGATCATCGAGAGGCGGATTGCGCCTGCCGCGCCCGGATTGCGGGCGATGCCTTCGACCGATGCGGCGATTGCACGCCCCTGACCGATGGCGCCCGCCGCAGCGGCGATGCCGAGTACGAACGCCGCGCCAATGACACCCCAACGTACTCCTGACGGGGCGGCCACGGTTCCAGCCGGTTCCTGTGCGAATACCGCGCTGGCCATCATCACGATGAACAGGGCGATCAAGACGAGTTTGACCTTGCTCATTTACCTATCCTCCTTTCCTGAAATCTTGTGAAGTCATGATTTGTGAACTTAGTGTTCTTCGGCCACGGTGGCCCCGGCGATGTAGACCATCGTCAGCATGATGAAGACGAAGGTCTGCAGGAAGGCTCCGAAGATGCCGAGCCCCATCATCGGCCACGGGATGACGAAGGGCAGTATCCCCATGAAAATACCGGTGGCGGCGTGCTCTCCGAAGATGTTGCCGAACAAGCGCATGCCCAGGGAGAGGATGCGCGCGAAATGACCGATCAGTTCGATCGGAAACATCAGCGGGGCCAGAAGCGGCAGAGGGCCCATGAAGTGCTTCACGTAGTGCACCACTCCCTGCGACCGGATGCCCTGGTAGTTGTAATAGAGAAATGCGCAGACGGCGAGGGCGAACGTCGTATTGGGATTGCTCGTGGGCGGCTGCAGGAAAAAGAAGACGCCGAAGATGTTCGAGACGAAGATGAACGCCGCGAAGCCGCCGATGATGTAGAGGAAACGGTCGCCGTCGTGGCCGACGATGTCGTTCAGCAGACCTTTGAGGCCGCTGACGACGAGCTCCAGCATCTGTTGAAAGTGGCCGGGATTCTCGCGGCTGATCTTCCGCGCCATGAGCGGGAAGACGATGCTGCTGATCACGAGCACCAGCAGGGCCATGATCACGTGATCGGGGATGTCCCAGGCAAAACGGTGCTGCACGCTGTGCCACAGCGCGTTGACCGGTACGTAAAGAATCGAGCTTTCGTGTTCCATTCAGGTCTTATTCGGCGAAGCTTCGGATTGTCGAATACACAGCTTCACCCATGATTCCCGCCACCACAATTGAGAACCCCAGCAACACACTTACCGCATTGATACGAGCAACGAAGATTGTGACTAAGAGCGCCGCACCGAGGAGCGCAAATCTCGACAGAGTACGTACTGTCACTCTCCAGGGGTGCCGGGCCGGCGTCGGCTGGAGCAGGGCGTTAACGATCTCCTCCAGCCAAAGGAAATTGATCATAGTGACGAGGCCACTGCAAGTCAATCCGAGCACTCCGCGCCATCCGCCGGTCATCAGAACCGGCACCGTGAACGCGATCCAGGCGGCCGCCGCGATGAGGCGGATGCGCCGGAGAACGACGGGCGCGGCTTCATCCTGAGCTGCCGTCATCTTTACGCAAACCAATCCGGAAAAGGTTGATGAATGCGGCGATGACGCCGAAGCCGGTGAAGATCCAGGTGAGCCAGGGACTGGTGTGAAAGAGCTTGTCCATCCCCCACCCCCAGGCGTAGCCGAGTCCCATGGC
This sequence comes from Thermoanaerobaculia bacterium, assembly GCA_035996815.1. Lineage (GTDB taxonomy): Bacteria > Acidobacteriota > Thermoanaerobaculia > Gp7-AA8 > Gp7-AA8 > JADGNZ01. Next base: position 11,495 of record DASYJF010000074.1, on the reverse strand, counting down.
GATCGGGAACATCAAACCGATCGACGAAGCCTCGAGTAGCGTTTCGTTCTGGCGGAGTTTCTTGCGATCGTTATCGTCCGGCATGGGGCGTGAGCGCCGCGCGGGCGGCGACGTGACTGGACGAGATGATGACCTGATCGATCATCGGCGCGGGAAGAATGCCGAGGGCCAGCGTGACGATGAGACAGACGCCGGCCACGATCTTCAGCGGCGTGGTGATCGCGAACTCCGCCTCAACGCCTTCGCGCAGGTACATCGCCACGACGAGGCGGAGGTAGTAGAACATCGACACGGCCGACATCAGCACGGCGATGATGGCCAGCCAGCCGAATCCGGCCTGCACCGCGGCGGCGAAGAGAAAGTACTTGCCGATGAATCCTGCCGTCGGAGGAATGCCGCCGAGGGAGAGCAGGAAGATGACCATGGCGAAGGACCACAACGGCGCGCGGTGGCTGAGTCCTTCGAAGTCGTCGACGCGCTCGCCGGCGTACTGGTTGCGGCGCAGCATCAGTACCGTGGCCCAGATGCCGAGGTTAGCGAAGACGTAGACGATCGAGTAGACGAGGATGCCGCGCAGGCCAAGCGCATTGAGCGAGATCACGCCGAGCAGAATGTAGCCGGCGTGCGCGATCGACGAGTAGGCCAGCATGCGTTTGACGTTGTCCTGCGTGAGCGCAGCGAAGTTGCCGAGGATCATCGACAGCGCGGAGATCGTGGCCAGCACGTAGTTCCATTCGAGGTGAAAGTCGTGCAGGCCGACGTAGAAGATGCGCGCGAAGATCGAGAACGCGGCAGCTTTCGAGGCGGTGGAAAGGAATGCGGCGATCGGCGTCGGCGCGCCTTCGTAAACGTCGGGAGTCCAGACGTGGAACGGAACGGCGGCGATCTTGAAGCAGAGTCCCGCGCCGAGCAGCATGATCCCGAACATCAATGCGTCGTTGGTGATGATTGTGGACATGGCCGCGGCGATGTCGAGCAGGTTGAGCGAGCCGCAGACGCCGTAGATGAGCGAGATTCCGTACAGCAGAATCCCCGAGCTCACCGCGCCGAGGATGAAGTACTTCATCGCCGCTTCGGTCGATTTCAACTCGCTCTTGTAGAAGCCGGCCAGGATGTAGCTCGAGAGCGAGAGCAGCTCCAGTCCGATGTAGATGGTGATGAGGTGGACGCCCGAGGCCATGAACATCATGCCGCAGAGTGCGAAGGCGAGCAGCGAGTAGTACTCCCACGGCGAGTAGCGAGACTCGGCCAGGAAATCGTCGGAGAGCAGAACGAGCATGGCGATCGCGGCGATGAACAGGAGTTTGAAAAAGATCGCGAAAGCGTCGAGCGCGAACATCGCCTGCAGTTGACGCGATTGATCGATGTTCTCGACCGCGTGAGAACAGGCGATCAGCGATATGGCAGTGAGGGCGAGGAGAACGAGCATCATCCACTTCGCCGACAGAGACTTGCCGCCGCCGATGACCGGCGCGAGCAGCAGCGCCGACGCGCCGATGGTCAGCACGATCTCCGGCAGCAGGTAGATGAAGTCGTTCCAGGTCATCGCGTGGTCTCGACGGCGCTGACCACTACGGGCGCGGCCGGCGGATACTCGATCGGGCGTTTGTCAAAGTAGGTCGGATCGACCTTGCGGACGACGTAGTTGACCGGCTCCTCGATGATGTCGAAGAAGACGGCCGGCTTGATTCCCATCCACACCATGATCACGACCAGCGCGAGGAGCAGTCCGAGCTCGCGGCGGTTGACGTCGAGCAGCGTCTTGTTCGCGGGGTTGTCGAGCGGGCCCCAGAAAACGCGCTGGTAGAGCCACAGCAGATACGCGGCGCCGAGCACGATGCCGACGGCGGCGAACGCGGCCCAGACGATCGAGCGATTGGCGGCGCCGAGGAGGATGGTGAACTCGCCGATGAAGCCGTTGAGCGCCGGAAGTCCCATCGACGACAGCGCGGCGATCAGGAACAGCGTCGCGTACATCGGCATCTGCTTGGCGAGGCCGCCGTACTCCGAGATCAGGCGCGTGTGCCTCCGCTCGTAAATGATGCCGACGAGCAGGAAGAGCGCGCCGGTCGAGATGCCGTGATTGATCATCTGCAGCACGGAGCCTTTGAGGCCCATCGGGTTGAGCGCGAACATGCCGAGCATGACGAAGCCGAGGTGTGAGACCGAGGAGTACGCGACCAGCTTCTTCATGTCCTTCTGCACGAGCGACACGAGCGCGCCGTAGATGATGCCGATGATCGACAAGACCACGATCGGGATGATGAGCTGCTTTGTTGCGTCGGGCAGAATCGGCAACGCGAAGCGCACGAATCCGTAGGTGCCCATCTTCAGGAGGACGGCCGCGAGGATGATCGAGCCGGCCGTCGGCGCTTCCACGTGCGCGTCGGGAAGCCACGTGTGGAACGGGAACATCGGGACCTTGATCGCAAAGCCGAGGAAGAAGCCGATGAAGATCCAGAACTGCAGCTGCGGCGGGATGAGGTGTCCGATGTTGTGGTACTGCAGGACGGAGAACGTGGCCGGATTGCCGAGGCCTTTGATGTTCAGGAAGGGGATGCCGCCGTCGTTGAAGAAGTAGAGCGCCAGGATCGAGAGCAGCATCACCACCGATCCCGACAGCGTGTAGATGAAGAACTTGATGGCGGCGTACAGCTTCCTCGGACCGCCCCAGATGCCGATGATGAAGTACATCGGCACGAGCATGATTTCCCAGAAGACGTAGAAGAGGAAGAAGTCGAGCGCGCAGAACGTGCCGATCATCCCCGTCTGAAGTAGCAGCAGGAGGATGTAGTACTCCTTCTGCCGGTGATCGATGGCCGAGTACGACGAGACGACGGCGATGATGCCCATGAACGTCGTCAAGAGGATGAGCAGAAGCGAGATGCCGTCGATGCCGAAGTCGTACTGGACGCCGAGCGACGGAATCCAGGAGTAGGTTTCGCGGAACTGGAAGAGGTGCGTGCCGGTGCCGTGCGGATCGAAGTTGAACCAGAGATAGAGCGAAACGACGAAGTCGATGACGGCGAAGGCCGTGGCCGTGTAGCGGATCGCTTTCCCGTTCTCTTTTCGAACGAAGAAGAGGATGACGATCGCGCCGATCAGCGGGATGTAAGTGACAAGGTTGAGAATGCCCATCGTTTCTTCAGTGGCTAGTGGTCAGTGGCCAGTGGTCAGAAAAAAACGCTGTTCTTCTGACCACTGACCACTGACCACTGACCACTTCTCTCCTCATGGTTTCGTAAACAAATAGACCGCGGCGACGAGGACGATTCCGCCCGCCATCACCAGCGCATAGTTCTGGACGAATCCGCTCTGCATCTTGCGGAAGAGGCGCGAGCCGCCGCGCGCCGAGTAGCCGACACCGTTCACCGCGCCGTCGACGATGTAGCGGTCGACGAGGTTGGAGCCGTGGCCGAAGAAAATCACGGTGACGTTGCGAACGCCGTTGACGATGCCGTCGATGATGTGCGCGTCGAACCACGACAGCGCGCGGCTGAAGGCGAGCGTTCCGCCGACGAAGACGAAGTTGTAGAACTCGTCGACGTAGTACTTGTTCTCGAGCAGGCGATGCAGGAAGGCGAAGCGTGTGCGGAGCGCCGTGGCGCGCGCGAAGGACGCGTCCTTCTTGTACAAAACGTACGCAATGAACCAGCCGAGTGTGGCCACCGCGATCGACGACAGAATCAGCAGCAATTCCTGCAGCCGGCTGGCTTCGGCGAATTCGAAATGTTCGCCGCCGAGCGGCAGTAGAACCGGAGCGAGCCAGCGCTGAAAGATCGTCGGATGCGCGCCGCCGAACATCTCCGGGATGCCGACCAGTCCTCCGACGACTGCGAGGATAGCCAGCACCCACAGCACGCCAGTCATGCTCCACGGCGACTCGTGCGGATCGTGTGATTCCGCGTGGTGGCCGTGCGCTTTGTCAGAGTGCGCATCGCCGTCATCGAGATGGAGATCGCCTGGGATGATGTCGTGTCCGGCGTGCTCCGGCTCCGACTCCGGATGCCCTTCCACATGCGCAGCGCGGTAGTCGCCGGAGAAGGTCATGAAGTAGAGGCGGAACATGTAGCACGCGGTGCAGGTCGCGGCCACCATGCCGAGGAAGTAAAGGAAGCCGTGGTGTGCGAAGGTCGTGGCCAGGATCTCGTCCTTCGAAAAGAAACCGGCCAGCGGCGGGAAGCCGGCGATGGCGATGCAGGCGATCAGCATCGTCATGCGCGTCTTCGGCATGTACTTGCGCAGGCCGCCCATCTTGCGCATGTCCTGCTCGCCGCCGCAGCCGTGGATCACGGAGCCGGCGCCGAGGAAGAGGCAGGCCTTGAAGAAGGCGTGCGTCATGACGTGGAAGATGGCCGCGGTGAACGCGCCGACGCCGGCCGCAAGGAACATGAAGCCGAGCTGCGAGACGGTCGAATACGCGAGCACTTTCTTGATGTCGTTCTGGGCGATGCCGATCGTGGCCGCGAAGATCGCCGTGACCGCGCCGACGATTGCGACGACCAGCATCGCGTCGGGCGAAAGGCGGAAGAGGACGTTCGAGCGGACTACCATGTAGACGCCGGCAGTGACCATCGTCGCGGCGTGGATCAGCGCGGAGACGGGCGTCGGTCCGGCCATGGCGTCCGGAAGCCAGACGTAGAGCGGGATCTGCGCGGACTTGCCGCAGGCGCCGACAAACAACAGCAGGCAAATGGTAGTGGCGATGCCGGCGTACGCGGCGGGATTCGCGCTGGCGAGCGCAAAGACTTTGCCGTAATCAGCAGTCCCGAATGTATTGAAGATCAGGAAGATGCCGAGGATGAATCCGAAGTCGCCGATGCGGTTGGCGACGAACGCTTTCTTGCCGGCGTCGGCCGCGAAGTTCTTGTCGTAATAGAAGCCGATCAGCAGGTACGAGCAGAGTCCGACCCCTTCCCATCCGACGAACATGACCATGTAATTCGCGCCGAGGACCAGGAGCAGCATCATGAACATGAAGAGGTTGAGATACGTGAAGAAGCGCGTGTACCCCTCTTCGTGCGCCATGTAGCCGGTGGCGTAAACGTGGATGAGGAACCCGATCCACGTGACGATCAGCAGCATGGTGCAGGAGAGCGTGTCGATACGGAATGCAAAGTCGACCGCGAAGTTTGCGATGCCGTTCGCCCCGACGTGGCCGAGGCCAGCGGGAATCCAGGTGTAGTAGGCGTGCTGGAACGCCGACGACATCCCGCCGCTGACGTAGGTGATGACGGTCCATGCGGCGAGCAGCGCGGAGAGTCCGGTCGATCCGAGGGCGACGGCGTTCGTGATGACGCGGCTCTTGTGCGTATGCGGGTTCGCGGCTGCGCGGAGGCCGTTGATCAGCGCGCCGAGGGCCGGCAATAGAGGGATCAGGAGGAGGATGGTGGCGTTAACCATTCACGCCTCCTCGCGCGCCTGACGCAAAATCATCGCGAGTGCGCTCCAGACCCTTCGCGCTCAGAGTTTGTGAGGAAATCTGATGCTCGTTTCGTGCGAAGCACTTTGGAGTGCGGTGGCGATCGAGCCACCGCTTTGGGAGGGTGGTGGAATCATGGCGACTCGCAGCGTGTGATGCTTGCTCCGTTCCCGCGACGCCAACGTCCCCCCTCCCTCCCAAAGCGGTGGCTCGATCGCCACCGCACTCCAAAGCTTCGCGAAATGTGCCGCGTGTTGCGCAACGCATCAACCCTCGTGCCTTCAGGATGGGGTGAAGAGGCTTACCCATTCATGGACCTCGCTTCATCCACATTGATCGTGCTCTTCAATCGATACAACTGGATGATGATCGCAAGCCCCACCGCGGCCTCCCCTGCTGCCACGGTGATGATAAAGATCGTGAAGATCTGCCCTTCCAGCGATGCGAAGCGGTGCGAGAAGGCGACGAGGTTGATGTTGACGGCGTTCATCATCAGCTCGACCGCCATCAGCACGGTGATCATGTTGCGGCGGATGATCACGCCGACCAATCCGATCGCAAACAATGTCCCCGACAACATCAAGTAGGCCTCGGTGCTCGGCATCGCTTCAGGCACTCATCGCCTCCTTGATCTCATGCTCGGTCTCCGAACGCTCCAGCATGTATGCGGGGATGTTCTCTTCTTCGTTGGCGGAGAGCTCGCGCTTGCCGATGACGATCGCGCCGATCATGGCCACGAGCAGGAAGAGCGATGCGACCTCGAACGGAACGAGGTAGTCGGTGTACAGCGCCATCGCCACTGCCTCGGAATTGCCCACCACTTTGCCGCGCCGGATCAGTTTGCGCGTCACAGTGCCGTCGGCGTTCTTCACCTTGCGATGACGATAGGTGTACGTGGAGCGCAAGGCCTTATCGCTCGGCGCGGGATCGTGGTAAACGCCCGGCCGGACCAGCGTCACGAAAAGAAGAAACACCGCCAGGCCGACGACGAAGCCGCCTTTCCAGAAATTCGAGAGGACCTTCTCATCCGGCAGATGGCGGACGTTGATCAGCATGACCACGAAGAGGAACAGCACCATGATGCCGCCCGCGTAGACGAGCACCTGCACGGCGCCGACGAACTCCGCTCCCTTCATCACGAAGAGCACGGCCACGCAGAGGAACGTGAGCAGAAGGAACAGCGCCGAGTGAACCGGGTTCCTCATCGAGATGACGAGGATCGATGCCGCGACGGCGATCGTTCCGATAACCGCGAATACGAGAAGTTCCGGACTCATGCCGGCCCTCCCTCGATCTGCTTCGTCTCCGACTCATCCGGCGGCAGTCCCGCGTACTCCGGCCGCCCTTCCCAGTACTCGAGCTGCTGCATGTTGAAGTACAGATCGCTGCGGTCGTACGTGGCGAGCTCGTAGGTCTTCGTGGTCAGCCAGATCGACTTCGGCTTGGTCGGGCAGGCTTCTTCGCAGAGCGAGCAGAACATGCAGCGCTTCACGTCGATGTCGTAGCGGTCGAGGACTTTCAACTTCTTCATCTTGCCGTCCACTTCGCGTTGCTCATCGTGGACGTCGATGTAGATGATGTCGATCGGGCAGGCCAGCGCGCAGAGTTTGCAGGCGATGCAGCGGTCGAAGGAAAACTTGAACATGCCGCGGAAGCGGTTGGCCGGTTCGAGCCGCTCTTCCGGATAGCGGATCGTCACCTTCGGTTTGAACAACTCCCGAAAGGTCGTCTTCAACCCCTCGAGCATGTCGAGGAGAAGAAACTTGTCGGACCACCTAGGCTTCGGATACTCGACGTGCATGAATCACCTTTGCGCGCGGCCGGAGCAACAGAAACAACGTGAACGCGATGATCGCCGCCCCGGCGATCGAGAGCACCACTTCTCCCTGGAAATTGAACTGCTGCCCGAGGAGCACCACGATCGCGGTGACGGCAATGTTCGCCAGCGCCAGCGGAATCATCCACTTCCATCCGAGGTCCATCAGTTGATCGAAGCGGAAGCGCGGGAACGTCGCGCGGAACCAGATGTACATCAGCATGAACAGCATGACTTTGATAGTAAAAATTAATGTTCCGAGGATGCCGCCGGTCCAGCCCCAGCTCCGTAGAACGCCCGTGGTCAGTCCGTAGCCGTTGATCGCCAGCGTCCAGCCGCCGAAGAAGAGGCTGACCATCAGGCAGCAGTTGACGATCATCGACGAGTATTCAGCGAGCATGAAGAACGCGAACTTCATCGCCGAATACTCGGTGTGGTAGCCGGCCACCAGCTCCGACTCCGCCTCCGGCAAATCGAACGGCGTGCGGTTGTTCTCGGCGTTCATCGCCACGAGGAAGATGAACGCGGCGATGAGTTGCGGGAAGAGGTTCCAGATGTGGCTCGCCTGGTAGTTGATGATGTGGACGAGATCGAAACTGCCGCACAGCATCAGCACGCCGACGATCGACAGCCCGAACGGCACCTCGTACGACACCATCTGCGCGGCGCTGCGCAGTCCGCCCATCAGCGAGTACTTGTTGTTCGATGCCCAACCGCCGAGGATGATTCCGTAGACGCCGGTCGACGTTAGCGCGAGGATCAGAAGAAGTCCGACGTTCACGTGCGTCACAACAAAGTGCGGCGGCGGACCGTACGGAATCAGGCAGAAGACGAGGAAGGCCGGAATCAGCGGCAGCATCGGCCCGAGGAAGTACGCAACCTTCTCGGAGCTCGACGGCACGATGTCTTCCTTGAGGATGAACTTGATCGGATCGGCAATGATCTGCGCCAGTCCCCACGGGATGCCGAACTCTTTTCCAACGCGGTTCGGTCCGAGGCGCGCCTGCATCAATCCGAGGAGGCGCCGCTCGACCCAGTTCATCGCGGCGACGATGACCTGGACGATGATGAACGCCACCAGAAACTTGACGAGCGGCCAGATGAGGTAGCGCATTAACGGTTCAGGCATTGCGCACCTCGCTTGAAATCAGAAACCAGAAACCAGAAACCAGAAATGCTCCGCTCAGCCGCCATTTCTGGTTTCTGGTTTCTGGTTTCTGGTTTGTTCCTTTGATCATCGATCGACCTCACCCAACACGATATCGATCGTCCCGATCAGCGCGACTAAATCTGAAACCAGATGTCCCTTCGCCATCGCCGGCAGCGCCTGCAGGTTCACAAACGACGGCGGCCGCACGTGGCAGCGATACGCCATCTGCGTTTTGCCGTCGGAGATGATGTAGTACCCCAACTCCCCTTTCGGCGATTCGATGGAGTGGTACACCTCGCCCTCGGGTGGGCGCACGACTTTTGAGATCTTCGCTTTGATGTCGCCAGCCGGAGTCGCTTTCACGAGCGGGATGCACTGTTTGAGGATCCAGTTCGACTGCCGCATCTCTTCCATGCGGCAGAGGTAGCGATCGTACGTGTCGCCGTTCTTGCCGATCGGGATGTCGAACTTCAACTCCGAATAGCACTCGTACGGCTGCGCGCGGCGCAGATCCCATTCGACGCCAGATCCGCGCAACGGCGGTCCGGTGATACCCCAATCGATCGCATCCTCGGGGGAAATCACGCCGATACCGACAGTGCGTTTTTTCCAGATGCGGTTGTTCGTCAGGAGCGATTCGTATTCGTCGACGGCGTCCTCGAACTTGTCGACGAACTTCTCGAGGTCGTCGAGCCAGCCCGGCGGCAGATCGTCCGGCATCCCGCCGATGCGCATGCAGTTCAGCGTCAGTCGCGCGCCGCAGTACTCCTCGAAGAGATCGAGGACCTGCTCGCGCTCGCGGAAGCAGTAGAAGAACGGCGTCATAGCCCCGATGTCGATGGCGTGCGTGGCCAGCCAGAGCAAGTGCGACGAAATCCGCTGCAGCTCGCTGAGCATCACGCGCATGAGCTGCGCGCGCCTCGGAATCTGTTTGGTGATGCCCATCAGCTTCTCGACCGTCTCGACGAAGCCGAGGTTGTTCGTGGCCGAGGCGACGTAGTCCATGCGGTCCGTATGCGGGATGCACATCGGATACGACATGTTCTCGAACAGCTTTTCGGTGCCGCGATGGAGATATCCGATGATCGGCTTGGCGTCGATGATCCGTTCGCCGTCGATCTTCAGGATGACGCGCAACACTCCGTGCGTGGACGGATGCTGCGGCCCGAAGTTGACCTCCATTTCGTGGACGTCAAACATGGTTTTCCCTCGGGTGTGGGGAGTCGGGGGTGGGGGGTCGGAGGACGAGGGGAACGAGAATCGAGACGCGAGCGAAACGGCGCGGAGCAGAGCCCCGACACCCGACACCCGACACCCGACTCCCGACACGCGCCATCATCATTTGCCAGCCCCCGCCATCAGCATCTTCAGCATCGATTCCGTTTCGTCTTCGCCGGGAACGCACAGGGTGATGTCTGTTGACTCGCCGCTGGCCAGCGCCGCGGCGTAGCCTTCGCAATCCCAGCCGCAGGCGGTGCAATCGGTTTGCGCCATCGCGGCGAAGAGCTTGTCTTTCAGGCTGCCTTCTTTGGCGAGCTCCATCCGCTCGGAAAGGCCCTTCTCCGGATCGTGCCACGGTGCATCCTCGGTCGGCTGCGCGGTGTCGGCGACGACGTCGCCCAACTCCGGCGCGGGCGGCTGGCCGCCGACGGCAGCGCGCGCCGCGATCTCGGCAGCGGGCCACGAACCGTAGTGGACCCATGGGCCTTTGTAGACGTTGACGTCCTTCACATCCTTGCCGGTCGATCCCGGCTGCGGCCCCGCGCCTTCCGGAAAAACCTCGGGATAAATGCGCGCGCCGGTGTCGATGCCGCGAATCGGAAAGTCCTTGCGCAGCGGATGGCCGTTGAAGCCTTCCCACATCAGGATGCGCTCGAGGTTCGGATGGCCTTCGAAGACGATACCGAACATGTCGAACGTCTCGCGCTCGTGCCAGTTGGCGGTCTTCCACACCGAGGTAACGGAAGGGACGGGCGTGTTCTCGTCCGTCGTGACTTTGAGGCGGACGCGATTGTTTTTCGAAAATGAGTAGAGCGTGTACGACACGCCGAATTGATCGCCCGTCCAGTTGGGAAACTTCGAGTAGTCGACGCCGGCGAGATCGACGAGGTAGTTGAATCCATCGTCGCGAAACGCTTTGGCCACTTCGACGATGCGGTCGCGCGCGACCGTCAGCGAGATCTCGCCGACGAACTCTTTCGCCGAAATGATGGCGTCGCCCGCGCGCTCACAGGCGCGCGCGACCAGCGGATCGCGCTTGATCTCGTCGATGCTCCGCCCGGCCGGGACCGCGGGAACGGCCGGCGTTGCGGGCTTCGGTGGCTGGGGAACTTCCGTCATCAGCTAGTTCTCGATCTCCACATCTTCGGGCGCCGCAGCTTCGCGAATCTCTTCGTCCGCCATCACGACCACGGCGGGGGCGGGCGCTTTCGCTTTCTTTTCTTCGTACGGAGTGCGCTTGATGCCGGAGATCGGCGCCTGTTTCAGCTGCGCCTTAGCCTGCTCCGCGCGAAGGGCCGGACCTTCATGCACCGGACGCAGCGAGTCGCGCACCGCCGCGCGGGCGAAGTCGTACGACTCGCCGCCTTTGCGGATGACGTGCATCTTCTCGATCTTTTTCTGCAGTTCCATCAGCCCCCAGATCAACGCTTCGGGACGTGGAGGGCAGCCGGGAATGTAGACGTCGACGGGGATCAGACGATCGACGCCCTGCGTGACGGCGTACGTGTCATACGGACCGCCGCACGTCGCGCACGAGCCCATGGCGATGACCCACTTCGGGTCGGGCATCTGGTCCCAAAGACGGCGAACGATGGGCGCCATCTTTTCCGTGACCGTGCCGGAAACGATCATCAAATCGGCCTGCCGCGGCGTGGCTCGAAAAACTTCGGCGCCAAACCGGGCCATGTCGTGACGCGGGTCGAGAACGGCCATCATTTCGATCGCGCAGCAGGCCAGCCCGAAGGTGACGGGCCAGATCGACGAGCGGCGCGCCCACTGCACCATCTTGTCGACCGATGTGGTCATGACGGGAAGATTGGGATCGTAATCCGGCATATCAGCTATGGCTCCAGTCCAGCGCGCCCTTTTTCCAGATGTAGAGATAG
>DASYJF010000073.1:0-51188 GCA_035996815.1 Thermoanaerobaculia bacterium | reverse complement strand
AAACGACAACCACTCAAAAAAACAAATGCGATGGTGCGGCATCGATCGAGCGCCAAGGCGCTCTCCCGATGCCGAGTTGACAGATGATGGCCTTCTCATGGAAGTGCGGTGGCGACCGAGCCACCGCTTTGGGAGGGCGGTGGAATCGTGACGATACGTAGCATGTGATTCTTGCTACGTCTGCGCGATGGTCTCCCGTCCCCCTCACTCCCAAAGCGGTGGCTCGATCGCCACCGCACTCCAAAGCTTCGCGAAATGTGCCCACCGAGTGGTGCAAGCATCAAACGTCGCGACGACTCCCGATGAGACTCCTACTTCACGCCCAGCGCGCTCTTGATTGCGTCGATCGTGAACTGCCCTTCCGGCCCGAATCCGAGGACCTGGCCGTTGATGATGTAGGTCGGCGTAGACAGGACGCCGTTGTCGAACGCGCGGCTGACCTGTTCGATCAGCGCTTTCTTCTCCGCCGGTGATTTGTAGATCTTCTCGATCGCTTTCCAGTTGATGTCGTTGTCTTCGATCCAATTCTGGAAGAACTTGTCGAACGGCTGCTTGCCGATCGTCTCCTGATTTTCGTAGACGAAGTTCACGTAGGTCCAATACTTCGCCGGCGCCACCTTCGAAATCGCGCGCGCGCCGAGGGCGGCGGCGAGGGCCCACTCGTGATGCTCGAAGAGCGGGAGGTCGAGACGGTAGTAGTCGACCTTGTCGAGGTTCTTCGCGATGATCGGCTCTACCTTCTTGTGCGCCCTCGCGCAGGTCGGGCACTCGAAGTCGGAGAGCTCGATGATCTGAACCTTCGATTTTGGATTGCCACGTCGCGTCGCGCCGGCGAGGCCGATCGATTCGACGAGCGTCTTGCCCGGATCGGCGTTGAGATTTCCGCGCGTGCCGACGATCAGAAAACCGTTCGAAGCGTCGACGAAGCCGTGATACGTGAAGCCGCCGCCGGCCGCCTTCGACTGCTTGACGATCGAGACGGCGTGAATGCCATCGGGCAGAGGAAAGGGCGCGACCGTAGCCGACACAGGCTCTTTCAGCGCGGCGCTTCCCACTTCGGCGATCCGCACCGTGAGCGGCCGCGCGTCCGGCGGCAGCGAGAAGATCGTCCCGATCAAAACCTGGCCGCTGACCGGCGAGTGCAGCATGTACGTCTTGCGCTGGCAGCTCGGGTCGCTCGATTCCTGCGTCAAGGTGTACAGCATGAAACCGCGCGGACCTTCCTGGCCAAGCGGCGACACGCTGATTTTGGCTTCAGGACATTTCGCCAGCGATCGCGACGCGAAGTTGGTCAGTGCACTGGCGAGCGTCGGCGCGCGTTGCGCCATGACACAGAAGGGGATGAGGGCCAGCGACGTGGCCAGAAGTGCTCGTTTCATCGTCAATTCCTATCGGACCGGATTCAAATCATTGCGCGTTAACAGTGCGGTAGCCGCGTTCAATCCATTCCTTGATGCCGCCGTTGACGTGGACGACGTTGCGGAAGCCGGCCACGGTCAGCAGTTGCGCCGCCACCGCGCCATCCTCACCGGTCTCGCCGTAAACGAGCACGGTCTGGTTCTGATACGGCAGCAACTCGGGCAGCCGCATCTCGATGGTCTCGAACGGCGCGCTGATCGCTCCCGGAATGTGCCCCTCGGGACCGCGATACGCGGACGACGGCCGCACGTCGATGACGACGATCTGCTGACTGTCGAGAATCATTTCCGCCGCGATCGTGGGCGCGATCTCCGCGTAGCCGCCGCTGGTCTTCGACACGCCGACCGTACGGCATCCGAAAGGCAGAAGGCAGAGAGCAGAAAGCAGAAATGCTCCGCCGATCTGAACTGTGCTGATACTGCGGTTCACTTCTGCTTTCTGCTTTCCGCTTTCTGATTTCATAACATCTCCAACTCGAGCTCGGCCCGGACTTCGCCGACGATTTTTCCGGCGACGTTCAACACTTGCTGACGGCGATACGGTTGCAACTCCGGAGCCGAGGAAATGTCGGCGCCGAGGATTTCGAGAGTCTTCAGGATGACTGGATTGCGGCCGCGCGCCATCGAGCCGTCGTGGATCTTCAGCGCGATGCCGACCGCGACATCATCAGCGACGCGCAGCCGTCCGGTCAACGCCCCCACCAGCGACGGTGCCATCGCCATCGCATACAACCCCTCGGCGCCCTCTTTCGCGAGCAGCTCGCCGCCGAATGCCTGCATCAGCGGGGTCGTCATGCTCCAGGCGCCGGCGACGTATTGCGAGTAGCCGGTCATGGCGGTGACGATCTGCGACGCGCTGCCGGCATAGCGTTCCAACGCACCCGCGATGCCGCTCTCCGTACTCGCCATCAGCCGCGCATACGCGAATGCGGTTCGCTGCAGCGAGAGGAAGAACGCGGGAACGCCGCAGCCGTCGATGGCGATCGGAATCTCGTCCGGATCGAGATCGGCGAAGTCGCCCAGTGTGGCGCGCATGGTTTCCTGCAGCGGATGCGCGGCATCGATGTAGTCGTTCGACGGAACATCCATCACCTGCGTGGCCAGCAGCATGCCGGCATGTTTTCCCGAGCAGTTGTTGTGCAGCGCCGACGGCTCGTCGCCCGCCGCGCGAAGTTCCGCCGCCGCTTTCTCATCGTAAGGAACGTGCGCGCCGCAAAGGAGATCGGACTCATCGAACTCGCCTTTTCTCAGCAACGCGGCCGCGGTCGCAATATGCAGCGGCTCGCCGCCATGCGATCCGCACGTGAGCGCGATCTCTTCACTCGACAGTTCGTACTCATCGACGCCGCCATACTCGATCAGCGGAATGGCCTGAAACGGCTTCGCCGCGGAGCGGAGGCAAGTTCGCAATCCAGGTTCGCCCGCATACGCGAGCAGACGTCCGAGGGAGTCGACGACAGCAATCGATCCGGTATGAAATGACTCGATCTGATCGCCGCGGTACACGCGCGCAAGTACTTGCACGCGAGCAGTCTAAGCGCGCAACTTGAGATCACAAATTGTGATCTCAAGTTTGGTCGAAGATGATCGACGCGTCACCGGCCGCTTTCAGATCGGTAGCGGCATCTGCTTCGGCCTGTGCGTCGCCGTCGTCTTTTCCCTTTCGGATACGCAGCATCTTGCCAGCCGATTTTGAAACCTTCTTGCGCGCGCCGTCAGCCTTCTCACCTTCGATCACTTCGCGTTTCATCACTTCAAGCTTCAGCGCGTTGCGTAGTTCTTCGATCTCGATTTTGGCGTCCGACAGTCTTCGAAGCTCGCGTCGAACTGTTTCCAGAACGGGATCGCTCAGCACGACGGCGGCGAGATAGAACTTGTTCGTGGCCTGTAGATGATCGTGGTACGCGTAAAGACCGGACTTCAACATGCTCTCGCGCGTGAGGAGATAAACGCTTTCCAGATGGTCCGCGCTCTTGGCGTTGAGCTGGAGGAGGTCGATATCGAGAACGATTTCGGCGTCGATCGGCTTTGCAAAAATCACCCGATATACGCGCCAAAGGTTGCCGTTCGTCAAGGCGACCCATTCGACGCCGAGATTTGCGGCGTAGTCGACAGCTTGCTTGACGTGAGCGTCCTTCAGTTCCAGGCCGATCGCTTTGACTTCGATGATCATCTGGAATTTGCCATCGAGACGCGTTGCGAGGTCGCAGTACGTGCCGCGAATACAGAGCTCGCGGGTCACTTCACTGTATTTGTCATAGCCGAAGATTTCCGCGAGGAGATCTGCGACGATCATCGACGTGTCAGATTCATTGACGTCGCGCGATTTTGCGGACGAAAGAATCGGCTGAAACCTCTTTATGCCTGCGGCGAGGCGCTCGCTGACGCGCGCTGGAATGGCCATGATTGTCTCCTGTACCGCGGAGTCTAGCGCTGGATCGATCTTTATGGAAAGTAGCGCGCAATCCCGACGACCGAGTTTGAGATCACAAATTGTGATCTCAAGTTTGACTAGCGCAACGTCCGCGCGGCTTCGAGCATCTCTTCCGGCCGTGCGCGGACGCGGATATCGCCGGTGAGATTGCGCCAGCGGACGATGCCGGTGCGGTCGACGAGGAACTCAGCGGGGCGGGCGATGTCGTGGCCGCGTCCGACGCCGTCTTTGTGGAGGACACCGTAGCGCGTGATCGTCGCAGCATTCGAATCGGCGAGCAGCGGGAAGGTGTAGCCGGCTTTGTTGCAGAGAGCGCGCGACTGTTCGGGCGTGTCGACGCTGATCGCAATCGGCTGGACGCCGGCGGCGCGGAAATCGGCGAGATGCTGCTCGATACCCCGTAACTCGGAGTTGCAGAACGGTCACCAGTATCCACGATAGAAGATGAGAACGACGCCTTTGTTCGACGGCGCCGCGAGAAGCTGCGCGAGCGCGACCGGCTGGCGATGAATGTCGAGCAGGACAAAGTCCGGGGCCTTCGCGCCGACGGCAATCGCGGTCTCCGAAACGGGGAGTTGCCTGCTACCGATGAAGATGGCAAAGCAGAAGAAGGCCGCGACGCCGATGCCGAGGATGGTTATGGTCCATGCGAGCAGCCGGTGGCGTTGCGCGCGGCGCAGTCCGACGATCAGCAGAACGATCGCAATCGCAAACAGAATCAGCGACGGCAGCGGCACGTCGCGCGTAGCCGGGAAGAGAATAAACAACGCGAAGTAGCTCGCGAACGCGACGACGCTCAGCGCGAACCCGAACCAGAGCTGCCAATTGAATCGGCGGTTCATGAGGGGCGGAATGATACGCCGCCATGGAACGCGACTCTTCACGACATTTGATACATGCGCAGCGGGGGGCATATTTTGCGAAGCTTTGGAGTGCGGTGGCGTCGAGCCACCGCTTTGGGAGGGAGGTGGAAATGCGACGAGCTTGCGTCGCTTCGGCAAGTATCACATGACGCGAATCGCCACGATTCCACCGCCCTCCCAAAGCGGCGGCTCGTCACCGCGCGCACTCCAAAGTGCTACGCACGAAACGTTGTCACAGCCGTCGCTACTTCTTCCCATCCTCATCGAACGGCTGGATCCCCACCACCGCCCCTTTCGTCTTCATCCACGCGACCACATCCTCGTGCTTTCCGCGCATGGCCTCGGCCAGCGGGGTCTGGCCGTTGTCGGCGACGGAGTTGATTTCGGCGCCGTGGTCGAGGAGGAGTTGGATGATGTCGATTCGTCCACTCAGCGCGCCTTCGTGCATTGGTGTGAAGCCTTTCGACTGGCGGACCAGCGCGTCGGCGCCGTGTTCGAGCAGGATCTTCGCGGTCGCGTACTGATTGGAGAGAAGCGCAGTCTGCAGCGGCGTGTTGCGGAAGTGCGATCCAGCGCGGGCGTCGATCGCGGCCCCTTTCTTGAGCAGCAGCTCGGTCGTTGCGGCGTTTCCGCCGAACGCCGACATGTGCAGCAGCGTCCAGCCAAAGTGGGTGCGACGTTTGACGGCGTCCGCATCCGTCAGCATCGCGTCGAGATCGGCTGCGGTGCCGAGGGCCGCGGTCTCGAAGATGTCGAAGTGCGGCTTGTGCGCGAGGAGCGCCTGCAGAATCGCGTTCTTGGCCGGATCGAGGAAGCCTTCTCCCTGATTGATGAACAGCGCGCTGATGACGGCGCTGGTACCCTTCGCATTCCTTGCATTCGCGAGCGCGGGATCGCGCGCCAGCATCGACTGCACGGTGGCAAGGTCGCCCGAATTGACCGCTTTCAGAAAATCGTCTTCGCCCATGGCGGGAATCGTAATGCCGATGATGAGTGCGGCGAGTAGAAGCAATCGCATGATGAAATCCTCCGCCGCACAACGTACGCGCGGCAAGGCGGCGGCGCATGTGCCGCTCGGCGCATCTTTCGGCATGTGACTTCCGGCCTATTCACGACCCGCCGACGCTATGACATCCTCGCGGGATGCCACACACGCGCATCCTCGGCATCGCCGGCCTGACCGCATGGCTGATGGTCGGGTTGCCGGTCATCATCCAAGGCGCGAACACTCCCGGCGTGATGCTTCGTTGGGCGATTGCATACGTCCTCTTCGGCGCGCTCTTCCTCGCTGATCTCAAGCATCCGCGTCGCTCGTTGCTGGCGATGGAAGCGCTCTGCGTGGTGGTGATGGTGCTGCTCCTCTGCGACGGATTCGAAGGAGCGCTGCTGGTGATGATCGCCATGCGCCTGCCGTCGCTGCTCGATCGCCGGCGCGGGCTGCTGTGGATCGCCGCCCAGACGCTGCTCCTCGCCGGTGCCGTCGCGATTCACTGGAACGGACGGTCCGCGTTTCTCCTCACGCCGCCCTATTTCGGATTTCAAATCCTGGCGTTCTTCGCGTTCGAGCTCCTCGATCGCGAGTTGCGCACGAGCGCCCAGCTTCGCGCGATGCAGGATCTCGTCGCCGACGGCGGACGGCTCACCGAACGCCTTCGCATCGCCGGCGAGCTTCACGACGCCCTCGGACATCACCTCACCGCGCTCACGCTCAACCTCGAAGCGGCGCTCGTGCGCACGGACGGCGCGGCGCACGGCGACGTCGAGAAGGCGCAAGCGCTTGCGAGGACGCTGCTCGCCGACGTCCGCGCGATCGTCGCCGAGAAGAACGCCGACGATTGTCTCGACCTCACCCGCGCGTTACGCACGCTCGTGGCCGATCTGCCGCGTCCGCGCGTGCAGCTCGAAGTCGACGACGCGTTGCGCATCGACGATCCCGAGCGCGGGCTGGTCATTCTCCGCTGCGTGCAGGAAGTGGTGACGAACGCTGCGCGGCATTCGGGCGCCGAAAATCTCTGGATCACGGTGCGCCGCAACGGCGACGCGTTCGAAGTTCACGCGCGCGACGACGGCCGCGGCCGAGCTGCCGTTCGCGACGGCTTCGGATTGCGCGGCATGCGCGAGCGCATCGAACGCGCCGGCGGCGAGCTGACCATCGAGAGCGGCGCCGGCCGCGGTTTCGCGCTGACCGCGTTCGTGCCTGCGCGGAGCTCTTCGTGATCCGCGTCTTCATCGCCGACGACCAGCTCCTCATCCGCCAGGGAATCCGCACGCTGCTGGAGATGGATGCGGAGATCGTCATCGCCGGCGAAGCCGAGGATGGCGCGGAGACGATCGCGCGCGTTCCAACTGCCGATGTCGATGTGCTGCTGCTCGATGTACGAATGCCGAAGAAAAGCGGCGTGGATGTGCTGCGTGCGTTGTCCGCGATCGATGCGCTGCCGCCAACCCTCGTCCTCACGACGTTCGACGACACGACGGTCGTCCTCGACGCCATCCGCAGCGGCGCGCGCGGATTTCTGCTGAAGGACATCTCGTATCAACAACTGATGAAGGCGATTCGCGCCATCGCCGCGGGCGGCACGGTGTTCCAGCCCGCAATCACGCAGCGTCTTCTTCGCGCGACTCCGGCGATCGCTGGCGACACGATGCCGATCGAGGAGCTGACCGCGCGCGAGCTGGAAGTGGTCCGCCTCATGGCCGGCGGCTACTCGAACAAAGAGATCGCGCACGCGCTTGGGACTGCCGAGGGGACGATCAAGAATCAGGTGTCGAGCATCCTGGCCAAGTTCGGTGTGCGCGATCGCACCCGCGCCGTGCTCAAGGCGTTGGAGGCCGGGCTGCTGTGACGGTTTTCGCGACGCTGATGGCCTGCTTTAGCGCCGCCGACTTGCTCATCGTCTCCTCGTATTCGCGCGCCGGATCGGAGTCGTACACGATCCCTGCGCCGGCCTGAATCGAGGCTTGGCCTTTCGAGAGCACGATCGTGCGAATGGCGATGCACGAGTCCATGTTGCCGCTGAACGCGAAGTAGGCCACGGCGCCGCCGTACGGTCCGCGGCGTGTGGTTTCGTGCATGTCGATCAGCTCCATCGCGCGGATCTTCGGCGCACCGGTGAGCGTGCCGGCAGGGAAGCAGGAGAGAAAGAGATCGACCGGCGTGCGGTCGTCGCGCAGCGTCGCTTCGACGTTGGTGACGAGATGCATGACGTGGCTGTAGCGTTCGATGTGCGCAAAGTCGGTGACGAAGACGGAGCCACTGACGCAGACGCGTCCGAGATCGTTGCGGCCGAGGTCGACGAGCATGAGGTGCTCGGCCTGTTCCTTCGGGTCGGCGACGAGCGCGCGTTCCAACTCGGCGTCCTCTTCGTGCGTTGCGCCGCGCTTGCGCGTGCCGGCGATCGGTCGCGTCTCAGCGCGCGTGCCGTCGACGCGCACGAGCATTTCCGGCGACGCACCGACGAGCGTGCACTCCGGCGTCCGCAGCATAAACATGTACGGCGACGGATTGATCGAGCGCAGCACGCGGTAGAGCGTGAGCGCGTCGTGCTCGGGAAAGTCGGTGCTCCAGCTCTGCGAGAGGACGATCTGAAAGATTTCGCCGGAGACGATTTCCTCTTTCGCGGCGTTGATGACGGCTTCGAAATCTTCGCGCGGGATGTTCGGCGTGAACTCCGCCTCGCGCACGTCGTCAGGAAACGCGAGCAGATCCAGGCGCGCTCCGCGCAGCTTTTCGAGGGCACGGTCGAGCCGCGCGTTGGCTTCGTCGAACGAGGCATGAGCATCGGAGGTGAAGAGATTGACGATGACGTAGAGCCGCTGTTTGACGTGATCGAAGACGACGACGTTGTCGAAGAAGAGCAGCCGCGCGTCGGGGATGCCGCAGTTGTTCGGGTGCGAGTCGGGGATGCGCTCCGTCCACCCGGCCACGCTGTAGCCGAAGAAGCCGACCGCGCCTCCGAAAAACGGAGGCAGGGTGTCTTCGCGATAGACGCGCAGCGGGCGCAGCTCGTTGTTCAGCAGTGCAATCGGATCGGGAGTCGTTTCATCGAAGCGCAGACTGCGCCGCGGCTCGAATCCGACGAAGGAATAGCGGCCGACGTTCTCGCCGCGCTCAACGCTCTCGAGAAGAAACGCTTCGCTATCGCCCGAAAGCGCGGCGAACGCTGCGACGGGCGTGATGGCGTCCGCGCTCAACTCGCGCACGATGGGAACGATGTCGTAGTCCCTGCGCAGATCATCCAGATTCATTTACAGGCCTCGAGAAACAGCTCGCTCTGCCTCACCGCTTGCGCGCGAAGGAGATTGAGCCCATTGAACGTCGCGTGCGATTCGCCGCCGTACGCCGCTTCGATGATGGTACCGGCAATGGGCAGCGCCACGGCCACATTCCGCGGCAACGTATTGATGACGAGATCGCCGCGGAATGCGCGCAACTGATCGAGTGGCCGCGCGTCGAGTTTGCTGGCGGTGCGGTTGAAGACTGTGGTCTCGATGCCTGCGCGGCGCAACGCGACCAGCGCCGCACGCGCGGTGCCGCCGGCTCCGATGACCGCCGCCGTTCGCGCGTCCGTCATTTTTATCAGCGCTTCGAAACCATCGACATCGGTGTTGTCAGCGACGATTCGCCCTCCGATGCGGACGAGCGTGTTCACTGCTCCCGCTTCGCGCGCATTCGCGCGAATGTCCGCGTCGATCGATTCCGCGAATGTCATCGCCTCTTCCTTGAACGGAGCGGTGATCGAAAGCCCATCCGGCGCGAAGCGCTCACCGCGCGCGAACGGCGCGGCGATGTCGAGAAAATCATCGGTCTCGTAAATCGAATACGCCGCCGCGATCCCGCGCTCGCGAAAGATGGCGTTGTGAATGGCTGGCGATGCGCTGTGCGACGCGGGATTACCGACGATGGCGAAGATCGTGTCCGCTCCCAACGCCTCGCGATTCGAACCATAAATCGCCAGCGCCTGCTGCAACGTCAGTTGTCCCGGCGCTGCGGAGCGTGTCTCATCAACACTGACGAACTGGAACTCCGATCCAAAGAACGGCGCGAGGATGCGTGAGTACAACCCACGCGCGCCCATGCCGATGATCGTCGTGCCATGCTTTCCGAGTGCGGCAAGCAGCCGCGCGTTGTCGGCGAAGTTGTGCGGTGTCGCCGCAATCTTGACGTGCCGCGCTTGCATCCGCCGCAGCAGCTCGTCGATGTCCGGCATCCCGTCGTAGTCGTGATGGGAGAGGACGACGCGATCCGTATCCGCAAACTCTCCCGGCCACTCGACATCGACCAAATCGATTCCTGCCGCAAGCGCCGCGTCGATATCGACATGTCCACCGCCACGATTGGTCGCAATGATCGGCTTTGCCGTCGCCGCGCGGATCGCGTTCCAATCGACGGGATTCTGCCCGAACGTATCCGCACGAACTTCGATCGCGTCATAGTCCGCGTCGAGCGCGCGGATCACGTCGATCGTGATTTCAGGCGTCTTCTCGTGAATCGTGACGGCAAGTTGCATTCGCGGGAGCTTAGCCGAGCGTCGCGCAAACCGGTTCACGCGGAGGCGCGGAGACGCGGAGAGGAGAGGAATCGGAGATCAGTCACGATCCTCAGCCAGTAGGCCGGCGATGTAATCGGACATGCCTTCTTCCGCAAGCTGGCTGTCTTCGGCCGCAAACTCACGATAGATCGGGCCATACACGGCTGGATCGTACGATGGCGGCGGCGCGTCGTCAGGCCGCGTATTTTTGAGAGAGCTCATTTTCGAATTCTAGCCGCTGTGTTTCTTACAACAGACGCTTAAACTCGTCGATGCTCATCCCGGCATCTCGGATGATACCGCCCATCGTGAACGCGTTGACTGGAATTGTGGCGGGGAATGATGGCGACGCGGACACCGTCAGTCATCACTATGTGCTTTCCCTGTCGAAGAATACGGAATCCAGCTCGTTCGAGCGCACGCACCGCGTCGAGGTGATCGACTCCGGCAAGCTTCGGCATCAGCTCAAGGCGACTTCAACTTCGCGCACGTCGGAGCCTGCGGTCAGTGTGGCGACCGCTTCGAGGTACTGCTCAATTGCCGATCGGATGTTGTCCAGCGCCTCGGCTTCGGTCGCGCCTTGCGACCAGCAGCCGGGCAATCCCGGGCAGGCGACGTCAAAGCCTTCCTCGGACTCGTGAAGCACTACTCGGTATCCCATCGAACCTCCGAACGCGCCGACTCAACAGCGGCTTCCATCCAATGTACTCTCACTCGCATGCGGCTCCAACGCACCGAGGCGATCATCTTGCACACGTTTCCGGCGCGGGAGCGGGACAAGCTGGTCGTGTTTCTTACGCCGGAGCATGGGAAGGTGAAGGGGTACGCGTATGGGGCGCGGTCGATGCGGACGCGGTTCGGGGCGTCGCTGGAACCATTGGCGAAAGTGAACATCGGGTATGTGGAGCGGGAGTCGGAGGAGATCGTGCGCATCGAGTCGGTCGATCTGATCCGCTCGCTCTTTCCGGCGCAGCAGAATCTGGCGGCGAGTGTAGCGGCGTCGTATCTGGCGGAGACGGTCGATACGTTCGCGCAGTCGGGCGATCCAGCGGAAGTAATCTACCGGCTGCTCGATCGGACCACCGAGGCGCTGCTCGACGGCGCCGCGCCGTTGCGGGTGGTGGCGTATGCGGAGGTGTGGATCCTGCGGTTGGCGGGAGTGCTGCCGTCGCTGCGGAACTGCAATGCGTGCGATGGACCTCTGGGGCGTCCGCTGCGGTTCGATTCAGCCGCGCATGGATTTGTTTGCGCGAACTGCGGTGCGTCGAATGCGCAGGTGATTGCGAATGCTGTCGCCGATGTGCTCGAGGCGATCATGCGTCTGCCGGTGGGGGAGTTTGCCGTCGCCGACGTTGCTCGCGATGCGTTGATCGAAGTTCGCTCACTGGCCGCGTTTTTTCGGCGGAACTTTTTGGGGCATGAGTTGAAGGCTTACGAGATTGTCGCGGGAGTGATTGAGGGGTGACGATTTCACGCGGAGCACGCGGAGGGACGGAGAAAAGCCATGCTCCGCCTCTCCGCGAGCTCCGCGTGAACCGTCCCCCTAGACGCGCACCCCACCCCTACCTTCCGCCAGCAACGCCCGCCCGTGGTAGTGGAACTCGTTGTGGACGTCGAGGAGGAGTTGTCTCCGTTCGATCCGCTCCTCCTCGGCGCGCGTGTAGACCGTTGCTTCGAGCAGCGCGGTGCCGTCGTCGCGCGTTTCGACCGAGGGAAGGTGCGTGACGATCAGCGCGCGGACGATCTGCGGTGATTGCATGCGCATCAGCGCGGCGTCGTAGTCGTCCGCCGTCGCGATCAGGCGCGTCATGCGCCACGACGTTGCGCCGACGATGTCGCTGATGATCAGCCAGTATTCGAAGATCGCCTCGGCATTGCGATCGACATCGAAGGCTTCGTAGACCGGACGTCCGCGTTCAACATAAGGCGTGCTTTCGTCGTCGAAGACGTCGTAGCGAATCTCGCCGCGAACGCGAACGCCTTGCGCGCATTCGAGCAGCGCCGCGGCCTGCATGGCCATGTGCGCCTTCGGCGGCAGGGGACTCGTTCCCGATTCGAAGGCCTCACGGAAGCGCGCGTTCGCGAGCTCGTGGGCGCGCGCGATCCGTTCGCGTACGCGCTGGACATCATCCAATGAAAGAGTGGTCACTTCACCTGCTGCGTGCGCGCCAGGAATTGCTTCGCGTTTTCGAATCCGGTCAGGCGAAGTTGCTGCTGTTCGTGTCCCGAGGAGTCGATGAAGACGACGGTGGGGACGCCGACGATCGCATAGCGTTTGGTCAGCTCCTTCACGGCCGGATCGTCGCCGTTGGTGAGATCGGCTTTGATGCGCGTGAAGCGATCGAGGTCCTTCGCGACTGCGGCGTCGCTAAACGTCTTCTCGTCGAGCTCCTTACACGGGATGCACCACGCGGCGAAGAAGTCGATCACGATCGGCTTGCCGGTCGCCGAGGCAACGGCCGCGTCATACTTCTGCCACTGCACCTCAACGCCTTTGTGCGGCGGGATGAGAAATGCGATGCCGCCGGCGAGCAGAATGAAGGCGCAGGCCAGGCGCATGAAACGTCCGCGCGGACCGCGGCTCATGAAGAGAAAGATTGCGCCGATGAGCAGGCTCGCGGCGACGCCGAGGCGGAAGGGCGTTTCGCCGATGACCGCGCGAAGAAAATAGAAGGCCATGGCGATGAGGACGAAGCCCATCGCCTTCTTGACCTGCACCATCCACTCGCCCGGTTTCGGGAAAACATTCAGCGCGATCAGGTACGGAAAGCCGAGTCCGAAGGCGAGCGTCGCGAACATGGCCATGCCGATGGTTGGTTTCGCGATCGCCGCGACCAGCGTGAAGAGCGCCACGACTACGGGTCCGACGCACGGCGCCGCGACGATGCCGACGAAGAGGCCCATCGTCAGCGCGCCGGCGACGCCCGCGCGGCCGGCGGAGCGGTTGGTGATGAATTGCGGGACGCGGAACTCCCACACGCCGAACATCGACGACGCGAGCACGAGCATCAGAGCGGCGAAGCCGATCAGCACCGCGGGCGATTGCAGCCAGGAGCCGAACATCCGTCCGCTCAATGCGGCGAAAACGCCGAGGGCGGAGTAGGTGATGACGATGCCGAGGACATACGCCAGCGACAGCGCGAAGCGGCGCGAGCGGCGTCCGTCGCTCTGCATGGCGAAGAAGCCGACGGTGATCGGGATCATCGGAAAGACGCACGGCGTGAGGTTCAGCGCCAGTCCGCCGACGAAGAGGATGAGCAGCGTCAGCGGCAGCCCGTGCTCGGCATACGCGGCGGAAAGGCGATCGTTGCCGATCGGCGCGGCGCCTTTCGGTGCGGCGGAGAGGGGAGTGAAGCTGGACGATGTCGCGGGCGTCGTGGCCGCGACGACATTCGCATCGATCGTGACCTCCGCATCGCGCGGCGGAAGGCAAACCGTGTCGTTGCAAGCCTGGTAGTGCAGCTTGCCTTTGATCGTGTCGCCGCTCTGCAGCTTCGCGGTGAACGGGATCTGAATCGTCCCTTCGTAAACGGCCAGCTTCTGTCCGCCGCTGAAGGTGAAGGAGCGCACGGTGTGTTGCGGATACTGAGCGGAAACGAGCTCGGTTCCGTCGAACGACAGCTTCGTCGGGATGACGAAGTCGTCGAGCGGCTTGTTGGAGTTGATGTGCCAGCCGCTTTCGATCGTCGCGGTGACGACGCCTTTGACTTCCGCCGCATGGCGTTCATTGACGGAGCCGGTGAGCTTGACGAGCTCCTGCCCCGGGATGTTGCTGGCGGCGCCGCCGAAGGAGGAGATCTGCGCGAAGGCAGTCGTTGCGAGGAGTGAACAGGCTACAAAAAGACCGCGCAACATTCCGCCTTTCAACTACTGCTTACGCGGGCCGCCGAGCTGACGCTCGAGCTGCGGGATCATCATGTCGAGGTTGTGGTTGTAAGCAGAGTTCGGGTACTTCGCCTTGAAGGCTTTGTACTCCTCGATCGCGCCCGGAACGTTGCCGGTTTGCAGGTAGATGTCGCCGATCAGGAGGCGCGAGCGCTCGTAGGAGTCGCCCTTGTTCTGCACCGTCGCGAATTTGGCGATGGTCGCTTTCGCGTCCGAAAACTTCTTCTGCAGAATCTGCGTCAATGCGAGCTCGAAGTAGGTGTCGTCGCGAACCGTCGCGGGGATGCCCGGCTCAGCGACGAGCTTCTTCAGCCGCGCTTCGCTCTGCGCGTATGCGGCGCGTGCCTCGAACTCCTTCGCCAGCGCCAGGCGTTTCGCGTACTCCTTCGAGATCGAGCCCTCGTCGGCTGCGCGTTTCATGAAGTCGTTGTACTTGACCTCAGCGTCGCCGAGGGCCGTCGCAAACTCCTTCGCCGGCGAGTAGCCCTTGATGATTCCGGCGATCATCAGATCTTTGTTGAGCACGAGGAAGGTCGGCAGCGAGCTCACCGAAAAATCGCGCGCGAATTTCGATCCATCCTTTCCATCCTCGGTGTTGAGGCGGAGCAGGACCATCTTGTCCGTGGCGTTCTGAAAACTCTGCGAAGGAATCACTTCCTGCTCGAAGCGATGGCACCAGCCGCACCAGTCGGCGAAGAGATCGACGAAGATGAGCTGATTCTTTTCCTTCGCGATTTTCTGCGCCGAGGCGACGTCTTTCAGCCACGGCGACGCGGAGGCTTGCTGTACGAACAGCAACGCAACCGCGGCAAGCAGGGCAATCCGTTTCACGTAAATCCTCCCGTTCGCCGGTCGCAAACGGCACCGGGAAAGTCGCTATTCCGAAGGCGCGGCACCGACCGGTGACAAATCCGCCGCTGCATTTTGCTTTTCGCGCGCGTACCTGCGCGCCGCTTCGACGAACGCGCCGAAAATCGCCGAGGCCGACGATTCTCCCGGCATGTCCTCGGGGTGCCATTGCACGCCGACATAGAAAGGATGCGACGGATCTTCGAGTCCTTCGACGATTCCATCCGGCGCTTTGGCGGTAACGCGCAGTCCGTCGGCGACGCGGCCGATGGCCTGATGGTGCGACGAGTTCACGTTGAACTCCTGATCGCCGAGAATGCGTCCGAGCTTCGTCGAGGAGTCGATATGGACGTCATGGCGATGACGATCGCTCGGTTCGCTGGCATGATCGATGTTCGAATCGATGTCCTGAATGAGCGATCCGCCGGCGGCCACATTCATGACCTGGACGCCGAGGCAGATGCCGAGCGTGGGGATGCCACGTTCGCGCGCCAGTCTGGCGAGCCCGAGATCGTTCTTCTGGCGACGCGGGTCCATCGTCTCGCAGCTCGGATGTTTCTCCTCGCCATACTCGGCGGGATCGCAGTCGTCGCCGCCGGCCAGGAGGATGCCATCGAGCGTTTCGGCGAGGTCCGCCGCATTCTCGGGCTGTGGCGGAATGAGCACCGGCACCGCGCCGGCGCGTTTGAGCGATTCGATGTAGGTCGTGTAGACAAAGGCGCGGTCGCGTTCTCCCTGTTTCTGAACGACGTCCGAGCCGATGCCGATAAGAGGCTTGTGCATGACGGGTAATTATGCGGGATTCGTGCAACGTGAGTCG
Source organism: Thermoanaerobaculia bacterium (assembly GCA_035996815.1). Classification (GTDB taxonomy): domain Bacteria; phylum Acidobacteriota; class Thermoanaerobaculia; order Gp7-AA8; family Gp7-AA8; genus JADGNZ01. The sequence continues at coordinate 35,388 of DASYJF010000073.1, read as the reverse complement.
TTACGAAGAGCGTCGCCGTTGAATGCGAACGATTCGCCGTCGCGGACTCAAGTCCGTCAGCGGGCGGTTCAGGCTAAAATGGCGCCTTCCCCCACAATCGAGCATGGAGGTCTTCGGTGATCATCTACTTCGGTGAGAACGATCCCGAGCGCACCGCGAAAACGAATTGGCTGAAGATCAAGTATGGCGATAGCAAGGCCATCTCAATCCACTCGCTGAAAAGAAACTCGCTCAGCGACAACCGTAGCTTCACCGACAGGTTTCTGGACAAGAAGGAAACGCTGGTCATCTCCGGCCATGGGAACGATGAACGGTTCATGGACCGCAGCCCGCTCGAGTTGTACACGTCCCTGATGGGCGCTGGTCTCAACCACGACCGCTTTGGCTCGATCTATCTTCTCGGCTGCGACGTCGGATTGCAGTTCAACGACAGGTACATCGCGACCAATTTCATGAAACAGTTCGCGCTCAAGATCCGACAGGGACCGGCGCGCAAGCTGAAGGTGTACGCCCCCCGAGGCGAAATCGTCTGGATGATGGACGACGTTATCTGGGAGCACCTGACATTCCCGAGGGTGGCCGAGGCCCGGATCCAGATCTGCGACGAGGACGACAATGTGCTCGAGGACTATTCGTTCGAAACCGGGATGCTGATTTTCAAGTGACCTTCAGTGCTGAAAATGCCGCGTCCACCGGCCTGCTCGTGGAACTCGGATACCGTCCGTGTCGCTATCGGCGACGATAAAGCGCGCTCCATCGGTGGGTACGTAGATTCACCGCACTTTGCGCTGCATTCGATCGAGCACGTTCAACGCTTCGATGGGGGAGAGCGTCTCGATGGCCAGCCCGCGCAATTCATCAATCACCTCGAGTTGCGCGCCACCGAAGAGGGAAAGTTGTGCGACAGGGGATACACGCTTCTGCGTCTCGGCGACGACATCCCGCTCCTTTCGTTCCAGTGTCGTCAGGATTTCGCGGGCGCGGTCGGTGATCGAGCGCGGGATGCCGGCCAGCTTCGCGACCTGGATTCCGTAGCTCTTGTCGGCGGCGCCTTCCACAACCTTGCGCAGGAAAATGATCTGCTCGTTCCACTCCTTCACGGCCACGCTGTAGTTGGCGACGCGCGGCTTCGTCTTCGCCAGGTCGGTGACCTCGTGGTAGTGCGTGGCAAAGAGCGTGATGCCGCCGCGCGAGGGTGTGTCGTGGATGTATTCGATGATGGCCCAGGCCAGCGACAGGCCGTCGAACGTGGCCGTGCCGCGGCCGACTTCGTCGAGGATGATCAGCGATCGGTCGGTGGCGTTGTTGAGGATGTTCGCGGTTTCGTGCATCTCCACCATGAACGTCGATTCGCCGCGCGCGAGCTGGTCGGACGCGCCGACGCGCGTGAAGATGCGGTCGAAGATGCCGAGTCGCGCGTTGGCGGCGGGAACGAAGCTGCCGATTTGATTGAGCAGAACGATCAGCGCGACCTGACGCAGATACGTCGACTTGCCGCCCATGTTCGGCCCGGTGATGATCTGGATTCCGTTGCGGTCGCGTTCGACGTCGGTGTGATTGGGGATGAAGCGATCGGAGGCGATGACCTCGATGACCGGATGGCGTCCATCCTCGATGCAGATCTCGGCAGTCTCGGAGAGCGAAGCGCGCACGTAGCGATGCCGCACGGCGATCGTCGCAAGCGACGACAACGCGTCGACCTGCCCAACCGCGCGCGCCGTCGCCAGAATCGCGCCGGTCATACGCGCGACGTTCTCCAGCAATTCGCCATACAGCCGCTCCTCGATGACGATCGCCTTCCCCTCGGCGCCGACGATTTTTTCTTCGAGCACTTTGAGATCGGGCGTGATGTAGCGCTCGGCGTTGACGAGCGTCTGCTTGCGGATGTAGTCGTCAGGAACTTTGGCGACGTTCGCTTTCGAGACTTCGATGTAGTAGCCGAAGACGGAGTTGAAACGAACCTTTAGCGACCCAATGCCGGTGCGTTCGCGTTCGCGGGTTTCGATCTCGACGAGGATCGATTTCGAATCGCGGGCAATGGCGCGCAGCTCATCGAGTTCGGCGTCGACGCCGGCCTTGATCGCGCCGCCGTCGCGGAGGTTGGGCGGCGGATTGTCGGCAAGCGTTGCGGCGATGCGGTCGACCACCGGCGGGATTGGATCGAGCGCGTCGCGCAGCCGCTTCAGTAACGGTCCATTCAGCGGAGCCATCGACGTCCGCAAATCGCCGGCCATCAGCAGAGAGTCGGCCAGCGCCAGGCATTCGCGCGGCGTGGCGCTGCGTAGCGTGACGCGCGAGGCGAGCCGTTCGAGATCGGCGATCTTCGACAGACGCTGCGTCATCACTTCGAGGATGGCGCGCGAGCGGGTTAGCTCATCGACGGCATCGTGGCGATCGAAAATCGCGTCGTGCACTTTCAGCGGACGTGTGAGCCACTGACGCAGCATCCGTCCACCCATCGCCGATCGCGTGGCGTTGACGACGCTCCAGAGCGAGGCGCGCGGGCGCGTCGCATCGCGCGAGTCGAGAATCTCCAGATTGGCGAGCGTGGCCGCGTCGAGCTGAAGAAAGTCCGCTTCGTTGTCGACGCGCAACGACAGCACGTGATCAAGCGGACGCCTGTGACTGGCCGACGCATAGCGCAACGCGGCGCCGGCCGCGCCGATTCGGGGGTCATCGCCTTCGAGCCCGAATCCGCGCAGCGACTGCGTGCCGAAATGCTTCGAGAGATAGTCGTGCGCGCCGGCGATTTCGAACAGCGACGGTTCGACCGGATTCGACGGAATCTCCAGCCGGAACTCCGCCTCGCGCGGAAAGATGGCCTCGCGCGGCGCGAAGCGGGCGATGTCGTCGGCCAGGCGCGCATCGTCGGGATCGACGTACGTCGTCACAAAGAAATCGCCGGTGGAAACGTCGAGATAGGCGGCGCCGAGGGGGGTGGGGAGTGGGGAGTGGGGTGTGGGAGCTGAACCCGACGATCCAAGCGGTGCGGCCGCAGGTGCTGCCGCTTTTGCTCCCACCCCCCAACCCCCACTCCCCACGCCCAACGCGAGCAGATAACAACTCTCCCGCTCGACGATGAAGCTCTCGGTCGCCGTCCCCGGCGTAACGATGCGCACGATCTCGCGACGCACCAGCCCTTTCGTCGCCGACGCCTCCTCGGTCTGATCACAAATGGCCACGCGCAATCCGTGGCGGATCAACTTCGCGATGTAGCCGTCGGCGGAGTGATACGGCACGCCGCACATCGGCGCCTCGTGCTCCTGCCCCTTGTTGCGCGCGGTCAGGACGAGATCGAGCAGCGGCGCGGCTTTCTCCGCGTCCTCGAAGAACATCTCGTAGAAATCGCCGAGCCGGTAGAAGAGGATCGCGTCCGGGACCTGGCGCTTGATCTCGAAGTACTGCTCGAGCATCGGGGTGAGTTTCACGGGGAGAGCTTATCCATCTGCGTCTATCTGCGTCATCTGCGGATCGGGTTTCGAATCGTCATCAGATGTCCATCCGTCGAATCCAGCTCCACCACGACCGCGTCGGAAAGTCCGCTATGCGGCACGCGATCGCAGAGAACGACCCACCGATTGCCCTCACCAGCGATGTGAACCGCTTCGTATCCCGGCCGACGCAGGATCGCCAGCGCGCGGACGGCCGCATCGTTGCTCAGAATTCGTCCCGGGCGCCGCGATGGATCCTCGCGATTTCGCATCGCGAAAAAAAGCATCGCGCAGAGCAGAAACCACGCGGGGTAGAGTAGCCAGTAGCGCCGGCGCATCGCGGTTATCATAGCGGGCCGATGACGCGCTCTGAGATCGAAGAGAAACTGATCGCCATCGTCCGCAAGGAGAAGGACGTCCCGGACGACAAGCTGTCGCTGGAGACGCCGCTGGCCGATGCCGGCATCGACTCCCTCGATGCTCTGACCATCCTTTTCGCCATCGAGGAGGAGTTTCACATCTCCATCCCCGATGATCGGGCCCGCTCCATGAAGACCTTCGGCGACATGGTGGACAGCATCGAGACGTTGCTGCCGGCGTAGCAGCCGGGGCTGTGGTCCCAGATTTGCTACTCTCGCGGCGAACACGGGGAGGCAACTTGATCGTCGAAAAAAAGCACACCGAGAACTTCACGATTCTTTATGTGGAAGGTCTCATAAAACTCGGCGAGAGCGCGGAGTTTTTTTCCGCGGCGCTGGAGACCGTGCTGAAGAACGAGAGCACCAACGCCATCATCGATTTCACGAAGATCGATTACATCGACTCGACAGGCATCGGTGAGCTGGTCGGCTACCTCGGCAAGTTCTCCGGACAGAACCGCAAGCTGATCCTCGTCAACCCTTCGGAGCGCATCCTGAAACTGCTCAAGCTCGCCAAGCTCGATGCGGTCTTCAAGATTTACAGCACCGAGGATGAGGCGATCGCGGCGGAGAGCGGCGGCGCAGCCAAAACGGCCTAGTCGTCAGAAGCGGACTCCGAGCGACATCCGCACCGTGCGAGGCGATTGATACGCGAGGTTGTTCAGCGCCTGTCCGAAATTCGTCGCCAGTTGGTAATTCGCGCCCATGGCCGTGCACGTCGCGGCGGCGGCGCCGCGCGGACATTCGATCGGCGTCTGTTTCGCGGGATCGAACGGGGCGAACGTTGCCGACGTCGCCGCCGTGCTGACGGTCGTGCCGAGGACTTTCGGATCGAAGAGAGATGCGTTGTTGAAGGCGTTGAGCAGATCGCCCTGCGCGAAGAACTCCAGCGCCGCGATGCGCATGCTGTAGCGCAATGCCAGATCGGTGGAGCGAATGCTTTCGGCGCGCAGCTCGCCGCGTCCGCTGAAGTAGTAGAGACCGTTCGGCACCGTCGCGTAGCCGAGGTTCGCCGGAGCGCCGGTGTAGCGCGTGAGATTGATCGCGCCGGCGATCGAGTACGGCAGTCCGGAGTCGTAACTCTGCAGCAGCGTCGCTTCGAGCGCACCGGTGCCGACGGCGACGCGATAGCCGGCCCACGCGCGCAGGCGGTGGCGCTGATCGCCGGCCAGATAGCCGATCGGCGACACGCGGCTGTAGTTGAAGTATTCTGGATAGAAAAGTGTGCGATCCGTGTTCGCGACCGCGCCGGTCGTTCCGCTCTCGCCGTCGTCGTTGCCGCGCAGCTTCGACCACGTGTAGTGGGTGCCGAATTCGAACGGCCCCGGCGACCAGCGCGCCTGCATCTGCACGCCGCGATACTGCCGCTGAAGGTTGTCGCTGTTGCGAACCAGCGTCAGATCGACCGGGATGCCGAGCGGCGTGTTCGCTTTGCGAGTCGCTGTCGTCACGCTGGCGGCATAGAAATCGCGCCAGTCGCGATGGATGTAATCGACACGCGCGAATCCGCTCTTGCCGATGGCGGCGCCGTATCCGGCCGTGATCTCGCGCACCGAGGGGGAGGCGAGCTCGCCGTCGAAATAGGTCGCGTAGCCGGGGATCGTGCGCGAGCCGTTCGCGCGCAGATTGATCGCCGTCACGTTACCGGTGCCGCCTTGCTGCGTGTTGAAGTAATCGAAGATGCGGCGGATCGCTTCATCCATCGGCACCGTCAGCGTGCCGTTGTTGATGGCCGGACCGCGATACGCGAAATCGATCGCGGCAGCGTTGCCCGCGGCCTGATTCGACGAGGCGATGCTGTCGGCGATGCGCGATGCGTAGTCGGCGAACGAAGCGCTAAAGCGATGCCGCCCGTCGCCGCGAACGTCGAACTGCGCGGAGAGCCGCGGCGAAAGTCTGTGATCATTTGAGCTCACCACGCCATCCGCATCCTCGGCATGATTGCGATCGAAGCGCGCGCCGAGCGTGAAGGTGAGGCGCGACGTCGCGTTCCACGTGTCGTTGACGAACGCGGAATCGGTGCGCAGGTCGTTCGCGGTGGCCGGCACGAGGATCGGATTCCAGCGGATGAAGGTGCCGCCGCCTGCAGCATTCGACGGCGTGATGACCGGATAGATGACGCCATCCTTGTACTGGACGCGCGTCACGAAGATCGAGAAGTCGCTGCCCGACTGATGGTTGTTCGCGTAACGCCGCTCGGCGAAGCGATCGACGCCGGCGACGAGATCGTGGCTGCCGAACGATTTCGCATCGAAGAAGTCGTGGACCTCGAGCAGGACGTCGTCGTTGTTGCGCTGTTCCGCATCGCAGATGTCGCAGAGCGATGGCGCGTGAAATCGCGTGTTGTTGTTGGCGCGATCGAGGAGGACGGTGCCGGCGATGAGGTCGGTGGTCATTGCGCCGGTGCGGTCGGAGAATTTGCGCGCCGAGTAGTGCCCCTCGGCCAGCAAATTGGTGCGCAGATTGGCGTTGTAATGAACCGCCAGCAGCGACTCCGGATCGACGCGCTCGGTGAGGCTGGCTTCGTCGTAAAAGTTGTTCGAGAACCGCGCGTTCGTCCCCTTCGTGTTGATGCCGAACCACGAGGCGGCCAATGTCTGCCGCGCGCCGAGCTGGCCCGTCAACTTCGCTTCGTACCGCTTCTGGTCGTTCCCCTCGGCATAGCTGATCGCCGGCGACGCGGCCGTGATCGGATTCGTGGTGAACGCCGGAATCGAAAGCGTCTGCCGCGCCGTATCGTTCTTCGCCCAACGTCCGGCACCGAAAAACCACAGCCGGTCGCGCATCACGAACCCACCAAGCGTTCCCTCGGCCACATGATTGAGGTTGTTCTCGCGCGTCTCCAACGCCGGCGACTGCGCCGACCACGACGGATTGCTGAGCGAGTCGCGAACGGAGCCGCGCAACTCGTTGCCGCCCGACTTGGTGATGGTGTTGACGACGCCGCCGCTGAATCGTCCGTACTCGGCGGAGATGGCGCCGGTCAGCACGGTCGTCTCCTGAATCGCATCCTCGACGTACATCGGCCGCATCTGTCCGCGCGTGTTCTCGGTGACGACGACGCCGTTGACCATCACGAGGTTGTCGTAACCCGGTCCGCCCGAAATGTAGAGCTGTCCGTTCGAAAGCGTGTTGCTGTTGACGCCCGGCGCGAACTGCGCGGTGGCGAGCTGGTTGCGCTGAATAGGCAGCCGCTCGATGAAAGGGAGGGTCATGTTCGTCGAGACCTCAGGCGTCTCGATGACCGAGGGCGTGCTCCCTGCGACGGTAATCGTCTCGCTGGTAGTTCCCATCACCGCATCCACGCGCGTGACCTGCGACAGGCGGAGCGTGGAATGGACCACGCGCGTTTCCATCCCAGCAAACGCGATCGAAATCGAATACTGACCGGGAGGCAGCGCGGAGAAACTGTACGCGCCGGTTTCGCCCGTGACTGTGCTCCGCGATCCCTGCAACTCCGGCGAGGTGATCGTGACCGTCGCCCCCGGCAAGGGATCGCTGAACGCCTTCACGACGCCGGTCAGCGAAGCCGTGGTCTGCCCGGACATCGTTGCGGAGACAAGGGAGAAGACACACGCGAACAGCGTTGCGCACGAACGTTTTGTCATTTTTGGCCTCTCGGAGCGGACGCACCAATACTGCCCGAAAGAAGCCGATGAGACAATGCGTGTGACGCGATGCGCGATCAGGATCGGGAAGTTTTTCTGCGGCTCTTCCTGGCTGCAGGAAGCTCGTCGTTCGGTTCGGGCGGAACATCGGCGACCTTCGCAAGTACCGCTTCGAATTTCTGGCGGGAACCGCGGGCGGCGCGCGTCTCGAGGTAGTCCTCGGTCATCAGCGCTGACATCTTCTCTGCTACTGCGGAGCTAATTAGCTGATTGATGGAAATGCCCTCACGCTCGGCAAGCTCACTTACCTTCTGATGAAGAGACTGCGGCAAACGCAAACTCAAAGCGGTCATTTCAGCCCTCCAATTCGTTGCAAAAACTCGCCCGGCGTCATCCAGTGGCGAGCTATCTAGCAGCCTCGGGGATCGTGATCGCGCCATCATCGCGACGCAGAAGCGAGATCGCGTCGCCCGCTCCGATCTCGCCCTCCTTCGCGACGGCCAAATAGAAGCCGCTGCGGCCACTTCGGTAGAAGCGCTTGATCATGTCCGCGCGTCCGAAGCGGATGGTCAGTTTGAAGCAGGGCATGCGTGGCTGCGTGACCACGAACTCTGCACTCCCGATGGCGAAGCGGTCGCCGATGTGAACGTCGTCCTCGGACAAACCACTCGTCGTGAGGTTCTCGCCGAACGCGCCCCACGGCAGTTCGAAATCCGGCAGCTCCTTCCGCCAGAATTCGTAGTGCTCCGACGGATAGACGTAGACCGCTTTTTGAACGCCACCGTGGACGGTGAGATCGGACTGGCGGTCGCCCTCAATGTTGAGCCGATCGACGCGCACGCGGCCGGTCACAGGTTCCTTGAAGATGGAAGTTTGAACGATCTGATCGCGCCATTCCACCTCGCGCGGCAGCCCAACGTTGATGGAGATGACGTGCATCGAATCCTCGGCGGCAGACTACCGCATCGCTGAGAGTGCGCGTATTCTCTTGCTTCATGGACAATGCGAAATCGGTCAAGGTCAAGGGCGGAGCACTGCTGTCCCGGCTCGGATTCGTGCGCGAGGAGCGTGGCGAAGAAGGCGTGCAGCGCGTGCTGGCCAGACTTTCGGACGCGGATCGCAGCGCCTGCTCTCCGATCCTCACCGGCGCCTGGTATCCGTTCGAATTGAACCAGCGTCTGGACGACGCGATCGCCGCGGAGATGGGGATGGGCGATGACGTTTTCCTGGTCATCGGTGAAAAGTCGGCGTCGCACAACCTCGCCGGAGCGCACCGGGCCATGCTCTCGCCCGGCGATCCGCACGGCCTCCTCCGGCGCGCGCCGCAGATTTATCAGATGTACTACGACGCCGGCCGCCGTACGTACGAGCGTCTGGCCGACAACAAGGCCGTCCTTCGCACGTATGACGCGCCGACGTTCTCGCGCCACGATTGCCTCACCGTGGTCGGCTGGCATCAGAAGGCCATCAAGATGTGCGGCGGGAAGAACGCGCGCGTGACCGAAACGAAATGCCGCGCGAAGGGCGCCGATTTCTGCGAATACGTCTGCGAGTGGACGTCCTAAGAACGCTTGGCGTATCGGGCGGCGAAGCCTAGCGCAACGACGAGCGGAATCGCAAATGCGGCGAGGTGCACCAGCCAGACGGAGAAGTCACGGTTGTAAGGATTGGCCATCGCAACGGCGCCATAAATTGCGCTGGCGATCATGATGCCGAATCCCGCGGCTCGATTGACGCGATACCACACTGCATCGTCCGCTAACGTCCGTCTGGTACGAAACCCGTAAAGCCGATTGCGCGGAATGACGCCGATCGCCAGCGGGATCGCGACGATGAAGAAGATCAGCGCAGGAATTCCGAAGGGCTGCGTAAACATCACTTCACCGCCGTGCTTCGCAACTGCTCAATTTCACTCAGGATGCTCGTCACCAGCGCCTCGGCCACGATTTTCCCTTTCTCGCGGGTCGCCAACGTCGCATCACCCCAGACGCCGCTCGGCGAATACGTCCCTTTGCCATTCGGATCGCGCGTCAGCCCGCCCGGTTTCGAACCGTTATAGTCCTTGACGGCCCTCTTCATCTCGACCGATTCCGGTGCCATGTACAACATCATCGACGTCTCGATCTCCTCGGCATGCGTTCCGCCTTCTTCTTTGCGGATCTGCTTCTCGACCGGCTCGGTGACGTGCAGGTCGGTGTAACGCATGACGATGCCGTCCGCTGCAAGCATCTCCGACGCTGCGGCCAGCGGCCGTAACGTCGAGATGCCGGTATTGAGAATGTAGAACCGCTTCGGCCCGAATTTCGCCAGCGAGCGGCAGATGTCGACGACCATATCGCGCGCCGTCTCCAGACGCAGCGACGTCGATCCGGGATATTCGAGAAACGCGGGATAGAAGCCGTAGTTGATCGTCGGCGCAATCACGACGTTGCTACTCTGAAATACGCGCTTCTTCAAGTACTCCGCGATCAGAAAATCATTCTTCAGCTTCAGATGCGGACCATGTTCCTTCGACTCCGCACCGAGCGGAATCACGACCACGGTGTCCGGCGTCAACACCTTCTCCGCTTCAATCCAAGTGAGGTTTTCGAGGAGGATGCCTTTGGGTGGTGTCGCCGCAAATACACCGGCTGCTGCTGCGGCAAATACGAACGCGAAAATCAACTTGAATGCTATTGGCTTGATCATGCGCGTCTCTTCCACGTCTCTTCATCCCGTGACTGATGAACTACTGCGACGATGAGCACAACTGAAGCATCCAGAACATAGAAGACGGAGTACGGGAATCGGCGAAGCAGCCCCCGGCGAAACGTCTTGTACACGGACGGATAGATTTGAGGATAGTCGAGGATGGAAGCGTAAACGCGTTCCAACTCCTCTTCGAATCGGACGGGCAGGTTCGGCGAGATGCCGCCCAGCCACGTCACCGCCGCGTCAATATCGGCGGCTGCCTCGGCAGAAATGACAAGTTGCGGCGTCACTTCCGTCTGAACAGCTCTGCCTTGAGCTCGGCCCACGGCCTCGCCGATGACGGGTTCGCGTAGTACGCGGCCAGACGCCGATCCAGCTCTTCGCGCAGGTCGTCGTCGATCGGTAAAACGTCTGGGACTTCAACCAGACTGTCCCAGAGTGCTTCAACCAGTTGCAGGCGCTCTGCCGGCGGCAATGTCAGGAGCTCGGAGAGATCTGTCACGTCGCGAATACTAGCAGAGCCGTAGTTAATGCGCCGCCACCGGCGCGTCCAGCCGGCGATAGCGGACGGTTCCAGGCAGGCAGCTCTTGTGCTCGATGTGGTGGAGGTACTCGTCGCGAAACTTTTTGACCGAGGAGATGACGGGGCCGATGGCGGCGTCGCCGAGGGCGCAGAGGGATTTGCCGCCGATGTTGTCGGACATTGATAGGAGGAGGTCGGCGTCCTGTTTGCGGCCTTCGCCGCGTTCGATTCGGTCGAGGACGGATTCCAGCCAGTTCGTTCCTTCGCGGCAGGGAGTGCATTGGCCGCAGGACTCGTGGGCGAAGAATTTCGAGAGGCGCCAGACGGCGTCGACGATGCAGACGGAATCGTCGAGGACGATGATTCCGGCGGAGCCGAGCATCGAGCCGGCTTTCATGACGGCGTCGAAATTGAGAGGGAGATCGATTTCGTCGGGCAGGAGCATCGGCGCCGAGGCGCCGCCGGGGATTACGGCTTTGAGTTTGCGGTCGCCGAGGATTCCGCCGCAGTGATCGTAGATGAGCTCTTTGAGATTGATACCCATCGGGAACTCATAGACGCCCGGTTTTCGTACGCAGCCGGAGACGCAATAGAGTTTCGGTCCGGTATTTTTCGGGCTGCCGAATGATTTGAACCAATCGGCGCCTTTGTCGATGATCAGCGGGACGCAGGCCAGCGTCTCGACGTTGTTGACGACGGTCGGTCCGCCGAAAACGCCGATGACGGCGGGGAAGGGCGGCTTGACGCGCGGCTGGCCGCGATGGCCTTCGACGGATTCGATCAATCCCGTCTCTTCGCCGCAAATGTACGCGCCGGCGCCGCGGGCGACGGTGATGTCGAAGTCGAAACCGCTGCCGAGAATGTTCTTGCCGAGGTAGCCTTTGGCGCGCGCTTCGTCTAGAGCTTTGTCGAGGACAGTCGCTCCGTAATAAAACTCGCCGCGGATGTAGATGTACGACATCGGATTGGAGCCGATGGCGTAGCCGGCGATGATCATCCCTTCAATGAGAAGGTGGGGATCTTTCTCCATGATCACCCGGTCTTTGAAGGTGCCGGGCTCGGATTCGTCGGCATTACAGAGCAGCCAGGTTGGTTTGGGGGCGTTCTTGGGGACGAAACTCCATTTCATGCCGGTGGGAAAGCCTGCTCCGCCGCGGCCGCGCATTTCGGAGTCTTTGACGACTTGCGTGACTTCGTCGCGCGTCATCTTCAGCGCTTTCTCGATGGCTTTGTAGCCGCCGCCGTCGATGTAGACATCGATCGACGTCGAGTTCGGCTTGTCGATGTTCGCGGTAAGGACTTTGATCGGATCCATGTGTTCCTTGTCAGTGGATTAGTAGATTAGTGGATTAGTAGATTAGTAGATTAGAGGTCAGTCGATACGTCAGCGTAGATTGTGTTCTCCACGGATTCGCAGTCAGGTTACTTCCTAATCCACTAATCACTAATCTACTAATCCACTATTTCAGCTCCGCGAGCAGCGCATCCATCTTCGAGACATCCATGTTCTCGTGGTAGTCGTTGTTGACCTGGACAACAGGAGCCGTACCGCAGGAGCCGAGGCATTCCACCTCGACGACGGTGTAGCGTCCGTCTTGAGTCGTGGCACCTGGATTCACGTCCAGTCTTTCGCAGAGGTGGTCGTAAATGTCGTAGGCGCGGCGGACCATGCAGCTCAGATTCGTGCAGACCTGCAGGTGGTATTTGCCCACCGGCTTCTGGTTGTACATGTTGTAGAACGAGACGACGCCGAAGACAGTCGCGGGCGACAGATCGAGCAGCGATCCGACGTACAGCACGGTCTCGGGCGAAATCCACCCCCACACTTCCTGCGCGAGATGCAGCGTCGGCAGCAGGCACGCTTCCTTGGTCGGATAGCGCGTGAGGATGTAGTCGAACTTCGTCTTCGCCTCGGGTGGGAACTCGACCGGCTTGTTCAGGTCAGGGAAGCGGTCGGGCGCGTACGGATTGTCGGGATGCAGATCAGCCATAGCTAAAAGTCGAATGCCTTTTTCTTCCAGACGTAGATGTAGCCGACGCCGAGGAGGACGATGAAGACGAGCATCTCGCCGAAAAGGAACATGCCCTGCGTCCCGGTCGTGGCCTCGCGATAGATGACGGCCCACGGGTAGAGAAACGCCGCTTCGATGTCGAAGAGGATGAAGAGCATGGCGATCTGGTAGAAGCGGACGTTGACGCGCTTGCGGTTCTCATCGAGCGACGGCACGCCGCTCTCGTACGGCTCCTGTTTGGAAGCCGTGCGGGCGTGCTTGCCGACAAACCAGGCCAGCGCCAGCATCACGAGTCCGACCACGATCGCGATCACGATCATGAGCAGTACGGGAAGGAGGGTGTGGGTCATCAAAGGGGGTGAATGCTAGTCGTAAACCACTTTCCGGAGCAATCGCCTAGCGGACTGCGGCGGAGTGCTGTTCAACGTAGCCCCACTCATGGAAAAGGTTGGAAAGCGCAGGATCGTCTCGGAAGGCGAGGAAGTAAAGATACTCGGGGGCTATGTCCGCACCATTAGGCCAGCAAAGAGTCCGGGTTTCCGGATCGACTGTGCCTCGGGCGAGGAACTCGGGATCACGCAGCGGCTCGAACACGGGACCCGAGAGCGTTCCCCTCAAATCGGCGACCCCGCAGCGGCCATCGTTGAAGGTCAGCTCAAACTGGCCATCGTTAAGGTACCGCGACTCTGCAACATGGATGATCATGGTTCTTAATTTACTCCAACGGAGCGATCGAGCGGGGAGCTTTGCCGCTCCGGCACGCATCCCACGCGAAGAGCAACTCGTCGCGATGCAACCGGTGCCATTCGAGCACGTGAGCGAGCGAACGAGGCGGGAACTTCCCTTCTACGACACCGGAATCGATCTCGACCGTGATCTCGTACTCGCCGTAGCGCGCATGAAAATGCGGTGGAAAGTGATCATTCCAGAACATCGAGATCACGATTCCGAGAAATCTGCTGATCGTCGGCACGACGTTGGAGTCACGCAGCGTGGTCGGTGAGGTACTCCATCGCGGTTTCGCGGGAGTCGAAGATCTTGAAGACGGTGTCGAGCTTTGTGATCTTGAGCAGGGCCAGGATGCGGTGCGATGGTTTCACGAGAGCCATCTTGCGCTGGCGGTCTTCGAATTTCTGCAGGTAGCCGATCAGTTCGCCGAGGCCGGTGGAGTCCATGTAGTTGATCGCTTCGAAGTTGATCATGACCGGGCCGGTTTCATCGTTGAGGACCTTCTCGAGGTAGCTCGAGAACTCGCGGGCGCTCTCACCCAGCTTGATGACGCCCTGGATGTCGAGCACGGTCACGTCGTCGACGCGGTTCTTGATGATGTTCAAAGCGATGGCTCCTGAAGCGCGTAGTGTAGGTGATTCGTCCGCCTGTGTCACCGCTGCCGTTCCGGCTTGCGGCCGATGCGGTTCGTGATCCACGAAATGATGCCCAGCACGATCGCGCCGATGAGCGCAGCGACGAAGTTGTCGATGCGGAATCCGGGAACGAGCCACGCCGTCAGCTCCAGCATGATCGCGTTGAGGACGATGAGGAAGAGTCCGAGCGTGACGATCGTCAGTGGCAACGTAAGCACGAAGAGGATCGGCCGGAGGATGGCATTGAGCAGGCCGAGGACCAGTGCGGCGATGGCTAGCGAGACGATGGAGGGGTAGTGAAAGCCGGGCACCAGCTCCACGACGACGAAGAGCGCGAGGGTGTTGAGGAGCCAGCGGATGAGTAAGTGCATGTGCGGATTATGCGCCGCTGGGAGCGCGGGCGTCTCGCCCGCTGTACTCGGCAAGATCCTGCTCGACGTCGGGCGGGACGCCCGCGCTCACCACACAAGCAACACCAGTACTGATGTGACATTTATTGACACATCTGACCTGCGCACACCCCGTGGTGCAGCGTCACACGGCCGGTGTACACGTGCGCACACCCCGTGGTGCAGCGTCACACAGCCGGTGTACACGTGCCCAGATACCGTGTGGCAACGTCCGTTCGCTGCCTCGAGCCGCTCGCGCGACGGCCGTGATCACGATACGTTGACGACGATCTTCCGCTTCGCCAGCTCGTTCATGAACAGCTCCGGTGGGATGCATCGCTCCTGCGGCAACGCGCCTTTCTGCGTGGTTTGACCGCGGGCCATCATCAGCGCCACGATCGAGGCGGGAAAGGCGGTGGTGCGCATCATCGCGGAGAGGCCGGTCGATTCGTCGTAGCGGTCGATGATGTCGTAGCGCAGGCGGCGGCCGTCGCCGGCGAACTCGACGCGGACGAGGACCGCATCCGGCTCGTCGGCGGGGAGATTGCGGATCAGGAGATCGCCGAGGACTCTCCTCGGTGAGATCGCCACGCCATCCACCGTGACCTTCTCGCTGCTGCAGAGGCCGAGGTCGATCATCGTCTTGAACTTCGCGCAGTGGCCGGGGTAGCGGATCGTTTTGTAATCGAGGTCGCGGACGCGTCCGAGGAAGGTTTCGGGCAGGGTGGATGTGCCGCCGGAGGTCTGGAACGCTTCCATCTTCCCGAACGGTTCGGGGAACTCCAGCTCCTCGACCTCGGTCATCGAATCGACGAACGCGATCTTGCCGTCGCGAAGGACGCGGGCGCGTTCGATGTATTCGTTGATCAGCCCCTCGACGGAGAAGACGAGCTGGTAGTCGAGCGGCGGCTTCGGATCGAGCGGCAGACCGCCGACGCGGATGTGGATTTCGTCGAGTTTCTCGAACTTCGCCGCTCCATGCGCGACGAGTACCGCCACCATGCCCGGCGCAAGGCCGCAGTCGGGAATGATGTTGATCCCTCGGCTCCTGGCCTCGGCGTCGAGTGCCAGCTCGGCATCGACGACGTCATTGTTGCCGCCGAGGTCGCAGAAGTTCGTGCCGGCTTCGATGGCGGCGCGGGCCAGGCGTTCGTTGAGCCAGTAGTTGACGCAGGAGACGGCGGAGTCGTGGCCGCGCATCAATGCGACGACGTCTTCGTGATTACTGACATCGATCGATCGTGGCGTGACGTTGCCTTCGACCGACGACGCGACATGATGCGCGCGCTCGGCGGCAACATCGGCGACGGTGACTTCTTCGACGTCAGGCTGGTTGACGAGATCGTGGACTGCGCCGTAGCCCATGCGGCCGGCGCCCAGAACAAGTATTCGCATGCGGAGCGCATGGTAATTTATCCAGATGGACTCCGAGGAACCGGTAGTTGATGTTCCAGTGGTTGCTGAGGAAGTCCCGGTCGCGGAGCCGGTCGTTGAAGAAGAAGTCGTCGATCCCCACGCGGGCCAGCGGCTCGTCGTCATCAAGCATCACGCGCTCGTGCGGCTCTCGCACTGGCTGAACGTGGCGATTCTGTTCGGGATGATCGTCAGCGGGCTGTCGATCTACTGGGCCTCGCCGGTGTTCGTACACAAGGCGAATCCGATCACGCACAGCCGCGATTACCTCGCGGACCTCGGCATCAGCATCGCGCGGCACGTTCCCGGCGCGACAGCCGATACCTCCTGGTTCTACAACCACTTCGGCCTCGGCGTCTTCAATCTGGCCGGCGGCCTGCGTTGGCACTGGCTGTTCGTCTACCTCTTCATCGCCAACGGCATCGTCTATCTTTTAGGACTCATCCTCGGCCGCGGTTACCGCGCGCTACTGCCGCGGCGGACGATGTTCGGCGAGTCGCTGGCGATGGTCCGCTATTACGCCGGCGTCGTGCCGATGAAAATCGCGCGCCGTCCGTGGCCGCATCCGGAGATCACCACGAAGTACAACGCGCTGCAGCGCGGCGCGTACGCGTCGATGCCGATCGCCGGCGCGCTGGCGATCGCCAGCGGCTGGGCGATGCACAAGCCGGTGCAGCTCTGGTGGCTGGAGCGGATGTTCGGCTCGTACGACGGCGCGCGCATCGTTCACTTCATCGTGATGATCTACTTCATCCTCTTCCTGATCCCGCATCTGATCCTCGTGCTGGTGGACGGCTGGGACACGATGCGGTCGATGGTCGTGGGATGGTCGGTTGTGAGGGAGTCGGTTGTCGGGAGTGGCGGGCCGGAGATTGCAGCCGAAGTAGCCGAAGCGGAGGCAGCTCCGACCGACCCTCTACTCCCTACCCCCGCCGCTGGAGGCGCCGAATGAGCGACGAACTTCCGCAGGTCTGGATCGACGAAACGAAGCTGCGCAAACGTTCGCGCCGCGATTTCCTCCTCTTCGGCGCGGGGACGCTCGCGGCGATGGCAGGGATGTGGTGGATTGCGCCGGTGTCGTCGAAGAAGCGCATCCTCGGCGAGCACGCCACCGATTTTCTCGACACGATTGCGGCGCGCGTTGTCGCTACGCAGGAGCGCAGCGAACGATTTCAGAATCGCGCGCTGACGTTCGATGACGACATCGCCGAAGCGCTCTACTCGCCGAATCGCACGGTGCGGACGTATTCGAAGCGCGACGTTACGCCGCTGCGCAACAACTACGAAGGGCGGACGCCGTCGCGGGCGTACCTCGACACGTGGACGCTGACTCTTACCGGCCTCGCCTCGGGAAACGACGTCGTCCTGCGTCTGCCTGATCTCGCGCGCTTCGCGCAGCACGAGCAGGTCACGCGGCTTTGTTGCGTGGAAGGATGGAGCGCCATCGCGGGATGGAGCGGGATCCGCTTCTCCGACTTGCTGCGCGCCTATCCACCGGCGGACGGCGCGAAGTGGGCAGCCCTCGAGTCGTCCGTCAATCTCGACGGCCGCGGCAATCCCGATCCGTACTACGTCTCGATCGATCTCCCCACCGCCCATCACCCGCAGACATTGCTCGCCACGCACCTCAACGGCCATCCCCTCGGCACCGACCACGGCGCGCCGCTGCGGCTGGTCGTCCCGATGAAGTTGGGCTTGAAGAACATCAAGGCGATCACGAAGATCGTGTACGTAGCGACCGAGCCGCGCGACTTCTGGGCCGAACGGGGATATTCAAAGTACGACGGGTTGTGATGTTGCGATCGCGCGTTAATCTGCCGCGCTTTGAAGAATCGCGATGAACCTGGACGGCTGCTCCCACGGAACGCGATGGCCGGCATTTTCGACGATTGCGACGCGTGCGCGGTGCGCCAGAGATGCGGCGCGATGCGCTTCGGCGACGTACTTCGTATCGCGCGCGCCGGCGATCCAGAGAGTTGGGATTGAGAGTTCGTGGAGACGCGAGGCGACTGGCGGCAATGCGCCGGATGACCATTCGCGCAATCCTCGGGGGTCGTAATCGTCGCGCGTTCGCTTGAGGGCCGGTCCCGCGAGAACGGGTTGCGCGTTCCAATCGGCGATGACGAAATCGAAATCCTCCGATTCGAAACGCTGTGCCCATCCTTCGTCGGATGCGCGCCGTGCGGCGCGGGCGTCTTCGTCTTCGATGCCAAGACCGGTGGAGACGAGGATGGCGCGTTTGTAGTTCGCGCCTGCTAGGAGCGCTTGCAGCGCGAGGCGTCCTCCTAGCGAGTAGCCGAGGAGCGCGTCACCGTGATCGGGGATGGCGTCGAGGGGCGGTGTTTCGATGGCGAAGCCGGCGTCGCGGAGGAAATCCCAGTCATGTGGATTGCCGAGGAAGCCGTGCAGGCAGGTGATCACCACAGAGCGTCGTACCTTGCCCATGCGCGGCGGCTGGCCTCGGCGTTCGGCTGCAGTTCGGTGACGCGATCTTCGATGTTCCACATCGCGGCCCAGTGATCGAAATGGATCGCGTGCGCGTTTTCAATGATCCGCTCGCGCATCGACGCGTCGAGTTTTCGGAGCGAGGGGACGCTGCTGAAGATGCGGCCGCCGCCGTTGTTGACGATGACGATGCGCCAGTCGAGGGCGGCGTCGAGTTGCTGGACGATCCATGGTGCGTTGCTGTCGTAGATCGCCGTCAAATCGCCGACGACGCAGACGTTCGGACGCGATGGATCGCACTGGCCGAAGAAAGTCGAGAGCTGGCCGTCGATGCCATTCGCGCCGCGGTTCGCCGCGATTTCGAAACCACGCGGTTCGCGTGTGGCGGCGAGATCCCATTCGCGGATAGGAAGTGAGTTGCCGAGGTAGACACGGGAGTTCGCCGTGCTCGTTCGGGATAGCGCGCGAAACATGGCCAGCTCCGACTCCGGCTCGTCATCGAGAATCCGCACGATGGACGCGGCGCGTTCGCGATCGTCGGCGAAGAATGCTTCGTCGCGATCGCGGGGTGTTACGTCCGAGGGGAGCGCTTCGAGCGGATGGACTTCGCCGCGGCTGCAGCCTGTGAAGGGGAGCGCGCTGAAACTGATCAGCAGGAGATGGGCAGGTGATTCGTCGAGGTCGCGCCAGAAGCGGAGCGTGGGTATGTTGCCGACGCGAATGACGCCGTCGGAGTTACCGCGTCCGATCATCCGCTCGCCGGCGGTGATGATGAGATGCGCGAGCGCGGGATCTTCGCGGAGCCCTGACAGCGGCTCGGCGTAAATCGGCGCGTTGAGTTTTTTTGCGAACTCACGGACGCGCGGCCGGTCGGATTCGTCGAGACCGCCGAGGATCAATAGCGGGCGGTTGCCTGGGATGATCGGAGCGCTGGCGTCCTCGCCGGCTGGCTCGGCGCGCGTCCTCGCCGCCGCGGTGCTTGGCAGAACGTTACGTGCTTGCCGGGTCGGCGGCGAGGACGCCGCCGAGACGGCAGCGCTCCATTCGCCGACCTCGTCATCGATCAGTGGCTCATCAAATTCAACATTGATATGCGTGACCGAGCCGCGCGCATACACGCCGAAAATCTCCTCCTGCTCGATCGACTGCGGCGCGCCGGTGCCGCGATATCGCGCCGGACGATCCGCAGTGATCAGGATCAGCGGCGTTCCAGAGTAATGCGCTTCGATCGCGGCGGGAAGGAGCTCGGCGACCGCAGTGCCCGAAGTCGTCACGACGGCGGCCGGGCGGCCCGTCATTTTCGCGCGGCCGAGTGCGAAGAACGCGGCGGCGCGCTCATCGACGAAGGAGTAGATGCGAAGGTCTGACCCCGCCAGGACCGCCAGGAGCGGCGCGTTGCGCGATCCCGCGCAGACGCAGAAATCGGTCGCACCCAGCGCGCAGGCCTGCTCGATGACGCGTCGCGCTTCGGCGATGTTGGTCATGCGAACGCTTCGACGTGCGCGGCCAGGCCGAAGAGCGCCTTGACCTGCTCGCGTTTCTCGCGCAGCTCCTCGAATTCGCGCTCCACGCGGCTTTCGAGCAGCATCCCCGCGCCGGAGCCGACGCGAACCTGGTCGCCATTCCACTGCACGTTGCGGATGGCCACCAGCGCGAGCGCCGAGCGGTCCTCGCGTTCCAATCCGAACGGCGCGCCGAACGTTTTCCGCTTCACTCCCCGATCCGCTTCGCGCAGCCATCGCTCTCCCGCCTCGCTGCGAGGCGACACGCCGAGGGCCGCGGTGGGGTGGAGGCGGCGAACCATGTCAGAGAAGGACATCCGCTCCGAACCGCCGGTCTCGTTGAAGAAAATCGGCGTGATCAGGTGCGCGATCTTCGGCAGGCGCAAGGTTCCGAGCGGCCCGATCTCAATGTTTCCAAAAGGAGAAAGGCGGCGGACGATGTCGTCGACGACGAAGCGATGCTCCCGCAGTTCTTTCGGATCGCGCAGCAGTTCGGCGGCGCGAAGGACAGGACGCGTTCCGGCCAGCGCCATCGTGCGGTAACCGCGCGATTCGGTTTGGAAGAGGAACTCCGGCGTCGCGCCGACCAGGCCATGGTTCTGGTACGCGTATCCGTACGCGCGCATGCCTGGCGGGAGTTGAGCGAGGTGCGTGAAAAACCAGCGCCACCATTCGCCTCGCTCGGCGAAGCGGCCCGACTCGAAAATCACCGGCACGATTTTCTTGAAGTCGCCGCGCTCCATCGCCGCGTGCGCGGAATGAAAGAGTCGCGTGAAGTCGTCCAATGACGCCGCATCCCACGCCACGCGCGGCGCGCCGCAATCCTCGAAGCGCGAGGCCAGCTCATCGAACGTCGTCTCTTCCCACGAGGCCGGATGCCGCCACGGATGCGGATCGTCGAGAAAAAAGTCAGCGATGAAAAACGCCGGACGTTCCGGCCGCCGAAACGGCAACTGCTCGAACGGCCCCCATCCGATGAAGACCTTTCCCGGCGCGGTCTGGATGAAGGCAAAGTCGCGAGTCACGGTGGGGGATTGTAACGGTGCGGACGTAACGGAATCTGGCGAGGACGAGGACGTCGTCGGCGGCGTTAGCCGCCGTAAGAACCGTAGCCCCCAGCTTTGAGCTGGGGGTTTTCAGGTCGCGCCCGTCTCGTGAGCCCATTTTAACGGGCGAAAGAAGGCTTTCTCTCGCCCGTCAAGGCGGGCTCACATTCCAGACGACACCTGCCGACCCACCGGTAAACGGTGGGCTACGGTTCTTACGCCGGCTAACGCCGACGACGACTGTCAGCATCCATCGCGCTAAGCCGCGTTGCTACTATGCGCCGCGTGCGCAACGCCGCTGACGATTACTCCGGTCCCGATCCGACGCGCATCAAGTCAATGTTCGGATCGATCGCCAAGCGCTACGACCGCGCGAACACGATCATGTCTGCCGGCGTGCACCATCTCTGGCGCCGTTCGGCTGTGCGGTGGTCGTCTGCGAAACCGGGCGATGACGTGCTCGATTGCGCGACCGGTACGGGCGATCTCGCCATCGCGTTCAAGAAGGCGGTCAGCACCGGACGCGTAGTCGGCACCGACTTCACGCCGGAGATGATCGACCTGGCGCGGCAGAAATCGCGCGACATCACGTTCGAAGTCGCCGACGTCACCGCGCTGCCGTTCGACGACGATTCATTCGACATCGTCAGCATTTCCTTCGGCATCCGCAACGTCGGCGATCCCGCCAAAGGAATCGCGGAGATGGCGCGCGTGGTGCACCCGGGCGGTCGCTTGATCGTGCTCGAATTCGGCCAGCCGTCGAGCCACGTGGTCGGCTCGCTCTACCAAGCCTACCGCCGCCACTTCCTCCCGCGCCTCGGCGGCGCCGTAACCGGCGAGCGCGGCGCGTACGAGTATCTCGAGTCGTCCGCGGCGCGCTTTCCATGCGGCGATGATTTCGTGGCCTTGATGCGCGGCGCGGCGACGTTTACGTCGATCGACTTCCGTCCGCTGACGTTTGGGATCGCCTATCTCTACCGCGGCGTCGTCTGATCGTCGCGAACGTAGCGCCGGCGGCCAGCGGCCGGCGCTACGTTCACGGCTCTTTCTCCGACGGCGGCGGTCCGACGTACTTTGCGCGCGGACGGATCATGTCGTCTTTCGCGTATTGCTCGATGGCGTGACCGATCCAACCGATGCTGCGGCCGAGCGCGAAGAGCGTGAGCGGCGCGCCGCGGTCGAGTTTGAGCGCGCGGGCGAGGACGACGAGCGCGAAGTCGATGGTCGGCTTATCGCCGGTCAACTCCTCGCCCGCCTTTGCCACACTGCGCGCAAACTTGACCTCGGGCGATTTCGCGAAACGCTTGCCGAGCATTTCCATCAGCAGCGCCGCGCGCGGATCGCCATTCGCGTAGAGGCGATGTCCGAAACCGTGAATCGGCTCGTGACGGCGCAAACGGTCGGCCAGCGCCTTGCGGACGTCGCGCGCACGGCGGAGATCCTCGAACATCGACTCCACCTTCTCGCTCATGCCGCCGTGCTTGGCTCCTTCGATGGCGGTCAGCCCGGCCACCACGACCGCGTACGGACTGGAGCCAGCCGAGGCCACGCAGCGGGCGGTGAAGGACGAGACGTTGAGCTCGTGATCGGCGCAGAGGATCAGCGCCGCGCGCAGCAGTTCGACGGCATGCGGCGTCTTCGGAACCCAACGCTTGTGCAGCGTCTCTTCGATCGAGTCTTCGAGGTCGGCCGACTCGACGGCCACACTGGTCAACAGGTTGACGATGCGCCAGCCGGTCTGGGCGATGGCGCGCGGGCGAAGATCGTAGGCGAGCGGATCGCGTGCGCCGACCAGCGGCAGCATCGACTGCGCGCGGCTGACGAACGGCAGGTCCTCGACGCTCTTGCCGCCGGCGACGACGTGCAGCGGCGTGGCGGCGAAGACCTCGACGTCGAAACTGCCGGTCCACAGCAGCGCCGCAACCTCTTCGACGCTGCGCGTGCGCGCGAGGTCGCACGCATCGTGGCCGCGGTAGTGGAGGTGATCGCCGTCGATGAGTGTAATCGCGGACTCGAGCACGGGCACACCCCAATGGAGGGCCTGCTCGGCGGTTTTTCCCGGATCGCGCCGATGCTCGCTCCGGCTTCGTAACCGTTCCACATCCTCGGCGGCATAGCGGCGCTGATGGGGATGCCCGGGCGCGGCGGCGGAGCGGACCAGGCCGCGGCTGACGTACGCGTACAGCGTCGTCCTGCTGATGCCGAGGCGTTTGGAAGCGTCGACGGAGGAGAGCCAGGTGACCATTGCGGCGAGTATTATTGATTATCGAATCAATATTGACAACATTGATGTGCGGCTCTACGTTGCGGGCATGAACGACACCACCATTCACAACGGGCTGGAAGGCATCATCGCGGCGGAGACGTCGCTCAGCATGGTCGACGGAACAGCGGGAGAGCTGGTCATCGCCGGCTTTCCGGTAGCCGAGCTGGCCATGAACGCGACGTTCGAGGAGACGGCGTTTCTGCTCTGGTACGGAGAACTTCCGGACGCCGAGGAGCTGTCGGCGTTTCGAGCCGATCTTTCTCGCAGACGGGAGTTGCCGCCGGTTGCGTACGAGCTGCTGCGCGCTGCGGCAAGCGAACGGAACGACAGCATGGATGCGCTGCGGATGGCTGCGGGCACGATCAGTCTGCGCGGTGCGAAGACGGATGACGACGCCGCTCGCAATCTCCTGGCAGCGTTCCCGACCATCGTGGCCGCCTACTGGCGGCTGTCGAATGATCGACAACCGATCGCGGCGCGGAACGACCTCGGCCACGCCGCCAACTTTCTCTACATGCTCTCCGGCGAAACGCCGTCCGACGAACGCGTGCGCGGACTGGAGACGTATCTCAACACCGTCGTCGATCACGGACTGAACGCATCCACCTTCACCGCGCGCGTGATCGCATCGACGAATTCCGATCTCGTCTCCGCCATCACCGGCGCCATCGGCGCGCTCAAAGGTCCGCTGCACGGCGGCGCGCCGGGGCCGGCGCTCGACATGGTCTTCGAGATCGGCGACGCCGCGCGTGCGGAGGAAGTATTGAGGAAGAAGATCGAATCGGGTGAGAAGCTGATGGGATTCGGACATCGCGTCTACAAAGTGCGCGATCCGCGGGCGGACGTTCTAGCCGTCGCCGCGGAGCGCATGTTCACCCGCGGCGGCGACATGGCGTTGTACGACCTTGCGCGCGCCGTCGAACAGACCGCGCTGCGGCTGCTCGAAGAGTACAAGCCGGGACGTCACCTCCAGACGAATGTCGAGTTCTACACGGCGCTGCTGCTGCATGGGCTCGATCTGGAAGTGCCGCTGTTCACGCCGACGTTCGCGATCAGCCGCGTGGCGGGATGGATCGCACACTGCTTCGAGCAGCGCCGGGCGAATCGTCTCATCCGGCCGGAGTCTGTGTACGTCGGAGTTCGGGATAAACGCTTCCATCCTGATGCTGAACTGAGCGAAGCGAAGACGGCAGCATCAGGATCTCCGGTGGCGCCGCGCGGCATGTGAGGCTTGCGCGACGCCACCCGGAGACGCTGACGTATTCGCTTCGCGAACCGCAGCGTGAACTTCAGTAGCAAGAATTCGTATGAAACCGACGGAGGCAAACCATGTTCGCGTTGATGGCACTCTTCGGAATCATGATTGTCGCGGTAATCGCAGTCGCGTTCTTCGCGGTCGCGGCGAAACTCATCCTGCTGCCGCTGCGGCTCCTGTTTCTGCCGCTGAAACTGCTCGCGCTCCCGTTTATCGCCATCGCATTGATCGTGAAATTCGCATTTGTGTTCGCGCTTGGAGCGATCGTCGTGGCCCTGCTGATCCCGCTTGCGATCCTCGCGATCGTCATCGGTGCGCCGATCGCGATCGTGGCTTCGCTCACATAGCAGCATGCGCGTGGCTGGATTCTTGCGTTGGCGGATGTCGTATGTCCCAGCCCCGCGCATTGATCATTGAAGACGACGACCCCATCCGGACCATGCTTTCGACGATCGTGCGGCATCAGGGACTCAGTGTCGACACCGCACGCGACGGCGGGGAGGCGATCGAAAATCTCGACAAGGATGGCTACAGCGTCGTCCTCCTCGATTTGATGATGCCGCGCGTCGATGGCTACGCGGTCCTCGCCCACATGCGCGAGCATCAGCCAGAGCTCTTGAACCGAACCATCCTGGCCACGGCCGTTCCGCAGCATGACCTCGACCGCAATCTGAAGGATCCGGTCTACATGATCCACAGCAAGCCGTTCGACATGCAGCAGCTGATCGCCGACGTGCGGCACTGCGCGCAACTCGATGCGGCGTAGGGTGCCGGAAGGGTCGCGCGACAGAATCGAAAGGAGCGAGGTGGCGGCGGAGCCTTGGGCAACCAACGCTGCCGGCCGTGCCGGCGCATAATGCGCGGGCCATGCCGCGTACGCCGCACACCGAGCGCCATTTCACCGCCAGCGAAACCGTTCGCGACGTCGTCATCGGCATGTCCGACGGCCTCACCGTTCCCTTCGCGCTGGCCGCCGGCCTGAGCGGCGCCGTGGCATCGAGCGGCATCGTGGTCACCGCCGGTCTGGCCGAAATTGCCGCCGGCTCCATCGCCATGGGCCTCGGCGGATACCTCGCGGCGAAATCGGACGCCGAACACTACGCGGCCGAAAAGAAAAAAGAAGAGCAGGAGATCATCGACATCCCGCGCGAAGAGATGCGCGAGGTGGCCGACATCTTCCGGCACTACGGCATCCCGGACGAGCATATCCGCCCGGTCGTGCAAGCCATGAGCGAGCGTCCGAAGGAGTGGGTCGATTTCATGATGCGCTTCGAGCTCGGGCTCGAAACGCCCGACCCGAAGCGTGCCCGCAACAGCGCCACCGTGATCGCGGTGTCGTACCTCGTCGGCGGCCTGATTCCGCTCGGCCCGTACATGCTGATGCACGTCGCGCACGACGCGCTCCTGGTCTCGATCGCCGTGACGCTGATCGCGCTGGCGGTATTCGGGTACGTGAAAGGCCGTTACACTGGCGCCGGCCCGTGGAAGAGCGCGCTGCAGACGACGATCGTCGGCGGCCTCGCCGCCGCGGCGGCGTATGTGATCGCGAAAGCGATTACGTAGTTTTTAACGCGAACGGGTCATCCCGGACGCGGCGCGCTTCGGCATCGCCTTCTTCGCGCTCTGCGGTACGAGTTGGATGACTTCGCTCTCCAGCCGAAGACCGAGCCGGTCCTTCTCGACGTCGAGGTCATATTGAGTCTGCAGGTTGAGCCAGAACTCTTCGGAAGTTCCGAAGTAGCGGCCGAGCCGGAGTGCCGTATCGGCGGAGACGCTTCGTTTGCCGAGGACGATTTCGTTGACGCGGCGCGGAGGAACGCTCGTCGATTTCGCGAGCCGGTACTGCGAGATATCCAGCGGCTTCAGAAACTCCTCCAGGAGAACTTCGCCGGGATGCACGGGCGGCAATTTGCGTGGCTTCATCGGTTCCTCAGTGATAGTCGACAATTTCGACGTCGTAGGCGTGACCTGACTCCCAGCGAAAGCAGATGCGCCACTGCATGTTGATGGCGATGCTCCATTGACCAGCGCAATCACCCTTGAGCTTTTCGAGACGGTTACCTGGTGGAACTGCCAGGTCGCCAATCTGTACTGCTGCGGCCAGCATCTTCAGCTTGCGGACCGCAATCCGCTGATTGTCGGGAGGGAGGCGTCTCGAACGCTCTCGATGGAAGAGTTGCTCCGTCTCGGCGCTCGCCCAACTCCGTATCACGGCGGAACAGCATAACGCGGCGCGTTATGTCACGTCAACGCGACGCGTACTGCTTCTCGTAGTACGCCTTGAACTCCGCGCTGCGCTCCTTGATGGCGCGCCACCACGGCTCGTTCTCCACGTACCACTGCACCGTGCTGCGCAGCGCGTCGCCGAAGTTGGTCGCGCAGCGGAAGCCCATCGACTCCACTTTCGACATATCGATCGAATAGCGCCGATCGTGTCCCTGACGATCGGCCACGCGCTTGATGAGCGTGTCCGGCTTCTTCGTCAACTCCAGGATCTTCTGCGTGATCTCGCGGTTCTCGCGCTCGTTGCCGCCGCCGATGTTGTACGTCTCGCCGTTCACGCCGTGCTCGATGAGGAAATCGACCGCGGCGCAGTGGTCCTCGACGTAAAGCCAGTCGCGGACGTTGCGGCCGTCGCCGTACAGCGGCAGCGGCAGGTCATCGATCGCGTTCGTGACGAAGAGCGGGATCAGCTTCTCCGGATACTGCCACGGCCCGAAATTGTTCGACGCGCGCGTGACGATGACCGGCAGGTTGTACGTCTGCGAATACGCGTACGCCATCCGGTCGCCGCCCGCCTTCGAGGCCGAGTACGGATTGCGCGGATTGAGCGGGTCCGATTCGGTAAACGATCCGTCGTCGATCGAACCGTAGACCTCATCCGTCGAGATCTGCACGAACCGTTTGAGGTTCGTTTTACGCGCCTCTTCGAGGAGCACCAGCACACCGTGGACGTCCGTCTCGATGAAGGTGCCTGCTTCCATCAGCGAGCGATCGACATGCGTTTCCGCGGCGAAGTTGACGACGACATCGACGCCGCTTCCATCCACACCCTTGTACGCCGCGGCCACATCCTCCGGCTTGGCGATATCGCCGTGCAGGAAGCGATAGTTCGGCTTCCCCTCGTATTCAGCCAGGTTCTCGCGGATTCCAGCGTACGTCAGCTTGTCGAGGTTCACGACCTGCGCCGCGTCGCCGTATTTGTTGAAGAGATAGCGAACGAAGTTGGATCCGATAAAACCGGCACCGCCGGTGACGAGGTAGCGCATAGACGTTGATCGTATATGAGAGTGCTCTGTGAAGCGAAGAGTGAAGAGTGAAGGGTGAAGAGTGAAACACGGATCAACATCGTGCTTCCCATTTCACTCTTCACCCTTCACTCTTCACCCTTCAAAATGTCCCCCTTCCGAACCGAGCTCCGCCAACTCCTCAGCCTCGCCGGCCCGCTCGCCGCGGCGCAGGCGGGGACGCAGATCATGGGTCTGGTCGACCTCGCGGTCGTGGGCCGTCTCGGCGCGCGGGAGCTTGGAGCGGCGGGGCTGGGCAACGCCCTCTTCTTCACCATCTCCATCCTCGGCATCGGACTGACCCTCGGCGTCGATCCGATGATCTCGCAGGCCTTCGGCGCCGGCGACGCCGTACGCGCGCGCCACGTGATGTGGCAGGGCGTCTGGCTCGCGCTCGGCGTCACGGTCGTACTGACCATCATTCTGCTGTTCGCGCCGCTGCTGCTGCCGCTGTTTGACGTAGCCGAGCCGTTGCGTCCCATCGCAAGCCAGTTCCTGCTCGTGCGCACGGCCGGACTCGCGCCAATGCTGCTGTTCTTCGTCGTCCGCGCATACCTGCAATCGCAACACATCACGCGGCCGATGGTGATCGCCATGCTGATCGGCAACGTCTTCAACTTCGTTTTCGATCTTGTCCTCGTTTTCGGATGGGGACCGTTTCCGCGCATGGGCGTGGCCGGTGCGGCGCTGTCGACCGACCTCGGCGGGGTCCTGCAGCTGGGGATCGTCGTCTGGACGGTGAAATCGATTCGTGTCCCGGCGCACAACGCCGGCGCGCTGCACCACGCCAGGTGGCCGGAGATCCGCCAGGCCATTCGCATCGGACTTCCGATCGGGGTTCAACTGGCAGCGGAGATCGGGATCTTCGCATTCGTCGGTCTGCTGGCGGGCCACCTCGGCGCGATTCATCTCGCCGCGCACCAGCTCGTTCTCGCCTTCATCTCGTTCACGTTCACGATTTCGGTCGGCGTGGCCTCGGCCGGCGCTGTCCGGGTCGGCCTCGCCGTTGGCGCGCGCGATCAGCCGCGAACGCGTAGGGCCGGTTTCGCGGCCATCGTGGGCGGAACAGGCGTCATGATCCTCGGCGCGGCCGTCTTCGCGTTCTTTCCACGCCCGATCGCCCGGCTGCTGACCGATCAGGAAGTCGTGATTGCCGCCGCCGTCCCGATCTTCCTCATCGCCGCCGTCTTCCAACTTTCGGACGGATTGCAGGCGATCGGCGCCGGCATCCTCCGCGGCGCAAGCGACACGACGTTCCCGCTCGCCGCGAATCTGGTCGGCCACTGGCTGATCGGGCTCCCGATCGCCCTCTACCTCGGCTTCCACCGCAACATGGGCATCGTCGGATTGTGGTGGGGCCTCTGCGCCGGATTGACCGCGGTGGCCATCCTGCTGCTCTTCCGGTTCAACCGATTGTCGAAAACGGAGATCGTCCCCATTCGCGCGTAAACATCTCCGCTGACGACGTATATCGGCGGCGTAGCTGCCGTAAGAACCGTAGCCCCCAGCTTTGAGTTGGGGTTTTTTTGTTGCGCAAATGTTGTGAGCCCGCTTCAGCGGGCGAAAGAAGCTTTCTCTCGCCCGTCAAGACGGGCTCACAAATCGCTGCACATCCTCTTTCCCACAGTTGAAACTGTGGGCCACGGTTCTTACGACGGCTTCGCCGCCGGAGAGTGTCGCGGTGCTACCATCGCGTCGTTGCCTAGGGGTGGCCGTCTGACGGCCTGAGATCACACCCTCGAACCTGACCCGGTTAGGACCGGCGTAGGAAAAGGTAGAAGGATTTCAATGAAGGTTGTCCGGATCCTCGCGTTTCTTCTCGTTTTTCCTGTTGTTGTTTCGGCGGCTACGTTGCGCGGCATCGTGCGCGCGATTGATGGCCATCCAGTCGCGAACGCAAACGTCGAGGTCAACGGTCAGGGCGCGACGACCGATGCCGAGGGGCGGTTTGCGATCGAGGTTGCCGTTGGGAGCTACACGGTCGTCGTCACGCGCAGCGGATTTCAGCCGGCGGCGATGAACGCGGCGACCGGCAGCGACACCGTCATCACGTTGCGGCCTGGGCTGGCCGAGAGCATCGTCGTCAGCGGGATTCGCGCCGAGGAGAAGACGCCGGTGACGAAGAGTGACATCGATCGCTCCACGATTCAGCGCGACTACTACGGGCAGGACATCCCGCTGCTGTTGCGCGATACGCCGTCGATCGCTACGTATGCCGAGGCGGGCGTGGGCGGATCGGGGTACTCGTACATCACATTGCGGGGGATCAGTCCGACGCGGATCAACTTCACGTTGGATGGTGTGCCGCTGGCCGATTCGGAGGATATGACCACGTACTTTGCGGACTTTCCCGATCTCGCGCGGTCGCTGCAATCGATTCAGGTGCAGCGGGGAGTGGGGACGTCGACGGTCGGATCGCCGTCGTTCGGAGGATCGATCAATCTCGAGTCGATTGCGCCGTCTTCGGAGTCGTCGACAAGTGCGGAGATCGGAATCGGCTCGTTCGGAAGCAAAACGGCCACGGTCGGATATCAGTCCGGCGCGCTGCCGGGCGGCTACGGGTTCTACACGCGGCTCTCCGCCGATCAGTCAGATGGATTCCGCGAATCGTCCGGCTATCGCGCGCGAAACCTGTTCGTCAGCGCGTCGAAGCAGAACGACGATTCGCAATTGCGGCTGACAGGATTCACAGCGCACGAGTGGACGCAGCAATCGTTCCTGGCCGTCGATTCCGACACGCTCAAACAGAACCTGCGCGCGAATCCGTTCGGACCGAAAGACCGCGACAGCTTCGGCTACGACCTGGCGCAGTTGCAGTACCTGCGTGCGTTGTCGCCGTCAACCAACGTGACCGCCTCGGCCTACTACCAGCGCGGCTACGGCTGGTACGACCTGCAGTCAACGATCCCCGAGATCGTGTCGCGGTACGGACTGGATGGATTGCTCATCGGCAGCATGGTGACGATGAGCACCACGCGCGGCGCGTGGACGGCCAACTACGGCCTGCACGTGAACGAGTTCCGCCGCGAGCACACGCTCGATGAAGTCGGCGGCGCGCGGGCGTACGCGAACTACGGCACCAAGAGCGAGGCCAACGCCTTCGCAAAATTCAGCTACGACGCGTCGCGCTGGCATCTCTACTCGGATGCGCAGATCCGCACGACGGATTTTCACTACCACGGCGACGTGAAAATCGATCCCATCCGCTGGACGTTCTTCAATCCCAAACTCGGCGCGCGCTACGATCTGTCGTCGACCACAGGCGTCTACGCTTCGGCCGGCCTGTCGACACGCGAGCCGGCGCGCAGCGATCTTTTCGGCGGCGAAGACAACGCGTCGATTCCGTACGACCTCCACTCCGTCCGTCCCGAGCAGCTGCTGGATTTTGAATCCGGCTGGGACTATCGCGGCAGTGCGGCTACCGTCCACGCGAACGTCTACGCGATGGAGTTCCGCAACGAGATCGCCTCGACGGGCGAGCTGTCGCCGATCGGCGCTCTGCTTCGGCGCAACGTCGACCGCAGCTACCGTCGCGGGATTGAACTCGAATACTCCTGGCAGGCCGCGCCGCGCCTGAAGCTTCGCGGCAACGCAAACGCGAGCCGCAACCGCATCCACACGTGGACGCAGTTCTACGACGTCTACGATGCGAATGGCATCATCACCGGCAGCGAGCCGATCACGTTCCACGATGTGAATCCGGTGCTGACTCCGTCGCTGATCGTGAATCAAACGATCGAATTCGCGCCGTCGTCGAAGACTACATTCGGCATCACCGCGCGCCACGTCGGACGCTCCTATCTCGACAACACCAACAACGCTTCGTTCGTCGCGCCGGCGTTTACGACGTTCGAAGCGAATGGCGCGATCGCCATCGGACACGGCATGTCGCTTCGCCTCCAGATCAACAACCTGCTGAACAACAAGCGCGTCTTCCCGAGCGGCTACAGCTATCTCTTTCTCACGCCGCAACGCACCATCGAAGGCATCTCCTACTACTACCCGCAAGCCACCCGCAACGCCTCAGTGATGGTAGATTTCCGGCGTTGATCCTCCTCGCAGCCGTCATGACGCCGGCAAGCATCTGGTTGGCGATTCGAACAGCCTTCACGCCGCTGGAGCTGGTCGCGGTCGTCTTCACGCTGGCGAACGTCTGGCTGGCCATCGAAGAAAAAATCTGGACGTGGCCGGCCGGCATCGTCAGCGTCCTGCTCTACCTGATCGTCTTCTGGCGCTCGCATCTCTATCTGAATGCCGGCCTGCAGGTCGTCTACTTCGTGATGTCGATCCACGGCTGGTACGAGTGGCTGCACGGCGGCAAGAACAAGACGGAGCTGACGATCACGAAGGCGACGCCGCGCATGTGGGGCGTGCTGATGTCGATCGGCGCCGTGATCACATTGATTCTGCTCTGGCTCCTGCGGCTCACCGCGCACGACGCCTCGCTGCCGATCTGGGATGCCGTCACCACCGCCTTCAGCCTGGTCGGCCAGTACATGCTGAACATGAAGATCGTCGAGAACTGGCTGATCTGGGCCATCGTCGACGTGATCTACGTAGTGATGTTCATCGACCAGAAGCTCTATCCCACCGCCATGCTCTACGCCTTCTTCGTTTTTCTGTGCATCAAAGGACTCATCGATTGGCGCCGCAGCTCATTCGCGTCTGCCTCATAGGTCCGGAGTGCACCGGCAAGACCACGCTGGCCGAGGAGTTGTCGGTCCACTTCGGCGCTCCGTGGGTGCCGGAATTCGCGCGCGAATACGCGCAGCGCGTAGGACGCGAGCTGACGGCGGATGACGTCGAACCGATCGCCCGAGGCGAGATGGCCCTGCTCGATGCCGCATTGAATTTGGGAGTGGGGAGTGGGGAGTGGAGAGTGGAAGGTGACGGTCAGAGCTCCCACCCCCCACACCCCACACCCCACACCCCGCTCCTCATCTTCGACACAGACCTGATCAGCACCGTCGTCTACGCCCGCCGCTACTACGGTCATTGCCCGGAGTGGATCGAATCCGCCGCCGTAGCGCGCAAAGCCGACCTCTATCTCCTGCTCGACATCGATTTGCCGTGGGTCCCTGACTCTCTCCGCGACTCCGCGACTCCGCGTGAAAGCCTTTATGCCCAGTTCGCGCAGACGCTGAAAACCTACGAGGCCAACGTGATCACAATCACCGGCGAGCGATTCAAGGCAGCCGTTACGCAGCTAGATAGTCTTCTCGATCGACCACCAGCAGCAGCACGCACCCCTCATCGCTGACGATCTCCGCGTGCGTCGTGCCCGCGTCGGCATGATGAAAGTCACCTTTGAGCAGGTACGACTCGCCGATCCTGCAGCTCCCGCTGATCACGAACGAATCCTCGGCACCCGCATGATCGTGCGCGGGCACGCGCGCGCCCGGCTCGAACATCATCAGGATCGTGGCCGTATCGCGCTCGACGTCGACCGAAAGCGGTTTCACCGTCACGCCCGGAACGAAGTCGAACCAGCGTCCTTCGCTGGCGCGGACGGTGCGCGTGTTCTGCGGCGTCTCCGAGGCTGCGCCGAGGATGCGCGCACGCAGCCACGCGGGCGGATCGACCGGCGTGATCCCCTCGGACACAATGCCGTTCAGGAAACTCAGCTCGTCGCGGGTGAGGGTGTCGGTCATGTCGTTCCTGCCGCAAACTTCATGCGCAGCTCAGCCATTCCATCGCACAGCATCCCGCGCGCGTTCGCTTCGCTGATGCCGTAACGTTTTGCAAGATCGCTGACAGTCATGCCGTTGTACCAGGCCTCCTCCACCATGGTTCCGGCGGAAGGTTCTTTCACTACTACGGTCGTCGACGCCGGTCGGGTTTGTCTGGCCAGCGCGCAGTCGCGGGTGGCGTGGATCAGGTAGGCCGCCGGGTCGCCGGCATCAGCATTCTTCGACAGGGACACGAAGGCCGACTCCAGCGCGTCCGCCGCGGCATCGCGGTCGTCCGTGATCCGCAGCGCGATCGCGTACAGACGCGATGCGTGACGATCGTAGAGGTCGGCTATCGACTGCCGTTCGCGCATGGATGTGAAAGTTTAGCTGATGGGGGGTGGGGAGTGGGGAGTAGGGGGTGGGAGTTGCGGCCGGAACGCTGGATTGCGTCATCTCTACGTTTGATGCTTGCGCGACTCCCGGCACATTTCGCGAAGCTTTGGAGATGAGATGAGAAGGCCAACCCCCGCGCAGTAGCCTTTGCGTGTGAGCGCAAAAAGGCTCTGCAAGAAAGGAGATTGGCCGTGGCGAAGACTATCAAAAGTGAGAGCAGCAGCAAGACGATGGCGGACGGGGCGGCGACAGTAGGACTTGATCTGAGTGATCGGAAGGCGCGATATCACGCGATCGACGATCAGGGAAAGACGATTGAGACGGGAACAGTGTCGTTAGATGCGGTTCAACTACAGCGGTGGGCGAGCAGCATCCCGCCGACGGTGATGGCGATCGAGGCGGGAACGCACTCGCCGTGGGTGAGCCGGCTGTTAACGGGATGTGGGCACGAGGTGATCGTGGCGAACCCAGTGAAGGTGGCCTTGATCACCAAGAACACAAACAAGAGCGATGGAGTGGATGCCGAGTATCTGGCGCGGCTGGCGCGATTCGACCGGCAACTGCTGCACCCGATCCAGCACCGAGGAGAACAAGCACAGATCGATCTGCAGATGATCCGAACGCGGGAGATCATGGTGGAGTCGAGAACGAAGCTGATTGGACATCTCCGTGGAGCGGTCAAGTCGTTCGGAGCGCGGCTGCCGAAGTGTGCGACCGAAGCATTCGTGAACAAAACCAGGAAGGTGATCCCCGAACAACTGCGGACGGCGCTGGATCCGGTCTACGTCCAGATTGAACATCTCACCACGACGATCGCCGGCTACGACCGGCAGATCGAAAAGACGGCCAAGGAGCGGTATCCGGAAGTGGAGCGCGTGACGCAGGTCAAAGGAGTGGGAACGCTGACGGGGCTGAGCTTCGTGCTGGTGCTCGAAGATGCCGGCCGGTTCCGGCGCAGCCGCAGCGTAGGAGCGTTCCTGGGACTGACGAGCAAACGAGATCAGTCAGGAGAGAGCGATCCGCAACGAAGGATTACGAAGGCGGGAGACCGGCTGATGCGACGATTACTGCTCCAGAGTGCGCACTACATTCTCGGCGCGTTCGGAAAAGACTGCGATCTGCAGCGCCACGGAATGCGGATCGCGGAGCGCGGCGGCAAGCGCGCCAAAAAACGAGCAGCAGTGGCCGTGGCGCGGAAGCTATCGGTGCTGATGCATCGGCTATGGGTCAGCGGCGAAACGTACGAGCCGTTGCGCAATAGCGGGAAGGTGCTAGAGCTCTCTACCGCAGCATGAAAAAAGGCGCTACGAAGAAAAAAACAACGAGATGAAAGGAGATCAGCGACGGCATTGCCGGCCGCGTGAATCGAGAACTCGAAGGAGGGTGACTGCGTCCACGCACACGATCGTACCCCTCGGGGCAACGTCGACTTGGAGATAGCAGCACCCAACTCTCGAAGGGGAGCGAACCTCATAGTGCACCCGTCCCGGTAGTGGACGAGCAAGTGCGGATGGAAGTGTGGATCGCTCGATTCATCGGACCGGCAACGCGAGAACGCAAAACGACAACCACTCAAAAAAACAAATGCGATGGTGCGGCATCGATCGAGCGCCAAGGCGCTCTCCCGATGCCGAGTTGACAGATGATGGCCTTCTCATGGAAGTGCGGTGGC
>DASYJF010000072.1:0-15538 GCA_035996815.1 Thermoanaerobaculia bacterium | reverse complement strand
GTGACGCGACGTCACACACCGTGTGACGCGACGTCACACACCGTGTGACGCGGCGTTACACACCGTGTGACGCGACGTCACACACCGTGGGACGCGGCGTTACACACCGTGTGACGCGACGTCACACACCGTGGGACGCGGCGTTACACACTGTGGGACGCGACGTCCGCACTACGCCGGCTGCGTTCACGGCGAGTTGTTATGAGCAGCAACTCTTGCAGGGTTGGCGCTAATCGTAGCGCCGCCGGCTCGGCGGCACGTGAACGCTGGACACCCCGACGTTATCAAATAACCTCGCTTTTCGCGTTCACAACGTCCGTCCTACCGCCGGGACGATGATGCGCAGCTCGTCCATCAATCGCGCGAATTGATCGGGATACAACGACTGCGGGCCGTCGCACACCGCTTTCTCCGGCTCGTGATGCACTTCGATCAGCACGCCGTCCGCGCCGGCGGCGACGATCGCGCGCGCGAGCGGCATGACTTTGTCGCGGCGTCCGACCGCGTGCGAGGGGTCGGCGATGATCGGCAGGTGCGAGAGTTTGTTGATGACCGGGATCGCGGAGATGTCGAGCGTGTTGCGCGTGTATGTTTCGAACGTGCGGATGCCGCGCTCGCAGAGGATCACGTCGTAGTTGCCGCCGGAGAGGATGTACTCCGAGGCCAGCAGCCACTCCTGAATCGTGGCCGACATGCCGCGCTTGAGCAGAATCGGCTTCCGAATCTGGCCGAGCGCCGCCAGCAGGTTGTAGTTCTGCATGTTGCGCGCGCCAACCTGCAGGATGTCCACGTACTCCAACATCGGTTCGATCTGACTGATCTCCATCACCTCGGAGATCGTGGCCATGTTGTTTTCGTCGCCCGCGGCGCGCAGGAGTTTGAGTCCCTCGATGCCCATCCCCTGGAACGCGTACGGCGACGTCCGCGGCTTGTATGCGCCGCCGCGCAGGATGCGCGCGCCTGCTTTCGCTACGCGCTTCGCCGTCTCGAACATCTGCCGCTCGTTTTCGATCGTGCACGGACCGGCCATGACCACGACGTCGCTGCCGCCGATCTCGATGCCGCGCGTTTTCACGATCGTTTTCGTTCGGCGGAACGAGCGGCTCGAGAGTTTGTACGGCTCGCTGACGCGCACCGCCTCCTGCACGCCGCTGAGCACTTCGAACTCGCGCGGATCGACGCTGGCGACGTCGCCGACGACGCCGAGGACCGTCTGATCCGAACCGGTGGAACGATGCACGTCGAATCCGCGCTCGCTGAGGACAGCCACGACGCGCTCGATGGCTTCGTCCGAGGCATTCTTCTCCATCACAATGACCATGAAAATTCTCCTTTGAAGGGGTGTCGGGGGTCGGGCGTCGGAGGACTTAGAGACAGGCTTATGTCATCTGCTCCGGCCCCCGACTCCCGACTCCCGCTCCACCCGTCGCGACTCATCGATGATTCGTTCGAACAGGCGCCGCATCGTGGCGGGATCGAGCGGACCGTCCGAGGTCCGTTCGACGTGCAGCAGCACCTGTTTTTCGCGTTCGGGCGCGTAGATCGGTAAGCCGAGGATTGGCTTCACCTCGCCGATCTCGATCGCGTACTTTGCGCGTTGATTGAGCAATCGCACGATGACTTCATCGACGCGGTCGATGGCATCGCGAAGGCGGGACAACTCGATTTCTGCGTCGTTTCGATCCATAACAAAAAACCTCTTCCCGCGCGGGAAGAGGTTCGGATCGACGATCGGTCGGCGCCCCTTCCGCGGGGCGCAATGTGCCCACGCTTACGTGAAGTAGCCGTAGTAATACGCGTAGCGCGGGGCGGTGTGATTCATGTGAGGGACGAGGATAGGGCGACGCGGTCTGCGTGTCAACGATGCTGCTAAACTCCGACCCTCCCGAATGACTGATGGAATGAATCGGGCCGCGGCCCGGCGGTGTGCGGTTCATGAGCAGCGGCCGGCCTTTGCCGTCTGCATGCGATGCGCGAAGACGCTCTGCCAGGAGTGCGCGACGCAATGGGACGGCATCTGGTATTGCGCCGGCTGCCTCGCATCGCGCCGCAAATCGCCGGCCGCGAAGTCGCACCTCGGCGGATGGATCGCCGTCATCGCCGCATCGCTGGGCCTCCTTTTCCTTGGGACGCGCTTCATGGTCTGGACCGGCGTGCTGCTCGCGGGACTCCGTTGATCCGCGCGCCGCTGTCGACGACGAGCGTTCTCGACGAATCCGCGGCCGCCGTGCGCGCCACGGTTTCGCCGTGGGCGGCGCTGCTGCTGGCGACGTCGATTCCGTATCGCTTCATGCAGATCGTTTTTGCCGATCGCTTGATCGAGCTCGGAAGCAATGCATCGCAGTACGGCGATCTTCTTCGCACGACCGCCGACATCACGTGCGCGACGTTTCTCCTCTCGCTGCTTGGCCGTGCGATCTACGCGCGCGCCTGCCGGCTGGCGTCGGAACCCGGCGTCGCGCCCGGACGCGAAGCGTTGCGCGTTCCGCTGACGGCGTTCGCCAGTTACGTGTTCGTCGCCTCGATCGCGGAAGCTTTCACGTATCTCTTCTTCGTCACCGGTCTAGGCATCGCGTTCGGCGCGATTCTCTCGGGCCTCGCCATCGGCACGATGGAGTTGAACACCGAGCCAGGCATTCGCGGACCGTTGCAGCGCCTCGCCCGCTTCGGCGGTGGGAGCCGCATCGTTGCTTCGCTCGCGCTCGTCTTTTTCTGCGCGTTCGTCGTGGCGCTGCTCAACGTGGCCACGCTCTTCAGTGCGATTTTCGCGCTCGCATCGACGGTCGGAGGATGGGACGCCGCGCGCTGGCACGTGTTGCTCAGTTTCTCCAACCGCCGCTTCGTCCTGACGATCATCGCCGGCGCACTGCTGGTCATCGAACCATTCTGGATCGCGGCCAACGTCGTGCTCGTGCGCAAAGCCGGCGCCGCACAAACGGGCGACGATCTGCGCGTCTGGTTCGAGGAGTTGCAGCGGTCATGAAGCGCGCATTGCTGATCCTCATCACCGCGTTCCCGCTGCACGCCGCGACGCTGACGCTCGATCAGTACACGGCGACGCTGACGCGCATTCGCAATCTGATCGCGGCTGGCGACGTCAACACGGCGCGTGCCGAGGCCACGACGCTGGCCGGTGATGACGTCGTGTCGCCGAATGGACGCTTCCATACCGACACCACGCTCATCGGCGAAGTCAGCAAAGCCAAGCCGCACGACCTCGGCGCAGAAACTCGCATCGATGCAACGATCGCCGCGCTGCGCAGGACGACTCCGTCGAAACCTGCTGCGATCGATCAGCCGCTGCTGCTACGGCTGCAACGTGAGCAGACAGTTCCCGAACTGCGCCGAGGCGGCGACATCCGCGGCATTCAACCGAAAACGCCGTGGCTGGAACGCGTCGCGAAGGCCATCACTACCGGCGCGAAATGGATCGTCGAGAAGATCGGCAAGTTCGCCGAATGGCTGATGCATTTCTGGCCGAAGGACGATCCGAAAAAGAAGACGGCATCGTCGGCGATGCGCTGGACCGTCGGCACGCTCGTCGGCCTGATCCTGCTCATCCTCGGCGTGCTCGCCTTCGAAGTGATCCGCCGTAGCCGCAAGCGCGCCGCGACGATCGTCGAAGAGAGTGCGCCGCTGACGTCCACGCGCGACGACGATCCGCTCTCGCGCGGCGCGAACGAGTGGGAACGCTACGCCGCGCAGCTCGCCGCCGCCGGCCGCCTGCGCGAAGCGATCCGCGCCTGGTATCACGCCGCCCTCGTCACGCTCTACGGCGCGAACATCCTCCACTACCGCAAAGGGCGTACGAATTGGGAGTACGTCGCCGCCATCGGACCGGAGCACGCATGGCGCGCGCGGTTCATCGAGTTGACGCAGCACTTTGAACACGAGTGGTACGGCTCCGATGACAGCAGCAGCGACGTACTTGCGGAATGCAGTGCCAACGCGCGCCACATCCTCGACGCCGTTCGCCGTTCGAACCGGGAGGCCGCATGAGGCGCGCACTCCCGCTGCTTCTCGCGATCGCCGCGTTCTTCGTCGCGGCGCTGATCTGGATCAGCAGCAACCGCGTTGCCAGTCACGCGTTCTCACCGGGAGCGGCGCTGAACACATCGCTCACAGGCACGTCGCTCGCGTATGCCTACCTCGGCCATCGCGCGAACGTCAACATGTTGACGACGCCGATGCGCGACGGAGCCGTGCCCAGCAATGCAGTTGTGTTCCGGATTGACTCGTATGCCGACGATCCCGGTGAAGACGACGAGCGCGGTGACAAGAAGGCGAAGGCAGTTCCGTTCTTTCTCCAGGCGATCGATCAGGAATTCGTCCAAGGCGGCGGCCGGCTCGTTCTCGCCAGCCATTACTTTGGAGGCTCGATCGAGGTGCGCGACGCCGCCGGCAAAGTCGCGGCAAAAGTCTTCCCGATCTGGCCCGGCCTCGATACGCTTTCGCTGCCCGAAGGTGTCGGGCTCGCGCCACGCTCGCTTCCGCGCGGCATGCACACGATCTTCGCGGCGAACGGTGAGGCTGTCGTGGCGCGCCAAACCATCGGCGCCGGCGACGTCATCGTCATCTCGGTGCCGGAGATGTTCGAGAACCAACAGCTCGCCGCCGATCATCATCTGGCGCTTCTCACCGCGCTCGCGGACAGCCGCCGCCCCGTCTACTTCGACGAATATACCCACGGCATCACCTCGGACGATGGCGTGCTCGCTCTCATGACCGAATGGCGACTCGGCCCGCTGCTAATCCTCGCCGGCATCGCCGCGCTCTTCACGTTCTGGCGCAACGCGCGACGCATCGGACCTGCCGATGCCGACGAGCGCGACACACGATCCGATGCCGTCGATCTCGTGGCCTCGCTCGGCGCGTTGTACGGCCGCTCGATGACAAACGGCGACGCCATCGCGCTTTACCGCGCCGCGTTGGAGCGCACCGTCGCGGCGCAAAGCGGTTTGCGCGGCGACGCGTTGCATCGGCGTGTCGCCGATTTAACGCAAGGCGTGATGCCGACGGCCGGCGAAAAAATCGCCGCGCACGCATTCGACCGCCATCTCCAAACGATCAACGACGCGTTCCGCACCCTGGAGCGCACGGCCAGAGGAGGCCAACATGCAAACCATCGCTGACGTCGCGGAGCGATTCACCGCGCTGCGGGAACAGCTCGACCGCGTCATCATCGGCCAGCAGCGCGTGAAGATGCTCGCCATCGCGTCGCTCGTCGCGGGCGGCCACATGCTGCTCGAAGGCGCGCCGGGAACAGGCAAAACGCTGCTGTCGCTCGCACTCGCGCGGCTGCTCGGCTGCCGCTTCCGGCGCATTCAATTCACGCCCGACCTGATGCCGGCCGACCTCCTCGGCGCGAACATCTTCAATCAGAAAACGCAGGAGTTTGCCTTCCGTCCCGGCCCCGTTTTCACCGACATCCTCCTCGCCGATGAGATCAATCGCACGCCGCCGCGCACGCAGGCCGCGCTGCTCGAAGCGATGCAGGAAAACGCGGTCACGCTCGATGGCATCCGCTACGGAGTCTCGCCGGTCTTCACCGTCTTCGCGACGCAGAACCCGGTCGAATTCGAAGGGACGTATCCGCTTCCCGAGGCGCAGCGGGATCGATTTCTTTTCAAGATCACCATCGATTTCCCCGAGGCCGCGGACGAGGAGAAGATGTTGAGCGCGTATGCCGGCGGCGAGCGGCTGCACGATCAGATCGTGAAGCAATTGAAGCCCGTGATCAGCGCCGCCGAACTGGCGCAGGCGCGGACGACCGTCGCTTCGCTGGTACGCGTCGAGCCACACATCATCAAATACATTCAGGAGATCGTGGCCCACACGCGGCACGATGAC
Source organism: Thermoanaerobaculia bacterium (assembly GCA_035996815.1). Lineage (GTDB taxonomy): Bacteria > Acidobacteriota > Thermoanaerobaculia > Gp7-AA8 > Gp7-AA8 > JADGNZ01. The sequence continues at coordinate 9,688 of DASYJF010000072.1, read as the reverse complement.
GCGGTGCAGATCGGCGCCGGTCCGCGCGCATCGCTGGCGCTGCTCGAAGCCAGCCGCGCAGTGGCCGCCCTCGGCAATCGCAGCTTCATCACGCCCGACGATGTGAAGGCGCTGGTCGAGCCGGTGCTCGCGCATCGCGTCACGCTCAGTCCCGACGCGGAGATGGAAGGGCTGGCGCTCTCCGACATCCTTGCGCGCATCTACGAACAGGTGGAAGTGCCGCGCTGAGGAGCGAGCCTTGCGACCCGGCCCACTGCTGATTCGACTGACGTTGATCCTCGCCGCGTTCGCGCTGCTGGTGCCGGTGTTCGTGCCGATTGCGACGATTCTCGCGATCGCGTTCGTGCTGCTCGTGATCACAGCGGTCGTCGAAGCGCTGATGCTGCGGCGAATCAAGATCGACGTCGAACGCCAACCGAAAGTAGCGCTGCCGCTCGACGAGGCGGACACCGCGACGATTCGCATTCGAACGACATCGCACCGCCCGTTGCGGCTCGTCATCCGCCAGCGATGGCCGGAGATCGTCGCGCCGCGTTCGCAAACCGTCCACGCCATCAGCCGTCCGCGCGAAGTGCTCTCGATCGACTTCGCGATGCGCGGCATCGCCCGCGGATCGAAATCGGTCGAGCCGGCGAACATCGCTGCGACCATGTTCGGCCTGGCAGAACGAATCGTTCCCGCCGGCAGCGAGACGATCGTTCACGTGCTGCCGAACCTGCGCGCCGTCAAACGTCTGCACAAGCGCTTGAACGATTTCGCGCTGCGCTCCCTCGGCGCGCGCGCGGCGCCGAAAATCGGCAAAGGCCGCGACTTCGACCGCCTGCGCGACTATGTCGTCGACGACGATATGCGCGACGTAGCCTGGCACGCTTCGGCGCGCCACGGCCGCCTCATCGTCCGCGAGTTCCGCCTCGACCGCTCGCAGGAAATCCTCCTCTGCGTCGACCGCGGACACCGCATGGCCGCTCGCGTCGAGCAGATCACCCGGCTCGATCACGCGGTCAACGCCGCGGTGCTGATCAGCTACGTCTGCAATCGGATGGAGGACAAGTTCGGCGTCGTCTCCTTTTCGGCGGCGACGGAGAACGGCGTCGCCTTCGGCCGCGGCGCGGCGCAGCTTCGCGCCGTCACCGCGTACACGTCGGGCGTCGACGCGGCGTACGAACACAGCGACTATCTCGCGCTGGCCGGAGCGTTGCGACGGCGTCTGCACCATCGCACACTGCTGCTGATCCTCACGGTGCTGCCCGAACGCGAAGACCGCTTCGATCTTCTTCGCGCCGTCGAGATGCTCACACCGCAGCACCTCCCGCTCATCGTTACGCTAACGGACCGCAACCTTCGCGCCGCCGCGCAACTGCTGCCGTCGAACGGCGCCGAGTTGTCGCGAACGCTCGTCGCGCGCGACCTCTGGCTTGGCCGCGTCGAATTGATGCGTGAGCTCCGCTCGCGCGGCGCACTCGTCGTCGAAGCGACTCCCGAAGATGCCGGCATCGAATCGATCAACGCCTACATCGACGTGAAACGGAGGCAGCTCCTGTGAACATCGAACGCTTCATTGCGAAACAAACACCGGTGTGGCAGCAACTCGACGACCTGCTCGTGCGCGCGGAGTCGACCGAGGTCTCGCGCGATGAATTGCAGGAACTGGTGGCGCTGTATCGCCGCACCTGTTCGGACCTCAACCGTGCGCGCTCGTACACCGCCAATCCCGACGTCCTCGGATATCTCAACCAGCTCACGGGCCGCGCGTATCGCTTCATCTATCAGGCCGCGCACGAAGTGCCGGTGCATCGCGCGTTCGCGACGCTGATCACGAAAGAGATTCCGGCCGCGTTCCGACGCGAGCGGCTGGTCATCGCCGTCGCCGCGGCCTCGATGATCCTCGGCACGCTCTTCGGCGCGCTCGCGGTCATCGTCGATCCGGCAAACGGTCCGCGCCTGATTCCGGGGATGTTCTTCACGGAGAGTCCTCGCGAGCGCGTTGCGAAAATCGAGACCGGCAAGGAGCGCATCGACAACCTCGACAAAGCGCTCATGTTCGGAGCATCGCTCTACACGCACAACATCCGCGTTGCGTTTCTCGCGTTCTCCCTCGGCGCGCTCACGATCGTCGGCGGCGTGCTGCTGCTCTTCTACAACGGCGTGATCCTCGGCGCGGTCGCGACGATGTACATCCTCGACGGCGTCCCTCTCTTTTTCTTCGCGTGGGTCGGTCCACACGGAGCGCTCGAGCTCCCCGCCATCGTCTTCGCCGGCGCGGCAGGACTCGTGGCCGGCCGTGCGCTGCTGATGCCCGGCTCGCTCTCACGCGCGGCCTCGATGCGGCGCGTGCTGCCGTCGGTCTGGCGCATCATCATCGGCACCGCGCTCACGCTCGTCCTGGCCGGCCTCATCGAAGGATCGTTCTCGCAATTCTCATCGCGCAGCTTCCCCTACGAAGCGAAGATCGCCGTGGCCGCGTTGCTTTTCATCTCGTTGATGACGTACCTCTTCCTCCGGCGAGTGACCGCCGACTGACATGGACGAGCTGACGATCACCACGCCCGAGCACGTACCGATCGGCCTCGAGCCGGCCGGCGCGGGCAGCCGGTTTCTGGCCGTCCTGCTCGACTCGTTGATCACGACCGCGATCGCGTCGACCATCGGCGCCGTGGTGCGCGCGATGACGACGGCAGGCATCGCCGCCGCGGTCTTTCTCACGGTCTCGTTTCTGCTGACGTGGTCGTGGCACGTCTGGTTCGAAACGCGCGGACACGGCCGCACGCCCGGCAAGCGCGCGCTGTCGCTTCGCGTCGTCGATGCGCGCGGCCTGCCGGTGTCGCTGTATCAATCGCTAGCGCGCAACATCGTCCGCGTGGTCGACTTCGCGCCGGCCTTCTACGGCGTCGCTGCAGCGGTCTCGCTCTTCGATCCCGCCCGCCGCCGCCTCGGCGATATCGTCGCGGGAACGCTCGTCATCCGCGAAGCGCAACCGCTCGCCTATACCGGCCAGCTGGCCGCCGAACGCCGCCACAACAGCCTGCGCACGCCGCGCGTCCTCCGCCTGATCCGCCACCGCATCCCGCTCGAAGAACGCGAATTCCTTCTCCGCCTCTGCCTCCGCGCCGACAAGCTGACCCCCTCCGCCCGCTACGACCTGATGGAAGACGTAGCCCGCTACTACCGCCGCAAACTATCGATCGAAGAAGAACAGATCAGCGGCGAAAATCTCGTTCGCGACCTGACCGCGGTGCTGTTCGCACCGGAACGAAGCTGATCGCGTTCAGTTGTTTGCGATGTTCATTTCGTAAACGAGATGCTGTGGATCCCACCAGAGGAGCAGCAGGGAGCTTTGCTGCAGGATGCCCCACACGCGTTCCGACTTTCCGATGCGAATCGAAACGAGTGACTCCGTATCCGCCAGCTTCTTCTCTTCGAGCTGGGTCTGCGCCTCGCGGCAGATCTCCTCGACCGGCATGTAGTGATGCTTCATCCGTCCCATCGATGGAAGCAGGATTTCGCGCCACGTGGACTGCTCGAGTGCCGACAGTCGCGCATGAACCTTCGCAATGTCGTCGGCCGTCATCGCTTGCCAGCCGAACGGACCAACCATCAACATCTCACGGACGCGCCACGACGGATTCTCCTCCATGTAGAGAAGCCTGGGCAGAGGCGGAACTTGTCGTTGCGGATTCGGGGCAGTCCTCCATTTCGTCTTCCGGACCATGCGGCACTACAGGGAAGCGTAGTACTCAGCCATCGCGGCATGTGTGATCTCGCGCCGTCCCCACTCCCCTGGCGCAAGACCCTTCCGTGCTGTTTTCCATGGCTCTTCCGAATGCGTCAGATCGCTCAGCCACTGCGACGTCTGATCGCCGTAGGACGACAACACTGCCTGTAGAGTCTCCTGCTGCTCGCTGGTGAGAATGTTGTCATCCCCGCGAGAGCAAGTCTCGATCTTGAACAACCCCCGATGCCAGTCGTACAGCTCCGGAACGACCGGCCCATTCGCCCACGCCTCGATGCGCTCCGGGAAAATCGGCTTCTCATCCCACACGAGCGACCACGCCTGAGAATAGTAAAGGAGCTTCTGCAACTTCATTGCAGTCATCGGCCCCTTCTGTTTCAGGATGTATGCGGCCACATCAAAGACATTCGCCATTTGAATCTCCGACCTGTTTGCAACGGAGATTTTGACATGGCTATGCCGCGACAGTGCGGATTCCACATTCAGTAGAACCACAAGACTTTCCGCCACCCGCCTCGCATCCGGTACGATGACGGACTTCAATCCAAGTCCAATTTGAGAGCCCGAGGTTGCGATGATCTGTCGGAATCATGTCGATGTGTCGGAAGGGGTGCGCCGGTGTAGCCGGTGCGGCTCTACGTTCTGCAGCGATTGCCTCGTCGACATCGGCGGAAAGCCGTTCTGCGCCATGTGCAAGACCGAGCAGTTGCTCGACGCCCGTTCCGGCGTCAGCGGACCCATCGACCTCGCACCGATCGGACGCCGGTTCTGGGCATTCCTGGCCGACGCCATCATTCTCTATGTTGTCAACGCGGCAATTGGATTTGTCATCGTCGTGGCGATGCGAGGCGGCACCGCGCAGATCCTGGGTTGCGTGAGTGTGCTGACGAGCGTCGTGCTCACCACCGCATACGACGCGATCCTTGTCGCCGCCTCCGGTCAGACCCTCGGCAAGAGAGCGCTAAAGATTAAGGTCGTCGCCGAAACCGGCGCCGACGTGACGACCGGACAGGCATGGGGCCGTGCATCGGCCAAGTTGATTCCCTTCTCGGCCGTCGTGGCGTTGTTCAACAACGAGCGAAAGGGCATCCACGACATGCTCGCTCGCACACGCGTAGTCAACGTCGCCTGATCGCGGATCTGACATGGACGCTCCCGCCTCGGTGCAAGCGCAGTCCTTCCCGGGCCCGTCGTGTCCGCGCTGCCACGCGCGGCTGACGGCCGACTGGATCCAGAGCGGGACCATCATCTGTCCCGATTGCAACAAGCCGTTCGAAGCGACCGCGTTCCATCCGCCGCAGCGCCGGCTCGAAGTCGTCAGCGTCGCTGCCGCTCTGACGCCGGACGGCGCGAATGCATGCGCGAATCACGCGCGCAACGCGGCCGTCACGAACTGCATCCGTTGCGGCCTCTTCATCTGCGCGCTTTGCAACATGGATGTCGGCGCGGGCCCGCATTGTCCCGCGTGTTTCGACCGGCTGCGAGCCGACGATGCGCTGGCGCCCGCGGCGACGCGCTATCGCGACTACGCATCGATGGCGCGCATCTCCATGATCGCCGGCCTCTTCTTCTCCATGATGTTTCTCGGCATCCCGTTCGCGGCCGCGTCGCTGTACTACTCGCGCAAAGGCTTCAAACAGTTGCGCGAGGAAGGCCGTTCGAAGATCGGACTGATCATCATCATCATCGTCGCCGTCCTGGAAATCGTGGGCAGCCTTGCCCTGATTGCCGCGCTGATCGTGGCATTTGCAACAAAAGGGAGGCGATGACTCCCGGGAAACGCAGGCTCCTCGGCCGCAACGCCGGCGTGATGGTGCGCGAAACCGTGTACGAGACCGCGGATGCGATCGAATGCGAGGCGCGCGAAGGCTACGAGGTCACCCGCAAGCGCGTCCTGTTCGAAGAATTGCTGCTCGTCACTATCCACCGCGAGATCGGTACGCTCTACGTGATTACGATGGCCGCGGCGGCGGTCATCTTCGCCGGCATTGCGCTCCTCGCCAGGAGTGAACCGGCATTCGCGATTCCGTTTGGCATTCTGGCGCTGCCGTTTCTCATCGGTTGCGTGGTCCGGTTGGTACTGAAACTCGACTACGTCTGCGTCTTCGGCCGCCGTTCGAAAGCGGTCATGCGCTTTTCATTTCGCAAGCTCCGCGCGCGCGAGGTGTACGCCCGCATCTGCTCGCGCGCTCTCGAAGTGCAACGGGCGATGGTGGAGAGGGAACGGGAGCCGGCCGCAGAAGCGGTCCCGCCGTCAGCGCCCGAGGACTTCGCGAACGATGCCGCCGGCGCGACCGGCAGCGCCTGACGCGTCACCGTCGGCAACCGCGCGCACGATGGCGCTGCCGACGACGATGGCGTCGCAGCGATCCTTGAGCGCTTCGTAGTGCTCGTGCTTCGAAATGCCGAAGCCGACGGCGAGCGGTTTGGTGACCTGGGCACGGACTTCGTCGAGGCGCGTCAGCAATGCCGGATCGAGCTCGCTGCGCGTGCCGGTGACGCCGGTCGTGGAAACGTAGTAGACAAAGTCGTCGCTCACGCGATTGACGGCGGCGATTCGCGCGTTGCTCGACGTCGGCGCGAGAAGGAAGATCGATCCCAATCCTCGCGCCTTGAACGCCGGCTTCACTTCCGCCGCGGCCTCGGCGGGCAAATCTGTCAGCAGCACGGAGTCGATGGCTGCGGTTTTCGTGTCGTCCGCAAATCGCTCGATGCCGTAGCGCAGCACGGGATTGAGATACGAAAACGCGATGAGCGGAATCTCGCTCTGCTCGCGAACCGAGCGGGCGATGGTGAAGATGTCGCTGATTTTCGTTCCGTTCTGCAACGCGCGCTGCGCGGCTGCCTGGATGACCGGACCGTCCGCGATCGGATCGGAGAACGGAACGCCGAGCTCGATCGCATCCGCGCCTGCATCTTCGAGCGCGCGGATGATGTCGATGGTCGGACCGTCGCCGCAGGTGACGTACGCGATCAGGCCGCAGCGGTGCTCGGCCTTCAATCGCCGAAAAAGTTTGGCGGTGCGGTTCATGCTGCGACCCCGAGAAGCAGTGAGGAAACCACACACGCAGCGATCTTCCCGGTCGCGCGCGGAGGCGCGCTCGACGATCCAGCCCCGCGCTCAGCGCGGGGAACCCCATTGCGACCGAAATCCGTGGCCGCGGAGGCGGCCACTACAAAAATGCTCGAGCTACGCGAGATCGTATTGCGGCCGCCTCCGCGGCCGCCGATGCCTGCGCGCGCCCACAACCCCGCGCCGAGCGCGGGACTGGATTGTCCGGCGCGCCTTCGCGCGCGAGCGTCTGTCGCTTCGCGATTGCGCAATTGCGGCGGTTCAGGATTACAGCGCGTCACCTTCCCTCCAACGCGGCGATTTGCGGCACATCTTTGTCGCCGCGTCCGCTGAGGTTGACCACCACGATTTTCTCGCGGCCGATCGAGGCGCCGTTGCGCAGCAGCCAGCCGAGGGCATGTGAAGACTCGAGCGCGGGGATGATGCCTTCGCATTCGCTGAGTTTGTGGAACGCTTCGAGCGCCAGGTCATCGCTGCAGTCGTAGTACTCGACGCGCCCGATCTGCTGCAGATACGCGTGCTCGGGACCGATCGACGGGTAGTCGAGGCCGGCCGAGATCGAATGCGTTTCGGCGATCTGCCCGAATTCGTCCTGCAGCACCATCGAACGCGTTCCGTGTAGGACGCCGAGCGCGCCGCCGCTGAAGCGCGCGGCGTGCTCGCCGAGGTTGGGTCCGCGGCCGCCGGCTTCAACGCCGATGAAGCGGATCGACTCGTGTTTCAGCATCTCGTGGAAAAGTCCGATCGCGTTCGAGCCGCCGCCGACGCAGGCAATGGCGACGTCCGGCAGCGCGCCGGTGCGTTTCTTGAGTTGACCGAGTGCCTCGCGACCGATCACCGATTGGAAATCGCGCACGACCAGCGGATACGGATGCGGGCCGAGCACCGAGCCGATGATGTAGTGCGTCGTGCGCACGTTCGTGACCCAATCGCGGATCGCTTCGTTGATCGCATCCTTCAGCGTGCGGCTGCCGCTGGCCACCGGCACGACCTCGGCGCCGAGGAGGCGCATGCGGAAGACGTTCAGCTCCTGCCGCGCCATGTCCACCTCGCCCATGTAGACGACGCAGTCGAGGCCGAGCAGCGAGCAGGCGGTGGCGGTGGCGACGCCGTGCTGGCCCGCGCCGGTCTCCGCGATGATGCGCTTCTTGCCCATGCGCTTGGCGATGAGCGCCTGGCCGATGGCGTTATTGATCTTGTGCGCGCCCGTGTGATTGAGGTCTTCGCGCTTGAGAAACAACCGCATCCCGCCGCACAGCTCCGCGAACCTCTTCGCCTCGGTCAACGCCGTCGGACGTCCGACGAAGTCGCGCAGGACGTCGTCGAGCTCCGCGCGAAACTCACGGTCGCGGCGCAGCGTTTTGTACGCCGACTCGAATTCGTCGAGCGCGGCCATCAATGTTTCGGGAACGTACTTGCCACCGAACTCGCCGTAGTAGCCGCGGCGATCCGGCATGGTTGCGCGCTTCATGCTCTCCTCACGCGCTCGAACAGACGCGCCACTTTGTCGTGATCTTTGATGCCCGGCGACGCTTCGACGCCGCTGGCAACGTCGATCGCATCCGGCCGCACCATGCTCACCGCAGCCACGACGTTCTCGGGCGTCAGTCCGCCGGAAAGGAAGAACGGCTTCGCGCGCTCGTAGGCCGCCAGCAGCGACCAATCGAATCGCTTCCCGGTTCCGCCGGAGCGCCGCTCGTCGAACGTGTCGAACAGCAGCCACGCGGCGCTCGGCGTGGCGTGCGTGTCCGGCAGCATGTCGCCGACGTGCAGAGTCTTGATGGCAGGGACGCCGAGCGCCGCGATGTCGTCATCGCTCTCTCTGCCGTGAAGTTGCACGACGTCGAGCGCGACGACGTTGCGGATCTCGTTGATGTAATCGACCGAAGCGTTCTGAAAAACGCCGACGATCTTCGGTGCGTTTGTCTTCTCGCGCAGCCGTTTTGCGATCTCGCCCGCCTTCTCCGGCTCGATATGCCGCGGCGACGACGGTACGAAGATGAATCCGAGAAATTCCGTTCCCGCTTCGGCGCAGAAGAGCGCGTCCGCTTCATTGGTGATGCCGCAGATTTTGATTTTGGTCATGATCCGAGCACCAGTTGCCGCACTGCCGCGGCGCGATCGGTCTGGCGCAGGAGCGATTCGCCGACGAGGAAAGCGTCGAAGCCGGCGGCGCGAAGTCGGTCGACTTCCGCTCTCGTCTTGATTCCACTCTCCGCGACGCGAAGGACACCGTCCGGAATCTGCCGCGCGAGCCGCTCCGATCCGCCGAGGTCGACGGAGAAATCGCGCAGGTTGCGATTGTTGACGCCGATGATTCGCGCACCGGCGTTTATCGCACGCTCGAGTTCTGCCTCATCGTGGACTTCGACAAGCGCATCGCACGAGTAGGCGTCGAGACACGCGATGAAATCGCGAATCTGCGTCGCATCGAGCAGCGATGCGAGCAACAGGATCGCGCTCGCGCCGGCGGCCATGCCGCGGATCAGCTGCGATTCTTCGATGACGAAGTCTTTCATCAGGACAGGCAGCCCGGCCGCCCGTGCGATCCACTCCCGTGAACCGTGGAAGAACTCCGGCTCAGTGACGATGGAGATTGCGGCGGCGCCGCCATCTTTGTACGAAGCCGCGATCGCCTCCACATCGGGATCGTCCACGATCGTTCCCGCTGACGGCGACGCCGATTTGATCTCGGCGATGACGTTGATGCGCTCGTGCCGTAGCGCCGCGGTCAATGCGAACGGCGCGCGGTTTCGCGCGGCGGTCTCCGCAGCGGCGCGGGCGGGCGGAGGTTCTGTGCCGAGGCGCGCGCGCGTGCGAGCGACGATGTCGTCCAGGATCGTCATCGGACGCAACCTTCGGCGGCGCGAACACGGGCAGCGAGA
>DASYJF010000071.1:0-66846 GCA_035996815.1 Thermoanaerobaculia bacterium | reverse complement strand
GAAGTCATGGATTTCTTCATGGCACGGCGCACCGCGGATCCGAACGCTCACATCTACCACTACGGGGCAATGGAGGTGGCTACGCTCAAACGCCTCATGGGACGGCATGGCACGCGCGAACGGGAACTCGACGAGCTTCTCCGGCAGGAGGCGTTCGTGGATCTCGCAGGGGTCATCCGTCAGTCGATGCGGATCTCGCACTCGGGATACGGATTGAAGAAAGTCGAGACGTTCTATTTCGATCGTGAAGCCGAGGGCGTCGCCGATGCCGGCGGCGCGATCGTGGCGTATGAACGGTGGCTCGAAAACAACGATCCGGCGATGCTCGCGGAGATTGAAGCGTACAACACGGAAGATTGCTTCTCTCTGGTCGCGATGCAGCGATGGCTCGCGGAAATCAAACCGCGCGACCTCGCATGGAAGGTGCCACAGGAAGCGCTTGCGCTCAAGGACAGCCGGATCGAAGAAGAGCAGCGGAACGATGGCATTTATCAGAGGCTCATCGACGGCCTGTCCGCGGCCGAACGGTCGCCGGAAGAGCAGTCTCGCTGGTTGCTGGCCCACCTTCTTTACTATCACCGCCGCGAAGAGCGTCCGGCGTGGTGGTGGTTTTTCGAGCGTCAGAAAATGGCGCCCGACCAATTGCTCGACGACAGCGAATCGATCGCAGGATTGAAACTGGACGAGGGTGTCGCGCCCGTTGCCGACAAAAAGTCGAAGATCTTCACGTACCACTACCCGCCGCAGGAACACAAATTTGATTCAGGCGATGCTGCCTTCAATGCGCGCACTGGCTCCCCTGCCGGCGAGATCGTAACGCTCGACGATGCTACGGGCATCCTTACCCTGCGGCGCTCGCCCAAGCGCTTCGATGATCCGCATCCGACCGAGATCATTCCAAAGCCGTCGATTAACAGCGCGCCGGTCCGCGCGGCCATGCGACGGTTCGCCGAAGCGGCGCTGGAGCACGGCGTCACAGATTCGCCATATCGCGCAGGAGCGGACATTCTCCTCAACCGAGCGCCGCGGGTGCGCGGTATCGCGGCGGGTGAGGAACTGAGAGACGTGTACGACATCTCAAGCCGTTTGGATCGTTCCTATCTCTTTGTCCAGGGACCTCCCGGATCGGGGAAGACACACACCGGCGCGCGCGTAATCGTCGAACTACTCCGTGCAGGCAAGCGGGTCGGGGTGACCTCGAATTCGCACAAAGCCATTCATAACCTTCTCGATGAGATCGAGAACGTCGCGCGCGCAGTCAACTACTGGTTTCGGGGATTGAAGAAGTGCGGCAGCGGCGACGGCTCGGTGTTCACGTCGAAACTGCCCAATCCGATGATTGAGTCGGCGGATAAAAATGCTGAATGCGCGGATACGTCGATCCGGCTCATAGCCGGCACGGCGTGGCTCTTCTCCGATGCGGCGATGGATCAGTCGCTCGACTATCTCTTCATCGACGAAGCGGGACAGGTTTCACTCGCAAATGCGATTGCCGTCTCCACCGCCGCGCAAAATATCGTGCTGCTCGGCGATCCGCTGCAACTCGCGCAGGTTTCGCAGGGCTCACATCCTGACGGCGCTGGAGTTTCCGTCCTCCAGCACCTCCTCGGCACGCACGCAACGGTACCGCGCGACCGCGGTATTTTTCTGGAAAACACGTGGCGCATGCACCCGGCCGTCTGTGCGTTCGTTTCTGACGTGGTTTACGACTCGCGCCTGCACTCCGCTGCCGAATGTGCTGTGCAGGCCGTGACGGTCGATGGCCTGGCCGAAACCGGCCTCCGATTCATCGCCATCGAGCACGAGGGGAACGCACAATCGTCAGACGAAGAGGCGCAGTGGATCGCGGCCGACGTCCAGCGCATGTTGCACGGCACATTTACGAATTCGAAAGGCAAGACCACCGCGCTGCAAACAGCCGATTTTCTGGTCGTCGCCGCCTACAACGCGCAGGTCCGCCACCTCAGCCGGTCGCTCGCTGCCGCGGGACTGCAAGACGTCGCGGTCGGGACGGTTGACAAGTTTCAAGGGAGACAGGCGCCGATCGTCTTCTTCAGCATGGCCACATCGAGCGGTGCCGAGCTTCCGCGCGACATCGATTTCCTTTTCAGCCGCAACCGCCTGAATGTCGCCATCTCCCGCGCGCGTTGCGTCGCAACGATCGTGTCCAGCCCGCGCCTTCTCGACATTGACTGCAAGACACCCGAACAGATGCGCCTTGTCAACGGCCTGTGCCGATTCGTGGAGCTGGCGCGAAAGACCTGATTCAGAAATAGCTTCCGCGTCTCGACGCTGCTCGGCTCGCGTTCATCGGCGTTTCGCTCTACCGGTGGGAAATGCGGCCCTCGCGACTCTCCCAGGACAAGCGGTGAGGTGGAAGGAGTCCGGACCTGCTGCGGGATAACCGTGTCCCGCAAAGAGTTGATCTCCTTCGCCATGGACTTCTGGCCGCAGGACGCGATCGAAGAAGTCCTCGGCGAAGACCTCGCGAACGCCATCCCCGAACTCCTCCGGCTCGCGAACCTGCAAGTCCGCCTCCCCCGCATCGAGATCGTCGCACTCCAATGCCTCGCGGAACGCGACGGCAAGTCCGTCGACGCTGTCCTCGCGCGCGAATTGCGCGATCTTGTCTCCACTGAATCGGATTTCCTCACGGCGAAGATCCCCGGCTTCACGGCCGTACTTCGTTAGCCGTAGTCGTATCGTGCGGCCGGCTGCGTGCTAACGTATTTCCATGCTGCCCGTCTTGCATTGCTCGACGTTAATTTCCCCCCGAAGATAGATCACATCCTGTGGCATCGTGGGCGCCCCCGGAGGGAAAGACATGATCGGAACCATAGCCCGATACGTCACGATGTAGTTGTGAGCACCTGCCGGGAACTCATAGACATACTGCGTTTGACCGGGCGGCACAGTGATTGTGCGACCTTCATCAGACCCTTCGCGATAATAAAGAATCACCGTAAACACCGTCTCTGACTTCGTATTGGTGAAACCATATTTGCCTGGTGTTGGATTCGCTGCAAGTAACCGTCCGCGAGTGATTGGAATTACCGTTGCCGATGATGCTGGTGGGCGGACCGCCAGTCTGGCCCGGAGCTGTGGCGCCTCGAGTACCATCGCGACCGCGGAAGGATCTTTCCCTGGATGGTGGTGATAGCTAGCGCTGCTGCCGGGCTAGCTCTCTGGTTCGCACGCGTGTCCCAAGATGCCGCTCCGTCCGATCCCGCTGGTTCGATTGTCGCTACAAATCGGCCCCTACCGGCAGACGATTTGCGGATCGAAGCGTGGATCGATCAGAACCGCCTGAATATCGGCGAACGTGCAACCCTCTCTCTGACGATTGAGAATCCGTCGACAAACAAACAAGCAATCTCAAACTTGACGATTGCGGTTTCGAAACCGGCGTTCGAGGTGCCGCGAGATTCTCGTGGTCAGCCTGTTTGCTGGACGGGAGATTCGCCGGCATGCGTTCTTGGCCCCGGGGCTGCGCGGACGCCACTCCCGAAGAATCTCGCACCGGGGGAATCGCTCGTGGCCGTCGCCGGCGTCGTCGCTCACGATCCGGGAAGGCAAAGTTTGACGATCACCGTTTCCTGGACCGACACAAAGGGATCTTGGCGCCGAGGATCGGTCATCCTCAAGCCGATCGAATGCGAGAGTGCCGTCCGCAGGAGGGTGCTCCTCCTCGTTCGGGGCGCGCAATCCTTTCTTAAGGATCTTGCTCTTCCCTTCGTGCTAGCCGGTCTCGGCTACTTTCTGAAGAAGTTCGACGATGATCGGAAAGATGCGCGCGAGGACGCCGAAAAAGAGCAAGCGCGCGTGGCGCAGACGTGGAACCTCATGCTTCCGAAGAGCCACGCCAATTCGGAGCAGTTTTACCTTCCTATCGCATCGGCAGTCGACGGCCTCATCGGTTCATTTGAAAAGTGGCAGCTGAAGGGCGAGGCGTTTGACAAGCTCTTCTACTTTTTCTGCCTGTGGCTGCGGCAGTTACGAGCCATGCAGACTGCGATCGGTGGCTTCTATCTCAAGAACCGTGAATCCGAGAACTTTCTCGCCGATGCGTGGGATTCGCTGATCGAATGGGTAGATAGGGAGTCGGTATTTTCCCGCGACCTGAGAGATCGCGTCTTGCTGCTCATCGAACCGTCATCCACCTTCGCGACCTTCAACGATCTGGGCGGAACGGAATCGATCGAGAAGGCTCGCAAACGAATGAAGAAGATCTTGAGCGCTCCGATTCTTGCTGAGCTTGAGCAACGAATCAGGCTGCTCCGCCTCTTCGTCGCCGTTCTTGGTTTCGAAATGAATCGACCTTACGAGGTCTGGTACGGGGAACAGGAGGCGTTTCCGGCGGAGAAGTGTGTGCAAGCAATCGAAGGGTGGAATGATACGGAAATGAACGGGATCAAGAAGTCGTTCAAAACGTACTTGGAGAAGCTCGGACAAGTTGAGCAGCCAACGAGGTCGCAGTCGCTAGTTTTGCCCGAACAGTTAAAACGATTTATCGCATGATCCGTCATCTGATAGACTCACGCCCGACCATGGCACGCCAAGTCCCCAGCTAGACCTTCCGAAGCACGGCGGAACATGCGCATCGTGGCGCGTGTTTGACAAACAGTACCGAATTGGTACAGATTGCGTCCCCGCGATCGAACCGCTGATGCTGAAAATCTCCAAACTCACCGACTACGGCCTTCTCGCCGCCGTCTATCTGGCCCGCCACAACGGCGAGGTCGCATCCGCGCGCGAGATCGCCGAGTTCTATCACCTGCCGGTTCCGATGATCACGAAAGTGCTGAAGACGCTGCACCAGAGTGAGCTCATCGATTCGCAGCGTGGTTCGGGTGGCGGATATCTCTTCAATGGCGACGCGGAAGCCGTGACGCTCGGACAGCTCATCGAAGCGCTCGAAGGGCCGTGGGATCTCGTCGAATGCGAGACCACCGACGACCAGGGCCATGCGACGTGCGCCATCCGCGTGGCGTGCCCATCGCGCCGTTTCATGTTCGGCATCAACCGTGCGGTGAAAGGAGCGTTCGAGCAGGTCACGCTCGGCGACCTCACCCGCGGCGTGATGCCGGTTGCGCGCGTCGCGCAGGCAGCACCGGCGCTTGGAGCAAATGTATGAGCTCAACAACGATCGAACAGATTGCCAGCCAGGAGTACAAGTACGGCTTCATCACCGACATCGAATCCGATCAGGCGCCGCCCGGCCTGAACGAAGACATCATCCGACTCATCTCGGCGAAGAAAAACGAGCCGGAGTGGATGCTGGAGTTTCGACTCAAAGCCTTCCGCCATTGGCTGACGATGAAAGAGCCGACCTGGGCGAATATCAAATATGGCCCAATCGACTATCAGAAGACGTCGTACTACTCCGCTCCGAAGCAGAAGAAGAAACTGAACTCACTCGATGAAGTCGATCCGGAGTTGCGCGCGACGTTCGCGAAACTCGGCATCTCGCTCGAAGAGCAGAAGCGGCTTTCGAACGTTGCTGTCGACGCGGTCTTCGACTCCGTCTCCGTCGCCACGACGTTCCGCACCGAGCTCGCGAAGGTCGGCGTGATCTTCTGCTCGTTCTCGGACGCCGTTCAAAACCACCCCGACCTGGTCCGCAAATACCTCGGCAGTGTCGTCCCCTACACCGACAACTTTTTCGCGACGCTGAATGCCGCAGTCTTCACAGACGGCTCGTTCTGCTACATCCCGAAAGGCGTCCGCTGCCCGATGGAGTTGTCCACCTACTTCCGCATCAACTCGGCCAACACCGGCCAGTTCGAGCGGACGCTGATCGTGGCCGACGAAGGCGCGACCGTCAGTTACCTCGAAGGCTGCACGGCGCCAATGCGCGACGAGAATCAGCTTCACGCTGCCGTCGTCGAGCTGGTCGCGCTCGACAACGCGTCGATCAAATATTCGACTGTGCAGAACTGGTATCCCGGCGACAAAGAAGGCCGCGGCGGCATCTACAACTTCGTCACCAAGCGCGGCAAGGCGTTCAAGAACGCGAAGCTGTCGTGGACGCAGGTGGAGACCGGCTCGGCCATCACCTGGAAGTACCCGAGCTGCATCCTGCAGGGCGACAACTCGATCGGCGAGTTCTATTCGGTCGCGCTCACGAACCACCGCCAGCAGGCCGACACCGGCACGAAGATGATTCACCTCGGCAAGAACACCCGCTCGACGATCGTGTCGAAAGGCATCTCTGCTGGCCACGGACAGCAGACCTACCGCGGCGAAGTGAAGATCATGAAGTCCGCCGAGGGCGCCCGCAATTACTCGCAATGCGACTCGCTCCTCCTCGGCGACAAATGCGGCGCGCACACGTTCCCGTACATCGAGGTCCGCAACTCGACCGCGAAGATGGAGCACGAGGCGTCGACGTCGAAGATCGGCGAAGACCAGCTCTTCTACTGCCAGCAGCGCGGGATTTCCGCGGAAGACGCGGTCTCGATGATCGTGAACGGCTTCTGCCGTGAAGTGTTCAAGGAGTTGCCGATGGAGTTCGCTGTGGAAGCGACGAAGTTGTTGGGAGTTAGTTTGGAAGGATCAGTAGGTTAGTTTTCAAACACGAATGCTGCGGAGCGCAGCGACCGTCAGCATCTCCGGTTCGCCCGCGTGGCAGTAACCAACGCCAGCGCGGTATCACCGGAGATCCTGACTTGCGCTGCGCTCAGCAGGATGAAAAAACTATGCTTGACATCAACAACCTCTACGCCGGAATCGACGGCAAAGAAATCCTCAAAGGGCTGACGCTGCACGTCGGCACCGGCGAGGTTCACGCGATCATGGGGCCGAACGGCTCCGGGAAATCGACGCTCGCAAACGTTCTCGCCGGCCGTCCAAAGTACGTAGCGACCTCCGGGACGGTGACGTACCAGGGCAAAGATCTGCTCGCGTTGCCGGCCGAGGAGCGGGCGCGCGAAGGCGTCTTCCTCGCGATGCAGTATCCGGTGGAAATCCCGGGCGTCAACAACATCTACTTCCTCAAAGCCGCGCTCAACGCGGTGCGCAAACATCATGGGCAGGAGGAGCTCGATGCGATGGAGTTCCTGCAGCTCGCTCGCGAAAAAATGAAGCTTGTCGAGCTCGACGAAGCGTTCATGAACCGTTCGGTGAATGAAGGTTTCTCCGGCGGCGAGAAGAAGCGCAACGAGATTTTCCAGATGGCCGTGCTCGATCCTAAGCTGGCCATCCTCGACGAGACCGACTCCGGCCTCGACATCGATGCGTTGCGCATCGTGGCCGAGGGCGTGAACGCACTCGCCAGCGAAAAGCACTCGGTGCTGGTCATCACGCATTACCAGCGTCTGCTGAAGTACCTCGTGCCGGACTTCGTGCACGTTCTCGCCGACGGTCGGATCGTGAAATCGGGCGGGAAAGAGTTGGCCGAGGAGCTCGAGCAGAAGGGCTACGAGTGGATTGAAGAGGAGATGGCGGCCACACGATGAGTAGCGTTCTCGAGGAGAAACTCATTGCTGCGCCGGTACACATCGACGGTGAGCCGGAACGCGTCCGCCGCATTCGCGAACAAGCCGCCGATCGCTTCAACGTACTCGGATGGCCGACGACGCGTTCCGAGGATTGGAAGTACACGTCGCTGGCAACCCTGGCGAATATCGATTGGAAGATCGATCGGCGCCAGCCCGAGGGAAATGATCCGTCTTCGCCATTCGGCGACAAGCCGATCGCCGAGCTGATGTTCGTCAACGGCGCGCTTCACGCGAACCGCTCGGCGCTTGCGAATGAGCATCCCGGAATTCGCGTGACACCGATTCGCGAAGCGATGGAGAGCGAATCATTCACGCAGCACTTCTCGCGTTACGCCGATTACGAAAAACACGCGATGACCGCGCTGAACACAGCGATGTGGCAGGACGGTGCGTACATCGAGATCGCGCCCGGTACTCTCGTCGAAGGGTTCATCCATCTACTTTTCATCGGTGATGATGGTATTGCCGCTCACAACCGCAATCTGATCGTGGCCGGCCGCGGAAGCCAGATCACGGTCGTCGAATCGTTCTTCGGCAAAGGCACGTACTTTACGAACACGGTCACCGAGATCGTGGCCGGCGACGGCGCCGTGGTCGATCACTACAAACTCGAGAACGAATCGCTCGACGCCTTTCACATCGGTACCGTGCAGATTCACCAGGAGCGCTCGTCGAGCGTCACCTCGCGCACGATCGCAACCGGCGGCGGCATCGTTCGCAACGAGATCAACGCCGCCCTCACCGGCGAGGGAGCGAGCCTGTCGATGGAAGGGCTTTTCGTTCTCTCCGGAAAGCAGCACGTAGACAACCACACGCTCATCGATCACGTCGCGCCGCACTGCGACAGCGTCGAGCTTTTCAAAGGCATCCTCGACGAAAACGCGCGCGGCATCTTCGACGGCCGCATCATCGTCGAGCCCAATGCGGTGAAGACGAACTCGCGGCAGACGAACAAGAACCTGCTGCTGTCCGAGACCGCCGTCATCGATTCGAAGCCTTCGCTCGAGATTCACAACGACGACGTGAAGTGCAACCACGGATCGACGATCGGCCAGCTCGACGAGGAAGCGCTGTTTTACCTGCGCGCCCGCGGCATCGGCGCCGAGGAAGCGCGCAACCTGCTCGTGTACGCGTTCGCCAGCGAGATTGTCGAGCGCATGAAAGTCGACGTCGTACGCGAAAACGCCGGCCGCGCGCTGTTCGCGCGGATGCCGCAGCACATGCCCGAACGCAGGAGTGAACCGCGATGAGCGCCGTTCTGCAGCAGACGAATACCGGTCTCGATATCGATCGAATCCGCCGCGACTTCCCCATCCTCACGCAGCCCGTCCGCGGTGGCCGTCCGCTCGTTTACCTCGACAACGCCGCCACGACACAGAAGCCGCGGCAAATGATCGATCGCATCGTCCGCTACTACACCGAGGAGAATGCGAACGTTCATCGCGGCGTGCATTACCTGAGCGAAACCGCCACGGACTCGTACGAAAAAGCGCGCACGACGGTGAAGCGCTTCATCAACGCACGCGACGAAAAGGAAATCGTCTTCACGCGCGGCACGACCGAAGGCATCAATCTCGTCGCGCAGTCGTGGGGCCGGAAGAACATCGGCGCCGGCGACGAAATCGTCATCACCGCCATCGAGCATCACTCGAACATCGTTCCGTGGCAAATGCTCTGCGAGGAAAAAGGTTCGCGGCTTCTCATCGTGCCAGTGAACGATGAGGGTGAAGTCATCCTCGAAGAGTTCGAGAAGCTTCTGTCGCCTCGCACGAAGATCGTTTCCTTCGGCCACGCGTCGAACGCCCTCGGCACCATCAATCCGATCCGCAAAATGATCGCGCTTGCGAAGGCCGCCGGCGCGGTCACGCTGATCGACGGCGCGCAAGGCGTGCCACACCTTCACGTCGACGTTCGCGATCTCGATTGCGACTTCTACGCGTTCTCCGCGCACAAGGTCTACGGCCCCACCGGCACCGGCGTGCTGTACGGCAAAGAGTCGATCCTCGACGCGATGCCGCCGTGGCAGGGCGGCGGCGACATGATCCTCTCCGTCAGTTTCGAGAAGACCACCTACAACGCGCTCCCCTACAAATTCGAAGCGGGCACGCCGAACATCGAAGGCGTGATCGGCCTGGCCGCCGCCCTCGACTACGTCTCAGCGATCGGCATCGATACGATCGCCGCGCACGAACAGGATCTCCTCCACTACGCCACGAAACGTATGCTCGAAATCGACGGCCTGCGCATCATCGGCACCGCGGCGGAAAAGGCCAGCGTCATCTCCTTCGTGCTCGAAGGCGTCCACCCGCACGACATCGGCACGATCCTCGATGAACAAGGGATCGCCATCCGCACCGGCCACCACTGCGCGCAGCCGCTGATGCTGCGCTTCAACGTGCCCGCCACCGGCCGCGCCTCGTTCGCGATGTACAACACGCGCGATGAAGCCGACGCGCTCGTGGACGGGCTGCATAAAGTCATCGAGGTCTTCCGATAGCAATGTCCGATCTTCGCGAGCTCTACCAGCAGGTCATCCTCGACCACAACAAAAACCCACGCAACTTTCACGAGCTGCCGAACGCGACGAAGTCCGTCGACGGCTACAACCCACTGTGCGGCGATCACTACAAGATCTACGTTGAAGTCGAGGGCGACACCATCAAGGACATCGGCTTCACCGGCAACGGCTGCGCGATCTCGAAAGCATCGGCGTCGGTGATGAGCTCATCATTAAAAGGAAAGTCCACCGCCGAGGCGCATCAGCTTTTCGACGTCTTCCACAAGCTCGTCACCGGCGAGCCGGGCAGCCTCAGCACGGCAGAACTCGGGCGGCTGGCCGCGTTCTCCGGAGTATCGGAGTTCCCGGCGCGCGTGAAATGCGCAACGCTTGCATGGCACACGCTCAACAGCGCGCTCGAAGGCGATAAGGAAACGGTATCGACGGAGTAGGGAGTGGGGTGTAGGGGGTGGGGAGTGGGAGTAGACGTTCGTTCGTCAACTCCCACTCCCTACCCCCCACTCCCAACCCCCCAAAAACTATGAACATGCGCGAAGAAGTAACCCTGACCCGAAACGCCGAAGCAGTGATGATCCCGAGCGGCGAGAAAGTTCTCGTCCCCGAAGGCGCCCACGCCACGATCACGCAATCCCTCGGTGGCGCCTACACGCTCATCACCGAACGCGGACTGATGGTCCGCATCTCCGGCCGCGAAGTCGAAGCGATCGGCAAGCCGGTCGAGAACGTCGTCGAAGCCGCTCCCGGCGAGGAAATCGCCCCGGAAAAACTCGAAGAGATGGTCTGGGACCAGCTCAAAACCTGCTACGACCCCGAGATCCCGGTCAACATCGTCGACCTCGGCCTGGTCTACCTCTGCGAGCTCGAAGAAGCCGACGGCGCGAAGAACGTCAAGATCAAGATGACCCTCACCGCCCCCGGCTGCGGCATGGGCCCGGTCCTCGCCTCGGACGTGAAATCGAAAGTCGAATCACTCCCCGGCGTAAAAGAAGCCGAAGTCGAAGTCGTCTTCGACCCGGTCTGGGATCGCAGCATGATGTCCGAGGCCGCCAAGCTGCAGTTGGGGATGATGTACTGATCTCGTCTGCGTTCATCTGCGTCATCTGCGGATAAACTTTCATCCCCCAGATGGACGAAGATCGAATCCTTTCCGCAACTCCGCTCGAAGACGACGCGACCGTCGAGCTGTCGTTGCGGCCGCGGCGGCTGCATCACTACATCGGGCAGAAGAAGGTCAAAGAGAATCTGCACATCTCGATCGAAGCCGCGCGCAAACGGCGCGAGACGCTCGATCACGTCCTCCTTTTCGGTCCGCCCGGCCTCGGCAAAACGACGCTGGCGCACATCATCGCCAACGAGATGGACGCGGCCATGCGCTCGACGTCCGGACCGGCCTTGGAGAAAACGGGCGATCTCGTCTCCCTTCTCACGAATCTTCAGCCCGGCGACACGCTTTTCATCGACGAGATCCACCGCCTCCCCGCCCCGGTCGAGGAAATCCTCTACTCGGCCATGGAAGACTTTTTCATCGACATCGTCATCGGCCAGGGTCCGGCCGCGCGGACGCTGAAGTACGAGCTGCCACACTTCAATCTCATCGGCGCCACTACCCGCGCCGGCCTGCTCAGCGCACCGCTGCGCGCGCGATTCGGCATCGTGCATCGCCTCGACTTCTACGACGTCGAATCGCTCGAGATCATCGTCCGCCGATCGTCCGAAATTCTGAACATCGAAGTCACGTCCGACGGCTCGCACGAAATCGCCCGTCGTTCGCGCGGCACACCGCGCATCGCCAACAGGCTGTTGCGACGCGTGAGAGATTTCGCCGAGGTCAAGCGCGAAGGAAAGATTGACGTGACGATTGCCCGCGAAGCGCTGGAGATGCTCGAAGTCGACGAATTCGGCCTCGACGAAATCGACCGCAAGCTCCTCACCACGATCATCGAACGCTTCAGCGGCGGCCCGGTCGGTGTCGGCGCGCTAGCCTCATCGATCGCCGAAGACCGCGGCACCATTGAAGACCTCTACGAGCCATACCTGATCCAGATCGGCTTCCTCCAACGCACCCCCCGCGGCCGCGTCGCCAGCAAACTCGCCTATGACCACCTCGGCTACGCGAGCGGAGCGACTCGACGGCAGACGGACCTGTTCTCTTGATCTGCGTCATCTGCGGACAACGTCATCCGCAGATGACGCAGAAAGTGGGAACTACTCCTTCACAGCGGCTTCGAGCGCCTCACGAAAGTCCGGAGGAAGATCTTCGTCGATCGCCGTGTGGGCTTGAGCGAGGTTCGGTGCGAGGAAACCCTGGGCACCCTTCGGCGCCGGCGTCGATGGAGGTGTCGTCGATCCGGCTGGTTTGTGGCGGTTCAACGTCTTCTTGATGGTTCGTTTCATCTGATCGAGATACGGACGCAGCGCGACGCCCTCGGGGCCTTTGGCGTGCTTCTGGGCCCAGGCGTAGGTCGACAACGCCTGTCCGGCGGACCTTGCCAGCGTGCTGTCGATGGTGAACTCGACGCCGTCCAGCAACGAAGACAGGCGCCGCACGACCGGCCGCAGGGCTTCGTCGAACGCCAGAGCCGCTTTTCCGCCTTCTACGTCGAATGTGTTCACGCCGCCAATGGGGGGAAGCGTGTTCACCGTGGTGATGACCTCAGGGATGAGGTCCCTGGAAAAGCGTGCCCCGGCGGCCACGCGCTTCGCATCGTTCGTATCGAAATGCAGGAAGCCGGGGATGAGACCTTCGACCTGATCGAGCAGGGCCATTGCCTGCGAGGCGACGTCCTGGATTGATGCCGTGCCGGAGGGTGTGGGCGTATCAGCAGCGTTGGTGGCTGTTCTGGCGGTGCTATCGGCAGTACTCTCTCTCTGTTCTTGCATGGACGTTCCTTAAAAAAACCACGCGGGCGAACCTTGCCGTACCCCGCGCGTCAGCGGTTAAGCCAATTCGAGCCGACTCTGCACACCGGCAGCGCACACGCCGCCGGGCGTGTCATCAGATGACTACTACTTCGACGCGCTCAGCCCTGAAAAAGCAACCAGAAGGGAAGTTACGGGATGGTGTCGATCGATCGCGACTCCCTGAATACGCATTGAGCGATCGTGAATCGGCATTCAGGAACGTTGAATGCCGATTCAACGACCTTGACTCCGTATTCAACGATCGTTAATCCGCATTCAGCAACCTCGAATCCGTATTCAAGGATGTTGAATCCGGATTAACCGATCTTGAATCCGGATTCAGCGATGCTTTCTACGGATTAAGGAAACCTTGAATGCGCATTAAGGGATGCTTACTACGGATTAAACGATGCTTAATCCGTTGACGGCGTAAGTCGCTTGGTTTCAGCAACTTGACTCTTCAGCCACGAAACGTTCCCGAAGCGGACGCGCTCTACGAGAGCCATCTCAACGAGCTGAGAAGCGAAGGAGAGATCGAATGAAGCAGAACTTCAACGAGCTGTTCTCCAGGATGAAGCCGGAGGCGCAGGAACGGGTGAACGCTCGCTCCAGCGAGTTGCTGCAAGCGATGGCTCTCTCAGACATCCGCCGTGCCCAGGCCAGCACTCAGGAGCAACTCGCGAAAACGCTCGGTGTGAATCAGGCGTGGATCTCCCGCGTGGAGCGGCAAACGGACATGTACCTGAGCACACTTCGCTCGTACATCGAAGCGCTGGGTGGAGAGCTCGAGGTGTCGGCGCGATTCGACAATTGCTTCGTTCGTCTCAATCAGTTCGCTGAGATCGAAAGCCGGGTAGTGGCCGATGACGAACTAACTCCGTCGTCATCTGCCAATTCGACTTCCGCAGATGAGGCGAGTCCTGCGAGAGGGGAAGCAGGTCAACGGGGCACACAGTCAAGCTAGGAGGACAACGCCATGGCATCGCTGCCAACCCCTAATGGTGCCGATGCGGACGGCGTGCTCACGCAGGCGATCCGTACGAAGGAGTTGCGCGTCCGTCTGCCCCGCCATCACGCGTGCGAGAACACCGCTGACCGTGGTCCGCCCCTGCTCCGCCCGATACTCCAGCATGTCTTCGCGGCCGGAGATGTTGCCGAGAATGCCCACGGTTAAATCGCGACGACGATGCGGTCGGCATCCGGCAGTTTGGAAGCGGCCTTCTGATCCTCTGCCCAAAGCCAGCCCACGATTGCTTCCTTGATGTTTTGAAGTGCTTCCTTCTCATCGCGGCCTTGCGAGACGCAGCCAGGAAGGGCCGGGCATTCGACGACAACCCGACCATCGGATTGTTCCATCGTGACGTGGAAGATCATGGTGCCGCTTTACAGCGCGTGCCTCGGGGTTGCTATTCCTAATCAAGAGAGAACCGGTTCACGCGGAGGCGCGGAGAGGCGGAGAAAAACAGTGACTCTCTCCGCGTCTCCGCGCCTCCGCGTGAAAGCCTTCTACGCCATCGCCGCGGAACCTATCTCTGGATGCGCAAGCGTGGGCACGGAAGGCATTTCACCACGGAGACAACGAGAGCGCAGAGGTCGATCTCTGTGTACTCTGTGTCTCCGTGGTGAAAAAGATTTTCGTCGCCCTGCTCATCATCGCAGCCATCGTCATCGCCTACCGCTTCCTGCCGGTGACCGACTGGCTGAAACACTTCCAAACCTACGTCCGCGGCCTCGGCGCACTCGGATACGTCGTGTACATCGTCGTCTACGCGATCTGCGTCGTCGCGTTCATCCCCGCATCGATCCTCACGCTCGGCGCGGGCGCGATTTTCGGATTCGCCGGCGGCACGATCGTCGTCGTGATCGGCGCGACGATTGGAGCCATACTCGCGTTCCTGCTCGCGCGGACGGTCATGCGCAAGCGCATCGAGAAGATGACGCGCAGCAACAAAAAGTTCCGCGCGCTCGACCGCGCCATCGCCAGCGAAGGGATGAAGATCGTTTTCCTCGTACGCCTCGCGGTAGTCTTCCCCTTCACCTACATCAACTACGCGTTCGGCTTGACCGCGATCCCGCTCTGGCGCTACGTCCTCGCCACCTTCCTCGGCATCATCCCGGCGACGGCGGCATTTGTCTTCGCCAGCAGCGCTGCGACGAAGGCTGCAACCGGCGAAACCAGCTCGATCACCAAGATCGTCTACATCGCCGGCGGCGTCGTCGCCATCATCGTCAGCGTCCTCATCGGCAAGATTGCGAGCAAGGCAATTCGCCGCGCCGGTGTGGACGACTAACCCTCGTTCTCCGACTCCCCACCCCCCACTCCCCACCCCCTCAGTAGCGATATGCTCTTGCTCCTTCGGAGGTTCCTGATGAGCAATCCACTTGTTGAACTGGCGAAAACGGGGCAGAGCATCTGGTTCGATCAGATGGAACGGCGCCTCGTTTCCAGCGGCGATTTGAAACGGATGATCGACGAGGACGACCTGCGCGGTCTCACGTCGAATCCGACCATTTTCGAGAAAGCGATCGGCGGCAGCGACGATTACGAAGAGCAGGTACGCAGCCTGGCCGCGCAGAACAAATCGCGCGAAGAGATTTACGACGCCATCACCATCGAAGACATCGGCAACGCCGCGGATGTTTTTCGTCCCGTCTACGACAAATGCAACGGTGGCGATGGGTTCTGCAGTTTGGAAGTCTCGCCGCTCTTCGCCAGTGATACGGCCGGAACCGCAGCGGAAGCCAAGCGGCTGTTCGCGACGCTGAACCGGCCGAACGTGATGATCAAGATTCCGGCCACGCCGGAAGGCATCCCCGCCATCGAAGAGTCGATCGCGAATGGCATCAACATCAACATCACCCTCATCTTCTCGAACGACGTTTACGCGCAGGTCATGGAGGCGTATCTGCGCGGACTCGAACGCCGCGTCGCGCAGGGGCTGCCGATCAACGAGATCGCGTCCGTGGCCAGTTTCTTCGTCAGCCGCATCGACGCGCTGGCCGAGAAACAAATGGAAGCCTCACTCAAAGTTAAGGACGATCCCGAGGTCCGCGCGCTCTTCGGCAAGGTCGCGATCTCGAACGCGAAGCTCGCCTACCAGCTTTTCAAACAGACATTCAGCGGCGATCGTTGGGAGAAGCTGAAGCATCACGGCGCGAACGTGCAGCGGCCGTTGTGGGCGTCGACCGGGACGAAGAATCCGGCGTACAGCGACGTGCTCTACATCGAGTCGCTGATCGGCCCGGACACCGTCAATACCGTGCCGCCGGCGACCTACAAAGCGTTCAAGGAGCACGGCCGCGTGACCATGTCGCTGGAGCAGGACCTCGATGCGGCGCGCGACGTGATGCGAAAATTCGAGGAGAAGGGCTTCAGCCTCAAGAACATCACCGGCCAGCTCACCGAGGATGGTGTGAAGTCGTTCGACGAATCGTTCGCGTCGCTGATGACGACGATCGAAGCGCGGCGCGACGAAGCGATCCGCGGACTCGGTAAGCGCCTTTCCCTCCACCTCGGCGCGGCACAAGCTACGGTCGATCAGGCCGCGCAGCGCGTCGAGAAAGAGAAGTTCGTCGAGCGCATCTGGAAGAAAGACGCGACGCTCTGGAAGAGCGACGAAGCGCACAAGAAGATCATCGCCAACGCCCTCGGCTGGCTGACGGTTGCCGAGGCGATGAAGAAGGCGGCGCCGGAGTTGATGGCGTTCGCCGATTCTGTCAAAGGCGATTTTGACGACGTCGTCGTCCTCGGCATGGGTGGTTCGAGTTTGTGTTCCGAGGTCACGCGGCGTCTGTTCGGCGCGCGTAGCGGATACCCGAGGCTGAACGTGCTCGACTCAACGGTTCCTGCAGCAGTGCATGGGCTGGAGTCGCGGCTCGATCTGGCGCGGACGCTGTTTGTCGTCGCGTCGAAATCCGGCACGACCACGGAGCCGGCGATGTTTCATCGCTACTTCTACGATCGCGTTGCGTCACTAAAGGGTGCTAACGCCGGCGAAAACTTCGTCGCGGTCACCGATCCCGACACGCAGCTCGGCAAGGACGCGAAGGCGGACAACTTCCGGCGCATTTTCATCAACCAGCCGGACATCGGCGGCCGCTATTCGGCGCTGTCGTACTTTGGAATGGTGCCGGCCGCGATCGCGGGTGTTGACGTGGCCACGCTGCTCGACCGTGCTGTACACGCGGGTCACATCGCACAAGTTCCGGGCGTGAAGAAAAATCCGGCAGCGATGCTCGGGACCGTGATCGGATCGCTGGCAACGAATGGCCGCGACAAGCTGACCCTCATCACGCCGGCACCGCTCGACACGCTCGGTCTCTGGATCGAACAGCTCATCGCCGAATCGACCGGCAAAGAAGGCAAAGGCGTCCTCCCCGTCGCCGGCGAGCCGCTGCTCGATCCGCGCGACTACGGCAACGACCGGCTCTTCGTCTGCGTGCGCATGCGCAACTCCGACATGACCGCGAAGCTCAAGGCGCTGACCGACGCGGGCCATCCGGTCGTCGATCTGGTGCTCGAAGATCCGCTCGACATCGGCGAGATTTTCTTCACCTGGGAGTTCGCGACCGCAGTCGCCGGCGCGCTCCTCGGCATCGACGCGTTCGATCAGCCGAACGTGCAGGAGTCGAAGGACAACACGAAGAAACTGCTGGAGGAGTTCAAGAGCAGCGGCACGATGCACGTCGATCAGGCGCAGATCAAGCCCGACGATTCCGCCGCGATCGGCGCGCTCCTCGGCAGCGTGAAGCCCGGCGACTACATCGCGCTCACCGAGTACTTCGTCGAATCGCCCGAGCGCGATCAACGCATCGCCGCAATCCGCGAGACGCTCGGCCGCGAGCTGCACGTGGCCACGACCACCGGCTACGGTCCGCGCTTCCTCCACTCCACCGGCCAGTTCCACAAAGGCGGCCCGGCCACCGGCGTTTATATGCAGCTCACCGGCGGCGCGCACGCCGACGTGCCGATTCCAAACGAGAAATTCACGTTCGGCGTGCTCGTGCGCGCGCAGGCGATCGGCGACTTCCAATCGCTGGCCTCCCGCAAACGCCGCGCGGTCAGCATCAACCTCGGTGACGACGTCGACGCGGGACTCGACGCGTTGGCGAAAACCGTGACTGAAGCACTGGCGAAGGTGACGAAATGACGCAAGCGCAATTCGGCATGATCGGCCTCGCGGTGATGGGCGCGAACCTCGCGCTCAACATCGAGGAGCACGGCTTCTCCGTCGCTGTCTGGAATCGCGAACCGGAGATGACCGACAAGTTCATCGCCAAAAATGCAGGAAAGAAATTCACCGCCACGAAGTCGCTCGAAGAGCTGGTGCAGGCGGTCGAGCGCCCGCGCCGCATCATGATGATGATCATGGCCGGCGCGCCGGTGGACATGACCATCGACAAGCTCATGCCGCTCCTCGACGAGGGAGACGTGGTGATCGACGGCGGCAACTCCTGGTTCAAAGACACGCAGGCGCGAACGGCAAAGCTCGAGTCAAAGAAGTTGCACTTCGTTGGTTCCGGCGTCTCCGGTGGCGAGGAGGGCGCGCGCTTCGGCCCGTCGCTCATGCCCGGCGGTTCGAACGAATCGTGGGAAGCCATCAAGCCGGTCTTCGAAGCGATCGCGGCGAAGAGCGACTCCGGTGCTTGCGTCACGCACGTCGGTCCGGACGGCGCCGGCCATTTCGTGAAGATGGTGCACAACGGGATCGAGTACGGCGACATGGAGCTGATCGCCGAGGCCTACGAGATGTTGCGCAAAGGACTCGGCGCGGATGCCGAGGAGCTGGCGAAGATTTTCGACGAATGGAATCGCGGCCCGATGGAGTCGTTCCTGATCGAGATCACCGCGCATATTTTCCGCGTGAAAGATCCGGAGACCGGCGCGCCGCTGATCGACAAAGTCCTCGACAAGGCCGGACAAAAAGGCACGGGCAAGTGGACGGCACAGACCGCGCTCGATCTCACCGTCCCCATCCCGACGATCGCCGCGGCCATCGATGCGCGCGTGTTGTCGTCGATGAAAGACGAACGCGTCGCGGCGTCGAAAGTTCTGCATGGGCCGGGCGAGAAACCGCACATCGCCGACCGCAAGCAGTTCATCGCCGACGTTCACGACGCGCTCTACGTTTCGAAGATTTGCTCGTACGCACAAGGGATGGCGCTGATCCAGGCCGGCTCGCGCGAGTGGAAGTGGTCGATCGATATGCGCGAGATGGCCCGTATCTGGAAGGCGGGCTGCATCATCCGCGCGCGCTTCCTCGACTCGATCATGAGTGCCTACGAGCGCAAGGCCGACCTCACCAACCTGCTTCTCGACGATGAATTCTCGGACGAAATGCAGAAGTTGCAGCCGGCCTGGCGCCGTACCGTCGCCTTTGCGCAGGCAAACGGAATCGCAATCCCGGCGATGTCGGCAAGCCTCAGCTACTTCGACGCCTATCGCGCCGCCGAGCTGCCGCTGAACCTCACGCAAGCGCAGCGCGATTACTTCGGATCACACACGTATCAGCGGAATGACAAAGGTCCGGACACGCCGTTCGTGCACACGGACTGGATTCACAAGTAAGACCTTCGCCGGAGTTCCTCCGATCACGCGGACGAAAAGATTTTCGTCCGCGTGAAACGTTTTCGTGGCTGGCGTCACTACCTGATCACCGTGAGAGACATCCGTCCGGAAGGGCACCCGTCATTTGTGACGTTCAGGAATCAAGACTCGCTTGCGCATCTAATTCCTCCGACGTATGTTGCACGGACACACTCCAGCCCGCCGTCCGTCACTCACTAAAAAAGTTCGAATTCCGGAGGTTTCGCCATGCCGGTCGCACCTACTTACCCGGGCGTGTACATCGAGGAGATCCCGAGCGGGGTCAGAACGATCACGGGCGTGGCTACGTCCATCGCAGCGTTCGTGGGACGCGCCCGCCGAGGGCCGGTCAATGAGGCGATCGTCATCAATAGCTTCGGCGACTACGAGCGCGTGTTCGGCGGTCTCTGGATCGACAGCACGATGAGCTACGCGGTCAGCGATTTCTTCAGGAACGGCGGCGCACAGGCGGTCATCGTGCGGCTGTTCCATCACGATGCGGCTGCCAATCCCGCGGCGGTCGACAAGGTGGCTCTCACTGCCAGCGGCGTCACTCTCGATGCAGCGTACGAAGGTAGATGGGGTGAAAACCTGCGCATCAGGCTCGACGGCCAAGTGTCCGATCAAGCGGCCAGCGCGTTGAATCTCGCCAAGACTGATCTCTTCAATCTGAATGTGGTCGAGCTCGCGTCCGACGGCACGCCAGCGCGGAGTGAGACGTTCCGTAACCTCACAGTCAAACCGAGTGCGCGCCGTATTGATAACGTACTGAAGGCGGAATCGGAGCTCGTTCAATGGAACGGAAGCTGGCCTCCAGCGACATTGCCCGACATTCCCGCGCTTCACGCGGCCGAGGCAACTCTCGCTGGAGCAACAACTCCTGCCGCGATCGCAAGCGCTGAACAGGCTCTGTTAGCGATCAATACCGACGCTGTCAGCAAAGCAACGCTCGATCTCGCCGCCGCCAAGAAAACCCTTTCGGATGCGCTAGCCGCTCATCCTTCGACGGATCCGGTTGTCGTAGCGGCCCAACTCGACGTCAACACCAAAACCACAGCGCTGGCGACCGCCACCGACGCGGCAAAAGCGTCCGATGGCATTGACCTCGTCAAAGCCGACTTCACGCCGCCCAACGGCGAAACCGACAAGCACGGCCTATTCGCGCTGGCGAAGGCGGACATCTTCAACATCCTCTGTCTGCCCCCCTATACGCTCGGCGGTGACATCGACGCCAGCCTCGTGGCTGATGCCGCGGTCTATTGCGAAAAGCGGAGGGCCATGTTCGTCATCGATCCGCCATCCACATGGAACACCACAGCGAAAGCCATCGCCGGCGTCACCAACATCGGCACGAACAGCAAGAACTCCGCGCTCTACTTCCCGCGACTGAACAAACCGAATCCGTTGCGCGACGATCAGCTCGAAGAGTTCGTCCCCTGCGGCGCCGTAGCCGGCATCTACGCGCGTACCGACACCACGCGCGGCGTGTGGAAAGCGCCGGCGGGACTCGATGCCACGCTTGTGGGCGTGCCGAAGCTCAGCGTCCAGCTCAATGACGCCGAGAACGGTCAGCTCAATCCCCTCGGCATCAACTGCCTGCGGGCCATGGTTCCGGCGGGCCGCATCGTCTGGGGCGCGCGCACGCTTCAGGGCGACGACCGGCTGGCCTCGGAGTGGAAATACGTTCCCGTGCGGCGTACCGCGCTCTATATCGAAGAGAGCCTCTTCCGAGGAACGCAGTGGGTCGTCTTCGAACCGAATGACGAGCCGCTGTGGGCGCAGATCCGCCTCAACGTCGGATCGTTCATGCACGACCTTTTCCGGCAGGGCGCTTTCCAGGGGTCGACGCCGAAAGACGCCTACTTCGTCAAGTGCGACAAAGAGACGACCACGCAGTCCGACATCAACCACGGCATCGTCAACATCGTGGTCGGATTCGCGCCACTGAAGCCTGCCGAGTTTGTGATCATCAAGCTCCAGCAGATAGCTGGTTCAATCGACGTGTAAGGAGAGCGACCCATGGCTCAGTTCAGCGTCAACACCAATCCTCAGCGGTTCGACCCTTACAAGAACTTCAAGTTCCGGGTGAAGTGGGACGGCAAGTACGTGGCCGGCGTCAGCAAAGTCGGCGGATTGAAACGGACCACCGACGTCGTCAAGCACCGCGAAGGGGGCGATCCGAGCAGCACGCGCAAGTCGCCCGGGCGCACCGAGTACGACGCGATCACCCTCGAGCGCGGCGTCACGCACGATACAGAGTTCGAGAAATGGGCGAACAAGGTCTGGAACTTTGGTTCGGGCCTCGGCTCCGAAGTGTCTCTGAAGGATTTTCGCAAGGACATCATCATCGAGGTCCTGAACGAAGCCGGCCAGGTCGCCATCACCTACAACGTCTTCCGCTGCTGGGTCTCCGAATATCAGGCCATGCCCGATCTCGATGCGAACGCCAACGCGGTGGCCATCTCGCACATCAAGCTCGAGAACGAGGGATGGAAACGCGACGAGTCGGTGACCGAGCCGACGGAGCCGACCTTCACCGATCCAGCCGTCTGAGCGGACCATGCGCACCCTCTCGGCCACGGAACTGCTGGATGCGTGGGAACGGGGTCTGGGGCAGCGGCCGGCCGAACGCGCACTGACGCTGCTGGCCGCCGCGTCGCCCGAAACCTCGCCCGACGCGCTGACCGGTCTCAGCATCGGCCGCCGGGATGCAGGACTGCTCGCGCTTCGCGAACAGACGTTCGGGCCGTCCGTGACCGGTCTGGCCGACTGCCCGAACTGCTCCGAACGCATCGAACTGACCTTCGACGTGTCGGAGATCGAGGCGCCGGCTGCATCTGCCTCAACCGAGTCCTTGACCGCAAGCGGCATCCGCTTCCGGCTTCCTGACAGCCGCGATCTCCTGGCGCTTGCCGGATGCGAGGACGTAGCGGCGGGCCGCGCGATGCTGCTGCAGCGTTGCGTCGTCGATGGCCCTGCCGACGGCCTCGCCGAGGAAGATGTGCAGGCCATCCTGAGCGCGATGGCGGAAGCCGATCCGCAAGCTGATATCCAGCTCGAACTCTCCTGCCCCGCATGCGCGCACCGGTGGTTCGCCGTCTTCGACATTGCCTCATTTCTCTGGACCGAGATCAACGCCTGGGCCCATCGGACGCTGCAGGACGTGCATCGTCTCGCCCTCGCCTACGGATGGCGGGAGCCGGACATCCTCGCGCTCAGTCCCTGGCGCCGGCAGGTGTACTTGGAGATGGCGGACGGATGAGCGACTACCTGAGCAATCTGGCGGCGAGGAGCCTCGAGGCGGTGGCCACGATCCGGCCGCGCTTGCCGTCGTTCTACGAGGCGCCGCAGAGAGGCGTTGCGCTGCCAGCGGAACCGGCCGCCGAGATCGGCGCAGAGCACACCGAGAACGAAGCAGTCGCCGCGACTGCGCGGCCTCGCCAGGAGCGTGCGCCGTCGCCGTCGAAGCGGTCTTCCGTGACCGTCGATGGGTCTGACGCCGATGCCGCCGCCGACACCATCCAGCCGCGTGTGGAGCCGATCGCTGTGGCCGCGCCTCACGAAGCGCGCGCGGTACTCGCTCCCGATTCACCGACGTTTCAACCGGCGGTTGACCGCGTCGAGGCGCCAGCGGCATTTACAGCCCGGCCTGTACCGCCCGTTGATATCAAGAGTGATGCGCCGCGCCAGCGGCACGGACGCGGTGAGGTTTCGGCAAGGAGTGATGAGGTTCAGCTGCCGAAAGTCCGTCGTGCGACCGAATCCGAGACTTCCGTCGAGGTAACGCAGCCGGCGCCAATTGCAGCGAGCATCGCGCCGCAGACCGGCCAGCCCACAACGGTGCGGCGGCAATCCGAACCGGAATCGCCGGCGCTGCGTGCGGCGCAACGGCCACACGCACAACCGGAATCACCGTCGCCCGCGTTTCGATCGCCCGAAGAGCCGGCGCGAACGGCATTCGCCGATCATGAGCCGGCCGGCGCCACACCGCGGCGCGAACGCGACGCAACTCCGGAGCCGCACCTGGCCGAGCGCGTGCCTCCCCCCATCCCGACCGTGCGCCGGCTTACGCCGTCGCGCATCGTTTCCGATCCGCAGCCGGCGCTTCGCGTGCAGCCGGTGCCGCGTTCATCCCGCATGCACCCCCGTATGAACCCCCAGGCGCCGCCCGCGCCAGATGTGCACATCACCATCGGCCGCGTCGAAGTTCGCGCCATCCCCGCCGCCGCAACGCCGGCGCGCGCCCGGTCAGGCTCCGCCTCCGGCCCGATGAGCCTCGACGACTACCTGCGCCGGCGCGACGGAAGAGGCAGGCGATGAGCAACTCGCTGGCCATCGCCGCCGTCACCATCACTCTGCGGAACCTGCTCGATCACGCCATCAGCAGTGAGGTTTCCGGGGCGACGGTCACGATGCAGCCGCCGGACTTTTTCACGACGCCTTCCAACGCAAATCACGTCAATCTTTTCCTCTACCACACCTCCATTGACGCAGCCTTCCGGAATGCCGACATGCCGCGCCAGGTCCGGCCCGGCGAGACCGGACAGCCGCCGCTGGCGTTGAATCTCTACTACCTGCTCACTGCGTACGGTCTGGGCGACGACGCGATCGAACCGCTCAGCCACCGCCTCCTCGGCCGCGCCATGAGCATTTTCCACGACCATCCCGTGCTCAGCGCCGCCGACATCAAAGCGGCCATCCCCACCTCGAGCAGTCCGCCTCCGCCTCCCTACGATCTCTTCGATCAGATCGAACGGGTACGCATCATTCCGCAGCCGCTCACGCTGGACGACATGTCGAAGCTGTGGACGACGTTCCAGGCCAAGTACCGCCCCTCCGCCGCCTATCAAGTAGCGGTGGTGCTCATCGAGAGCAACCGTCCGGCTCGGACACCGCTACCGGTTCTTCGGCGCGGCCAGGATGATCGCGGCGTTGACGCGCAGTCGAATCTCACCGCCCCGTACCCAACGCTGACGGCGCTGACACTGCCGTCGGAACGGCAGCCCAGCGCGCGGCTCGGCGACGTCGTCACACTGCGCGGCCACCATCTCGACGGCGACGCCGCGATGATTGCTCGCTTCCGTCATCCGCGCCTGGCATCGCCGATCGACATCCCGTTGGCGGCCGTCGTCACGAGCGGCGAGACGGACGTGCAGGTGACACTTCCCAACGACGCAGCGGCGCAATCCGCGTGGGCGGCCGGTTCGGTCACGGTCTCGCTGGTCGTCTCGCGCAGCACCGACCCGACGAATCCGACGCGGATCACGAACGAGCTTTCCTTCGCCCTGGCGCCACTTCTCCTGACCCTGAATCCGACTACGGCCTCCTCGGCTGCAGGCGACTTCACCCTTACGGTCACGTGCGGCCCCGAAGTCCTGCCCGGCCAGCGCACGTCACTGCTATTCGGAGGCAGCGAGATCGCCGCGGATGCACATACAGCGCAAACCGATACGCTGACGTTCCGGATCACCCCCGTCACCGCTGCGTCGAAAGGCGATCACTTCCTCCGGCTGCGCGTCGACGGCGTCGACAGCCTGCTTGTCGATTACCAGCAGACGCCCTTGCAGTTCGATCCGAATCAGAAGGTGACCATCACATGAGCACCCTGGCGGATTGGCAGAAGGCAAACGAAGACTACCTCGCCGCTGCGCTGCAATGGCTGCGGCTCCGCCTCACGCGCCTGGCCGAACGCAGCGAGATGCCGATCGTGGTCACGCCCGGCGATACGAGCGCCGTCACTCCAGCGGCCGCTCCGAACGCCGCACCGGATGCGGAGTTGTCCGCGGCCGCGGCCGCGATGGCGAGCGCGGAAGCGGTCGATCCGCCTCCGGCATTGACGATTGCGGCGCGGCGCTTCGGCTTGTCGGCGTTCGAGCAGCAGCTGCTGCTTCTCTGCGCGGCCATGGAGCTCGATCCGGACGTAGCTGCGCTCTGCGCGCGCGCGCAGCGCGATCCATCCAAGCCCTATCCGACGTTCGCGCTGGCGTTGTGGCTGTTCGACGATGCCGCGTGGGACGTGATGTCGCCTGAGCGCCCGCTTCGCTACTGGCGGCTGATCGAGATCCATCAACCCGGCGCGCAGCCGCTTACGGCGAGTGCGCTCCGCGCCGACGAGCGGATCGTCAATTACATCAAAGGGCTGAACTATCTCGACGACCGCCTTGCGCCGCTGCTGGTCCCCATCGACCCGGAGGAGACGCTGCTGCTGCCGGCCTCGCAGCAGGAGGCCGCGGACGCGATCGTGCGCCGCATCCGCCAGACCTCGGGCGCGCGATTCCCGCTCATCAACGTCGTCGGAACCGATGCCGCGAGCAAGCAACTCGTGGCCGCGCGCGCCGCCGCGGCGCTCGACCTGCACCTCTACCGCCTTCCCGCGGAACTGTTGCCGGCACAGGCCGCGGAACTGGAGACGCTGGCCCGCCTGGCGCAGCGCGAAAGCGTCCTCATGCCGGTCGCGCTCTATCTCGACGCGCACGAGGCCGAGCGGCCCGGACAGGGAGAAGGTCACGCGCCGCCGATCAGCCGTTTTCTGGCGCGCACCGACGGCATCATCATTCTCGACACACGCGAGAGCTGGCCGGGATTGAGCCGGCCGGTGCTGACGATCGACGTCGATACGCCTACGTCCGCCGAACAGCGCGCGGCGTGGGCGGCCGTGACCGGCGGTCCCGACTCCGAACTCCCCGCCCGCCTGGCCGGACAGTTCGATCTCGATCTCTCCACCATCGGCCGCATCGCCGCCACCGCTCCGGCGACCGAGGAGCTGTGGGCCGCCTGCGTGGCCGGCACGCGTCCGCGGCTCGACAATCTCGCGCAGCGGCTCGACGTGAAGGCAACGCTCGATCAGATCGTGCTCCCCGCCGCGGAGAAACAGCTTCTGCGCGACATCGCCGGCCAGGTAGCCCGGCGCAGCCTGGTCTACGACGACTGGGGATTTTCCCGCCGCACGAGCAATGGCTTCGGCATCAGCGTTCTCTTCGCCGGCGAGAGCGGAACCGGCAAGACCATGGCCGCAGAATGCATCGCCGACGAGTTGCAGCTCGACCTCTACCGCATCGATCTCTCCGCGGTGGTGAGCAAGTACATCGGCGAGACGCCGAAGAATCTACGGCAGCTCTTCGACGCCGCCGAGCGCGGTGGAGCAATTCTCTTCTTCGACGAAGCCGACGCGCTCTTCGGCAAACGCAGCGAGGTCCGCGACAGCCACGACCGCTACGCCAACATCGAGATCAACTATCTGCTGCAGCGCATCGAGTCGTATCGCGGCCTGGCCATCCTGGCCACGAACCTGAAGGCGCATCTCGATACCGCCTTCACGCGCCGCCTCCGTTTCATCGTGAACTTCCCGCACCCCGAGGCCATCCAGCGCCGCGAGATCTGGGCGAAGGTCTTCCCGCCGGAAGCGAATGTCGCGGTCCTCGATCTCGACCGTCTTTCGCGCTTCGACATCACCGGCGGCACGGTCCGCAACATCGCCCTCAACGCCGCCTTCCTCGCCGCGGGAACGCGCGAACAGATCATCACCATGCCGCTGATCCTCGAAGCGGCGCGGACGGAGTTCCGCAAGATGGACCGCTTCATCAACGAGTCCGACTTCCGCTGGACCGAGCCGGCCTCGAACACCCAAGCCGAGGAGCGGATCGCATGACCATCCGCATCCACATCGACCACCTAGTCCTCGAAGGCCTCCCCCTCGGCCATCACGAAGGCCCCCTAGTCCAAGCCGCCGTCGAGGCGGAGCTCGCGCGACTCATGGGTGGCGGTGCACCGCCGCCGTCCGGCGGCGCGACAGCGCGGGTTATGGCGCCGGCAATTTCGATAGCCCCCAACAACTCTCCCACTCACCTCGGACAACAAATCGCGCAATCGGTTCATGGAGGGATTGGGAAATGAACCGCGAGTCGATTCTGTCCGCCCATCCGGCTTCACCAACGCCGTCCGGCGCTTTGCTGCAGCGTAAGTGCGATTGCGAAAAGCACACGACGGGGGGCGCGGCATGCAAGGGGGTGCGGCAAGAAACACGAAAATATCTCGCAGCGTTCTGCAGTAAACGCGGATGCATTGAACGGCGTACCGATTGTCCACGAAGTTCTTCGCTCGCCGGGACAGCGTCTCGATGCGGCGCCCTTTCCTCGTGGCCAGCAACTCGCGGCGATTCCGATCATCGTCCGAGTTCTGCCACCACAATCTTGATCTATGGATGACTATGATGAATCGACTCTGTGAAATGGCGAAGAGCGCGTGGCCCGCCCCATCGACTGCGGGAATCATTCAGAGAAAATGCGCCTGCCGCTCAGCACCAAACGGTGGGGGCGAGTGCGGATGCCACAATAACCACACGCTAGCGCGCTATGCAGAAAACCGAGGCGCGCATTCCCATCCGTCGTCGCTAGTGAGTCAGGCTCTAAGTTCATCAGGAACTCCACTCAGTCATGGCATACGTGGAGTCATGGAAGAGCGACTTGGCCACGATTTCAGCCGCGTGCGAATTCATACCGATGAGCAGGCTTCGCGATCGGCGGTAGCTGTGAATTCATTGGCGTATACCGTTGACCAGCACATCGCCTTCAGGCAAGGCCACTATGATCCGACCACTGACGCCGGCATCAAACTCCTCGCTCATGAGTTGACTCACACAATTCAACAGAGTTCGACGAGTAGTGCATCGGGCACACTCGAAATCAGCAGTCCGGACGACGCAGCTGAGCAGGAAGCGGACGCGGTGTCCTCCGGGATCTCCGGGCACGGTGTTCACATCGCTTCCAGCCAACAGCCTATTATCGCGAGACAGAACAACAATGAACCAGTAGCGGTCGGAACGTCGCTTGATGGCGGTCCAGTGACATTTACGACTCCGGCGACCGCTGGCGGAGCGATAGGCTCGGGAACGGCGACGCAGCCGACGCCCTGTCCCGTGACGCCAATTACTGCGATTACCGATGCCGACGCCCTCCAGATGGAAAACGGAACAAGACTCATATGGAACAACACCGCGGCTGGGTTGCAACAAGCCGCCACAACGCTGCAGGATTCTGTTGTGTCGGACCATGGAACCGCCTACTTTCAATCGGCGTACCGCCCGCAGGCGTACCAAACTCACCTGAGAGAGGTCTGGGACAGAGCGAATGCACTGAGAAATAACAACACTGCGGCGTGCGCGGCGGTGCGGGCGTCTGTCACTGCAGAAATGACCAGCCACTCATTGGACGTGGATCGCCCTGTGGGCCGCAATTCAAATCACAGCGACGGATCAGCCTTTGATATGTCATGGACTTTGCCGCGTGCCGCAAATCCGAGCCAACGCATCGATCAGCTCGCAGCGCAGGCCGGTTTGCATCGCCCGGTCGCAAATGACCCCATTCACTTTACCTTGGCCTGAAAGGATTTCGTCATTGGTAAATGGACAAATGTTAGCAATCGTAAATCATAAATTGCCATGACCTCCTTCCCAAATTCGCCCCGCCTGCTCAAGGGCGCAATCGTCGGGATTGATAAGGACAATCCGGCGGCGAGCGTCATTGTGTTTCAGTACAACCCGGAGACGATGACGCGGAAGGTGGAGGCGCGGACGGCGGGGGGCGGGGAGACCGGCGACCGGTCGGAGGCGCTGCGGCTTACGTCGGCGCCGAAAGAGACGATCACCATCAGCGTCGACATCGATGCTACCGATCAGTTAGAACGGGCGGAGGCGACGGCGGTGGCGGCGGGGATCAATCCGACGCTGGCGGCGTTGGAGATGTTGTTTTATCCCAAGAGCAGCGTCGTTCTGGAGAACCTCGGATTGGCCGCCAGCGGCATGCTGGAAATTACGCCGACCGAGGCGCCGCTGACGCTTTTTGTGTGGGGGCCGACGCGGGTGCTGCCGGTGCGCATCACTAGTTTCAGCATCACCGAGCAGGCGTTCGACACCCTTCTCAATCCGATTCAGGCCAAGGTCGATCTGACCATGCAGGTCCTGAGCTACTACGACCTTGAAACGAAGCATCGCGGATTTTCACTATTCGTCGCGTACCAGATCGCCAAAGAGATCATGGCCACGGGCAACACCTTCAACAACGCACAAAGCCTCGGCGTGTCGCTGAAGCTGTGATTTGAGGATTTCATCGATGAACTTCGGAGTCACCAGCCGCTATTACGGACTCGAAACGGCCAAATGGTCCGCGGGCGACCACGATCTCATTTACCTCCGCCGCCGCTTTCTGCCGCCGGCCTCAGCGAGCGTGGTGATGGTCGAGCATCCCGTGGTCGAGGGCGACCGCCTCGACAACATCACGGCGCGTTACCTCGGCGATCCGGAGCAGTTCTGGCGCGTTTGCGACGCGAACAACGCCATGCATCCGCGCGAGATGACCGAGGAGGTCGGGCGGCGGCTGCACATTCCGTTGCCGCAATGACAAAACCATGACTGTCGACTCGATCCGCCTGAAAATCATGCTCGGCGCCACCGTGCCGGTGTCCGCTCCGTCGCGCGTCATCGACTCGCTGACCAGCCTCGAGGTGCGCAACACCGACAACGGACGCGATGGCTTCCAGATGACCTTCAGCCTCGGCCGCGACTCGCTCGCCGATTACGACCTCCTGCGCAGCGGCATCCTCGATCCGCCGTCGCGCGTGATCATCGGCGTCGTCATCGGCGTTCGCGCGGAGGTGCTGGTCGACGGCATCATCACCAATCATCAGGTCTCGCCGGGGACCAAACCGGGCGAGGGAAGCCTCGTCGTCACCGGCGAGGACATCAGCCTGAAACTCGATCTCGACGAGCGGAAAGAGTCGTATGCGAACCAGTCGGACTCCGACATCGTGCGGACGATTCTCGGCCGCTATTTGGGCGACGGACTCAAGCCCGAAGTCACGGCCACGAAGGTGCGGCCGCAGGAGAACCAACGAGTTCCGATGCAGCTCGGCACGGACCTCTCGTACATCCAGGATCTCGCTCAGCAGAACGGCTTCGTCTTCTACGTCGAGCCGACACTCGAGCCCGGCGTCACGAAGGCGCACTGGGGCGAGCAGAATTTCGAAAGCCCCACGCAGCCGGCACTGACGATCAATATGGGACCGTCGACGAACGTGGAGTCGATGAGCTTCACATTCGACGCGCTCGGTCCGGCCACTCCGAAGATTTCCATCCTCGATCCGACTACGAATCTGACGATCACGATTCCGGCACCGAACACCGGCTCGCGCCCGCCGTTGTCGCTGCGCCGCGCCGAGTCGCTGCGAACGACGCTGCCGACCGATACGGCGAATCTCGATTCGTCGCAGGCGTCGTCGCGCGCTTCGGCCGCGGTGACCAACTCCGCGGATGCGGTCACCGGCTCGGGGCAGCTGGACGCCGTTCGTTACGGAGGCGTGCTTCGCGCGCGGCGGCTGGTCGGGGTGCGCGGCGTGGGCAACAGCTACGACGGCTCGTATTACGTCAAGCAGGTTACGCACAAGATCAAGCGCGGCGAATACAAGCAGACGTTCTCGCTCTCGCGCGAAGGGCGCGGCGCATTGACGCCGGTGGTGCTTCCATGACCCGGCGGACGCCGTACTACGGCAAATATCGCGGCGTAGTGACCGACAACGCCGACCCGAATCGCCTCGGGCGCATCCGCGCGAAAGTGCCGGACGTTCTCGGCGAAAACGAGAGCGGCTGGGCCATGCCGTCGGTGCCGTATGCCGGCAAGCAGGTCGGACTCTTTCTCATCCCCGAGGCGAAGACCTCGGTGTGGATCGAATTCGAGCATGGGGATCCTGACTGCCCGATCTGGAGCGGCTGCTTCTGGGCTCCCGGCGAAGTGCCTGTGTCGCCAGCCTCGGCGGACAAGAAGGTGCTTCGCACAGCGGCCGGGAAGATTACGTTCGACGACACGTCCGGCTCGAACAGCATCACCATCGAGACGACGAACAACCTCAAGATCAAGATGGACCAGCAGGGCATCGAGATCAGCAACGGATCGCAGAAGGTGATGGTATCGGCATCCAGCGTCTCCATCGACGACGGCGCATTGGAGGTCATGTAATGGCCAGCCCGATCCTCCATGCCGGCGCCACCGTGCTGTGCCTGCACGCGGGGCAAGCGCAGCCGGTGATGACCAATCTGCGCGTGAAGGTCGGCGGCCAGGCGATCGTGACGCAGTCGTGTACGTACACGGTGGCCGGCTGCACGCTGCCGCCGCCGACGGCCGGCAACGGACCGTGTGTGACCGCGCAATGGTCGAGCGCGGCGGTGCGCGTCAAGGCGGGCGGCGACCCGGTGCTCTTCGGCAACAGCCAGGCCGTCTGCGCTCCGACCGGAACGGGATTGACGATCGCGCAAACGCAGATACGGGCGAAGGCGACGTGATGAACATCGACTTTCCGTTTCACATCAGCGGCGATGGCCGTACCGCCGAAGCAGATCGCGACGATCACATCCGCGACATGATCGAAGAGTTGCTGTTCACGAGCCGAGGGGAGCGGGTGAACCGCCCCGACTTCGGCAGCGGACTGCTGCAACTCGTCTTCGGACCGAACACGCCCGAGCTTGCCGCTGCGCTGCAGTTTTCTCTGCAGGCCGACCTGCAACGCTGGCTCGGCGATCTCATCGAACTGCGATCGCTGGAGGTGACGTCGGTCGCGTCCAGCATTCTGATCACCATCCAGTACGCAGTCCGTCTGACGAACGAAGTGCAGACCGCAATCTTCACGGTGCCTGCATGAAACGGCCGGGCGAACGCTGCAACGACAAGGATCGGCGCCGCCGCGACATTCGCGCGCATACGAGCGCTGCGGGCGAGCCCGACGTCAATGGCATCGACTATGTCGAAATCGATGGGACGCAGACCGTCATCACCGTCTACTTCCTCGGCAAGGTTCCGGATGTCACGAAGGCGAACGTGCGGATCGACGGGGGACGTCGCATGCGCATTCACGTGCTGGATGTCAGCGCCTGCGCCCCAGACGATGAGCGCGCGGACGGATGCCTGCAGATCACCGTCGAAACGCCGGGCGATTTCTCCACCTACACGCTGCGCCTCGTGCAGAGTACTTCGCGCGGCCTCCCGGGCGACGAGCCTCTGCCGGGGTTCGACTCACGCTACGCGCAACTCGATTTCTCCTTCAAGGCAGGTTGCC
This sequence comes from Thermoanaerobaculia bacterium, assembly GCA_035996815.1. GTDB lineage: Bacteria > Acidobacteriota > Thermoanaerobaculia > Gp7-AA8 > Gp7-AA8 > JADGNZ01. The sequence goes on along the minus strand of DASYJF010000071.1, from coordinate 34,244 downwards.
CGACCGACCTCGATTGCGCGCCGGTGCCTTGCGCGCCGGAGGCGCTCGAGGAGCCGGAGATCGACTATCTGGCGAAGGACTACGCCAGTTTCCGGCAACTGATCCTCGACCGCCTGTCGCTGATCATGCCGGAGTGGACGGAGCGTCACGTTCCCGATCTCGGCATCACTCTGGTCGAGCTGCTTGCGTACACGGGCGACCAACTCAGCTACTACCAGGACGCCGTGGCGACGGAGGCCTACCTCGGCACGGCGCGGCAGCGCATCTCCGTCCGCCGCCATGCGAAGCTGATCGACTACCAAGTCCACGAAGGCTGCAACGCGCGCGCGTGGGTCTACATCGAAACCGATAGCGACGGCCCGATGGATGGTGCGTCGTTCATCAGTCCCACGAAAACCCGTACGGCCTGGAACAAGGGCGTTCTCGGCGAAGACGACATGCGCAATGTGCCGCTCGCCGACTACGAAGTTTTCGAGCCGGTCGCTGAACCGAAGGGCCGCGTTTTTTATCAGGCCCACAATCGCATCGCGTTCTACACGTGGGGCGAATCCGAGTGCTGCCTGCCGCGCGGTGCGACCTCGGCGACCTTGGTAGATCAGTGGACCAGCACGACCGACCCGCCGAAGCACGACGACTACGAGAAACACTACGACGATGACGACTGTCCGCCCGATCCGCCGCCACCGCCGCCGCGCAAGCGCATGCTTCATCTGCAGGCCGGCGATGTCCTGATTTTCGAAGAAGTGCTTGGGCCGATCACGGGACAGTGGGCGGATGCCGATCGGGCGCACCGCCACGTCGTCCGCCTGACGAAGGCGGAGCCGGGCGTCGACACGCTCTACGATCAGCCGGTCATCGAAATCGAGTGGGCGCTCGAAGACGCGCTCCCCTTCCCGCTCTGCCTTTCCGCGATCGGACGCGCGCCGGAATGCCGCTATCTCGAGGATGTGAGCATCGCGCACGGCAACGTAATCCTCGTCGACCACGGCCGGCCCATGAAGCCGGAGTCGTGGAGTGTGCCGCCGGTCGTCGAGGAGCCGTCATGCGATGAGTGCGAGCCGATTCACGCGGCGGTGCCGCCGCCGTTCAAGCCATCGCCGCTGAAGTTTTCTCCGATCACGCACGCGGTGCCGTTTCCGGCGCGGGCAGCCGTGTCGCGGCGGCAGGCACAGTTGCTCGCGCGGCTCATGCCGGCGGTTCATGCGCGCGTCGAGCAATTGTGGCGCGCGTCGCAAGGCGGGCGAACGTTGACCGCGGACGAGATCAAAGAACTCACCACGATTTTCGGTACGAAGGCGACGAAGGCGGCTGGACTGGCGAAGCCCGGCGCGCAAGCGCAAGCGCCCGCGCTCGCCTATTTGCTGGAGCACGAAGCGCGGCTGCTGGCGAAGAAGTCGCGGCGCGTGAACGCGCTCGCGGCGCGCGCCCGCGCCGGATACGCTCTCGGCGACGTGGAGAACGCGGAGCTCGTGGAGACGTTCGGCCAGGACCTCGCCGCTCTGGCGGGAATCGGCAGCAACACCACGCTAGGGCCGGCCGGTATGGCGCTGCTTCAGGATCCTCGCGAAGCACTTCCTTCCGTCTCGGCCAGCGACGGCGAGCCGTGGACTGCTCGCGCTGATCTGCTCGACAGCGCTCCGCGAGATCGCCACTTCGTCGTCGAGATCGACGACGACGGACGCGGGAATCTCCGCTTCGGTGACGGCAGCAGCGGCCGCGCCCCCATTCCGGGAACGACGCTCACGGCGGCGTATCGCACCGGCAACGGCAGGCGCGGAAACGTCGGCGCCGAGGCCATTTCGAAGATCGTGTTTTTCCATGCAACCGACAGCGGCGGAAACCGGCGCGTACGCAATCCGTTGCCCGCGCAAGGCGGGGCCGAGCCCGAGTCGCTGGCCGAGGTAAGGCTGTTCGCGCCGGGCGCAATCCGGAAACAGCTCGAGCGCGCCGTCATCAGTGACGACTACGCACGTCTGGCCGAGCGCAGCGATCCGTCGGCGATCCAGCGTGCAGCGGCGCCGCCTCTCCGCTGGACCGGCAGTTGGTACGAGGCGCAAGTGGCCATCGATCCGCACGACCGCGAAGAATTGCAGGACGCACTGCGCGACGACGTGAACGGCTACCTGCACCGTTATCGCAGAATCGGCCACGACCTCCGCGTCACACCGGCGCGCTACGTTGCACTCGACGTCGCGCTCCGCGTTTGTGTCTTACCCCATTACCTGCGCGCGCATGTCGAGGCCGAGCTTCTCGACGTCTTCAGCAATCGCGATCTCGGCGGCGGCCGGCGAGGCTTTTTTCATCCGGACAACCTCACCTTCGGCGAGGGCGTGGACCTCAGCCGACTTGTCGCTGCGGCACAAGCCGTGACCGGCGTGGAGAGCGTCGCCGTAACGCGGCTGCAGAGGCTGTACGAAGAAGAGCACGACGAGATCGAGAACGGAATCCTTCCGCTCGCTGCGCTGGAGGTTGCACGGCTCGACAACGATCCGGGCGCGCCCGGCCACGGCGTTCTGAAACTCAATCTGCGAGGCGGACGATGAGCGACACCTGCACCTGCTGCTCCGGCATCGCCAAACTCACGCCGGCCACGGTGATCAACCGGCCCGGCCTCAGCGCATTGCGGTATCGCGCCGGCACGCATGGCAGCTTCCTGGGGACCATGAAAGCGCGCCTCTCCGAGGTCGAGCTCACGCCGGAAGATTTCGAAGAAAACGCGCTGCCGGTGCCGACGTCGATCGATCTTCTCCGTCCGCTGCTGGCGCTGACGACGCGCCAATCGTCCGATCCCGCCATCGCCATGCTCGACGCCTGGGCAGTCGTGGCCGACGTGCTGACGTTCTACCAGGAGCGCATCGCCAACGAAGGATTCCTGCGCACGGCCACCGAGCGTCGATCGGTTCTGGAGCTGGCGCGGCTGATCGGTTACCGGCTGCGGCCCGGTGTCGCGTCCAGCGTTTACCTCGCCTACACGCTGGAGAAAGAAAGTCAGCCGGTGATCATCCCGGCCGGCACGCGCGCGCAGAGTCTTCCGGGACCGGGCGAGCTGCCGCAGTCGTTCGAGACTTCCGCGGATCTGGAGTCGCGCCCTGAGTGGAACGTCTTCACGCCGCGCACGACGCAACCGCAAACGTTCGCGTTCTTGGACGCCGAAACCTTCGAGAACCTGTATCTCCAAGGTGTCACCACGAAGCTCAGGCCGAACGATCCGCTGCTGCTCGTTTTCAGCGAGAAGGATGGCAAAACGAAGCTGCGCCGAGTGCGCAGCGTCGAGCCGGATACGGCGGCGAACCGGACGCTGGTGCGTCTGATCGCGCAGCCAAAGCAACCCGTGAAACCTTCGGTCACCGCCACCCTCAGCCAGATCGCGAAACACTACAAGCAGATCGCGCTCTTCGGCGTTACGCAGAATGCGACATCGAGGCGAACGATCGCCGACCTCGATCACCTCGTAACGCTCCCCGAGAGCAGTCTCTCCACGGATCTCGCACCTGTCATTGCGCAGCTCGACGCGCGGCTTGCGGAAGCGCAAGAGCGAGGCTATGTGCGTCTGCAACCGTGGCTGGCCGAACTGACTGCCGAGGTAAGAGAGGTTGAAGCGAGAGCGAAACTCGCCGCGGAGTCAGAGACTGTTCCTGAAGCGGCTACGGAAAGTACGCAGACGGCGAATGACAACGTGCGGGAAGATCTGCTCGCCGCACTCGAACAGCAGCCCTCAACGCCGCCCGCCAGCGCTCTCAATCTCGGCCGAAGCCTCGACACCGGGTTCGATAAGTCAGCCGACGGTAGCGCGAAGCTGCTGACGGTTCTCCGTCCAGGACTGAGCGCTTCGCTCTATCAGGCGCTGGCAAATGTCGAGATCGCGCAGCCTCCGTCAGTTCGCGTTTACGCGCTGCGCGTGACCGCGCCGCTGTTCGGCTACAACGCAACGGCGACGCGTCCACCCGAACTTCCGGCCGCGCAGACGCGCCCCATTACGGACGATCAGTGGCACATCGTGGAACCGGTGTATGGGGCGGAGGACATCGATACTCATATCCGGCCCATCAATGACGACCGCGCTCATGAGTCGCCGGACGTCGTCCATCTCGACGCCAGCTACGAATCGATTCTGCCGGATAGTTGGGTCGTCGTCGATACCGATACAACGAGCCTCACCGAGCGTAAGACGCTCATCGCGAAAGCCGGCACCGTCAAAGCGTCAGTCGGGCGCGGCGAGTACGGTCTCGCCGGCAAGACCACCGACATCAATCTGGTTTCTCCCGCGGGTCCAACACCACTGAACTGGATCGCCCGAGAGCTAAGACTTCCTCAGGCAAATGCCAACAGCCCGAAAACGCTGATTCCCAACGACTTCGACGCCATCCGCAAGACCGTCGTCTACGCGCAGAGCGAGCTGCTTCCGCTGGCCGATGAACCGATCGATCCGATCACCAATCCTGTCGAGGGCAACCGCATCGAGCTGGCCGATCTCGTCGGCGGACTGCAGTCCGGACGCTGGCTGCTCATCAGCGGCGAGCGCGTCGATATCCCGAACGTCACCGGCGTCAACGCCACGGAGCTGGCCATGCTGGCGGGTGTCGAACAGACTCCCATTCCTCCGCCCCCCGGCGAACGAACGCACAGCACGCTGGTGCTCGCGAACGAGTTGTCGTACCGCTACCGGCTCGACACCGTCACGATCTACGGCAACGTGGCCAACGCCACGCACGGCGAAACGCACGTCGAAGTTCTCGGCAGCGGCGACGCAGGCAAAGAGATGCAGGAAATGCCGCTTCGTCAATTGCCGCTCACCTACCTTTCCGCGGCCACGCCCGCCGGCGCCGAGAGCTCGCTCGCCGTCCGCATCAATGATGTGCTCTGGCATGAAGTGGAAACGCTGGCCGGCCTTGGCCCGAAAGATCGCCGCTTCATCACCACCACCGACGATGACGACAAGACCACGGTGATCTTCGGCGATGGCCGTTCGGGTGCACGTCTTCCGACCGGCCGAGAGAACGTCACCGGCATCTACCGCACCGGAATCGGCGCGCCGGGCAACGTCGTCGCCGGCCAGATCAGTCTTCTGGCCACGCGCCCCCTCGGCGTGAAGAGTGTGATCAACCCGCTGCGCGCCACTGGCGGCGCGAACCGCGAGGACCGCGATACCGCCCGCCGCAATGCCCCGATGGCGGTGATGGCCCTCGACCGGCTCGTCTCCACGCAGGACTACGAAGACTTCGCCCGCACCTACGCCGGCATCGGCAAGGCCGCCTCCGCACTGCTCTCCGACGGCCGCCGGCAGGTCGTGCATCTCACCATTGCCGGATCGGACGACATTCCCATCGCCACGACGTCCAACCTCTTCATCAATCTCCGCAAGGCCTTGCGGCAGTACGGCGATCCGGCGCAGGGCCTCCAGGTTGCCCTACGCAAGGTCAACCTGCTGGTGATCAGCGCGAAGGTCAAGCTCGATCCCGACTATCTCTGGACCGCCGTCGAGCCGAAGATTCGCGCCGCGCTGCTCGATACGTTCGGCTTCGCGCGCCGCGAGCTTGGTCAGGACGCGCTCGACAGCGAAGCGATCAGCGTCATCCAGGCGCAGGCCGGCGTCGTCTATGTCGATCTCGACGTCTTCGACTCCGTCAGCGAAGACGTTGGTGCGGGCGGGAGTTTCACGTTGCATCACCGCATCCGCGCGGCGAAGGCGCGGCCCTCGGCAGGCCCCGTGCGCCGTGTCTCCAGCATCCTGCCGGCCGAGCTGGTTTGTCTCAGCGCAGCAGTTCCCGACACGCTCATCCTCACGGAGCTTTCGAAATGAACGACGCGCGCATCGATCGCCTTTACGCGCTTCTGCCCGGCGTCTACCGCAAGCGCGACGCAGATTCCGGCCAGCCTCTACGGGCGCTTCTGCACGTGATTGCAGAACAGGTGGAAGTCGTCGAGCACGACATCGCGCAGCTCTACGAGAACTGGTTCATCGAGACTTGCGAAGAGTGGATGGTGCCGTACATCGCGGAGCTTGCCGGCTATCGTCCCGTTCACGAAGGAGGCGATCCCGGATCGCCGGCGACGGCGGAAGGGGCGGCGCGGAACCGCATCCTCGTGCCGCGTGCGCACGTCGCCCATACGATCCGCGACCGCAGACGTAAAGGGACGCTGGCGATTCTCGAATCGATGTCGCGCGACGTCGCCGGGTGGCCGGCACGCGCCGTCGAGTTCTATCGCTTGCTGGCCGTCGCGCAGAACCTCAATCATCTGCAACCCGCCCGCGGGCGATTCGCCGATCTTCGCGATGCCGATGCGCTCGATCGCATCGATGGTCCGTTCGACGAACTGGCGCACACCGTCGACGTCCGCCGCCGCTACAACATCCCGAGCGTCGGCCTCTTCGTCTGGCCCCTCGGCGAATACTCGGTGACGCAAGCGCCGGCCTACCACCTCGAGCGCCGGTCGCGGAAACATGGCCGCAGCCGCTTCACCTTCAGTGTCCTCGGCAATGACTCCCGGCTCTGCACGCTGCCAGTCGACGAGCCGGAACCGACGCACATCGCCGATGAAATGAACGTCCCCACCGCCATCCGCCGCCGCGCGTTCGACGAGCGCACCGCCGATTACTACGGCGACGGCAAGAGCCTGATGATCTGGATCGACGGTCACCCCGTGGCGCTGGAGCGGATCGTGGCCGCGGATCTGAGCCAGTGGTTCTACAGTCCGAAGGGCGACCAGGTTGCCGTCGATCCGTACCTCGGCCGTATCGCTCTTTCCGACGATCATCCCGCCAAAGACGTTCGCGTCTCGTACCACTACGCGTTCACCGCGGACGTCGGCGGCGGCGAATACGACCGTGCGCTCAGTCCCTCCGCCGGACGAAGGGTTTACACGGTGAGCCAGGACGCGGCCGCGACGTTCAAGACCATCAACGCCGCGCTTGACGCGTGGCACAACGACGAAGAAACGCACCCTGACGCCATCATCGAGATCGCCGACAGCTCCGCGTACACCGAGGGCATCGAGATCGAACTGAAGGCAGGGCAAAAGCTCGAGTTGCGGGCGCGCAACGGCGCGCGGCCGGTGGTGCGGCTGCTGGACGAGCGGACCAGCCGCGGAGACGCGATGCTCGTCTCCGGTCCAACCGCCGAGGAGCCGTCTGCGCATCCGCGCTTCATCCTCGACGGCCTGCTCATCACCGGCCATGGATTGCAGATTCAGAATCGTTTCTCATGCGTCGTCATCCGCCACTGCACGCTCGTGCCGGGGTGGACGCTCGGTCACAACTGCGATCCCGAGCACGAAACCGCGCCGAGCATCGAGCTGCTCGACACGACTGCGCGCGTAAACATCGAGCACAGCATCGTCGGCTCCATCCTCGTCGATCAGAACGAAGTCCTGACCGATCCGTTGCGGCTTTCGATCAGCGACAGCATCGTCGACGCCACGCGCGAAGACTACGATGCGATCGGCGTCAGCGGCAGCGGCCGCGCCGTCGCGCACGCGCTGCTGACGATCGCGCGCTGCACGGTGATTGGCGAGGTCAATGTGCACGCGATCGAGCTGGCCGAGAACTGCATCTTCCACGGCCACGTGAGAGTCGCGCGCAGCCAGATCGGCTGCATGCGCTTCTGCTACGTTCCCGATTGCTCGCGCACGCCGCGGCGTTACGACTGCCAGCCCGACGCCGCCATTGCCGCCGTGAAAACCGACCGCGCAAAGCGGCAGGCCGAACGGCGCGTGCGGCCGCGCTTCGAGAGCCTGCGGTACGGCGCTCCCGCCTATTGCCGGCTTCATTCCACGACCGCTCCGGAGATCGCCCGCGGCGCCGACGACGAGTCGGCGATGGGCGTCTTCCACGACCGTTTTGAACCGCAGCGCGAGGCAAATCTCCGCACCCGTCTCGACGAATTCACTCCGGCCGGTATCGGCAACGCCGTCATTCCATCGAACTGAGGACAACGACATGCAAGGCGACTACTCCCGCGTTACTTTCGACCCGAGACGGAACTTCTCCATGGTTCTCATGCAGCAGGGACGCGTCCTGCTCGACGCCGACTACAACGAGCAGACCGCCATCCTTTTGCATTACCTGCGTCAGCTTGCCGCCGACGTGATCGGGCCGCACGGCGGCCCGGCGAACGACCTCGGATTCGAAATCATTCTGGATGGCTCGACGACAAAGATCAACAATCTATCGATCGGACGCGGACGCTATTGGGTCGACGGATTCCTCTGCGAAAACGAGGCGATCGTGAAGTACACCGACGAGCAGAAATCGACGGTCACCGCGTTGGGGGTGCCCCTGCTCGCCTATCTCGACGTGTGGGAGCGTCACATCACAGCCGTCGAAGATCCGCGAATCCGCGAATCCGCGTTGGGCGGACCTGACACCTCGGCCAGAGCGCAGGTGGTCTGGCAGGTCAGGTTCGTGACTCTCAAAAACGGTGAGGCCGGTGCGCCCCAGACGCCTCTCGATTGCCTTCACTTCGAGAGTTCAGCTCAATGGCAGCTCATCATCGCCAATCCGAACAATGGCATGCTCACGGCGTCGACGGATCAAGGCACCCCGCCGACAACTCCCTGCATCACATCGCCCGATGCGCGGTACCGCGGTGAAAACCAGCTCTATCGCGTGGAGATTCACCAGGGTGGCGACGCAACGAAGGCGACGTTCAAATGGTCGCGCGAGAACGCCTCGGTCGTTTTTCCGATCGAGTCGGTCGCGGATACGCTGGTCACCGTCGAGCACCTCGGCCGCGACGACCGCGATAGCCTCGACATCGGCGATTTTGTGGAGGTCGTCGACGACACGTCGCTCGTTGCGCAAAGCGCGGCGCCGGACCAACTGTTCGAGGTCATCGATATCGACACTACGGAGCTGATCGTCAAGCTGAAGGGCGAACCGAAGGCCGGCGGCGATTCCACCAAACATCCCTTCCTTCGGCGTTGGGACCAGCAACAAGGCACCGCGAAAGGAAGCGATTTGCTGGTCGGCGGCGCGGTGAAGATTGACGAAGGCAAACCGCTCGACCTCGAGGACGGCATCCAGATCCGCTTCGAGCCCGCAAACGCCACCTACCGCCGAAGCGATTACTGGCTGATCCCCGCCCGTGCAACCGGCGACATCGAATGGCCGCTCGACCAGCACGACAAGCCTGTGCCTCAGCCGCCGCGCGGAGTCGACCATCACTACGCGCCGCTGGCGATCGTCGTCGCCAATCCCGCAGGCGTGTTGTCAGTGACGGACCTGCGCCACAGGATCGAGCCGGTTGCGACCTGCTGCCCGAGGGTTGTGAATTGCTGTCCGACCGTCGTCGTCAAACAGGAGCCTTTCAATGCCGATAACGTGAAGTTCGTGGCCGTCGTCACTCCGCCTATGCCAGATTTGAAATTTCACTGGACGGCATCGCTCGCAGTACAGGGCTCAACGGACACTGACTCATTGGTGGTCCCGCTGATCGCAGGCTTAGGAAGATTCGTGACCGCGACCGTGGTCGTGGAGGGCTTACCCGACGGATGCGCTAACTCGGCGAGCGCCACGGCGTTCAAGAAGTAGCGCTACTTCGCGCCGGCCCAGACATCGAGGTGCACCGGCACCTCGTCGTTCACCGTGACCAGCAGGTTGTGCGGGACAGTGATGCCGAAGTCGGGCATGTGGACCTTGAAATCGGTGGTGACGTGGATGCGGCCTTCGGGGATGAGGACGACGCGGACAGCGATGGTCATCCGCTTCGTCACGCCGTGCAGCGTCAGGTCGCCGGTGACGTTGATGTCCGCGGGGACGTTGGGCGCGATCGACGCGGGGCCGGAAACGCTGATCGATTTGAAGGTTGCGGTGCCGAACTTGGTCGTCTCCAGATAGCGCTCGCGCATCTCTTTGTTGCGGAGGCCGACGCCGGTGTCGAGCGAATCGACGTTGATGTTGAGCTGGACGTTCGCAGCCGAGGGGCTGGCAGGATCGGCGACGATCGTCCCATTCACATCGCTAGTCTTTCCGTCGAACGAGTCATACGTATCCTCGGCGTGAAACTGCGCGACGTTGTTGCCACCCTTGGTGATGACGTACGTGCGCGATTGCGCGTGCAGCGTTGCGGCGGCGAGCAGGATGCCGAGGACGAGGGTAACTCTCATGCCTCCCGCGAACAGCAAGCCGTTACTTGCCGATTCCGGCCAGCCGTAACGCTTTGCGAACGTAGGACGGATGCGGGATGTCGCCGAGCTCCGCGGGATCGATCCATGCGTACTCGCCGCCTCGCGCGCGCGGACGACGCGCCACCGCGAAGACTTCGAATGTGATCCGGCGGTTCGTCACGGTGTGGCGGAACGTTCCGAACGTCTGACCGGCAGTCACTCGTAGTGGCGTTCCACTCAGCAGCGACGTGTCGCCGTGCGGGAGGTGGAACATGCCGCGCATGAGTTGTCCCGATTCGCGTCGCATCAGCACACGGCCGGTGCGATCGGTGACGAGGTAGAGCGGGATGCGCAACTCGCGCGTAGTCATCTTCGCCTTCGGATGGGGCAGTTCGTCGACGCGATCACTGACAAATGCCGCGCATTGACCGCGCAGCGGACAGCGTAAACACGACGGATTTCGCGGCGTGCAAACCAGCGCGCCGAGCTCCATCAATCCCTGATTGAAATCGCGCGGCGATTTCGATGCGGCTGCCAACTCCGAAGCGCGAATCCATGCTTCGCGCATCAACGCTGGCGACGCCAGCGGCGCCTCGATCGCGAACAGCCGCGCGACAATCCGCGCAACATTGCCGTCGACGATTGGCGCGCGTTGTTTGTAAGCGATCGATGCAATCGCGCCAGCCGTGTATCGCCCGATTCCGGCGATCGTCGTCAGTTCATCGACAGTCCGCGGGATCACGCCGCCAAAGCGCGTCATCACATCGATCGCTCCGTCGCGCAGCATCCGCGCACGACGGTAGTAGCCGAGTCCCGACCACGCAGCAGTAACGTCATCGAAACTCGCCGACGCCAGCGACGCGACATCCGGAAATCGCGTCATGAATCGCTCGTAGTATCCGAGAACGACCTCCATCCTCGTCTGCTGCAACATCACCTCGGAAACCCACACGCCGTACGGGTCGTACGCCGCGCGCCACGGCAGCGGACGCTGATGTTTGCGGAACCAGTTTTCGGTGAGCGAGGCGACCCGGCGGGCTGACAAAACGGCTTGTATTGTATGCTTCGCCGTCACCGCCGAGGCCCCGAACGACATGGAAGATCAAGCGCAGGCGAAGCAGCCCGAAACGGAACAGGGCAAGTACGTTTACTGCATCATCAAGACCGATATCCCGCGCGATTTCGGGCCGGTCGGCATCGGTGGCCGCGGCGACAAAGTCCACACCGTTCCGTACAAAGAATTCGCGGCCGTCGTCTCCAACTGTCCGCTGATCGTCTTCGATCCGACTCGTGAAAACGCGCTTGCGCACGAGCATGTGAACGAGCTGGTGATGAAGGATTTCACCGTGCTGCCGATGAGTTTCGGCACCGTTTTCCGCACCGAGAACGACATCAAGGAGTTCCTCAAGGGGACGTACGACGCGCTCTCCGACGTGCTGCAGAAGATGGACGGCAAGATCGAGTTCGGCCTGAAAGTGAACTGGAACAAGGACCAGGTCGTCCACGAGATCGAGACGGAGAACGAAGAGATCCGCCGGCTGAAGGAAGAAATCCAGTCGAATACATCGACGTCGACCTACTTCTCGCGCATGCAGCTCGGACGGGTGGTCGAGTCGGCGTTGCAAGCGAAAGCGGATGCGTACGTCAGCGAGATTTATGAAGCGCTGCGCGACGCAGCGATCGCGTCGCGTTCGAACAAACCGATCGGCGACAAGATGATCCTCAACGCCGCGTTCCTCGTCGATCGCGAGAAGACCAAGACGTTCGACGACCAGATCACCGACATCGCCAAAAAGTATGAGAACAAGCTGTCGTTCCTCTACACCGGGCCGTGGCCGCCCTATAACTTCGTGAACATCCGACTGAAGCTGGAGCGCGCGGAGCGGTAGCGCCGCCCATGTTCCTTCTCGACGACATCCTCATGCTTCCGATGAAGCTCCCGATCGCGGGCTTCAACTGGATCATGAAACAGATCCAGACGATGGCGAACGAGGAACTGCTCAACGATCAGCCGTGGAAGGAACGCCTCATCGAGCTGCAGATGATGCTGGAAGTCGGCGACATCAACGAAGAGGACTACGCGGTGCAGGAGGCGCAGGTGTTCCAGGCGCTACGCGAAATCCGCGCGCGCCGCGAGGAGCTGGCGCGGCAGCAGCGCGGTGGCGATGACGACGATGGCGGCGTCGGCATCTACACCGGATACGGCCAGTGACGCTCGCGGCGGCGTTCGATCGCGTCGCCGGCCGCCGCCTGATCCTGTTCGGCGGCAAAGGCGGCGTTGGCAAGACCACGGTCTCGATCGCAGCGGCGCTGCACCTTGCGAAGTCGCGGCCGGTGATTCTCTTCACGACCGATCCTGCCTCAAACCTTTCCGACATCCTGCACGGCGAGTTGCGCACTGAGTCAGTGGACAGCGCCGCGCTCTACCAGCGTTTTCTCGATCGCAATCTCGAAAGTTTTCTCGAGCTCGGCGACCGAGGAACCTATCTCGACAAAGACGAGCTGCGTCGATTCTTCGAGCTGTCGCTGCCGGGCGTCGATGAGCTGATGGCGTGGATGCGCATCGGCGAGCTCGTTGAAGAAAACCCGGAGGCCACGATCGTCGTCGACACGGCGCCCACCGGCCACACCCTTCGCATGCTTTCCTCAGCCGATCACTTCCGTCAATTCGCGGAGGCGCTCGACTCGATGCAGGCGAAGCATCGCGGGATGGTGCGGCAATTCACGCGGCGCGACGTCCGCGATGCGATGGATGTCTTCATCGATCAATTCGAAGCGGATGCGAGCCGTCGCCGCGATCTGCTGACGAATCCTGCTCACGCCGCATTCGTGCCGGTGACGTTGTCGGAGCAGTGGGTCGTCGAACAGACAGAGCGGCTGATTCGCGATGTGCGCGCGGATGGGATCGACGTTCCGTTCGTGATTCTCAACCGCGCCGTCGTCGACGACGATTGCGACCGCAGCCGCGATGACGCGGCGCGCAAACGGCTCGCGCCGGTTGTCGACGCGCCGCGCGCGTGCGCGCCGCTGGATACGGCCGATACGATTTCGGAATGGACCGCCTGGGAACGCGGGCGTCCCGCCCGCTTGGGGAGAAAGACGGCGGGCAAGATGCCCGCGCTCCCAGCCAGTCTCCAGTTGGCCCGCCTAACCTTCCTGGCTGGCAAGGGCGGCGTCGGCAAAACAACGTCAGCCGCCTCGATCGCGCTCCAACTCGCCGCGCAACATCCCGACAAAAACTACACCGTCATCTCAGTCGATCCCGCCCACACGTTGCGCGACGTCTTCACGAATGAAACTCCACCGAAAAACCTCACCGTCGAAACGATCGACACCCGCGCCAAGTGGCGCCGCTTCCGCGACAACCTCGGCGAAGAAATCGACCGCGCCATCGGCGCCATCACCCCCGGCGGCATGACCGTCGCGTACGACGCCGACGCGATGAAAAAGCTAGTCGAGATCGCCCCGCCCGGCGCCGACGAGCTCTTCGCCATCACCCGTCTCGCCGACCTCATCGCCGACGATTCGCAGTCCGCGATCATCGTCGACACCGCCCCCACCGGACATTTTCTAAGACTCATTGATCTCCCCGCCACCGCCGGCGAATGGGTCCGCGAGTTCATGCGCATCCTCCTCCGCTACCGCGAACTGATCCCGGCCGGCTCCCTCGGCGAAGAATTGATCCGCGCGTCGAAGGCCTTGCACGCGCTCGAGGAAGCGATGCGATCGGACTCCACGCGCGTCATCGTCGTCACACGTCCCGAACGCATCGTCATTGCCGAGAGCAAGCGGCTCATTGCAGAGGTGGAACGACGCGGCATGCGCCTCGGCGGCGTGATCGCGAATTACGTGACGCCCGAGAACGATTGCGCATGCGATCAATCACTCCGCGGTTTCGAGATGGATGCACTCGCCGACCTTGGCCGCGATGACGTCGTAATCATCGAGCGCCGCGACCAGTCGGTCACGAAGGTCTCCGAACTGGCCACGCTGGTGCCGTCATAGGTGTCGCGCCGGGAACGCGGGCGTCCCGCCCGCCGTCGGCGACACGATGCTGCCAAGAACGGAGGGCGAGACGCCCGCGCTCCCGTGTAAAGTGCGCCCCGCAATGAACGACACCGCAAGCATCGGCATCATCGGCGGCTCCGGCCTCTACCAGATGGAAGGGCTGACCGTCCTCGACGAACGCAAACTCGAGACGCCGTTCGGCGATCCGTCCGACGCCTACGTCATCGGTGAAATCGACGGCGTGCGCGTTGCCTTTCTCTCCCGTCACGGCCGCGGCCACCGTCTCTCGCCGAGCGAATTGAACTATCGCGCGAACCTCTTCGGATTCAAGCTCCTCGGCGTCCACACGATCCTTTCCGCCAGCGCCGTCGGCTCGATGAAAGAGGCGTACGCGCCGACCGACATCGTCTTCCCGCACCAGTTCATCGACCGCACCCGCCATCGTCCCGACACCTTCTTCGGCGACGGGATCGTCGCGCACGTCGGTTTCGCCGATCCCATCTGCACCGGCACCTCGCTCACGATGAGCAAGGCCGCGCGCGAGGCCGGAGCGCGCGTGCACGAAGGCGGCGTCTACCTCTGCATGGAAGGCCCGCAGTTCTCCACGCGCGCCGAATCGCACCTCTACCGCTCCTGGAACGTCGACGTGATCGGCATGACCAACCTGCAGGAAGCGAAACTCGCCCGCGAAGCCGAGATCTGCTACGCGACGATGGCGCTCGTCACCGACTACGACTGCTGGTACGAGGGGCACGACGACGTGACGGTCGAGACGGTCCTCGCCTACCTCGCCAAGAACGCCGAGACCGCACAAACGATCCTGAGAAACTCTATCGTCCCCGCCGCGAATCGCACCCGCGACTGCGCCTGCCCCAACGCGCTGCAGTACGCGATCATCACGCAGCCCGCGGCGATCACAGCCGAAGCGAAGCGCAGGCTGGCGGCGATTATTGGAAAGTACGTAAAGAGAGTCGATTAGTGGATTAGTAGATTCGTGATCCGCCCAGCGGCCGACTTCCTAATCAACGAATCCACTGATCTACTAATCTACTAGTTAGGAGAATTCATGAGCATCCTCGTGGTTGGCAGCGTCGCGTTTGACGCGATTCAGACGCCTTTTGGGAAAGTTGATCGCTGCCTCGGCGGATCGGCGACGTACTTTTCGGTGGCGGCGTCGTTCTTCACCGAGGTCGACCTCGTGGCGGTGGTCGGCGACGATTTTACGGATGACGATCTGGCGATCTTCCGCGGACGCAACGTCAATCTCGATGGCTTGCAGCGCGTCGCCGGTGCAAAGACGTTTTTCTGGAGTGGCGAGTACGGTTTCGATCTCAACGTCGCCAAGACGCGTGACACGCAGCTCAACGTCTTCGCCGATTTCAAACCGGAGTTGAACGAGAAGCATCGCAATCCGGACGTGCTCTTCCTCGCCAACATCCAGCCCGACTTGCAACTCGACGTACTTCGCCAGTGCCGTCGTCCGCGGCTCGTGGCGCTCGACACGATGAACCTCTGGATCGCCACGGCGAAGGAGTCGCTGACGCGGATCCTGCGCGAGGTCGATCTCGTCGTGATCAATGAGGCCGAGGTGCGGCAGTACACGGAAGAGGCGAACCTGATCAAGGGCGCTCGACAGATTCTCTCCCTCGGGCCGAAGACGCTGGTCGTGAAGCGCGGCGAGTACGGCGTCATGATGATCACGAGCGATGCGGTTTTCGCCGCGCCCGCGTATCCACTCGAAGCGGTCTTCGATCCCACTGGCGCCGGCGACACCTTCGCCGGCGGCTTCCTCGGCTACCTCGCCTCGCGCTCCGAGGTGACCGACCGCGATCTCCGCCGCGCCATCATCTTCGGCAGCGTCCTGGCGTCGTTCACGGTCGAGAAGTTCTCACTCGACCGCCTGCGCGAGATCACGCTGAACGATGTGTACGACCGCTATCAGGAGTTCCGCGCGCTTACTCACTTTGAGGATCACGAGCAGTAGCCGCAACGTCCCACATGCGGAGGTACTCGTCGCGAACGGAAGGGTCGATCTCGCCGGCCAAGCTTCGCGGTAGATCCAATTTCGCAATCAGATCCTGCACGTCTGCAAGATCACGCATGCGATGAGCTGCCGAGAGACCGGATGCTAGTTTCAACTCGATCAACTTTGGCAGCGAGATAACCTTGTAGCCGTCGCGCTCTACAGCGACATCTTTCGGATCAGGAAATCTCACTGGCTTCGGTTTCCCGTCGCCTGGATATTCGCCGGTGGTAATGAACTCGACCTGCACGTTCGTCGTCGTATCGCGGAGTGCCTTCCGGGCGCCCTGAAACGCCGGAACGTAACCGCGACCTACAAGGCGCTGATGAATGGCGTCGAGGCCCTCGCGCGTCGTCAGAATGTCGACGTCAGAGGTGAAGCGCGGATAGCCATGAGCGGCGAGCGCCATGCCACCGATCAGTGCATAGTCGATCTGTGCCTCTTCGAGCCGCTGCGATACCCGATGAAGTGTCGTGTGAACGTCGCCGCGCTTCATGAAAAACTCGCTGCCTTGCCGCAATGCCTGGTCAAAGCTCACCGCATCATCTTACGCTCGTGTACACCATCTCCCCGCCCACCACCGTGTAGCGAACCTTTGTCGCGAAGAGTTGCGATTGCGAGGCGGAGTACAGATTGCCTCCGACGATCGTCAGATCCGCGAGTTTGCCCGGTTCGATCGTGCCGCGTGAGGACTCTTCGAACGCGGCGTATGCGGCATCGGCGGTGAAGCCGCGGATCGCTTCGGGGAGCGTCAATTTCTGATCGGGGTACCAGCCGCCGGGCGGATTGCCTGTCTGGTCCTGGCGCGTGACTGCGCTGTAGATTCCGAAGAACGGATTCACGTCCTCGACCGGAAAGTCGGAGCCGAGGGCGATGCGGGCGCCGGAGTTGAGGACCGTGCGCCAGGCGTAGGCGCCTTTGATGCGATCGGGACCGACGCGCGCTTCCGCCCAAGGCATGTCGGACGTCGCATGCGTCGGTTGCATCGAAGCGATGATGCCGTGCCGCGCGAGGCGGGGAAAATCGGACGGCGCGACGATCTGGAAATGCTCGACGCGGAAACGATCGGCGGGCGTTGCGCCGGCTTGCTCGTAGGCATCGAGAACGTTGCGAACGCCGCGGTCGCCGATGGCGTGCGTGTTGGCCTGGTAGCCCGCGGCGCGCGCGCGGGTCGCGACATCGCGCATGTGCTCCTCGCGGCTGACCAATAGGCCCGTGTTCAACGGATCGTCGGAGTACGGCGCGAGCATCGCCGCACCGCGGCTGCCGAGGGCGCCGTCGGCGTACATTTTCACGGAGCGGACCGTGAGGCGATCGCCGTAGCCGATGAGCGGCTTGTGCGTCAGCCAGGAATCGAGGAGCGTCGCGTCGTCCGTAAGCATCACGTACACGCGGATGGGGAACTTGTGTTCGTCGATGAGCTGCTGGATAGCAGTGATCGTCGCCTGCTCCGTGCCGGCGTCGTGCATTTCGGTAAGACCGTTCTCGGCGATCTTCTGCGCGGCGGCGAGGACGCGCGACTTGCGCAATTCCGCGGACGGCGGCGGCACTTTCGAATCGATCAAGTGCATGGCGCCGTCGATGAAAACGCCGGTCGGATTGCCTGCTGCGTCGCGCAGAAGCCGCCCGCCCTCCGGATCCTTTGTCGCTGCCGTGATGCCTGCGGCGCGCATCGCGGCAGTGTTCGCAATGCCGGCGTGTCCGTCGACGCGGCGGATCCAGACCGGATGATCGGAAACAGCGGCATCGAGCGGCTTGGCGGTCGGGAACTGTTTATCCGGCCAGCGGTTCTGATCCCAACCGCGGCCGAGAATCCAGTCGCCGGGCGCGGCGCGTTGCGCGCGCTCACGGACACGCGTGATCACCTCGGCGTACGACGGCGCGCCGATGACGTTGACGGTGTCGAGCGAGAGTCCGAGTCCGTAAAGATGGCCATGCGCGTCGGTGAGGCCGGGCATCACCGTCGTGCCGTGTACGTCGATCACGCGCGCGTTCGGATGCGCGGCGCGGATCGAATCAGCAGGTCCGACGGCGACGATCTTGCCGTTCGACGTCACCACCGACCAGTTTGACTGTGGCGCCTGGGTCGGCCCGGCCAGCACCGTTCCTCCAGCGAAAATCGTTTCGGGCGCGGCTGCGTTCGTGGTCGAGTTCGGCATCTTGCAGGCGGTGAGGGCGAGGAAGAGTAGCGCAGCAGCGCATCGCTTGGACGTCATCCGCGAATCGTATCGGAATAGCGCCAGTCGCGGCGGCCGTTGCTGCGTGCCCTTGCGCATTCCGTTCACGCTCGCCGCGGTGCTCGTCGCCGCCTCCGCTTCCGCGGGATCCTTCAGCGCCGCTGACGTCCCCGCGGCGCACATTCGCCAGACCGGCAAAGTGGTGATTCGCAACGACGGCCGCAGAATCACGGCGTATCACTTCTTCGGCGATATCCGCGAGTCGCTTTTCTCGCTGCGTTCGATGCGAACTGCGTTGCGTTACACGCCGTTCGGCGCGGCGCTCTTCAACTCGAGCGCGACCGTGACGACTCCGATGCCGGCGTATCTATCCACGTTGATCGCCGACGCGTCGAAGCAGCACGGCGTCGATCCGCGCCTGGTCGCCGCGATCGCCGCACGCGAGTCCGCCTACAATCCTGCCGCGATCTCACCGGCCGGCGCCTCGGGTGTCATGCAGCTGATGCCGGCCACCGCGCGATTCATCGGCGTCGACAACGTCTTCGATGCGCGCCAGAACGTTTTCGGTGGCGTGCGTTACCTCCGCACGCTCCTCGACACCTTCCACGGCGATCTCGACCTCACCTTGGCCGCCTACAATGCCGGCCCCGGCGCCGTGCAAAAGTACAACGGCGTGCCGCCGTATCCCGAGACGCAGGCCTACGTGCGAATCGTGCGGGCTAGGTACGAGGCGGCGCTGAAGCGCTGACCCGCTGTCATCCTGAGAGGGTGAGAAGAAACCCCATTTTCTCTGGGAACAGCGGGGGGCGGTTAGCAATATCAGGCAGGGCCACCTGCCAAAGCACAGGCGAATGGACCCCAACGTGCGAATCGGTGCGGCGGTTTTTAAGGGGCAAGCACTGCGGGGTCCAAGAGACTCAGGGGGGGTTCTTCCAAAGAGCCTCGGGGTCTCAAAGAGACTCAGGGGGTCTCTTCCAAGAGACTCGGGGTCTCTTCCAAGAGACTCGGGGTTTCTTCCAAGAGACCCGGGGGGTTCTTCCAAGAGACCCGGGGGGTTCTTCCAAGAGACTCGGGGGTTCTTCCAAGAGACCCGGGGGCTTCTTCCAAGAGACCCGGGGGGTTCTTCCAAGAGACTCGGGGGTCTCTTCAAAGAGACCCGGAGGTCTCTTCCAAGAGACTCGGGGGTCTCTTCAAAGAGACTCGGGGGTCTCTTGCAAGAAGGGGCCGTCTTCTTCGAAACGCTACTGAGCGCTCGGAAAGCGCTTTGAGCACCTACGCGGTCGCGAGGACGTGGCAGGCATCGCACGCTGCGTGTCCCGATTCCCAGCGCACTCCCAAAGCGGTGGCCGTGCCCACCGCACTTCAAAGTGCTGCGCACGAAACGCGCGCACATTTCTTCACACCCTCGGAGCCGCCGGAGGCACGGAGCCGCAGGCGCAATGAAGGATCTCAAGTTACGCAAGGTGTTGAATCCCAGGGCTCCGGCTAAGACCGCGCATCTGGAGATCCTTCACCCGTCCTGTGCCGCTCCGCGCTTCGCGCTACGGCAGCTCCGGCGGTTCCAGGATGACAGCGTCACCCCTCGCCCCACTTCAACTTCGCCCGCAACACGTCGAAGTAGCTCTTGTTTGGGGTGCGAATCAGCGTCACAGGGTTCAGTGACTTTTTGATGCAGACGATGTCCTGCTCGGCGATCGGGAGCCCTTCCTGGCCGTCGAGCGTGAGGAAGATTTCCTGGTTCGGCGTGGCGATTCCGATCTCGATTTCGAGCGTGTCGGGAAGGACGACGGGGCGATTGGTGAGCATGTGCGGACAGATCGGCGTCAGTACGACCGCGCCCATGGTCGGATAGATGATCGGGCCGCCGGCGCTGAGGTTGTACGCCGTCGATCCGGTTGGCGTGGCGATGATCAGACCGTCGGCGCGAAAGGACGACATGAACTCGCCGCCGACGGTGACGCGCATTTCGATGATGCGGGCCAATGCGCTCTTGTTGATCGTGGCGTCGTTGAGGACGCGATAGGTGCGATGGTCGCGGCCGGGACCGCGCACGGCGACGTCGAACGCGACGCGTTCTTCGCTTTCGTAGTCGCCGGCCAGCACGCGTTCCAGCACTTCCGGGAACTCCTCCACCCGCACCTCGGTGAGAAATCCGAGAGTGCCCATGTTCACGCCGAGGATCGGGACGCTGTTCGGAGCGTGGCGGGCGACGGAGAGGAGCGTGCCGTCGCCGCCGAACGTCATCAGCAGATCGGAGTGCTTGCCGAGCTCGCCCTTCGCGACACACTTGCCGCGATCGTTCAGCTTGTCGGCGGTGGCGTAATCGAAGCAGACGCCGAAGCCGCGTTCGCGTAGATCGGCGGCAACCTTGGCGGCGAATTGCAGTGCTTCATCCGAGGTGATCTTCGCGGAGATCCCGATCGTCTTCACGGGAGGGAGTTTACGCGAACAGCCGACTGTCAGCCCATCGACGTCCTCCAGCGCTGAAAACCGCGGGCGAAGGGTGGTTAGAGTCACACGTGCTCGTCGAGAATGCAGCAGTCCAAAATCTCGCTTGACACACTTAATGCCGAAGAATAGTGTCTTCCCTCCATCATAAAGACGCGCAAGGAGGATTGTATGAAATTCAAATACCTTCGAATTGCCACATTTATAGTCGCGGCGCTGCTCGCCACGGGACTAACCGCGCAAGGTCCCATAGAAAACCCGGACCCGAACCCGGGTGGTGCTGGTGGGGTACCCCCTTGCCAAACGTGTTACGGGGCAGGCGGTGGCAGCTACGCTGGCATCAATTGCGGATCGCCCTTCGGTGGTGGTTGGGGCACCGATTACTGTTACATCGACCATTCGGATCCTCAAGCCGCATACTGTTTCTCGGTCGGACACGATTGCTGCGTAGACTGAATCATCCCCAGATTTGTCCGCCAGCATGATTAGGGGAATCATCCTTGGAGTGGCCTGCGCGCTGGTTGCTGCCGCAAGTGACGGCAGCTCTATCGTCGTGACGGTAAAATGCCACAGCGTGCCGGACTGCGACACACACGGGATCGTTTTTCTTCAATCCGCCACAAATAAGAGTCTTGTCAGGCGGCTGAGCCTCGCTCCTGCAGGCCTTACGATTACCGAGCAGTCAGGTTCCGAATGGGATCTCGGTCTGGAGGCAAAGGGCTTCTGGGCCCTGCCACAGCGTGTCGCTTTTCCGGCCGGAGCAACGCACACTCAATACACATTGCACGTCTGGCGAACCGGCACGTTGCAAGGGGTGGTGAAGCTGCCGGACCCGCAGCCGGCCACGCCAATCGCGGTCAGGGTCGTCGTCTCATCGCGGCCCGAGCCCAAGACACAGCCGGAAGTGCCGCGAGGGACGTCCTTCGACTGTGCGACTGAAAAGACGGGCCAGTGGAAGTGCGCCCTACCCGCCGCACTGCTGGACGTGGCGGTTCGCGTAGAGGGGTATGCGCCGTATCACAAGTGGGATGTGAAGGTTGCTGCTGCTGGTGTCGCCGACCTCGGCGCTATCAAATTGCAACGAGGTGCCTCGGTGGTCGCCTGGCTGAGCAGTGACTTCGCCAAGCAGGTGGCGGTCCCGGTTCGCGCGTCCCTGCGGCGCGATGCGGCGGCCGCCCTGTCTGCCACGGCGATTCGTCTTGCGTTACCGGTGGCCGAGGGGAACTTCACGAAGAAAGGTGTCGTTCAGCTGGCGCCCATCGCGCCCGGTACATACATCCTGGAGATACAAGCCAGGGGTTATGCAACCGAGAAGATCCCCGTGCAGCTTTACGAAGGAAAAGAGACCACGCCGCGCCGATCCTTCGACTTGCTGCCTGCGCAGAGAATCCGGCTGCACGTACAACCACCTGTTGGGCCAGGTGGAGTCTGGTGGCGTGTCGAGCTTTGGCGCAGAGTGGAGTTCGGGACGGGTTCCCAAAGCGCAGGCGCCGGAATCGCTTCGCCAGAGGGCATTTTCGAGGCAACCGATCAGGTCGAGGGCCCCGTCCGCGTTTTTCTCAAAGACGCCAAACAAAATACTCTCGCGAACAAGGAGATTCGCGTCGCCGCGGGCACCGATGATTACACGGTCAGTCTGGATGTCACTTCAATCTCCGGCAACGTTACGATCGGCGATTCACCGTTGCCTTCTGCCCATCTGCTTTTCGGTGGCAGCGGGGGCGCGGAAAAGATCAGAACAACGACTGACGGAGACGGGCATTTCGCAGCGACCCTTCCAAGAGGCGGGAAGTGGATCGTCGATGTCGAGGCGCCACAGAATGGAGTTGCGGCCACGACGGAGGTAACGATAGAAAAAGATGAGGTGGACATCGCGCTGCCGGCCACGGAGGTGTCAGGCTCGGTACGTGATGCAAACGGGAAGCGATTACCCCGCGTTCGGGTAATGCTGTGGTCCGCTGGCGGCCCTATGATGCGACTCAGTGAAAGCGATGGAAGCTTCCGGTTTAGGGGAACAAGCAGCGGAAAGGCTACTCTACGGGCCAATGATTCACGAACGCATGACTACAGCAAACCGGTTGACATAACCGTGCCGGAGGACGGCGCACTCGCAAATATCGAGATCACACTCGATAGTGTGCGGCCCGTCAAGGTGATGGTGCGGTCGAACGGCGAAGCCGTCGTCGGCGCCTTGGCCCATTCATTCCCATTTCTGGGTGCCTCCTGGGAGCGGCAGGAGGCGACAACCGATCTGGACGGGACCTTTACCTTCAACCTCCCGGCATCGGCCACGGATGCGGTCGTCACCGTGGCAGCACCGGGCCGGCCGCTGGAAAGCTTCCGCGTGCCCATCGACCAGGATTCGATCACCCTCGAACTGGCATCTCGCGGCGGCACTCTCCAGCTTCGATGGAAACCGGGCGATGGACCAGCTTCTTTTACGTTCAACGACCATTTTCTGGAGTCAACAGATGTATTTTTATGGGCTCGATCTCAAGGTGCGATAGTGGGCAACGGTACTCGTGAGATTCCAAATGTCGCGCCAGGCAAGTATCGCTTTTGTTCCGCGAGTCATTGTGCGGAGGGGCTGCTTGCGATTGGCGGCCAACTCGTTCTTGACGCGACGCATTGAAGGGCGGAGGCCGGTACGTTAAAGCCCGGGCGTGGACTAACCCGATCGTCTTCGCGCACTGAGTTACGCGAACACCCCCGCGCGTATAACTTCCGTTCATGAGGACCGTGCGAGACTGTGCCGATTTATGTGCGGCATCAATGGGATCGTCTCTTTCGGCGCCGGCTGGCTAGCGATCGACATCGATGAGCTGATGCGGACTCGCGAAGCGATGCGCAGCCGCGGTCCTGATGCCGCCGGCATCTGGCTCTCGTCCGATGGCCGCGTGGGATTCGGGCATCGCCGCCTCTCGATCATCGACGTCAGCGATCGCGCCAACCAGCCGATGGTCAGCCGCGAAGGCGACATGGTGCTGACGTTCAATGGCGAGATCTACAACTTCAGGGAGTTGCGCGAAGAGCTCGAGCGCGACGGTGAAACGTTCGCGACGACGTCCGACACCGAGGTCGTGTTGCGGATGTATCGAAGATGGGGCGACGCGATGCTGCCGCGTTTGCGGGGCATGTTCGCGTTCGCAATCTGGGATGCGCGGAAGAACACGTTGTTCCTCGCCCGCGATCCGTATGGCATCAAGCCGCTTTACTACGCGAACGATGGGAAGACGTTCCGGTTCGCGTCGCAGGTGAAAGCGATTCTGGCGGGCGGCGGCGTTTCGGTCACGCGCGATCCTGCGGGCATCGTCGGATTCCTGCTGCGCGGCCACGTGCCGGAACCGTTCACGATGTACGAGGCGATCCGCCAAATGCCGGCAGGAAACTCGATGACCGTGACGCGCGACGGCGGTTCGGAACCGCGTCCGTACTTTTCGATCGCGTCGATACTTCGCGACGCGGTGAACGAGCGTCGCCACTACAGCGACGACGAGCGTGCAGCGATCATCGCCGAAAGCGTTCGAGAGTCCGTTCGCTACCACCTCGTGTCCGATGTTCCGGTCGGAGCCTTTCTCTCCTCCGGCCGCGATTCCAGCACGATCGTCGCACTCGCCTCGGAAACGGCTACCTCTCTTCGGACGGTCACGCTCCGCTTCAGCGAGTACGCCGGCACGGAGAAGGACGAGGCTCCGTTGGCCGCGCAGGTGGCGATGCAATACGGCACGACGCATCGCACATCCACGCTAAACGGCGAGGAGTTTCGAAACGAACTGCCGCGCGCACTGGAGGCGATGGATCAGCCGTCTTTCGATGGGCTGAACTCGTACTTCGTCTGCAAAGCGGCGGCGGAGCTCGGATGGAAAGTAGCGCTTTCCGGCACCGGCGGCGACGAGCTGTTCGGCGGCTATACGACGTTCCGAATCATCCCGCGCGTCGTGCGGATGTTCGGAGCGTTCAAGTACACGCCGAGTGCCGCAGCAGCGTTCCGGCGCGTCTACGGCCGGATGACCAGCAACCCGGCTCGATTCAGCCCCAAGACCGCATACACGCTGCAGTACTGCACGTCGTACGAAGGCGCCTACCTGATGAAGCGCGGACTTTTTCTGCCGGACGAGGTCGCGTCCATCGTCGGCGAGGACGTCGCTCGCGAAGGCCTGAAGCGGCTAAACCTGCTGCACGCCATTCGCGACGCGATCACTCCCGATCCGGGAACGGGATTCGCGCGCATCGCGGCGATGGAGTCCGCGCTCCTGCTGCGCAACCAACTCTTGCGCGACATCGATTGGGCGTCGATGGCGCATTCGCTCGAAGTACGCGTCCCGCTGGTCGACGCCTTTCTGCTTCGCAACGTCGCGCCGGTGGTTTTCTCGACGAGGAAGCGGGACGGCAAGGAATTGCTGTCCCGCTCCCCACATCGTGCGCTGCCCGAAGCAATCCTCACCCGAAAGAAAACTGGATTCACAATCCCGAACGTGGCCTGGCTCGACGACCGCCGCCGCACACCCCAGCATTTCGGCACGCGTCCATGGGCGCTCCATATCCTCGAAGCAGCCGGGCACGCGACGATCGCGTGAGCCGTTCCTACTGCCGCACTTTCTTCAGCGCCTCCATCTCCAGCGCGACGACTTCTTTCGGCAGCGGCGCATAGCCGAGCTGCGGGGCGTACTGCTGGCCGTCGGTCAGAGCCCAGCGCATGAAGTCGACCATTGTCTTCGAGCGGGCAACGTCCTTCGGCGTTTCCTGCAGGAGCAGCCAGGTGAACGACGCGATCGGATAAACATTGTGGCCGGGCGCGTTCGTGATCGAAACACGGAAATCCTTCGGCATCGCTTTCGCGGCGGCCGAGGCTGCGTTCGAGACCGTTTCGGTCGAGGCGCGCACCCATTCGCCGGCAAGGTTCTGCACCGCGCCGTACGAAATCTTGTTCTGCAGCGCGTAGATCAACTCGACGTAGCCGATCGAGCCGGGCGTCTGCTTGACCAGTCCCGCGACGCCTTCGTTGCCTTTCGCGCCGACACCGGCCGGCCAGTTGACCGAGGTCGCGACGCCGACGGTTTTACGATACTCAACAGACACCTTCGACAGGTAGTCGCACCAGATGTAGCTCGTACCGGAGCCGTCCGAGCGATGGACGACGGTGATGTCCTCATTCGGCAGGTTCACGCCCGGATTCGTGGCGCGGATGGCGGCATCGTTCCACTTCGTGATCTTGCCGAGGAAGATGTCCGCGAGAACGACGCCCGTGAACTTCAACTCCGCGCTGATTTCGGGAACGTTGTAGACCGGGACGACGCCGCCGAGCACCGTCGGCAGGTGGACGATGCGGAAGCCGGCGGCAGTGATCTGATCATTCGTCATTGGGCCGTCCGAGGCGCCGAAGAAAACGGTACCGGCCGAGAGCTGACGGATGCCGCCGCCGGAACCGATCGACTGGTAGTTGATCTCCGCGTTCGGATGCATATTGTGGTACTGGTCGAACCACTTCGTATAGATCGGATTCGGGAACGTGGCGCCGGCGCCGTTGATCTTCAGAGTTTGTGCGGATAGAGCAGTCGCGAGCAGCGCGATGGCCGCGAAGAACAGCTTCTTCATTTGTCGCTCCTATTGATTGGTTAGAACGAGATGATCATCTTCACTTCGTAGTTCGTCGTATTCGGAGCCGCGGGCGTGAGGCCGGACCGCTTGAGCGAATCGCGATCGAAGAGGATCGCGGCCGTTTTGCCGCTGAGGTTCGGGACCCAGTAGGCGATGCCATCTATGTCGCGCGTTTGCTTCTGCGAATGGATGGCGTCGTTCGGCAGGTAATCGTCGTGACGGATGAGCGCCTCCCACCCTTTCGTGCCGAGCTTCGGTGTCACCCAGAGCGACCACCCCTTCGCACTCACCTGTGCTTTCGTGGCCGAGGTGCGGTCCTTGGCGCGCAGCAGATCGAAGCCGGCATTGAACAGAGGATGCTCGTACGTGATCTGGCCGATGTCGCGTTCGCGCTTGGCACCTTCGACGTAGTGATCCTCATCCAGGAACGCGGTCAGGCGAAGACCCTTCAGCAAGACGCCGCCGAGCGGGAACGGGCGCACCGTTCCGCGCACCATGAAGGCCTTCTCGTTATTGGTTTCGGCCTTCGTGTATCCCTCGCCGTTGTAGAAGCCGGCGTGGATGTCGCCGTAGTTGCCGTTGAAGTTGTAGTGGCCGGCCAGTGCCGCATCCGATGACGGCAGCCCCGTGGTGCGCTCGGCAAAGATCGTTCCCTGAAAGCGATAGCGGTAAATGGTCTCCGTGTAGTCGGTGTAGGGATTCTGCTGCAGGCCGAAGCGGACCCATGATCCCTTGGTCGTCCAGTCGTCGAGATTCAGCTGGGCGTAGGCGTACTTGATCCGGAACAGCTGGCTGCCGCTCAGCGACGGCCCGGTGCCCGTCTCGCGCGAAATGTCCGGAGTGATGCGGAACGCGATCAGGTGATTGAGGTTACCCGTGACGTTGATGTACGCGCGCGTCACGTTGAACGAGCTGTTGTTGATCGTGTTGCCGTCCGAATCCTTCGCTTCCGGCGATTCGACGTAGGTGTAGTCCGCGAAAATCGTGGCGCCGACATTGATCTTCGGCGTGTCGTCGGGCGGCGTGTAGCCGGCGGCGGGCGTGACCTGGGCGAGTGCGCCGGTCGCGATCATCATCGCGCCGATGAAACTGGCTGCCGAGTTGCGAATCTTCATTTCCTGCAAGCCTCCTTGTGTTGGCGCGGATAGTAGGCCGAAGGCGCTTCGTTTGCTTGCGGCACGGGTAAATTCGAAGTGAATGAGCGGTACGATCTGGAAGACGTTTGGGGGTCGGTGGTCGGGAATGGGGAGTCGGAGATTGGGAATGCTGCCGCTCTCCGACTCCCGACTCCCGAATTAGGAGACGCCTCATGTTTCGACGAATCGCCAATCTCTTCCGCGGCTTCCTGAACCTCTTCATCGGCGGGATCGAGCGCCAGAATCCGGAGGCGCTGCTCGAGGTGGAGAAGCAGAACATCCGCAAGCAGATCGCCAACTACAACCAGGGCCTGGCCGCGCACGCCGGCCTGTGCGAACGGCTGATGACGCAGGTCAAACGCCTCGAGCAGGAAGAACGCGAGCTGCGCGCGAAGACGGCCGCAAACCTGCGCGCCGGCAACCGCGATCTGGCCAGCCAGCAGGCGTTGCGACTGCAGACGGTTCAGCGCGAACTGGTCGAGAACCGCACGCAACTCGGATCGGCCGAGGCGACGTACCGCGAACTGCTGCGCGCGCGCGACGTGTCGGTGAAAGCGGCGCAAGCCAAGCTGCAGTCGCTAAAGAACAGCATCGATGACCTGAAGATCAAACGCGCCACCGCGGAGCTCAACGAAATGGCCTCGGGGATGATCTCCCAGATCGGCGGCTCCGGCGACACGCTGAACCGCCTCCACGAAATGGTGGAAGACGAGCGCGAAAAAGCCGCCGGACGCGCCCGCGTCGCCCGCGACACGCTGAACTCCGGTGAGATCGAGATGCAGGAGCACGAACAGAAAGCGCTCGCCGATCAGGCCCTCGAGGATTTCGCGATGAAGGAAGGGCTGGTGCTCGAAGCGCCGCGGAACACGGTCACGATCGAGAAAGCGCCGCCGAAGAGCTTAGGGGCGAAGGACGAGTAGACCGCCCAGGAACGGTTTCACGCGGTGAACGCGGAGGAGCGGAGCCTCCGACCCTCCCCATCTCCGTGTGAACCGCTTCCCTTTTGAAAGTACGGCGAACCCGACTTGGCATCATCTCTGAAGGAGCACAGCAGTATCCCGACGAGGTGGCTGTCATGTTTGATGATGTCCTGATCGAATCTGCTGGCAAGGACAAGAAAAAAGGTGGCTGGAAGACGGTGCTCATCTCCGCCATCCTGCATTTCGTAATCATCGGCGCCATCGTCGCGGCCGGGCTTTACGTCAAGAAGAATCCGGAGATCATCACCAAGCCCATTCAGGCTTTCGTCGTCTCCGCGCCGCCGCCACCGCCTCCTCCCCCTCCGCCACCCGCGGCATCGCACGCATCGTCGACGCCGCACGTGCAGCACGTAGAGCCGCAGACCCATCAAACGTTCCACCAGCCGACGCAGACGCCGCGCGAAGTACCGCAGGTCGACAACGTTCCGACCGATACGACCGGTGGCCAGGAAGGCGGCGTCGTAGGCGGACAGGTTGGCGGAGTTGTCGGCGGCGTCGTGGGAGGCGTGGTGGGCGGAACGCTCGGCGGCACTCTCGGAGGCCAGCTCGGAGGCCAGCTCGGCGGCACCGGCGACAAGCCGATGCGCGTCGGCGGTGACGTGAACCCGCCCACCGCCGTCAAACGGGTCGAACCGCTCTACCCCGACGTTGCGCGCAAGGCAAGAATTGAAGGCATCGTCATCCTCGAGACGATCATCGATCGCGACGGCAACGTCACCGACGTACGCGTGTTAAAAGGTCTCCCCCTCGGACTCGATCAAGCGGCGGTGGACGCCGTCAAACGCTGGAAGTTCAAACCTGGAACGCTCAACGGACAGGCCGTTCCGGTCATTTTTACGCTCACGGTGAATTTCACGCTGCATTGAGATAGGTGGCCAGTGGTTAGTGGCCAGTGGTCAGCAATGAGTTCTGACCACTGCTCGCTGGCCACTGACCACTCGAAAAGGAGAGAAGTACATGGAAGGGATGAACAGTAATTTCAGCCTCCTCGGAATGTGGGCGACCATGAACTGGGTCGCGAAAGGCGTCGTAGTCGTGCTGGCGCTGATGTCGATCTGGTCGCTGACCATCGCGATCGAACGGCTGATCCGTTTTCAGCGCGCCAAACGCGAATCGCTCGGCATCGCCCTCGGCGTCACGCCGCTGCTCAAGCAACACAAGCTCGAGGAAGCGATCACGCTCGCCAGCGATAAACGCTACCGCCACTCGCACCTCGCGCGCGTGCTGCGCGCCGGGCTGACCGAGTTCCAGTACGAGTCGACGCAGACTCTGCCCGACGACTTCGACATCGTGGCCTCGGGACAACGCGCCATCGAGCGCGAGTCGCTGATGACCACCGCGGAGATGAAAAAAGGTCTCGGCAATCTGGCCACGATCTCCACGACCGCGCCGTTCGTCGGCCTGTTCGGCACCGTGGCCGGCATCATCCACGCCTTTCAGGGCATGGCCATCAGCGGATCGGGCGGACTCGGCGCCGTCTCGGCCGGTATCGCCGAAGCGCTGGTCACGACCGCGTTCGGACTTTTCGTGGCCATCCCGGCGGTGTGGCTGTACAACTACTTCCTCAACAAGGTCGAACGCTTTCAGGTGGAGATGTCGAACTCGTCATCGCAGCTCATCGACTACTTCATCAAGAACGAGGCGCGCGTCCGCGCCGGCGCGGCAACGGTTCGCTAGGAGTCGAGGATGGCATTCGGCGCTGGGGGCGGAAGCCCCGACGAAGTCAAAGGAGACATCAACGTCACGCCGCTGGTCGACGTCTGTCTCGTGCTGCTGATCATCTTCATGGTGGTCACGCCGATGCTGCAGTCCGGCGTCGACGTGGCGTTGCCGCAAGGCGCGCATTCGGAGAAGAAGCCGGGCAAGGAGTCCGACCTGATCGTGTCGATCAAGGTGGATGGCACGGTCTTCATCGGCCAGGATTGGATTCCCGATCGCGACCTGCCGCGCTACATGAAGGCGGAGCACGACAAGAACCCCGGCCGCAACGTGATGGTGAAAGCCGACAAGCGCATCAACTTCGGCAAGGTGCGCATGGTGATGAAAGCCGCGAACGATGCCGAGTTCACAGCCGTGTCGTTCCTTACCGAAAACCAGATGGCCGGGAAACAGATCGCGCAACAGGGAAAGTGATTTGAGAGAGGGAGTGGGGTGTAGGGGGTGGGGTGTGGGAAATCGAGATTTCGGTCCGGTAGTTCTCCCACTCCCCACCCCCTACTCCCCACGCCCAGCGAGGTAAAGCACATGTCCATGTCCGCCGGCTCCAGCCACGGAGTTCGATCCGAAATCAACATCACGCCGCTGGTCGACGTGGTGCTGGTGCTGCTCATCATCTTCATGGTGGCGACGCCGATCCTGCAGATGGGTCTCGACGTCGAAGTGCCGCCCAAAGTCGAGGTGACCGGCGCGCCGCCCCCCTCGGAGCAGAACCAGCTCGTGGTCACCGTCCGCACCGACGGGATCTATCTCAACACGCAGAAACTAACCGACGCAAAGTCGCTCCGCGACGCGCTGGCGCCGCAGATGCTGTCGCGCCCGGTTAACGACCGCGTCGTCTTCATCAACGCCGATGACACAGTCCCATTCGACCGCGCCGTCGAAGCGATGGACGCGGCACACGAGGCAGGCGCGAAGAAGGTCGGCTTCCTGACCGATCCGCCGACGAAGTAGGGACCAGTTCCAGGCGGCGTTCCGTTTTCCTTGTCCCATTCGCGCACACGGTTCGATGCATGCCGCAATCGCGGCATATTTCGCGAAGCTTTGGAGTGCGGCGGCGACGAGCCGCCGCTTTGGGAGGGAGGGGGAAACGCGACTAGCCGCGAGGTAAGAAAACGCTGCGTTTCATCACGATTCCACCGCCCTCCCAAAGCGGTGGCTCAGCCGCCACCGCACTCCAAAGCTGCGCGAAATATGCCGCGCGATTGCATCGACGACCGGGGTTCTTCCCTACTCCACCTTTTTCGCGAACTGCACGCTTGGGTCCTGCGTCGTGTTGTCGGTCGTCGAGCCGTAGACGAAGGCGCTGCCGGATGTGATCTGGATCGTGATGGTTTCGCCGCCGGTCAATGCGTAGCCGTCGAGGATTTCCGTTGATCCGATCTGGCGAAAGAACGTTGGGTCGAAGCTCTTCGTCGTCGTCTTCACCACGACGCCGTCTTTGTTGCGAACGGTCACGTTGAAGGCCACACCCTGTTCGAGCGTGCGCACGCCGATGTTGAGGCGGAAGCGGGTGTCGGCGGGAGCGATCAGCACGCCGCTGTCGCCGTTCTGCAAGGCGTCGGATGCCGCCATCGGCTCCAGCGCGAGGCCGGTCGTTCCGGCGGCGCCGGCGTCGTTGAAGACGCGCGCGAGCAACACCGGGAAAGGCGAGCCGGCGTCGGCGACCACGTCCGCGCTTCCGAGGCCGCTGGCGATGCCCATCGCGGGGAGCAGGTCGGCATAGGAGAGGCTCTTGCCGGCCGGAATCGAATAGGCGAGCGACGGATCGGAAGACGATCCCGACACTGCCTGCGTGTGGAAGACGATTTTCCCGGAGACGGCGCTGCTCTTCGGGTTGTACAGCTGCACGGAGGTTTTGAAGTACGCGCCGAAATTGCCGGGCACGGAGCCAACGACCGGGAGGATGCGCGTTTGCGGAACCGGCGCGACGCTAACGAGGACCGAGACGGTGTTCGAAAAGAATGATGCGACGTTGCAGCCGGTGCTCTGATTGCGAGC
Source organism: Thermoanaerobaculia bacterium (assembly GCA_035996815.1). Classification (GTDB taxonomy): domain Bacteria; phylum Acidobacteriota; class Thermoanaerobaculia; order Gp7-AA8; family Gp7-AA8; genus JADGNZ01. The sequence goes on along the minus strand of DASYJF010000071.1, from coordinate 2,053 downwards.
GCGAACGCGGTAGTAGTAGCGGTTCGCCGCCGCGTGCGTGAACGATGCTGACGTCGCCGTCACGTTCGTGGTGGTGACCGTCAGGAAGTTTGCATCCGTCGCTTCGTCGACGGCGTAGTCCGTCGCGCTGGCCACGGCGGCCCAACTGATGATGTACGGTGCGCCGGCGTTCGCGGTTGCGGGCGCGCTGATCTGCGGCGCTGCCGGGATCGTGCACGGGATGGTGGCTGGATTGACGGTCAGCTCCGCGGTTGCAGTGGCGCCGCCCACGCCGGCCGGGAGCGTGGCCGTGATCGTGGCCGCGCCGACCGCGGAGCCGACGACGGTGAAATTCGCAGAATGCGAGCCGGCGGCGATGTCCACCGATGGCGGCATCGCGCCGATGCCGGTCTTCGAAGGCGACAGCGTCACGGTGGTATTCGACCCGACGTTGGCGCTGGTCTGCACCGTATACGTCGTCGATTCGTTAACCTCGATCACGCGGCCGTTCGGAACGATCGACAGCGTCAGATTGGGGATGTTGATCGCGCCGTTGACGAGGGTGAGGGATCCTCCTGGTGGCGTTTCTCCGGTCGTTCCCGCCTGGTTCGCCAGTACGGTCCCCGAACCGAGCGACAGCGTGATCGAGGAGCCCGGCGCCGCGGATGGCGAGAGGGTGAACACCAGGTGCGCGATCTGATCGCCAGGAGCTGGCGCGTTGAGGGTGAAGGGGACAAGGTTCGTCGATTCGTCGAAACTTGCAAACCACGTGATCGTGCCGGACGTGCCCGGCGAACCCTCGGAAGGCGTCGACAATGGAGCGGTGATGCCGGCCCTGGTGAACGTAACGGATTGGACCGCGGCCGCCGGCGCGTAGTTCACCGTAATACTGAACGACTGGATTTTCGAGCCCGCCGCCTGATCGCGTCCCAGCGGAGTACCGGAAACATCGCGCACATAGACGGGAACGTCGACGGTATTGTCGGCAGCGGTAACGGTGCCGATCGTGACGGCGTCCTGGGCGAACACAGGAACACCGGCGAAGAGTGCCAAAACGATCAGAAAAAGGATTGCTGCGTGCGGCGCAAGGCGGGTCTGCTTCGGGTTCATTCCGTGTCCTCGGGGTTGGGATGCGCGACCGACGTCCGCGCAAAGGCGAGACAACTGGAAGCGGATTACCTCCATTCCGAGAATAGCGAATAAAAATAGAGCCGGCCCGGCGAACCGGCCCGGCTCTATCAACAAAGAAGACGACTCAGAAGCGCGAGCGGATGGCGATGAACGCGAGCGAGATGGCCAGCACCAGCAGTGCGATGTGTCCGAGCGCGGGCACCGCGGGAACGACGGTGATCGAACCGCTGACGAGCGTCAGGGTGCCGTCGCTGACCATTTCGCCCACGGTTCCGCCGGTGTTGGAGAGCTCCGTGACCGGCGTCGGATCGAGCGTGAGCGTGATGATCGTCCCCGGCGTCGCCGTGTTGGAAAGGGTGACGTGCAGCGTGGCCACCTGATTGCCCGGCAATGCGCCGTTGAGGGTGAAAGGGATCGGGTTGGTCGCCTCGCTGAATGAATCGATGAGCGAGATTGCTCCCGCACTGCTCGGGCTGTTTTCCGATGCAGGAGTCAGTGATGTCGTGACGCCGCCGCGCGTGAACGTGATCGACTGCACGGCCGCCGCGGGCGCGTAGTTCACTTTGATGGAATATGCCTGGATGTGGAATCCGGCCGGCTGATCAAGGCCGAGCGGAGTGCCGGAGGAGTCGCGGATGAAGACCGGCACGTCGACCGTGGAGAACTGCGGAGCGTTGACCGTGGCCACCGTCACGGAGTCCGGCGTCGCTACGAGAGCCAACATCGGTGAGGCTGACGTCAGCGCCGCGCCGATGCCGATGAGGAGCGTGGCGGCAATGGTGTGGAAATGGTTCGCTTTCGTTTTCATATCGTTCCTTCTCGCTTCTTAGTTCACTTTGTGTTCCGGCGTGCGGGGCTGCGGCGTTGAGCCGTTGCCGATCTTCGTACCGCTCACTTTGAGTTTGCCGTTCGCAACGCTGGCGGTCATGGTTCCGGCCTGATT
>DASYJF010000070.1:0-117251 GCA_035996815.1 Thermoanaerobaculia bacterium | reverse complement strand
GCCACCGCACTCCAAAGTGCTTCGCACGAAACTACTTAAACGTATCCATCAACTGCTTCATTGAATCGCGAATGATCGCGCTCCTGCTTGGATCGTGGAGCAGCGCCGTCGCGAAGTTCTTCGCCTGTTCGAGCGTGATGTGCGGCGGCAGGGGCGGGACGTCCGGGTCGGTGCGGAAGTCGAGCACGCAGGGACGATCCGCCGACAGCGCCTCATCCCAAGCGGAACCAACTCGTGATGGATCTTCGACACGAATCCCTTTCAAACCGATCGACGTAGCAAAGTTCGCGTAGTTGAACGCCGGCAGCTCCTGCGATGCTTCGAACTTCGGATCGCCGGCCATCACGCGCTCCTCCCACGTCACCATGTTCAGGTCCTGATTGTTGAGGACGCAGACCAGCAGGCGCGGATCGGACCACTCCTTCCAGTACTTGGCCACGGTCAGCAGCTCGCCGGTGCCGTTCATCTGCATCGCGCCGTCGCCGCAGCAGGCGATGGCTACGCGATCGGGAAACGCGAACTTCGCCGCGATCGCGTACGGCACGCCGGGACCCATCGTCGCCAGATTGCCCGACAGCGATCCCATCATGCCGGCGCGGAATCGGACGTGCTGTCCATACCAGCTCGCCGTCGATCCCGAATCAGCGGAAAGGATGCTGTCATCCGGCAGCCGCTTCGACAGCTCGTGAAACACGCGCCGCGGATTGATGCCGTTCACCGCGTCGTCCATCGCTCGCGCATCCATCAACGTCCACCAGTCGCGGATCGACGCCTCCAGTTTCTCGCGCCACGTCCGGTCCGTCTTCCGCTGCAGCATCGGGATCAGCGCGCGCAGCGTCTCCTTGCTGTCGCCGATGAGGTTGACCTCCATCGGATAGCGGATCGACAACTGCCGCCCATCGATATCGATCTGAACTCCTCTTGCCGCCCCGTCCTCGGGTAAAAACTCCGGATACGGAAAACTCGACCCGACCATCAGCAGCGTGTCGCAGCCGGACATCATTTCCCAGCTCGGCTTCGTGCCGAGGAGGCCGATCGTGCCGGTGACGAACGGGAGCGCGTCCGGCAGCGCGGCCTTGCCGAGAAGCGCTTTGGCGACGCCGCAGCCGAGGATGTCGGCGATGGCCACGACTTCATCCATCGCCCGGAAGGTGCCCGCGCCGACGAGCATGGCCACCTTCGTCCCGGCATTCAGCACCTCTGCCGCGCGCCGCAAATCCGCATCCTCGGGGACGATGCGCGGACTGGTGTAGCCAACGCCCGAATGAACCGTGGAGTGCTTGTGCGGCGGCTCCTCGTACTTTTCCTCCTGCAGATCGTTCGGAATGATGATGCACGTAACGCTGCGCTGCGCCCGCGCGATCCGAAAGGCGCGATCGATGAGATGCCGCAGCGCCGCCGGCGCCATCGCCGTCTGGCAGTAGTCGCTGGCCACGTCCTTGAAGAGATTCTGCAGATCGACTTCCTGCTGATAGCTCCCCCCCATCGCCAGCCGCGACGACTGCCCGACAATGGCCACCACCGGCTGATGATCCATCTTCGCGTCGTACAACCCATTCAGCAGATGAATCGCCCCCGGCCCCGAGGTAGCCATGCAGACGCCGACCTCCCCCGTGAACTTGGCGTGCGCGCACGCCATGAACGCCGCCATCTCCTCATGCCGCACCTGCACGAAGTCAATAGCCCCGTCCGCCCGCTCCAGCGCCCCCATGATCCCGTTGATGCCGTCCCCAGGATAGCCGTAGACGCGATTGACGCCCCAGGCCTGGAGCCGTTCGATGAGAAAGTCGGATGTGGTTTTCGCCATGTGCTGCGGAGACAGCACAATCTGTGCGCGATTCGAAGGAACACCGAGGGAGAATGGGCGAACGATGTCGCGCAAAACGAAGGACGACGACGAGATGCGACGCCACTACGACTTCTCCGATGGCGTACGCGGCAAGTACGCGGCGCGCTACGCGGAAGGAGCGGATGTGATCGTTGTCGCTCCGGACGTGGCCGAGGTGTTTCCCCGTTCAATTGCCGTGAACGACGCTCCTCCCACGCTCATCTGCACGTCGGACAAGGGCGATCTGAACCAACGTTCGACGAAGAAACTTCGGCCACTCGATCCGGCGAAGCCACGCTGAACCGGCGACAGCTACAATTGCGAGGTGTTGTCCAAGCGAAAACCGATCTCGCGTGAGACTGAATCGGCCGTCCTCGTTCTCTCGCGACGAAGATGCTGTGTCTGCTTCGCGCTTAACCGAGACACTGATCTGAAGCGTGGTCAGCAGATCGCGCACCTGAACCATAACAGCGGAAATTCTGAGCTCGACAACCTGGTGTACCTTTGTCTCGATCATCACAACGAATACGACTCGCGGACGAGCCAAGCGAAAGGCCTCACGGTAAATGAGCTGCGGCAGTTTCGGATTGAATTACATGAAGCACTCGAGCGTGCGTGGAGTGCCCCAGTGAAGTTCGGAGCAATAGAACTTGCAGCAGCCGATCCACTTTCGGGTCGTTTCGTCCGCAAAGGTGAGTTGCAGCTGGAAAAACTCGGGCCTAATCGCCTTCGCGTTTCCGGCGTCGCGATGGGGCATTCATCGCGAATCGCCAAGCAATGGTGATCTCGAATTCGAAGCAACCGTCACGAACAAGGTCGCCACGTTTGTAGACGATACGCCCGAATGGCAATATAGCCTCCAGCTCACATTCTTGAACGAGGCCGTAGTTGCATACGAACAACGTGTTGCTGGCTATTTTGGCCGTAACGTTACCTTCGCGGGAGTGTTCATGCGAGCGACGGCGATCTAACCCGGTATGAGGATCGCCGTTAAGTGCAGTCAGTCACCTCTTAGCGATCGCGAAAGATCGAGTTTCACCCAGAGGTCACCGGTAAGCCGAGTCGCGGGGTCCAGCGCCTCATTCAACTCATCAAGCCTCGGACGATACGCTCGTTTGTGCACCACTCGATTTCGAAGATCGCCGATCGTAAGTGTTTTCAAATGGATTAGTAATGCTGCCAGTTGGGGATCGTCGGTTGAGCGCAGAGTTTCATTGCTGGGGTCTTTCGAGAGGCGGGAAATCCTATCAGGGCTAATGAGTTCCCGTGCTTCTGCCACTGAGGCCGGCCGATTCATGAGAGCTAGGGAAATGAACAAATTGCGCATGCGTGAGTAGGTGTATTTTTTTGTGGCGTCGAAAAGTTCATCATTCAGAAGGTTCAGCTCGTCGGTTGTGCTATCGGAGAAGTTCGCTAGATGGTGAACAAGCATGACCTCGACTGAGAGGGCGAAGAACATTTCGAATGCCTGCGTTAGCACGCCTACCGCCAGCATGTATCGCTTCTCACCGCGAAGGCCATGCGCCTCGCAGATCATCTGTTGATAGTCGGGGTTTGCCGTTTCGAACGTTACGCGGACCGTTGATGCGCATTCCTCGTTCTGACAAGGCTGCTCTCGGCCAATAGCGAATCCGGTGTAGCCAAGATCGGATGCGCGGTTGATAACGTTCGTGTGTCCGCAAACGTGGCAAGGAACCGTGAGGATTTCGTATTCAGCGCCGATGTCCATGTCGAAGCAGAAGCAGGCATCGCCTTTATATCTTCCAAGTTGGTGGGCATTTTCGCAGTGAAGCATCTAGCGAAGTTCGGACAAGTCACTTTGGGAGAATCGAAATCAAATCCGCTTTGTCGAAGACGCGAACCAAATCTGACGCCTTGCATTCGAGCGCTGACGCTAGACGAAGGACCGTCAGAAGGTTCGGGAACTTGATTCCAACCTCCATTGCACTGACATGTGTCTGCGGGATGCCTACACGCTCGGCGAGCCCCTGCTGACTCAGCCCGCGCTTCAATCGCAGTTCGCGAAGACGCGCGCCGAACAACTCGCCGGCTGCGGATTTGTCTTTTGATGGCTTCATTGTCCCTTGACAAATCGATCGCGCGGCCACATACTTTTATGCGTATCAGCGAGGCACCCAACCATGCTCGAAACCGACGTCATCGACCGCATCCGTCACATCTTCCTACACCCACGGCCGCATGTCAGCATTTCGCAGGCGACGGCGCTCCTCGGGTGGACGCGGCGGCAGATGTCCGAGGCCATCGAGGCGGGCGAGGTCGAGCTGTGGACGACGCCGGTAGGGAAGTGGTTCCCTCGGGCGGAGATGATGGCCAAGGCGCTCGAGATCTGGCCGCTGCATGTGATCGAAGAGGCGCTCGGCGCCGAGGCGGATGGCGTCCTCCCGCAGGCCATCCGCACCGCGGAGCTGCGCGTCCGGCTGCCCCGGCATCACATCGATATGCTGGAGTACCGGGCAGACCAGCAGGAGACCACCGTCAGCGGCGTGCTCGCCCGCGAGCTGGACGGCATCGCCAGCGCCCACATCGAGGAGCTGTCGTCCGCCCTGCCGGGGTTTGCAGAGGCGATGGCGTGGCCGGGGTGAGGGGTTCTGGCGGGCCAGCCCGTTCAGAACGGACCTCGGATGGTTCAAAACGAAGCATCGATGGTTCAAAACGAAGCATCGATGGTTCGAAATGAAGCATCGATGGTTCGAAATGAAGCATCGATGGTTCGAAATGAAGCATCAATGGTTCAAAACGAAGCATCAATGGTTCGAAATGAAGCATCGATGGTTCGAAATGAAGCATCGATGGTTCGAAATGAAGCATCGATGGTTCGAAATGAAGCATCGATGGTTCAAAACGAAGCATCGATGGGCGTGGCCGGATTCTCCATCTGCGTAAATCTGCGTCCATCTGCGGATAAACCGTCGAAGAGAACCAATCCGCAGATTTCGCAGATTTACGCAGATTAAGTCTTAGATGCCGAGGATCATGCGGCTTACCAGTGAGGCGATCTCCTCATCGAGAGGACGCTTGTCCTCATCGAGAAGACGGTTGTCCTCATCGAGAGGTTGGTCGTCCTTAGCGAGAAGACGATCGTCTTCATCGAGAAGAACGGTCTCCTCATCGAGAAGAGCGATCTCTTCATCGAGAAGAGCGATCTCTTCATCGAAGAGAAAAATCTGGACATCGGCGTCTAGAATTCAGACGTAGGCGAGAAAATCGTCTATATCTTGATCAACCTCTCCGTCTGCGTAAATCTGCGTCCATCTGCGGATAAAGCATCTATCCGCAGAGGTCGCAGACGAAACGCAGATTAGAACTTGATGCCGAGGATCACGCGGCGTGTCGGTGAGGCGTAGCCGACGACTTCCTCGTACTTTTTGTTCGTCGCGTTCTCCACTTTCACGAACGGCGTGAAGCGAGAGAGGCGGTATTGGACGTTGGCGTCGATCGTCGTGTAGGCGCGGTTCGTGGTGCGGGTGAAGGGGAGGATGGCCAGGGTGTCTTCGCGTTCGCCGGTGTGGAGGATGACGATGTTCGTGTCGATCGCGCCGCTGCGATAACCCGTGGCGAGCGATCCGGAGTGTTTGGGACGGCGGGTCAGGCGCAGGCCGGTGGCCTCGTCCTCGTTGCGATGGAGGTAGGTGTAGCTGAGTTGCGTGTAGACATTCGCGCTGAGGTGATTCGTGGCGCCGAGCTCGATGCCGTCGCTGCGGACGCGGCCGATGTTCTGGGAGATGAAGGTGACCGGATCGAAGGTGATCAGGTTGCGGTAGCGGGTGTTGAAGTACGTCAGCGAGAAAAGGCCGTCGCGTCCCATCGCAGCGTCGTAACCGAGCTCGTAGCTGCTGTTGCTCTCCGCGCTGAGGTTCGGGTTGCCGAAGAAGGGGTAGTACAGCTCGCCCAGCGACGGCGCGCGGAAGCCGCGGCCGAAGGCGGCGCGCCACTTCGTGGCGCCGCGGACGATTGCGGCGGCGAGGCGCGGCGAGGTCTGTCCGCCGAAGACGTCGAAGTGATCGTTGCGGACGCCGGCGCTGAGCTCGAAGCGCGAGTTTTGTGTCAGTTCATGGGCATAGCGATCTTCGACGAACCACGAGCGGTCGGTGCGGTGCTGGTCGAGAAAATTCGGGCCGAAGTTAGTGACGTCGCTGACGATGTCGCGCTGGTACTCGCCGCCGGCGACGATCGTTCCGACCGGCGTCGCGAAGCGCGTGGTGAGGCGTCCGCGGCGCGTTTTCGCATCGGTCGAGGTCGACGTCGTGAAGGGATCGGCGGGATCGTTGAAGTCGTCGCGGCGGCGGTTGTCGCTAAGCGTCAGGTCGGTGATGAAACGGCCGAGGGTGAGCGTGACGGGGATGGCGAGCTGGGTCTCGGTTCCGTTCTGGCGGCGGTCGAGACTCGGCACGAGCGCCGTGCCCGCTGCATTCGTGTTGAAGGGGATGCCGAGGTTGTAGGAGGTGTGGCGGCCGGCGGCGCCGAGGGAGAACCAATCGGACAGCGACCACTTCACGTTGCCGCTGGCGCTGTTCTGGCGGAAGTCGTCGTTGGGATTGAAGCCGTCGTCGGTGCGGTGCTCATACGTGCCGGCGGCGGCGATCGACTCATTCGCGATCGCGGCGTTGAGCATGGCGTTGCGGAGTCCGTGACTGCCGCTTTCGAAATCGCCGTGGATGCCGCTTGTGCGTGGAGTGGTCAATACATTGACGACGCCGGCCATCGCTTCCGATCCGTAGAGCGCGGAAAACGGACCCCGCACCACTTCGATCTGTTCGACGCCCGCGGTGGAGAAGCGTCCCCAGTCGTAGCCGGAAAAGTACGGGTTGTTGAGAACGATCCCATTCCACATCACCAGCGTCTGCGTCGACGCGGCTCCTCGGGTGAACAGCGATGTGGCCTTGCCCGGCGATCCGCTGCGGGCCAGCACGAGGCCGGGCACTTCGCGCAGGACGTCAGCGACGTCGCGATCGCCGCGGGCGGTGATATCGGCGCGCGTGATGACGGTGACCGAGGCGGGCGTGGCCTGCACGCTTTCGGGCAGAGATGAGGCGGTGACGACGATCGTGTCGTTGATGGTGGGTTGTTGTGGGGTGGACTGGGCGAAGGCGGGGACAGCGAGAAAAATAGCGAACAGAACTCTCTTCATGACGACTCCTTCCCTCCGAAGAAGGCCGACTAAAAGTGGGTTCCGAGCCAGCCGGTCTCCTGGCTTCCGGGTCCTTCTCGTCGCGCCGCCTTCCCACATCGAGCGATGCAGTGGCGTGTCGTGGCGCGAGTCGTCGCCGGTCACAGTGGCGGGGGCCGCGCCGGCATCACACCGGCTTCCCGTTCACTGACTCAGAGGAAATTGGGAAAGAACTGGGAGGAGCATATCCTGACGCGCCCGCGAAGCGGAAGACGTCAGGATCTCCGGTGATCCCGCGCGACTGTCTACTGATGATGTTCAGCGCGACGCCACCAGATCCCCTGGGTTAACAATCGCGGCAGACACGTTGCATCGCGCTCGGCCGGAGGATTACTCATGGCCACCATTTCCGCCGAAGCGAAGATTCTCACTTTGATCAACGTATTCACGGTCGCGCGCGAAAAGCAGGACGAATTGGCCGGGCTGCTGATCGACGCAACCAACAAGGTCATGAAACACCTCCCAGGCTTCATCTCAGCGAGCATTCACAAAAGTTTCGACGGAACGAAAGTCGTCAATTACGCGCAATGGCGCAGCCGCGAAGACTTCGAGTCGATGACTCGAAACAGCGAGGCGGCGCCGCACATGAAGGCGGCGGGCGAACTTGCGAAGTTCGATCCGATCCTGTGTGAGGTCTCAGATTCGATTGGGTGATTTAGCGCTCCATCCTGACGCGACCGCGCCGCGGGAGACGTCAGGAACTCAGGTGATACCGCGCACGTTTCGTGCGAAGCACTTTGGAGTGCGGTGACAACGTCACCGCTTTGGGAGGGCGGCGGAATCGTGGCGCCGCGCCGCGCGTGATGCTTGCTACGACACCGCGAGGATCGGCGTCCCCCTCCCTCCCAAGGCGGTGGCTCGATCGCCGCCGCACTCCAAAGCTTCGCGAAATGTGCCATGGGTCGCCGCACGCATCACCATATCGTTTTGGCGCCACCGGAGATCCTGACGTCTTCCGCTTCGCGGTTCGCGGCAGGATTAAGGCCTCAACCGGAACTTCTCGTACAACAACGTCTGATTCGTATCCAGCGTGATCTCTTCGCCGCCAATGAACAGCCGCTTCACGTGCGTGACGATCTCCAGCGGATCGCCGTCGGTGACGATGATGTTTGCCAGCTTGCCGGTTTCGAGTGAGCCGACTTTGTCCGCCACTCCGAAGATCTGCGCGGGCGCGAGCGTGATCGAGCGCAGCGCCACATCCTTCGGCAGTCCGAACGCGGCGCAGGCGGCGGCGTTGTACGGCAGATTGCGTGCGTTGTGCGCGTCCGAGGACTGAATCGCGAACAGGATGCCGGCGTCGTTCAGCGTCTTCGCGTTCGAATAGACGAGATCGTAAGGATCGTCTTCGCGGGGCGGGAGCGAAAGGATCGGCCCGAGGATTACGGGGATGTTGCGCGACTTCAGTTCGGGGATGACACGGGCGACGTCTTCGGCGTCCGCAAGGATCACCTTCAACTTGAACTCGTCCGCGAATTTGAGCGCAGCGCGGATGTCGCGCTCCAGGTTCGCGTGCATCACCACCGGCTCGCGTCCTTCGACGACCGGCACGAGTGCTTCGAGAATGAGGTCACGGTCGACGCGTTTGACGTGCGCAGCGGACGCCTTCGCGTACGCCTGCGCGTCGCGAAACACGTCGCGCAGTTTGTCGATCTGCTTTGTGTAGTTCTTCGCCGCGTCCTTGGCCGCCTCTTCGTCCTGCGGCTGTTCATCGAACGAATTCGTGCGCAGGCGCGGGAAGTGGATGTGCATCGCCAGCGGCGCCTTCAGCGTCATCTCCTGCGGCGTCCAGCCAGCGAGATTGATCATGGCCGACGATCCCGAAATGATGCCGCCTTCCGGCTCGGTGACGACGCTGGTGATGCCGTTCACCCTCGTCACCGGAATCACGTTGCTATGCGGATTCACCGCAACCTCGGCGCGCGCATTCGGATTGATATCGCCCAGCTCCGCGGTGTCGACGGTGCCGGGAACGGCGCTGATCTCTTCGAGTCCGACGTGCGAGCCGGCGTCGATCAGACCGGGATAGACGAAGAGGCCGGTGCCGTCGATGACGGTGGCGTTCGCGGGGATGCTGACTGTTGCGCCAACGCCTGTGATCAGGCCATTCGAGAAGACGATGGTTCCATTCGGGATCGTGGCCGACGAGACCGGAACGATCGTCGCGTTGCGGATGGCGACGGTGAGTTTCTTCCCGGGGCTGTTGATGATCACCGACTGCGCGACCATCGACGTTGCGAACAAGCAGGGGAGCAACGCGCCGGCGAGCCGCCGGCGGTCCAGCCAGCGAGCCGCTGGCGCTACGAGGCGGACGCTATTCATTGGTTGCCTCCGGTTTGTCGTCGTCCTTCGGGCCGGGTTTCGATTTCTTGTTCTTCGCTTCGTCGTCGGCTTCTTTTTTCAGGCGATCCTTTTTCTCCTGCGCCAACTGCTTGCGCGCGGCCAGGTCTTTCGTCCGGTCGAAGAGGATTTCGCCGTCGACCAGCGTGGTCTCAACGCGCGCGTAGGTGGAGAACGGATGCGCCGTCCAGATCACGATGTCGGCGTCTTTGCCGACGTCGATCGATCCGATGCGGTGATCGAGGCGGAGCTGCTTCGCGCCGTTGAGCGTGCAGAGCTTCAGCGCTTCTTCCTCGGACAATCCGCCGTACTTCATCGCTTTCGCGGCGTCCTGATTGAGGTGGCGCGCCAGCTCCGCGGAATCGGAGTTGACCGAGGTGAGGATGCCGGCGTTGTTCATCAGCGCGACGTTGTACGGAATCGCGTCATACGCCTCGGCTTTGAATCCCCACCAGTCGATGAACGTGCCGCCGCCGACTCCGTGCGCGGCGATTTCCTTCGCAACCTTGTAGCCCTCGAGCACGTGCTGCAGCTCGCGGATTTTGAAACCTTCCTCGTCGGCGACGTTGAGCAGCATCATGATCTCGTCGGCGCGGTAGCAGTGCGAGTGGACGTCGATCTTCCCTTTGAGGATGTCGACCATCGTCTCCATCAGGATGTCGTGCCGCGGCGGAATCGGCGTCTCGCCGCGCTTCTTTTTCGTGTCGTAGTCGTCCCAGCGCGCGATGTAATCCTTGGCGTCGGTGAACGACTGCCGGATCACTTCCTCCACGCCCATGCGCGTCTGCGGATACTGCGCGGGGATGCCGGGCGGCGGACGAAAGTTGGATGACTTCGGATTCTCGCCGAGCGCGAATTTGATCGTGCGCGGCGCGTCGGAGATCGGCCATTCGGAGACCGGGTGCCCCCACTTCCACTTCACGATCTGCGATTGCCCACCGATCGGATTGGCCGAGCCGTGCAGCACGAGCGCTGTCGTCGTGCCGCCGGCGAGCTGGCGATAGACGTCGATATCTTCGTTCGTCAGGACGTCGCGGATGCGCACCATGCCGGTGTTCGGCAGCGAGATTTCGTTGACGCTTCCCTCGACCGCGGTGTGGCTGTGCGTGTCGATGATGCCGGGCATGACGAACTTGCCGGCGGCATCGATGACCGTCGCATTCGCCGGCGCCGTGACCTGCGCGTTCGTCCCGACCGCGGCGATCTTCCCACCATGAACGAGGATCGATCCATGCTCGATCTTGCCGTGAGACACGGTGAGGATGGTGGCGTCGCGGATGACGATGTCCTGAGCGAGTGCGGATGTGGCGATGAGAACCAGCAGCGCGAGAAGGAGGGTGTGGGGCGTGGGGTGTGGGGTGTGGGAGTTCGGAACAACGTTTGATTGCGAGCGCGGAGATGCGGCCTTTTCTCTCACCCCCAACTCCCTACTCCCCACTCCCTTTTCGAATCTCATCATTTCCTGCTCCCCGTGAACGGGAACGTGCCCAGCGTCGTCGCCACCGTTCCGTCCATGTTCGCGCCGTGCAGCGTGCCGTGGAAAACCCAGTCGCCTGCTTCTTCCTGGCCGCGGCCGGCGATCGAGAACTGCAGCGTCGTCCCGTCGAAGGTTCCGTTGCCGATTTCGCCCGCGCCGCGGTCGCCCGAGTACGTGCCGCTGATCTGGCCGTTCTCGACTTTCAGCGTCGCGGAGATGTTCACGTCGCCGGAGGTCGCTTTGACGACGAAGCTCCACGTTCCATCGATACCAGTGCCTGTCGACGTCGACGCGGACTTTTTCTTCTCATCCTCGGTCGGCACCTTGGCCTCGCGGCCGTCGACGAAGATCCGTTTCACCTTCGACTCCTTGTCGAAGATCGGTTTGTCAGTGATGACGATGTTGGCGATCTTGCCGCGATCGAGCGATCCGAGCTGGCGATCGATGCCGATGATCTTCGCGGGATTGATCGTTGTGGCGCGCAACGCGTCGTCAGCCGAGAGTCCGTTCTCGATCGATTTGCGGATGCCTGGGAAAAAATCGCTGGTCTTCCCGGCGCCACTGACGAGCGCGAACAACACGCCGCTCTTCGCCAGCACCGCGGGCGTGGTCGGTTGCAGCTGACGATCGCGAATCACGCGCAGCGGCTGCTCCTCGCGATCCTCTTTCGCGGCCGGTGCCGTCGCCCACTTCGTCGAAACGAGCACCGGCGCACCGAGCGACTTCAACTCGTCGCCCATCTTGTAGCCCTGCCGCGCGCCGCCGATGATCATCCGTACGTTGAACTCTTTCGCGATCGCCTCGGCGCGCCGGATCATCAACTCGCTGTCCGCCACGAAGACCACCGGCACGTCGCGGCGCAACACGCCGCCGAGGGCTTCGAGGGACGGACTCTCGTCGGGACGTTTGTAGCCGGCCGGATTCTTGTCGTAAATCGTCCGCGCCGTCGAGTACTGCTGCGCGTCCATGAACGTCTGGCGGATGTACGAGATCACGCCCATCAGCGAGTCGGGATACGTCCACGCCGGCCGCGGATTGAACGAGATCTGCTGCGAGACCGGATTGCGAATCACGCGCGACTCCATCGTCCCGTCTCTCAGGTTCACCGCCACCGACTGGCCGTTGAAGATGCCGAAGGACGGCGCTGTGACGATCGTCGTGACGCCGGTAGCGCGCTTGGCGTCGATGTCGTCATCCGACAGCTTGGCCTCGCGAAAGGCAAGGAATGAGGGCCCCGTTTCCGGCAACGCCTCCGGCGCACGCGCACCAGCGGCTGCGGGACCGCGACGACGCGGCGCCGTTCCGCCCGGAAATCCGAGCGACGTCTGCGCGTCGATGAGGCCGGGGTAAACGTGACCACCCTTCACATCGATCACGGTCGCGTCGGCCGGGATAGCGGTATTCGCGCCGACCGATTCGATCAGTCCATCGCGGATGATCACCACGCCGTTCGCGATCTCCGGTCCGCTGACCGGATGCACCGTTCCGCCGGTGATCGCGTACACGCCCGGAGCGTCGGTAAGCGCCGGCCACGCGGCCATCAATAGAAGGAGGACAACGGAAAAACAGAGGAAACGTCTGGACATTCGCACCTCCGCGGCGCGACATGATACGGGATGGGAGTTGGGGGTGGGGTGTGGGAGTTCGGCGTTCCGTTGCTTTACGTTGGGTGTGGGGAGTGGGAGCTGAAACCGGTTCTTCTAACATCGGCCCGCGAATCGCGCGGCGCCTTTGCTCCCACTCCCCACACCCAACTCCCCACACCCCGACACACGTTTGACTCCCTCATCCCCCTTCGCTACGCTCACCGGCTCCCATGGTCCTCTTCAACTACGCCACCAAAGAGATCACCGCGAAGATCGTCTACTACGGTCCGGGACTCTGCGGCAAAACGACGAACCTGCAATTCGTCTACGACTCGCTGCCGTCGAACAACAAAAGCAAGATGCTGTCGCTGGCCACAAAGACCGACCGCACTCTCTTCTTCGACTTCCTCCCGCTCGACCTCGGCAAGATCCGCGGCATGCGCACGAAGCTCCAGCTCTACACCGTGCCGGGGCAGGTCTACTACAACTCCACGCGCCAGCTCGTGCTGAAAGGCGCGGACGGCATCGTCTTCGTCGCCGACAGCCAGGACCACGCCATCGACGCGAACCTCGAGTCGCTGCAGAACCTCGAGGACAACCTCAAACGCCAGGGCGTGCGCATCCGCGAGATTCCGCTGGTGATGCAATTCAACAAACGCGATCTGCCGAACGCGTTGCCGGTCGCGGAGCTGGATGCCGAAGTGAACAAGCTCGGCGTGCCGCACTTCGAATCGGTGGCGACGAACGGCCTTGGCGTGGAAGAAACGCTGAAAGGCGTCACGCAGCTCGTCCTCCAGCATCTGATCAAAAAGTACGGCCTGGAAGGATCCGAGCCGCTCGATCGCGAGATCCAGATCCTGAATCCGACAGTCATCGCCGAGCCGCGCCCGCACGATTCGCTGTGGGATGAAGACGATCCCTTCGTCGACATCCCGGCCGCGCCCGCCTCGGCATTCACCCTCGACGATGCCGGAGACGCCGACGACATCCCGCTCGTCCCCACAGAACTGATCGCCACCGCACCGGCCGCCACTCCTGAACCAGCGGAAGAGCCGTTCGAAGATTTCCGCGATTACTTCGCCACGAAATCGGAGCCCGAGGACGACGATCCGCCATCGTCCGGCATCTCCATCCTCGGCAACACCTCGGCGCTCTCCGCATTCGCCGAAATCCCGAACGAAGTCCCGATGCGCTCGATCGAAATCCCGCTCCCCGAGGGCATCCTGAATTCGCTCCCCGACCTCAGCGCGCCGGCCCCCACCGAACGCCGCGCCACCGACGGCCTGGTAAAAGAAGTAACCGTCCCGCTGAACCTGACGATGGACGAGCTCCGCCAGCACCGAAGACTGCGTTTGAAGATCACGCTGGACGTGAATCTGCTGTCGTAAAACCGCCGTCCACCGATCCGAAATGTTTGCGGATGCGGCCGGCGTTGTCCGAACGTCCGAAGGCTCACTTCCGCTTTCTGCCTTCTGATTTCTGCTTTCCCCGGAGGGGTGGTCGAGTGGTTTAAGGCAGCGGTCTTGAAAACCGCCGTACCCGAAAGGGTACCGTGGGTTCGAATCCCACCCCCTCCGCCAGCGCGCACGTTCTGGATGTCATTGCACGGAGCTGTTGCGAAAGATCTCATCGACCTTCAGCTGGACTTCAAGCGAAGCGATCTCCACCTCGCCAGCCCTGATCGCCACGCGGGTATCCCATCCGCCGCCGGCGGCACGCGCGTGGACGGTGATCCGCCGCAGACGATGCGAGACGATCACATACTCGCGAAGCGTCGGAATCGTTTGGTAGTACTCCCGTTTCGATCCGGCGTCGTAGTCTTCGGATGAGTCGCTTGTCACCTCGACCAGGATCGCCGGATTGAGCGCGGTCGGTATCGGGCTGGCCTCGTGTTGCTGCAACGGACCGCAAATCACTGAAGCGTCGGGGAATGTCGCAAGCCCAGCTTCTTCAACGTAGATGCGCAAGTCGGATGTGTGGACGCGGCAGGGACGATCACCCACGCCGTTCCCGAGCGCGTGAACCATTGCGGCGGCCAGGCGGACTGCTCCTCCGAACCGCCCGCCATCGCGTAGATTTCGCCATCCAGAAACTCGTGCTTGCGGGTGGAGATCATCTCCAGCGCCACATAGTCGGCGTAGGTATAGCGATGCAGCTGTCGCCGTTCACTCATGCGCCGATTTAGGCGCCTTTGTATCGCGCTACGATGCCGCGGTGCGCGCGATCGACTCGAAACTCTCCGGTGTTTCCGCCGAGATCGATCATGAGGTCGATGACTATCGCGCGGCCGTTCCCGCGATCCGGAACGCGGAATCGATCGTGTTTCGGAAGCCGGTAACCATGTTTATCGGTGAGAACGGATCGAGGAAATCGACGCTCGCCTACGAGAAGACGGAGCACTACACCGTCATGCGCGACTTCTTCAATCACTGCGCGACGATGCTGCGGGAACGGATGGCGTAGTTGCCTGACCCGCCCTCTTCGGCGTACCTTTCGCCCACACATGAAAACGCTTCGTCCGGCCGTCACCGCGGTGATGTTGGTGCTCGTTTTGTCGCCGTCGCTTGCGAGGGCGGCGAGTTTCAGCAGGCCGTCGGCTGCCTACGACTGGTTGGACATCTCCCTGGAAGCCACGGCTCGCGAGGTCGATCGGCATGGGGCGCGGCCGACGATCATTTCGCGGACGCTGGCCATCGCGTTGACGGCGATGTATGACGCGTGGGCGGCGTATGACGAGAAGGCGGTTGGGACGCGGCTGGGGGCGTCCTTGCGGCGGCCGGTGGCGGAGCGGACGGTGGCGAACAAGGAGAAGGCCATCGCGTATGCGACGTATCGGGCGCTGGTTGATGTGTATCCCGAGGATAAGGCGTGGATTGATTCGCAGATGCGGGCGAAGGGGTTTGATCCGGATGATGCGTCGGTCGATCTGGCGACGCCGCAGGGAATCGGCAATCTCGCGGCGAAGGCCGTGTGCGCGTACCGGCATCACGATGGAGCGAATCAGTTTGGCGATGAGGTGGGGTCGAATGGCGTGCCGTATTCGGACTACACGTACTACGCGCCGGTGAATACGGCGGAGAAGGTGAACGATCCGAACCGGTGGCAGCCGATTCCGTTTGTCAATCCGAAGGGTGGCTTCGTCACGCCGGGTTTTCTGACGCCGCATTGGTATCGGGTCAAGCCGTTTGCGCTCGACCGCAGCGATCAGTTCCGCGCTCCGGTTCCGCCGCGCGTCGATTCGGCGCAGTTGCGGAAGGAGACGGACGAGAACATCGCGATGAACGCGGGGCTGACGCCGGAGCAAAAAGCAACCGTTGAATTCATGCGCGATGGTCCTCGCTCGACGGGGCAGTCGGGGCATTGGTTGAAATTCGCGCAGCTCGTGTCGAAGCGCGATCACTACGATATCGATCGCGATGTGAAGTTGTTCTTCGCCGTCGGCAACGTGGCCATGGATGCCTTCATCGCCTGCTGGGAGACGAAGCGTTACTACGACACCTCCCGCCCCTGGACGCTTGTTCGGTACTACTACGCGGGGAAGAAAGTTGTTGGCTGGGCGGGGCCGGGCAAGGGTGTCGTCGAGTTGCCGGCCGAGGAGTGGCATCCGTATTCGCCGTTCACGTTTGTGACGCCGCCGTTTCCCGGTTACGTGTCCGGACACAGCACGGTCAGCGGCGCTTGCGCGAAGACGCTGGAGCTCTTCACGGGCAGCGACTACTTCGGCGAAGTCGAGAAACGTCAAGCCGGCGTGCTCACCGAGGCCGATAGCGATTGCGTGGCGATGCAGTCGCGGGACGGGAAGGTCCCGCAGCCGATCAACTGCGACGTTGAGTTGAAGCTGCCGACGTTTACCGCCACGGCGGAGCTGGCTGGGATTTCGCGCGTGCTGAACAGCTATCACATCCAGGCCGACAACATCGAAGGCTTAGCCCTCGGCAGGAAAGTCGCGCAGTTCGAATGGCCGCGCATCCGTGCTTACTTTGACGGAACCGCGCCAACGAAGGCCGAATGAGCCGCCGCCTCCTTTGGCTTCTTCTCCTGATCATCGCCGCGATCGCGCTGGCGGTGGTGCTGATTCCGGCTCTGGTGATCCAACCGTTCCGTCCTCAATCGCCGCGCGGGCTGGAGATTTCGTTTGCCTTGAAGCGCATCGGGCCGTTGTTCACCATCGCGGCGCTGATCGCGTCCTTCGCGCTCGTCGTCAAACTGTGGCGTGGCGCGCGATGGAGCCGGATCGCTCTCCTCCTGCTCGTGATTCCGGCGATGCTCAGCGCGTGGTTTGCGCGGCAGAACCATTTCGAGTGGATGTTCAACCCGCTGGCGAACGCGGGATACGTATCGGCGAATGCCGCGACCTTCATCGCCGACTCCGATCTGGTCATGGCCGTCGCGCGCAACGGCGAGGCGGCCGCCTATCCGATCCGGCAGCTCGCCTATCACCATCTCGTGCAGGACACGGTCGGCGGTGTACCGATCGTCGTCACGTATTGAACCCTCTGCCACACCGGTCTGGTGTGGGAAACGACGATCGACGGGAAGGCGCTGCACTTCCATCTGGCCGGGATCAACAACCAGAACTTCATCATGCGCGATGAGGAGACCGGCTCCTGGTGGCAGCAGGTCACCGGCGAAGCAATCCTGGGCCCGCTCAAAGGGCGCCGCCTGACGCGCGTGCCACAGGACGAGATTTCGTTCGCGCTCTGGAAGCGCGAGCAGCCGCGGGGACGCATTCTTCGTCCCGATCCGCGCGTCGCAAAACGCTACGCATCGGCGAATTGGGAAGCGGGCATCGCCAAGCTGCCGGTGGCGACGCGGATCAGCGATAAGCGTCTCGATCTGCGCGAGTTGATCGTCGGCGTCATCGTAGACGGCCGGGCCAAGGCGTATCGGATGACCGACGTGCAACAGCAGAATCCGATCATCGATACCGTCGGCGGAGTTCCGATCGTGATCGTGGCCGATGGCCAGTCCGTTCGGGCGTTTTCACGAATGGTCGATGGAAGGGCGGTTGATCTTTTTGCCAAGCCGGAGACGACGTCGCTCGTCGACGCGAGCACAGGCAGCGAGTGGAATTTTGCTGGTCGCGCGATTCGCGGAACGCTAACCGGTCGCCAGCTGCAACGGATCGAAGTGCTGCGCGACTATTGGTTCGACTGGCGCGCGTATCACCCCGACACCGCGATTTTCAGTGCGGGGTTGATCAAGCGCGCGCACTGATGCGCATCAAGGTTGCGCCACTTGCGCCGGGATCCCGAACGTACCGTCGACCACCTCCACGAATGTCCGTTCTTCGCGAAGGATGAATCGTTTCGTCTGGGCCATCGTGAAATTGGCGATCGATTCGGGATCGGATTTCAGGCAGGTTCGGTAGGCTTCATATGCGGCCAGGCTGTCAAATGCGATTAGCCCCCACGCCTCGAAATTCGTTCCCTCATGCGGCAGAAAGTATCCGATGAGGTGGCCGCCGCAGCGAGGAATGATGCGCCCCCAATTCGCGGCGTACTCCCGGAAACTCTCTTTCTGAAATGGATCGATCTCGTAGCGGATGAAGCAGGCGATAGTCATTCAGTCCTCCTGATCGTGATTCTGTTCATGGTAGCCGACGGGACGTTCGCATCAGCCCGCGGCTACATAACTCCACTCGTGTTTACGTAAGTTGTGTATTCCCAGAGTTTGCATGTATCCCCGATCGCGCTACACTCGCCCGCCATCCCTACAATTGAAGAGGCAGCACGCGATGAATTTTGATCGGGCATTCGTCACCTATCCCGATGGGCGCTCGGCGTCCCTCACGCCGGCGGAGTTCTATGCCATCCCGCTGGGAGAACGGATTCAACTGCTCACCACGCGCTGTCTGAAGTTCGAAAAAGACAATCTGCCAATCGCACCATTTGATGCGCTGAGGAAGAAATGAAGCGGCGCGCTCTCATCACTGCATCGCTCGTCGTCGCCGGTTTGATCTGGGCGGGCACGGTCGGAGCGATGTACCAGGCAGTCCGTAGATTCGAGACCACGCCCGGCCGCGGCGCGGCGGTGCGGACGATGTGGCCGGCGCGTAGCCGCATCGTCCCCGGCCGCAATCGCTGGACGCTGGTCATGCTCATTCATCCGCACTGCAGTTGCACGCGGGCCAGTCTTCAGGAGCTTGAGCGGATCATCGAGATGTCGGGACCGGCGCTGCAGACGTACGTGCTCGTCTACCGCCCGGCGGACTTCAATTCAGGCTGGGAGAAAACCGAAACGTTCGAAGCGGCCAAACACCTTCAACGAGCGCGCGTCATCGTCGATCCGGATGGACGCGAAGCCAGACTCTTCGGCGGGTTCACATCGGGCCAGACCTTTCTCTACGACGGCGACGGCGCGCTGCGTTTCTCCGGCGGCGTTACCTCTCTGCGCGGACACGCGGGCGTGAACCGCGGCAGCATGGACGTCGTCGATATCGTGCACTCCAAGGCACGTCAAGGCACGCATCCGGTTTTCGGCTGCGCGATCGTCACCACGGAAAGCGAGCAGAGACAATGAGCGAAAGACTGGAAGACGAGTTGGGGATGGAGACGCGAGCCGCCGAGCTTCGCGATCAACAACTGCACGCGCGTCACGTGCGGGTCGACCGGATGTTCACCTGGCTTTTCGTCGTGCAATACGGGGCCGGAATCATCGCCGCGCTGACCGTCTCGCCGTATGCGTGGGAAGGAAAAGATCACACGATTCACCTCCACGTCTGGGTGGCCGTCCTCGGCGGAGCGGGAATCATCATCCTGCCGATTCTTCTCTCGATTTTCCGGCCCGGGACGACGTTGACGCGCCACGTGATCGCGGCATCGCAGATGCTCTTTTCGGCGCTGCTCATCCATCTGACGGGCGGCCGGATCGAGACGCACTTCCACGTCTTCGGATCGCTGGCCTTTCTCGCGTTCTATCTCGATTGGACCGCGCTGATCACGGCCACCGTGGTCGTGGCCGGCGACCATTTCCTGCGCGGCATTTTCTGGCCAGAGTCGGTCTACGGCGTGGCCAATCCCGAGTGGTGGCGTTTCCTCGAGCATGCCGGATGGGTAGCATTCGAAGACGTTTTCCTGATCTGGGCCTGTGTAATGGGCCGGCGTGAGATCGTGGCATCGGCGGCGCGGCAAGCGCAGGTAGAGCACCTCTCCGAGCTCGAACAACTCAAGAGCGCCGCGCTGGAGATGGCCATGGCCGAGATGCAAGTGGAATCGGCGTAAGCTTCGACGCGTCAGTGGTGCTTTAGGACCACCTGCAGGATGATCGGTTTGCCGGCCACGCTGACCGCATAGGTTCCGACCTCGGTCGGCTCCCGGGTTTCGTCTTCGATGATAAGGTCTTTTCGACCGGGCGCATCGTTCACCAATTCCAACAGTGCGCCGGTTTCTTCGGCGTCCATTGTTGTGTGCGTCGGAAAGGACTTATCGAGTTCTGGCTGCGTGCGGGCGAACAGGACCAGCAACGTTTCGGTGCCGGCATTCCTGTCAAACTTGAACCATCGCGCGGGCGAAGGCAGCACATGGTCTTCCTGCGCGTGAAGTCGGTTTTGAGCGAGTCCTCGGGCCGGATCGGGGAACAGCACGCTCGATGTGCCGGATGAGCCGAGTTGCACGAGGAGAACGTGCCCATCCGAATTGCTGCGAAAGTGAAGCCGGATCCGGTCACCCGACCGGAACGTGTGCTCGTCAGTGACCGGCCCCATCGGCGTACCGGAGGCGTCGGCGAGCTCAATCCAGTAGCTGAGTCCGAGGGCAGTCTGTTTGGCCGAATCCGTGGAGTGAGGAATGCGCCGGCCGGCTGTGTCGAATCTCGGCGCGCGTGGTGGCGCATCCGCTCGCGGCCGGGAGACGTCCGTGCTGGCCTGCTGCGGGTCGAAGAACATTTCCTTCGCACCTTTTGGCGGCCCATCCTGAGCCAGGACCGGAAGGCCCGCGACAAGAATGATGATCAGTGCGAAGCGGATTTTGCGCGGCATCGGCGTCCTCACTGCTTTTTTGCAGGGCTCTTCTTCGCCTTCGGCTCATTCGAAGTTTTTCCTGTCGTTGCCTGCATGTGTTGAATGATGCGCTTACTGACTTTCCCATCCGCAAGCTGGATGAGTCCTCTTGGCGTGATATCAAAACCGGCGTTCTTCGCCGTGTCAATGGCGGTCAGGATGACGTCTTCCGCCAGGCCGGCGCGCACCATGTCCACTACGGCCTGATTTGTCATCGCGTCGTCAGCCGGCGCGCCGAGGTCGCCCTTCGAACCTCTAGTGGTAATTGCCTTCGAAGCCAGCGAGTCGGAGAATTCCTTCAGCTTCTGGTACTGCACCAGCGCCGCTGACACGCGCGAAATCGGCGCCTCCGCGTTGTGGGAGCTGAACAGCACGCTTGAATAAGGCTTCGTGAAGTAACCCTCTTTCGGGTTGGCGTCGACCGCGTTGTTGTAATGAATCGACGCCTGCTCCAGGTACTTGAGCGTCGTGTCGTTGTCGTCCGCGCTGTATCCCTGGGCCTCGTAGGCAACACCGAGTGCGTACTGCCGGTAGCCCTCATCCGTCGGATTCTTGAGTGGCGGCACCTTTTCAAGGGCCTCCTGATATTTACTCCACAAACCGGCATCAGCATACGCAGCAGCAGCCTCGAAGGTGCCCTTCGGAAGAAGGACACCGACGATCTCACGGGTCGGAGCGAGTCGATTAGTGAGGTTGGCGACGGCGGCCGCTACGGCGTTTGATTCGAGCGACGATGCGTCGGGCGATCCATTACCGTCTTGGAAGTCCTTTGAATAATTCCAATTGATGGAGTCAGCCGCGAGCGAGACGTCTTTCTGCGTGTCGTGGACCTTGAAAGCGGCAGTGAACGAGTAAGTCACCACCTTGAAACGCACGGTGATTTGTTCTTGGTCCAGGACCGTTTTCCCTTTGCTGTCCTTTCGACCGCGATCGACGTACTGAACCATCTGGCGGTCTTCCCACTTTTCGCCGAATTGGTCTTGCAGAATCTTGACGTCGATCGTCGCATCGGGGCGCGCGGCGTCCAGTTTCAGCCTCTGATTCTTGCCGAGAAGCTCACTTTCGAGTTGGCTCTCCAGGCGTTGCGCGGCCACGCCGTACTGAGACGACGCCGCAGTCACTTTGATGGACACGCGTGTGCCCGCAATAAAGACCTGCGGTGGATGAATGCGCGTAAGGTTCGCGCTCTTCTTCATCATACCAAAGCCTTCGCCCGCATAGAGTGGTGCACTGGCTAACAACAGGATCACGGCTACATACAACGCTTTGCAATGACGATTCATTGGATTCTCCTGATCATTGGGCTGAGCCGGACGGGCGCGGAACCACTCCTATGCGCACGTCGGCCAAGCCGGTTGAGGGCTGGATCTGGGGATGCTGAGACGCCTGTTTGTCACGCGCCACCGCGTCCGGGACATTCGTGGAAAGGTAATTGAAAATTTCTTTGATGGTGGGCGGCTCCTGCCCTCGTTTGAACGCCTCGATGAGATAGTGGGTAAAGTAGCCGTTCCCGATGGCCTCGCTCTCCCACGAGCGCTCGTTTGCCTTGCTCGATGTGATAATGAAGCTTCCCTCACCAGACAGGAACATCCTGGCTGTCTTCTCGTCGACGCCCAGGCCGTCGATGGTCAGGGCCTTTTCGCCCCGCTTTGATGCCTGGCCACTGAAGCAGGTGTCGAGAAACAGGACTTTTCGGCGTGCTTTGAGCTTCGAGGCAATTTTAGCGAAATCCTGATAGTCGAGGCCGTCGAGCCACGGAGTATCGATCGACGTGTCATAAGTCACGATGTAGCCGATGCCAGCCAGGCCCTTCTCTTCGGCGGACGGCGAACCGTGGGAGCTGATAAAGGTGACCACGAGATCGTCTTCGTGCGCCCGAAGGAAGATCTGCTGCATGGCGTTCAGAATGGCGGCGCGCGTCGCTCCCTCATCGGTCAGGAGCGTGACGTTGGCCGGCGCGAAGTTGCCATAGTTTGGATCGGTGAGAAACCTGGCGAAATCGCTACCGTCCTTAGCGGCGAACTGCAATGGCCGGATCTTGGGATCGCGGAACTTCCCGATGCCGATTACCAGCGCGTACTTCTGACGGACATACGACGGCAACGGCGTCGGCGCCTCGGCAACTCCGATGCTGCCGCAGGCGAAGTCGGTCACGCCGTTAAAGACGGCGCGGTCTTTGAACATGCGCGCGTTCGAGTCATCGCCGACAGCAGTTGCGCTGCAATAAGCGTAACGCCACGCGTCGCCGAAGGTCGGACAAAGCTGTTGCGCGGTACGAAGTTTTTGAAGGATGACGCGGTGGTCGGGCTGCGGCAGTTCGTAAAGGCTCTTCACTTCGTCGACGATGGCGCGCGCCCGATTGCAGCCCGCACTCTGCGCTGCGGCCGAACCCGCACACAGGGCGATGCTCAACATGCCGGTCAAAAACCGCAGCGCAGGACGCCTAATTTGCCGCAAGCAGGTTCGTGAATCGGCTTTCATTGCGTAGATCCTTCAACGCCTGGTCGGTACGAATATTTTCGAGAAACGACTGTAGCTGTTTTGGCGACCGAACCTGCTGTCGCAATTGTAATACGGCGCGCTCGATGTGACTGAATGCCTCATCCTGTTTTCCTTCGCGGGCGAGCTGGCAGCCGAGATTATAGTGAGCCAGCCAGTTGTCGGGATCGATTGCGAACGAGCGCCTGTACGCTTGCGCCGCGTCGGCCGGTCTGCCCAACATTGCCGCCGCGGCTCCGAGGTTAGCCCAACCGAAAGCGCTCGAGGGATCGTCCTTCGTGGCGCGCTCGTAGGCAGCAAATGCGCCCGCCATGTCGCCGCTCTCGGCGAGACGCTTGCCTTCTGTAATCTCAGATGCAGCACGTTTTGCATCGGAGGAGACAGGGTTCGGAGCCGGTGGAGTATTCGTCGGCGGCACTGAGCCCGTGACTTCGATACCGGTTTCGGACGGAGGATTTGATTGGGTGGCTGGCGGCCGACCGGGCTTCACGGGAACGTCGTGCGGCCACATGTAGTGAAGAGCGATTCCAGCGAGGACTGTAGCGACGATGCCGACGCCGATCGCCCGTGCCAGCGGCTCGCGTTCGATGGCGATTACGGGTGGTTGACGCACAGCCTCCTCATGAACAGTCGTAGCGCCAGAGACGATGGCGCGCTGCAATACGTCTCGAAATTCGTCAGCGCTCTGAAACCGGTCCTCCGCCTTTTTCTCCAGTGCCTTCAGGACGACGCGCTGAACGCCCTCGGGCACGCGGCCGTTCGGATCCGTTTCAGAAAAAGGACGCGGCGGGCTGTTCTTGTGATGTGCTGCGTAGAAGCCGGCGAAATCGTTCGCGACTATAGGCAGCGTCTTTGTCAGCATCTTGTAGAGCACGACGCCCATAGCGTAGATATCGCTGCGCGCATCGACGTGATTGCCGAATTGTTCGGGCGGCGCATAGGCGCCTTTACCGATGAAAAAGCCCGTACCTTCTGAAGCCGCCGACTCTTCCAGCGACTTGGCAATGCCAAGGTCAATCAGCTTCACCAAAAGATTGCCGGCTGAGTCGTGGGTCAGCATCAGGTTATCGGGCGAGATGTCGCGGTGCACGAGCTTCCTGGCATGTAGGTCAGCGACGACAGCGAGAGCCTGTTTTACGATCTCGCCCGCCTCTTTGTAGTCAAACGGCTCGGCACGGTGATCGAGGATGTCGGCCAACGTTTTGCCGTCGACGTACTCCATCACGAGACACGCGGTGCCATTGCTGCCAACAAAGAAATCGAAAACGGCGGCCACGTTCGGGTGGCTCACCTGCGCACCCTTTTTCGCTTCGCCGAGGAAGCGCTGGCGCAGGGCGAGGTTATTCTGCAGTTGCAGGTGCATCACCTTGATGACGCAGATGCGATCAAGCTCGTTGTCACGAACCTTGTAGACGGCACCCATGCCGCCCTCGCCCATCATCGCGAGAACTTCATAACGCGAAGCGAGCTCCCGAGGGAGAATGCTCATACCCGAACGCCCTTGTTGTGCTGAAGTGGAGGCGGATACTACCACGGCGACTGCGGCAGTGTGTAGTTACTCCACAAACCTCCGCTGCCCGGCGGATACGCTTCAGGCGTGTTGTACGCGGTAAGCTTCGCGGCTATGGCAGATATCAGCGACACCATCAACGAGGCTGTGGAACGCGCGGCCGATTCGCGGCTGAACTCGATCATTGCGGCGCTCGTGGCGATTGCGGCGACGTTCATGGCGCTTTGCAACGTCAAGGACGGCAACATCGTGCAGGGGATGGCGCAGGCGCAGGCGAACGCGGTCGATCAGTGGTCGTACTACCAGGCCAAGGGGATGAAGCAGAACCTGGCGGAAGCGACGCTCGATCAGTTGCAGCTGCAGCGGACGATGCTCACCGATCCGAAATTCGCGCCGATGTTGGATGCGAAGATCGCGATCTATCAGAAGCAGGTCAAAAAGTACGAGAAGGAAAAGATCGACATCAAGGCGAACGCCGAGGGACAGGTGAAGGAGTACGACCGGCTCAATCTGCACGACGATCAGTTCGATATGTCGGACGCGTGTCTCTCCGTCGCTATCGCGCTGTTCGGCGTCACGGCGCTGACGAAGAAACGCTGGCTGCTGGCGCTGGCCTGCTTGTTCATGTTCTTCGGTGTGTTGTTCGGGCTGTCGGGATTCTTCGCGTGGAAGCTGCACCCTGATTTCTTCGCGAAGTTTTTGTCCTGATCGTCATTCGAATCGGTAGCGCACGGCGTCGTTCGGAAGCGGACCGATCATCAGCCGGCCGTTACGGCGAAGAGGCATAGCGGCCAGCGACTGTAGCCGGTAGGTCCGCCTGATGAACGTGTTGCGCGCGGCATCGTGTTCGAGGAAGACGAGCGTGCCGATCGTGCCGGGCGCGTTGTCGACATAGATTTTTCGTCCGCCGTTTTGGCGGAGGAACGCATCGAAGCGGTCCCATTGTCCGGCGAATGCTCGCGCCTCAGGGATGTCGCGCGCGAGATCAATCGCGCTGACTAACGGCATGATCGCGATGATCGCAGAGGCAATTGCGAATGCAGTCCGCCATCGTTCCGGCCGCGGAAGCGCCGCGCCGAGGGCGGCGACGCCGGCAACGATGAGCCCGAACAGAATGACGCGCGCGCGTTGCGGCAACGGAACGACCAGTGCGATTTCGCCGGCCGCAAGGCTGACGACGGCGCAGCCGATCGTGCAGAGCATCGCCACGATGACGACGCGGCGGGAAACGCGCGGTGCCCATAGCGCCGCTGCGAGAAAACCGAGGAGCAGCAACAGACCGGAACGCGTTACCGCGTCGGCGAAAAACGATGCCGCATCGACAGCCGTCGCCGAGATGACGTGAACGATTGGAGGCGTCGGTGCAAAGAGCGACCTTCGAACGGCGTTGCCCGGCGAGATTGCGATGACCGACAGGCTGATCAACGATCCGATGAGTCCCGCGAGCATCGGCTTGCGGCGCCATGCAGCGAACGCAATCGCGCAGATCACGATCTGCGAAAGCACTTCCGTTTCCGAACAGCCGCCGGCGACGAGCGGGATGACGGCGTCGAACCATCGCCATTCGTTTCGGCGCGCCGCGTTGCCGATCCACCATGCGAACGCCGCGAGCGGAGCCGCGTAGGAAAGCAGACCGGTAACCCATAGGATCGATTGGGGCACATCGCTCGTGCCGAGGAGGATGGCCGAGGTCATCGCGAGCGCGAGAGGCCACTGGCGTAGACCGGCGTGCAGCGCGAGCAGCATCGCGACGGTTATCAGCAGCACGACGATCGTCGCGGTCCACGGTCCCATCGCCGTCAAAAGCGCGTCGACGAACGTGAACGTGAAGCGGCCGCTCCAGACGCGATACCACTGCGCCTGGCCGCGCCAGAAACCGAAGTCGGCGACGGACGCGGGAACCGCGAAGTCGTCCGAGAACCATCGGACGTAAAAGCCGCGCACGCACAGAACAGCCAGCGCCGCGGCCGTCGTGAACGCAACCACGACTGCTGCCGCGCGCTCTGTCATCGGCGATTTAGTCGACGACGGCGGCGTCGGTAATGTCGAGGGCGTGGTCGATGATCGTGAACGCCTCGCGGAGCTGCGACTCGGTAATGCAGAGCGGCGGATTCGTGAAGAGATTGTTCCAGTTGATGAACGCGTACATGCCCTGCTCGCGCAGGAACGCGCCAAGGCGCTGCATCTCGGGGCTGGTGCCGTTGAACGGCGCCATTGGTTCCTTCGTGCGGCGATTGCGAACCAGCTCCAGCACGCCGAAGAGACCGATCGAGCGGACGTCGCCGACCGAGGGATGCTTTGCTTTCATCTGCGCGTGAAGTTCGGCCAGGACGCCGCCCATCTTCTGCGTGTGCGACATCGTGTCGTCGTCGATCATCACCTGCAAACACGCCTCGGCTGCCGCAAGGCTCATGGGATGCGCGTTGTAGGTCAGGCCGCCGAAGAACGTGTTGCGGTCGAAGTAGCTGGCGATGCGGTCACTGATGGCAACGGCGCCGAGCGGCAGATACGCGGACGTCAACCCCTTCGCCATCGTGATCATGTCGGGGATCACGTTCCAGTGATCGGCGGCGAACCAGCGCCCGGTCCTGCCGAGGCCGCACATCACTTCGTCGCAGACGAGGAAGATGCCGTGACGATCGCAGATCGCGCGCAGTCCCTGCAGGTAGCCGTCGGGCGGAACGATGATGCCGTTCGTGCCGGTGACGGTCTCGATGAAAATCGCGGCGATGGTGTGGCCGCCTTCGTACGCGATCGTTTCTTCGAGCTCGTCGAGGCAACGCTGCACGAACTCGGCGTCGCTGTCGCCTTCGCGATAGAGATGACTGCGGTATTTGTACGGATCGAAAAAGCGCACGACGCCGGGAATGCCGGGCTCGTTGGCCCAGCGGCGCGGATCGCCGGTGAGCGAAATCGCGCCGGCGGTGGCGCCATGATACGAGCGGTAGCGGACCATGATTTTCTGCCGGCCACTGACGATGCGCGCGATGCGGATGGCGTTCTCGTTGGCTTCCGCGCCGCCGAGCGTGAAGAAGAAACGATTGAGATCGCCGGGCGTGAGGTCGGCCAGCATCTTGCCGACGCGCGCACGCACCGCGGTCGCCATTCCCGGCCCCGCGTAAACCAGCTCCTCGGCCTGCCGCTTGATGGCATCGATGACGCGCTTGTCGCCGTGTCCGATGTTGACGCACATCAACTGCGAGTTCATGTCGATGTAGCGCTTGCCGTCGGCATCCCAGAAGTAAATGCCTTCGCCGCGCACCATCGCGATCGGATTCACGCTGGCCTGAGCGGACCACGAAAAAATCGTGTGGCGCTTCGTCAGCGCGATCATCTCTTCGGCAGTCATCGAGCCGGCAATCTCGGTTGTCGTCATGGAAGGTAGATTATCGCGAGTCAGTCAAAAATATCGCGCGGCAAGTCGAAGTACCGAATGATGTCGCGCAGGTAGTGGCGGGCGATCTCAGCTCCGTCATCGTGACACGGAAACGGATAGTGCTTGACGCCGTCGTCGGCCGCCAGGACAAGCATGCGATGGCTGCCTTTGCCTCTGTCTTCCCACACCTCGAACCGCTTGTCGATGCGCCGAACGCGCTTCAGCATGTCGCGGCAGCGAAGCGGTTTAGGTACGAGCCGCGATCCACTCGTCGTTGTGTTTCAACGCGAATAGAGGAATGGGAACGAGATCGGCGATCTCGTCGGCGGGCGGTTCCGAACCGGAGACTTCGGCCATGAACTGGTTCCGCCGGGCGTTCTCCCACATCTGCCAGGACTTCTCGTCAGCGCGCTTCCAAACGCTTTCGGGATGACCCATCTGAACGGCAAAACTCACCTGCGCGGTGATCATTGCCATCGCATCATCGACAGCAGCCTTGCGCGAGGCTCCGTAGCCGCGAATGTCCATTTCCAGTGCGAGCGCTGTCCACGTCGAACCTTCACGGAAAACGATGACGCTGACTTCGAATGCTTTTGGTTCGTCGCTCATAGGATCGGAATCGTTGAATCTACGTTGATGGTGTCCGTCAGTCAACGCCGTGCATCGGGGAACGCCGTTCCTCTCCCCTATACTCCGGCCGTCCATGAAGCCCGCTCGTTCCGAGGTGTTCAAGTTTGGTGGCGTCGCTGTCGGCAATGCCGAGGCGATTCGGATTGCGATTGGGCATGTGCGGCGGGCGGCGCCGCATGTGGCGGTCGTCGTATCCGCGATGAACGGGGTAACGGACCTGCTTCTCGAAGCCGGTCAGGCGGCATTGCGGCGCGACCGTTCATTGTGCGATGAGATTGCGGCGGAGTTCGAGTCGCGGCACATCGCGCTGGTTGATGAATTGATTGCGTCGAAGCGCCGCGCCGAGGAGTTGCGCGATCGTATTCGCGAATTCGCGCGCGAGCTGCGCTCGATGACGGAGAGCGTGGCGGTCTTCGACGAGTTGACGCCGCGTGCGCAGGATGCGCTTGTCGCGCGCGGCGAGCGCGCGGTCGCGCGGATTTTCGCGGCGGCGGCGGAAGAGGCCGGGATCGCGTCGGTCTACGTCGATGCCACCGACATCATCGTTACCGAACGCCGCCTCAGCGCGATCTGGCCGAACCTTCCGCACTGCGAACGCGCGGCGAAAAAGAAAATCCTGCCGTTGCTCGCGGATGGAAAGGTAGTCGTCATCCCCGGCTACATCGCCAGCGGGCCCGATGGCGCGCTGGTTACGCTCGGCCGCGGCGGCAGCGACTTCTCGGCGGCGATCGTTGCGCGCAGCATCGGCGCGCGCGCGTTGACGCTCTTCAAAGAAGTCGATGGATTGATGACGGCCGATCCGAAGAGCGTTCCCGATGCGCGCGTCATCGCGGAGCTTCATTACAGAGAAGCCGCGGAGCTGGCCTACTACGGCGCGAAGGTGCTGCATCCGCGCACGATGATCCCGCTCGTCGAGCGCCGCATTCCGCTGTTCGTGCGCAACAGTTTTCGCGAGATCAGCGCCGGAACGCGCATCGCCGGCGATGTGAAGCCGGGCGCGTATCCGGTCAAAGCGCTCACGGCGATTCATCGTCAGGCGTTGATCTCGATCGAAGGCAAAGGGATGATCGGAGTGCCCGGCGTGGCAGGCCGCGCCTTCACCGCGTTGTCGAATGCGGGACATTCCGTCTCGATGATCAGCCAGGCCTCGAGCGAGTCGAGCATCTGCTTCGTCGTGCCGGAAGCCGAAGCCGATCACGCGATTGCGGCACTTGAAAGTGCGTTCGAGTCCGAGCGGAAGTTGCCCCTCATCGATCGCATCGAGGCCGAGAAGCGCGTCGCGCTCATCGCCGTCGTCGGCCTCGGCATGCGCGGAACATCCGGCATCGCGGCGCGCACATTTTCGGCGATCGCCGCGGCTGGTGTGAACATCGTCGCCATCGCGCAGGGATCATCGGAGTTGAATATCACCGTTGCGGTGGCCGAGGGAGATGCGACGCGCGCGTTGCGTGCGCTGCATTCCGAATATCAGCTGCACAAAATTCGTCCGCTCGCCGACACGACCGGCCGCGAGGCCAAGCTCACGCTCCTCGGACTCGGACAGATCGGACGCGAACTCGCGCGCCAGCTCATCGCGCAACAGCCGCACCTTCGACGCGACCTCGGCATCGATCTGAAAGTGGTCGCCGTCGCCGATCGATCAGGCATCCGGCTCGACGACAAAGGCTTCACACCCGCGGCGCTGCAACGGTTCGCGAAGCAGAAAGCGTCGGGCGCGCGGCTGTTCGAACGCGGTTCGCCGCTCACGCTGCACGAGCTCGAAGCGATGATGCGCAGCGAATTGTGGATGCTGCCGTCGTACCGGCCGGTGCTCGTCGATCTGACGTCCGAGGAGACAGGGCCGCTGCTGCAGGAAGCGCTGGAACATGGATTCCACGTCGTCTGCGCGAACAAGAAACCGCTGGCCGGACCGCAGATCGAATTCGACCGGCTGATGGACACCGCGAAGGAGCGCGGACTGTCGATCCGCTACGAAGCGACCGCCGGCGCGGGACTGCCGGTGCTCGACACGATCGCGAAACTGCAATCGGCCGGCGACAAAATCGAAATGATCCTCGGCTGTTTCTCCGGCACGCTCGGCTACTTGATGACGGC
This sequence comes from Thermoanaerobaculia bacterium, assembly GCA_035996815.1. Taxonomy (GTDB): domain Bacteria; phylum Acidobacteriota; class Thermoanaerobaculia; order Gp7-AA8; family Gp7-AA8; genus JADGNZ01. The sequence goes on along the minus strand of DASYJF010000070.1, from coordinate 86,727 downwards.
GCTCGAAGATGGCGTTGCGTTTTCCGAGGCCGTACGAAAGGCCTGGGAGCTCGGATACACGGAGCCGGATCCGCGCGACGATCTCTCCGGCAAAGACGTGGCGCGCAAAGCGCTGATCCTGGCGCGGACGCTCGGATATCGCGCGGAGCCGGACGAGATCAAACTCGAGCCGCTGTTTCACGATGACGACGCACACGCCGATGCGCGCGCGTTCGTCGCGAGCCTCGGAGCGTTAGACAATGCGTATCGCGAACGAATCGAACGCGCACGGCAGAGCGGGAAGGTGCTTCGCTACGTCGCGAAAATCCGCAGTCGCGCGATTTCCGTCGGCATCGAGGCCGTTCCTGCGTCCTCGCCGCTCGCGCATCTGCGTGGCACCGACAATCAGGTCGCGATCTACTCGAAGCGCTACAAGACCAATCCGCTCGTCGTGACCGGACCAGGCGCGGGCGCGAAAGTCACCGCGGCCGGAGTGCTCAACGACATCGTGGCCATCGCCATGGAGGAGCGGCGGAGAAGTCCGCGATGATCGCAACCGCCTTTGCTCCAGGCTCGATCGGCAACGTCGGCCCCGGCTTCGATGTCCTCGGCCTCGGCATCGAAGGACTCGGCGATCGCGTCAGCGTCGAGTTGACGGACGGCGATGCGCGCATCGATGCGATCACCGGAGTCGACGCAGCACTCGTGCCGCTCGATCCACAACGCAACGCCGCGGCGATCGCGGCGATCGCGTGGCTGCGGGCGCATGGCGACGCGCGCAATCCCATCATCACGATCGACAAGGGCCTCCCGCTTGCCGGTGGCCTCGGTGGAAGCGCAGCAAGCAGCGTTGCCGGCGCGTTCGCTGCCGCGCTGGCGATGTCCTCGGAGACAACGCCGATCGAGCTGGCCGCCGCCGCGCTGCAAGGGGAGATGACGGTGGCCGGCGAGCATCTCGACAACATCGCGCCCTCGATCCTCGGCGGCCTCGCGCTGTCTCGTTCCGTGCGCCCGATCGACATCGTGGCGCTGACCGTGAAAGGCGACTGGCGGCTCGCGCTGGTCACGCCCGACGTCCGCATCCAGACGAAAGCAGCGCGCGAGGTGCTGCCGTCGACGTCCGGGCGCGCGGTGTGGGTGCAGCAGATGGCGAACACCGCCGGCGTCGTACACGCCTTCGCGACCGGCGACGCCGACCTGCTACGCCGCGCTCTCGACGACCGCTACGCCGAACCGCGCCGTGCCGCGCTGATCCCGCACTTCAACGCGGTGAAGCGCGCCGCGATCGATGCCGGCGCGTTCGCCTGCACGATCAGCGGCTCCGGGCCGACGCTCGTCGCCATCTGTATTAATCATGCGGTCGCGCATGAAGTCGCCGCCGCCATGCAAGCTGCCTTCGGTTCAGTTGCGTCGGTCGCTCGTGTCTCGCCGATCGCAAAACAGGGAGTGCGCGCGATATGAGCGAGTGGTTGCAATGCATCGGATGCGGACGCCGCTTCGACGCGTCAGAGATTCGCTACACATGCGAGTGCTGCGAGTTGTTGAGCGTGGAGCGCGATGCGATGCCGGATCGAAATCTCTTCGATGCGCGTCTCGGCAGCCGCAAGACGATCGACAAAAGCGGCGTCTGGCGATTCCGCGAAGCAGTGCTGGATGTGCCCGAGGCCGAGATCGTGACGCATCCGGAAGGAGCGACGCGGCTGTATGAACGGGAGTGGGGAGTTGGGGGTGGGGAGTGGCAGAAAAAACTCGAAGCCAGCTCCCACTCCCCACACCCCACCCCCCACTCCCCATTCAACATCTTCTTCAAACACGAAGGCGAGAATCCGACCGGTTCCTTCAAAGACCGCGGCATGACCGTGGCCATGACGCAGGCCAAGCGCCTCGGCGCGCGCGTGGTGGCGTGTGCATCAACTGGCAACACCAGCGCGTCGCTGGCCGCGTACGCCGCGCAGGCAGGACTTCGCGCCATCGTCTTCATCCCGGCCGGAAAAGTGTCGAGCGGAAAACTCGCGCAGACGCTCGCGTACGGCGCCACCGCGCTTCACATTCGCGGCGATTTCGATGCTGCCATGCAACTCGTCCGCGAAGCGAGCGACCGTCTCGGCATCTACCTCGTCAACTCGATCAATCCATTCCGCATCGAAGGGCAGAAGACGATCGTCTGGGAACTGCTGCAGGACCTGGAGTGGAATGCGCCCGACTGGATCGTCGTCCCGGCCGGCAACCTCGGCAACACGAGCGCGTTCGGCAAGGCGCTGCGCGAAGCGTTCGACGCGGGGTGGATCACGAGGATGCCGCGGCTGGCGTCGATCCAGGCCACCGGCGCGAATCCGTTTTATCGCAGCTATCGCGACGGCTTCGCGCAACGTCATCGCATCGTCGCGGAAACGATCGCCAGCGCGATCCGCATCGGCGATCCGGTCAGCCATCGCAAGGCGGTGTCGGCGATCCAGCTCACGAACGGAATCGTGGAACAGGTGACGGACGACGAGTTGATGCTGGCCAAACGCGAGATCGATGAGATAGGAATCGGCTGCGAGCCGGCATCTGCGACGACACTAGCCGGCGTGAAGAAACTACGCGCCGCCGGCGTGATGCGGGATGGCGAGCGAATCGTCTGCGTGCTGACCGGCAATCTGCTCAAAGACACCGACGCGATCATGCGCAACGTGCCGCCGGAGCGAACGATCGAGATCGACGCCACGATGGATGCGGTGGAACGCGCGCTGTCACCCTGAGCCCCGGATGAAGACGTCATCAACTGGTTTCGCCATCAGGTGAACGCGCCGAACCGCTGGAGAAGACCCTCCGGCGTGTCATTCGCGAGGAGTTGCGGAAGAAGTGCGCAGCGTAATCGGACTGGGTTCAAGACACTCGAGGAGCGGCTGAATGCGTAATCATTTCGGATGATTGCGTAACCATTTCGTTTGCATTCGTAATTTTTTCGCATCTTTGCGTACAGAATTCGAACGTTTACGTTTTTAATACGCATTCATGCGTAATCATTTCGCACGATTGCGTAACCATTTCGCATTCATTCGTCCGAATTACGCATGAAGACGGCTCGGACCGACATGGTGCTAGGGGAAAGACGGTATGAAGACAATCACCGACGACGCTGCGGATACCGGCTCACGATGACAAATACACCGTCGGGTCACTCACCCCCGCTTCCTCAAACCCGCGCCTGCGCAGAATGCAGGAATCGCAGTGGCCGCAGGCGAGGCCGCGAACGCCGGGGTCGTAGCAGGAGTGCGTGAGGGAGTAGTCGACGCCGAGGGACACGCCGCGGCGGATGATGTCCGCTTTTGACATCGTCACCAGCGGCGCGATGAGCCGCGGCTCGCCGTGCTCGACGCCGCTGCGCGTGCCGGTCATGATCACGCGCTGGAACGCGTCGAGAAACTCCGGGCGGCAATCGGGATAGCCGCTGAAGTCGACCGCGTTGACGCCGATCCAGATCTCCTGCGCCTCGCGCGTTTCCGCGTAGCCGAGGGCGAGCGAGAGGAAGATCGTGTTGCGAGCGGGGACGTACGTCACCGGGATTCCCGCGGCGTCCGCGACGTCCTTGGGTACGTCGATCTCCGCCGTCAGCGCGCTGCCGCCGAATACGCGCAGGTCCATCGGGAAGACGACATGCTCGTCGACGCCGATCGATCGCGCGACCCGTTGCGCGGCAGCGAGCTCGATCCCGTGCCGCTGTCCGTACGCGAACGAGAGCGCGTAGCACGATCGCCCCTCGCGTTTCGCGATGGCGAGGACAGTCGCGGAGTCGAGTCCTCCGCTGAGCAGGACGACGGCTTTCATCGCGGCGAATACTACAATCGCGCCCATGTCCGAACTGAACGTGTACGAAGTTCTCAACCGCAAACGCCGCGGCGCGCCGCTCGACACGCGCGAGATCGAGTTGTTCATCGAGCGATACACCCGCGGAGAGATTCCTGACTATCAGATGTCGGCGCTGTTGATGGCCATCGCCATCAACGGGATGACCGCGGACGAGATGGCCACGCTGACGCAGTCGATGCTGCGTAGCGGCGACCAGTGGCACCTGCGCAGCGAATACGACTTCATTGCCGACAAGCACTCGACGGGCGGCGTTGGCGACAAGGTGTCGCTGGTGCTCTCGCCGTGGGTGGCCGCGTGCGGCATTCCGATCGGCATGCTTTCCGGCCGCGGACTCGGGCACACCGGTGGCACGCTCGACAAGCTCGAAGCGATTCCCGGCTTCAACGCGCGTCTGTCGCGCGAGCAGTTCGATCAGAGCATCGCCGACTCCGGCTGCGTCATCTCGACGTCGACGGAAGGCATCGCGCCGGCGGACAAGAAAATCTATGCGTTGCGCGACGTCACCGGCACGGTCGAGTCGCTGCCGCTGATCACCGCCTCGATCATGTCGAAGAAGCTGGCCATGGGTGCCTCGGCGCTCATCCTCGACGTGAAAACCGGCAGCGGCGCGTTCATGCGCCACTACCAGGATTCGAAAGCGCTTGCGCAGAGCCTCATCGCCGCCGCGGCCGGATCGGGCACGCGCGTCGAAGCTTTGATTACGGATATGGATCGCCCGCTAGGCGTCGCCGCCGGCAACGCGAACGAGATCATCGAAACGATCGAAGTGCTGAAGGGCAACGGTCCCGCGGACGTGGAGGAAGTGACGCGGGCGCAAGCCGTACGCACGCTGGTCATGTCCGGCAAGTTCGACGACGCCTCTGCCGGCGCCGCGCTCGACGACGCGCTCGACTCCGGCCGTGCGTTGGAGCAGGCGCGGAAATGGATCGCGGCGCAGGGCGGCAATCCGGCGATCGTCGACGACTATTCGCTTTTGCCGCAGCCGAGCAACACGATCGAGGTGAAGGCGCCGCAGTCCGGCTTCATCACCTTCATCGACACCTACCAAGCCGGCATGTTCACCGTCGACCTCGGCGCCGGCCGCAAGAAAGCGGACGACGTCATCGACTACGCGGCCGGCCTGATGTTCGACCGCAAGACCGGCGATGAAGTCCGCGCAGGCGACACGATCGCCCGCATCCAGCTCGGCCACGGTCATCGCGACGCCGGCGAGCTGACGAAGCGGTATCTGTCATTCGTAACGTTCGGCGACGAGAAACCGGAGGAGCGGCCGCTGATTCACGAGCACCTGGTGTGATGCATTACCACTTCGAATGGGACCGGTTCAAAGCTCGCGCGAACGTCTCGAAACATGGCGTAACGTTCGACGAAGCCAAGAGTGTTTTTGTTGACCGTTGGGCGATCGAGACGCACGACCGGGAACACTCTTTCGATGAAGAACGCTTGCTGATCATCGGGATGTCGGATCACAATCGACTGCTCACTGTGGCATTTACGCTTCGCGACTTCGAGACAATTCGAATCATCAGCGCGCGGCGCGCGAAACGAAATGAAGAAAACAGTTATGAAGAAACGCTCCGACATCGTTGACGACGACGATCCTCTCGATCATGAGATTGATTTCAGCAAAGCGAGACCGAACCCGTTCTGGCTGGGAGTGGTCGACCGTAAGTGCGTGCGTCTGCTCGCCGCTGACGTTGCCGCGGCCTTCCCAAACGATGCTGCCGTCAATGAAGCTCTTCGTGAGCTCATGCAAATCAAGTCTGCACAGGCACGCAAGAAGGTCAGCGCGCGAACCGTTTCGGCGCCGAGCCCTAAGAAGGCGAAATCATGACCGCGTCGGATGCGATTCGCACGATCGAGAAAACTGGCCTGCGCGGCAAGTACGCGCGTGATTTCAACCGCAGCGAAAATCTCCGCATGCTCGCACCCGATCTATTGGAGGCGTTCCCCGACTCCGAATCAGTGAACGAGGCGCTACGCACGCTCGTGCGCATCACGTCCGGAATCCCTCAGAAGATCAGTGCGAATACCGCCTCCGCCCCGAAAGCGAAAAAGAAGAAAGCATGACCAATCGCGCCATCGTCATCGTTTGTGATTCTCTCGGCGTCGGCGAGCTGCCGGATGCAAGCGACTTCGGGGACGAGGGGTCGAACACGCTCGGCCACGTACTCGACACGCAGCATCCCTCGTTGCCGACGCTCGCACGCCTCGGATTGCTGCATACCCTTCCGCAGCCCGCATCCACGGAGACGCCGACAGCCGCGTTCGGACGGATGGCCGAGATCAGCGCGGGGAAGGACACGACTACGGGACACTGGGAAATGATGGGGCTCATCGTCGAAGACCCGTTCCGGACGTATCCGAACGGATTTCCGGCTGACGTTATCGCCGAGTACGAGCGGCGCATCGGACGGAAGACGCTCGGCAACAAGGCCGCGTCCGGGACGGTGATCCTCGACGAGCTCGGCGAAGAACACATGCGCACCGGCGCGCCGATCGTCTACACCTCGGCCGACTCCGTGTTTCAGGTCGCGGCGCATGAAGAGATCATCCCGGTCGAAGAGCTGTGGCGCATCTGTGCGATCGCGCGCGAACTGATGCGCGGCGAGCACAACATCGGACGCATCATCGCGCGGCCGTTCCTCGGAACCGGCAAGGGACGCTTCAAGCGCACCGCGAATCGGAAGGATTTCTCCGTGAAGCCGACCGGACTGACCGTCGTCGAGCGCGCCTTCAATTCCGGCAGGCAGGTCATCGGCCTCGGCAAGATCGCCGACATCTTCGACCGCGTCGGCATCTCACAGGAGATCCGCACCGAGAACAATTCGGATGGGATGCGCAAGACCATCGATCTGATCCGCCAGTCAAACGCCGATTTCATCTTCACGAATCTCGTCGACTTCGATTCGAAGTACGGCCACCGCAACGACGCGCCCGGCTACGCGAAGGCGCTGGAAGTTTTCGATGGCGAGCTGGCCGCGCTCCTCGGCGACATGCGCAAAGACGACCTGCTCTTCATCACCGCGGATCACGGCTGCGATCCCACCGACGTGTCAACCGACCACACCCGCGAATACGTTCCGCTGATCGTGGCCGGCCCGCGCGTCATCGCGCAATCGCTCGGTACGCGCTCGACCTTCGCCGACCTCGGCGCGACGATCTGCGAACACCTCGGCATCTCGCGCGACGGACTACCAGGAACCAGTGTTTTTCAGCAGGTGGTGCGATGAAAACGATCATGCTCGTCCTTGGTCTTGTGCTCACAACGAATCTTGCCGCGCAGATTCCAACCGCGCGCATTGCGGCGGACGCACACGTCATCGATCGCGTGGCCGAGGCGAGTACGAATGATCTGCCGAAGGATTTGCTGAAGCGCATCGTCAATGAGGACATCGACCTGCTGCGCGGCAAACGCGCCGACGGCACGTACCAGTACGCGGCGTACGACCGGATGGAGGCGGGGCGCAAATCCGACAGTTTCTCCGTCGATCCCGAGCACAAGGAGTCGGTGCTGGAGTTGCGCGACGTCTTCCCGTACCGCTTCATCGTGACGGTTCCTTCGCGCCGGATGATGGTGGCGAAGAACCATCACATCTACATCGATCGCGTGGAAATCGAGACGCTGCCGCAGACGTCGTCGGAGAAGAAGTTCCAGAGCGTGAAGGTCGACGCCTGGCTGGAGCCGGGCAACGCGAAGACGATCGACCTCGGCGACATCGGCAAGCAGGCCACCGCTCGCGTTTACGCGCATGCGGAGGCCGGGGGCTACGCGAACGTGACGCTGACGTTCATCGAGGCCCGGATTTTCGACGAGCCGTCCAGCCCCTACGCTGACGCGGTCGAGAGCGCGAAGGCGATCGTGAAGGCGGTCGACCACGGCGACAAGTCGTCGATCCGGGCCATGGCGCAGCGGATTTCGGGCGCATTTCCAACGGGCTCGGCCGCAGTTCCAGCGGCCATCGCACCGCCTCAGGCAACAATTGCCGCGACTCCTGCGGCGTCGCAAGTCAATGTAACTGCTGGCCGCGAGGATCCCGAGACGCTCACGGATTTGCAGGCCATCGAAGACCTCCTCACCGGGACGGAAGCTGAACGCCGTCAAGGAGTTGACCGTCTTCATCAGCTCCTCCGTCGGCTTCGAAACGCGGCTCGCTGAAGCGTCGCCAACGCCAACTGTTGAGCTTTCAGCACTCACATCCTGGCTCACGGCAGATTGACGATTTGGGCTGGCTGACGTAGAATGCCGATCCTTCAGCTTCGCCAGTCTTCCGAAAGGAGCTCCACTTGTCGTCAATGAAATTAGGTTTCAAGGTCGGGGAAAAGCTCGTTTATCCGAACCACGGCGTGACCATCGTCGAGCAGATCGGCGCGTCGCCGATCATGGGTGCGGATGACACGTACTACCACCTCAGGCTTCTCGCGAATAACTCGCGCCTGATGGTTCCGATCAAGAACACGGATCGCGTAGGCCTGCGCCCGCTGTACAAACAGACGCAGATCAAAGGCCTTCTGAGCCTTCTCGAAGAGACCACCCAGAAAGCGCACACCGACTGGAAGGGCCGCTACCGCGAGAACCTCGAGAAGATGAAGACCGGCCGTCTCGAAGACGTGGCCGATGTCCTCAAGAACCTCAGCGAAGTACAGAAGAAGAAGAGCCTCTCGTTTCGCGAGAAGAAGATGTACGACAGGGCCAAGTATCTGCTCGTGTCCGAAGTGGCCATCGTCAAGAACATCCCCGAAGCCGAGGCGGAGAAGTTGATCGCCCGCTCGCTGGAGAAGTCGTTCGGCGGTCACTGACAGCACACTGCATTAGACGCAAACCAACCGCCGCCCAAACGGGCGGCGGTTTTGTTTTGCTACGATGACGTTGATGTCAGCCCGCCTGCCCGACTGGATTCGAGAGAAGAAGGTCAACCTCCGCGATCTGCACGAGATCAAGTCGCTGCTGCGTGAAAAGTCGCTGCACTCGGTGTGCGAGTCGCTGGCGTGTCCAAATCGCAGCGAGTGTTTCACGCGCGGCACGGCCACCTTCATGATCCTCGGCGACGTCTGCACGCGCTCCTGCGGCTTCTGCAACGTGACCACCGGCCGTCCCTACGCGCCGCCGTCACTGGACGAGCCGCGGTCGGTGGCCGAGGCGGCGAGGCGGATGGGATTGCGGCACGTGGTAGTTACGTGCGTGACGCGCGACGACCTCGATGACGGCGGCGCGCGTCAGTTCGCGCTGACCATCGCTGCGTTGCGCGAGGCACTGCCGGATGCGGCGGTCGAGGTATTGACGTCCGATTTTCGCGGCAACTTCGAATCGGTGCGAACCGTCGTCGAAGCGCGGCCGGACTACTTCAATCACAACGTGGAGACGGTGCCGCGGTTGTACGACTTCGTCCGTCCCGGATCACGCTTCGAACGATCGTTGGCTGTGCTGCGCGAGGCGAAACGGATCGATCGATCGATCACGACTAAATCCGGACTGATGCTCGGCCTGGGGGAGCGTCGCGATGAGGTGATCGATGTCCTGCGGCGGCTTTACGAATCGCGCGTCGAGATCGTGACGATCGGCCAATACCTTCAGCCGAAACGCGAGAAGCTCGATGTCGTCGAGTACATCGCGCCGAGCGTGTTCGACGAGTACCGCGTCATCGGCGAGGAGATCGGATTTCGCGCCGTTTTCGCCGGCCCGTTCGTCCGCAGCTCGTACATGGCTGATGCAGTGGCGCACGAAGCCGCCCATGCGTAAGAGTCCGCGCGCGAAGGATCCGGAGAAGAAGGAGTCTGGGTCGTACTTTTTGACCTGGCTGCCGATCTTTCTCGATTACCTCGCCGTCGAAAAGGGGTTGGCGAAGAACTCGCTGTCCGCGTATCAGACCGATCTCAAGCACTTCGGGCATTGGCTCGGCGATCAAAAGCGCGAGCTCGATGACGTGCAGCGGATTCACATCGTCCGCTACTTTCAGGCGTTGCGTTCGGCCGGCATATCGGCGCGTTCGGTGGCTCGCGCGCTGGCGGCGATCCGCGGCCTGTTTCGATTTCTGGTCGCCGAGCGGCATTTGAAACAAGATCCGACCGAGAACCTCGAGAATCCGAAGCTCTGGACGACGCTGCCGAAATCGATGCAGCCGCAGGAAGTCGAAGCGCTGCTGCGCGCGCCCGACCGGAGCACCGCCGAGGGGCTGCGCGATGCGGCGATGCTGGAGTTGCTGTATGCGACCGGGTTGCGCGTCTCGGAACTGATCCACGTGAAGATCGAAGATCTGGTGATGGACGCCGGATTCCTGCGCACGATTGGCAAAGGATCGAAGGAACGGATCGTTCCGTTCGGCGACAGCGCGCGCGACGCGATCGTGGTCTACATGGAGCACGGACGCGGCGAACTCGACAAGCACGCCGATCCATATCTCTTTCTCTCCAATCGCGGCCGGCCGATGACGCGGCAATCGTTCTGGATGAAGATCACCAAATACGCGCGGCTGGCCGGGATCACCGGCCACATCTCGCCGCACTCGCTTCGCCATTCGTTCGCCACGCACCTGCTCGAGAACGGCGCCGACCTTCGCAGCGTGCAGATGATGCTCGGCCACTCGGACATCTCCACGACGCAGATTTACACGCATGTCTCGCGGGCTCGGCTGCAGAAGATGTACGAGCAGTTTCATCCGAGGGCTTGAAGTGCCGCGAAACTGCAATAACCTCTGTGCCGTCCTAGTTGACGCAGATGCTTCCAATGCTCAAGCGGCTTCTTCCATTCATCGTCCTTGTTGCGCTCGCCACCCCGGCTGGCGCGAGCATCGCTCTGTTCGTCGACGGGCGGACGATGAAGATCAGTGATTACAAGGTCGTCGGCGACAGCAACGTGCAGTTGACACTGAAAAGCGGCGGCGCAATCACGGTTCCGCTCACTCGCGTCGACCGCATCGTCGATGACGAAGTCGTCCCGGCAGCCATCGTCGAAGAGGTGAAGAAGGCCGTTGAACTGGACGGCGGCGTCTTCCCGACGCGTTCCTGGCGTTACGACGAAACGCGCGGACCGATCTTCAAATCGAAATTCGACAAGTTGATCGTCGAGGCCGCGAAGAAGTTCGACGTCGACGCCGCGCTGGTTTCCGCGGTCATCAAAGCAGAATCGGATTTCAACTCCCGCGAGGTTTCGAACAAGGGCGCGCGCGGTCTGATGCAGTTGATGCCGTCGACGGCGGAGCGCTTCGGGGTTACCGATTCGTACGATCCCGCCGCGAACATCTACGCCGGCGTTCGCTACCTGCGCTGGCTCCTGCAGACCTTCCACGGCAACGCCGATCTCGCCGTCGCCGCCTACAACGCCGGCGAGGGCAATGTCTGGAAGTACAACGGCGTGCCGCCGTTTCGCGAGACGATTACCTATATCAACCGCATCGCGAAACACATCCGCAATGCGATGACGGCCGCCGCGGCACCGACGACGAAAGTCGCGAACGCCGCGAGCCGGTAGGCAATCTCTTAACGTAACGGCGTTCGAGCGCTGGCGTCACGCCGGCTGGCTCGGCTGCGTCCTCGCTGCCGAACCGCCGAACGCTCAAAATTTGCTGGTAACACGAGTCCGACGCAAGCCTCCCATTCGGCGGCGAGACGCCGCCGGGCCAGCCGGCGAGGACGCCAGCGCTCCCATCGCGAGCCTCCAAGCTCACTAGAATTCAGACCGGCACTTCTTCGAGCACCGGCACCGCTTTCTGGTTGTAGCCGTGGTGGAAGTTGTCGAAGCGGAGAATCATGACGGTGCGATCGTCGTCGGCGGGGCGGGTGCCGCAGTGGCGGGCCACGGCTTCGAGGATTTGATCGCGGATCGTGCTCGGGGATCGATCGGCCGATTGCGACAGGAGCGCTTCCAGGTGGTCGAAGCCGAACGGCTCGCCGTTTTCGTCCTGCGCTTCGACGATGCCGTCGGATAGATAGACGATGGCGTCGCCTTCCTGCAGATCGACTTCCGCGGTGTGTGTGCTGATCGTGCTGCGCACGCCGAGGGGGAGGGAGGGGACTTCGATACCGCGCGGCTTCTGCCCTTCGCGCAGCAGATAGGGATAGAGATGGCCGGCGTTGGTGTGGCGGATCGTCCCCTTTTCGAGATCGAAGATCGTGAACGCCAGCGTCATGAAGGCGCGGCGTTCGGTGGAGCGGAAGACGAGATCGTTCAGGCGATGGAAGAGCGCCGTCTCTTCCGCCCCTTCTTCGACGAGCGTGGTGATGGCGGCTTTGACCATGGCCATGACCAGTCCGGTCGATAGTCCGTGACCGGAGACGTCGCCGATGGCGACGGCGAGGCGGGTCTTGTCGATGTTGAAGACGTCGTAGTAGTCGCCGCCGATCGATGCAGTGGGCTCGAAGTGGGCGGAGAAGGAGACGCCTCGGAACTGCGGGCCTTCCTTCGGCAGGAGGTTTCGCTGGATCGATGCGGCGATCTCGATCTCGCTCTGCAGGCGCTCGTTCTCGGCCACGTTCACCAGCAGCGTGGCGATCGACTCGGTCATCCGGTCGAACGAGTTCGCCATCTCGCCGAGCTGGTTGTGCGGTTTCATGGCGATGCGGTACGTGAAGTCGCCGCGCTCGACGGCCTTGGTCCCTTTCTCGATGCGGTTCACGGCGCGCGTGATCGAGAAAATCAGCACCGCCGCGAAGAGCACGGCCAGAGCGTAGAAAACGAGCAGCAGGCAGATCACGAACGCCATGAACTGCAGGAGTCCGCGAACGTAGTCGTCTGCGTGCGCGCCGAAGTAGAAGTGGAAGAGGTTCGGGAAGGGATTGACGATGAGCGTGAAGAGATTGTGGCGATCTTCGATCGTCGCGCCGGTGTTCCAGTCGGTCAATGCCGTCACGTCGGCCCAGATCACTTTGCGGCCGACCGAAGTGAAGAGGAGATCCTTCAGACCGCCGCTGTCGTCGTCATCGATATTGAAGGAGTGACGGCCGTTATTGACACTCAGTCCGCTCTTGCGTGACTTACCGGCGCCTTCGACACTCATGCGCACGGTCATGCCCGACTTGTCCTGCAGCTGTTCGATCCATTCGGAGTCGAGCGGCTCGACGAAGACGATCGTGCGCGGCTCGGCGCCTTCACGCGCCGCCTGACGTGAGGCCACGAGAAGGCCCTGATTGTCACGCCAGACCATGCCGCTGAACGTCGTCGACTTCAGCCACGGCGGCAGCTTCGACCCAGAGGAGTTGTTCGTGTCGTAGATCTCCAGGCTCTTCGTGACGCCGCCGGGCCGCTTACCGGTGAACGAATACTCGAACGCCGCCGTCTCGAGCTGTCCGAGGCTGGCCAACCGCTCGCCGCGCAGCGCGGCGTGGGTCATGACTCCACAGATCAGGTAGCCGACGGTCAGCAGCAGAATCGCGAAGAGGAAAAACGGCAGCATGCCGATGAGGACGTAGCTGAGGAAGAGCCGGCGTCCCACGCGCCAGAACAGTTTGCGCAGCGTCCAGCGGACGAAAACGGCGAAGCCGTAGAGCGTGAGGGCGATGAGGAGCAGCGACGCCAGGAAGGTGATGAAGCTGAAGACGCCGAGTCCGGGGATGTGCAGCGGCTTGAGAAGCCGCGTGATCACCTCATCGAAAATGATGACGGCCAGCGCGGTGGCCCAGATGGCGAAAAGGCGCGCGCCGCGGCGCTTGCGCGGAGACTCGGGTTTCTGTTGGACGGGCAACATGGGTGAATGTTTGCTGAGGGTATACGAATGGTTCGGGGAACGGTTCACGCGGAGGTCGCGGAGAGGCGGAGAAAAGCGGGAAGACATGGTTTTGTCCGCTCCTCCGCGTACTCCGCGTGAACCCGTTCCCTGTTAAATCTCGCGAAGAGCTGTCGTGATCGGCATCCGCGCCGCGCGGAGGGCCGGGAGCACGCCGCCGATGATGCCGGCGATCAGGGCGATCAGTATCCCGTTCAGTGCCACGTGACCGTCGACGCGGAAGTTGAAGGCCACTTCAGAGAACGTCTGGAAATTCGTCGTTCCTGTCGAGATGGCGTTGATCGGCAACGCCAGCAGCAGACCGGCGATGCCACCGAGGAGCGCCACGAAGGCGCTCTCGATGATCACTGACAAAAGGATCGTGCGGCGTTTGAAGCCGAGGGCGCGCAGGGTGGCCAGCTCGCGGCCGCGCGAGGCGATGGCGGAGAACATCGTGTTCATCGTGCCGAGGATCGCGCCGATGGTCATGAAGAACGTCACGATGGCCACGAGGATCACGATGCCGGCCAGGCCGGTGGTCTGATCGGCGTAGTACTGGTACTCGCTGGTCACTTCGAGTTTCAGCCGGTTGTCGCCTTTGATGGCGGCTTTGATCGACTCGTACGCGTCGCGGTCGGTGGGTCGGACGATGAGCGATGAATAGCCGTCGCGCTTGCGGGCCTGGCCGAGGAAGTCGGCGTCGCACCACATCTCGGAATCGAAGGCAGTGCCCTGCGCGTCGAAGACGCCGACCACGTTGTACGTCTGCGAGCCGAACTTGAAGCTGTCACCGAGGGCGGTGTTGACGAAACGGTCGCGGATGCGGCGGGCCACGATGACCTCGTTGACGCCCGGGCGGAACATGCGCCCATCGATGATCTTCACGTAGGGGCGCATGGTGAACGCCATCGGCGTCACGCCGCGGACGAGGACGTTCGAGCCTTTCGGATCGTCCTTCTTCGGGATCTTGAAAATGATGACCAGCTCGGGCGAGATCTGCGGGACGCCGCCCTCTTTGGCGATGCCGGGAAGAGCGCGGATGATTCGGAACGCGTCCTTCGTCACCCAGCTCGAGAGCTCGGCCGCGGCGCCTTCGCGCATCACCATCAGGTTGTCTTTCGATCCGGACGAAACGACCGCGGTGTTGACGCCGTTCTTCAGCGCCATCATCGAGATCATCACCGCGATGACGACGCCGATGCCGAGGATGGTCATGAGCGTCGAGACGCGGCGCGCTTTCAGGTTGCCGATGTTGTACTTGAGCGGAATCATCAGACCACCCTCCTCAGACCGTCGACGACGCGCAGATTGGAGGCTCGTAGCGCGGGGAACCCGCCGGCCACCAGGCCGATCCCAACCGCAGTGGCCATGCAGATGGTTAACGTCTTCGCGTGCACGCCTAAGTTCTGCAGGAAGCCCTGCGTCATCTTTCCGGCGTCGACGAAGAGGAAAAGGAAGTGCGCACCGTAGCTGCCGATCGCGCCGCCGATCACCGTCAGCAGAACGAACTCGGAAAGCATGATGGCCAGCACGAGGCGTTGCTCGAATCCGATTGCCTTGAGCACCGCGATTTCGGTGACGCGCTCGCGGGCGGTCATCGACATCGTGATCGCCGCCAGCAGGACCACCATGAAGATGGCGCACGTGGAGACGATGGTGAAGAGCAGTTTGATGTTGCCCATCATCGACATGAAGTTCTGCTGGAACTCCTTCTCGGTGAAGGTCTCGGTCGGGAAGTCGCTGTTCTTGAACATGGCGTCGATCTGCTGGCTGATGGAAGCCATCTGTTTCGGATCGGCGACCTTGACCCAAAACGTGCCGACCTGGCCCGGATTGCCGAGCGACTGCTGGAAGTACTCCATCGGAAAGAAGACGGACGTGGTCTGCACCGGATGGATGTACGTCCCGCGAATGGTCAGTTCCGGATCGAACGGAAAGATCTGGCGCTTGAGGGTGATCCGGTCGCCGACCTTCCAGTTGAAGCGCTTCATGAGATCGGCGCCGACCAGCGCACCGCGCCGGTCGGCCTGAAACGCGGCCAGATCCTGCGGCGTGACTTTGTAGTCGTCGAAGACCGTGGGGA
Organism: Thermoanaerobaculia bacterium; assembly: GCA_035996815.1. GTDB lineage: Bacteria > Acidobacteriota > Thermoanaerobaculia > Gp7-AA8 > Gp7-AA8 > JADGNZ01. The sequence continues at coordinate 71,115 of DASYJF010000070.1, read as the reverse complement.
ACTTGTCGACGTCCACGGCAAAGTTGGCGAAGAAGTTCGACTTCTCTTTGTAGTAGGCGCCGATCCACTGCAGTTTGGCGGTGTCGACGACGCCGGGGATCGCACGGATCTTCTGTTCGTGCGCGTACGGCAGCAGGTTGGCGAGCGAGATGGCCGACTGCACGACCAGGCGGTTGGCGCCTTCGCCGGCGTTGGAGAAGCTCTCGAAGTTGTCGAGGATGGCCAGGAGCGTGGCCACGAAGAAGAAGATGACCGCGAGCAGCATCATCGTCAGGATGGTGCGCAGTTTGTTGCGGAAGAGATTGCGGCGGATCAGTTTCGCGAACTTCATGCGTTGGCCGCCGTTTCCATCCCGTACGCGCCTTCGACGAGCAGCCCTTTCTCGAGGTGAAGGGTGTGTTTGGCGCGCTGCGCCGCTTTCGGATCGTGCGTGACCATGACGATGGTCTTCGCGAAATCAGCGTTCAGCCGCTGCATCAAATCGAGCGTCTCTTCGGCATTTTTCGCATCGAGATCGCCGGTCGGCTCGTCGGCGACGAGGAGCGTCGGATCGGTGACGATCGCTCGTGCAATCGCCACCCGCTGTTCCTGACCGCCCGACAGTTGCCTCGGATAATGAAAGGCTCGGTCGCCGAGTCCGACAATGTCGAGTGCGGCCTGGACGTGCTCGCGGCGCTCTTTTTTTGAAAGCTTCGTCAGCAGCAGCGGCAGCTCGACGTTCTCAAACGCGTTGAGCACCGGGATCAGGTTGTACATCTGGAAAATGAAGCCGACGTGGCGCGCCCGCCAGCTGGCCAGCTGCGTCTCGGAGAAGCGCGAGATCTCTTTGCCGTCGACGCTGATGTGGCCGCCGGTGGGGCGGTCGATGCCGGCCATGAGGTTGAGCAGCGTGGTTTTGCCGGACCCGGACGGCCCCATGAGCGCGAGAAAGTCGCCGCGCGGCACGGCCAGCGTGACGCCGTTGAGCACCGACACTTCGAACGCATCGCGTTTGTAGACTTTCCTGACATTGTCGATTTCGACGAGTGTTTCCATCGCTGCCTCCATCATTCAAACCGAACCAATTGGCCGTTTTCGAGCGAGTCGACGCCGCTGGTGACGACGCGGTCTCCGGCATTGACGCCGCTCGTAATTTCAATCCGTTTCTCGACGACGGCGCCGGTGGTGACGCGGCGCATCGTGACGTGCTTGTCCGCGCCGACGACGGCCACGTGACCTCCGGCCACTGCTGATGCCGGCAGCCAGATCTTCGCCGGCTCGTGCATCTCGGCGTCGGTGCGCTCGCTCTGCAGGAACGAAACGCTGGAGCTCATCTCCGGCAGCAGCCGGTCGCCGGGATCGATGATCTTGACCTTCACCTGCACCGTCGCTTTAGCGCGGTCGGCGGTGGGGATGATCTGGCGCAGCACGCCCTTCCACTTCTGATTCGGAAAGGCGTCGACGCTGACTTCCGCGGCCTGCCCTTCGCGCAGTTGGGCGATGCTCGATTCGTTGACGTCGGCCACGACTTCGAGCGTGTTGAGATCGACGAGCGTGCAGATCGCGCCGGCTGGCAGCGTGCCGGCGACCTGTCCGATCATCACGGACGAGATCACCTCGCCGACTTCCGTGTTCTTCGTGGCGATCGTCCCCGCGAACGGCGCGCGGACGACCATATCCTGCATGTTGATTTTGATCTGGTCGACTCTCGCCCGCGCACCTTTCAGCTGTGACTCGGCCGTGTCGAGTTGCGCGCGCGTGGTCACGCCGTCCTTCCACATCGCCGCCTGCCGTTTCCAGTCGCGGTCAGCCTGCTCCATGGCGGCATTGGCCTCGTCGAGCTGGGCCTGCATGTTCGTGCTCTCGAGTACGGCCAGCACCTGGCCGACGGAGACTTTGTCGCCGACGGTGAAGTTGAGGCGGACAACTTTCCCCGAAATCTTCGGCGTGATTTTCGACTGCCGGTCAGCCACGAGATAGCCGGTCGCAGTCAGCAGCGCGGGGTTCGTAACGTTGACGGTCGGCTTGACCACGAGCGTGTCGACGACCGGCGCGCGGCGCGGCACAATCCACACCTTGTAGATCGCAATCGCAGCTCCGATGACAATGCCGAGGGCAATGATCCAGCCGATGATCTTCCCCCAAGGCGCACGCCCGGCGTCGTCATCCTCTCTGTGAATGCGGAGCGCCGACAGGTCGGGCCGCGGACGGTCTTCGGTAACTGACATGGTTGGTCCGATTGGAACGGACCGGCATCATATCGAAAGGTTTTGTGAACCTGCGCAATGCGATGCGGCGCTCGTTTCGTGCGAAGCACTTTGGAGTGCGGTGGCTCGATCGCCACCGCACTCCAAAGCGTTCCGCGAAATCAGTGTTACGTCGCTGCGTGCCGGCCTAGAACGTCCGAAACTGAATGCTCTTCGGTTCCTGCTCCGCGACGTACATCTTACTCGTCGTTCCATCGCAGTACGCCCAGTCGTGACTGATGCCGGTCACGAAGAGTCCGTCGTCGGGACAGAGCTCGCCGAGGGCCATGCCGAGCGTGTTGACGTCGGTGCGATCGTCGGACTGGATGACGAACGTCGACTCGAATGGCAGATCGACGACGACGCCGAGGCGCGCGATGGCGTCATGCAACTCGCTGTAGTCCGCGCCGGGCGTGAGGCTGTGACGGATGAGGAGGAAGTCGCGCGTTTTCGTGAACTGCGCGCAGCCGATGAGGACGCGCGCTTCGTCGCCGACTTCGATCCGCAGGTAGCGCACGAGGAGCTCGGCGTGGCCGCCTTCGGGCAACCAGACGCTCCAGCTCTGATCGAAATTGGGTTCGGCGCCGAGTCGTCGCATGGCGTCCGACACTGCAACCGTCAGCGCGCCCTCATAGCAGACCTGAAACAGCTTGACATCCCCCATCACACCCTCCCGCAAAACTGTCAGTTCGAGCGAAAAGGATAACACGCGTCTCAGTCTGAAAGCCTCGCTGGCGTAGCGACGTAGCGCCAGCGGCTCGCTGGCTGTACCGCCGCCGGCTCGGCGGCATGCGAATTCGGGACGCGCCAGCGAGCCGCTGGCGGTCCAGCCGTCGAGCTGACGGCGCTACGTCACGCTGAGTTAATCGCGAGTTACTCGTCGGCGATCTCGTCATCCTCGGTATCAGTCAGGCGCCGCTTCAACTCCGCGAAGCGGGGGAGGAGACGAACGGCCGCGAGATCCTGATCGCGTTCGACGAGAGCAAGCGGCACGGGATGGCGTGCGGTCAGTGCGATCAGCGTGGTCAACGCTTCCTCCGGCTTGCCGGCGATCGCCATCAGGCACGCGCGGTTGTAGGTCGGAATCCAACCCTGCGGACGGAGTAGCTCCGCGCGATGAAAGATCGTATCCGCTTCGCTGTTGCGTCCGAGACGGCGTGCGCAGTTTCCCGCCTGGATGATGGCGCGAACGTCGGACGGAGTGAGCTGGATGACCTTCAGGTAGTTCACAAATGCGTGCGCGAAATCCTTGCGGTCGTAGTAGAGATCGCCGAGGCGGCGATAAACGCGGGGGAACGCGGGATCGGCGGCGATGCCTTTGGCGTACCACTGCGCGGCGGCGATGTCGCGTCCGCGAAGCGCTTCGATGAATCCGAGATTGGCCATGCCCTCGGCGAAATGCGGATTGACCGCGAGCGCGGCTTTGAACTCGTCGCGCGCGTGATCCAGCTCTCCACGCGTCAGCGCGATTCCGCCGAGGACTCCGAGGACGCGAAACTGCTGCGGATCGATGGCGAGGGACTGCTGGTAGTAACTGATTGCTTTGTCGGCGTCGCCAGTCTTGATGGCGACTAGTCCGAGGACGTTCAACGCGGAGACATTGCGAGGCGTGATGGCAAGAACCTCCAGCAGCAGGGCTTGGGATTTCGCCCACTCGCGGCGCTGCGCGAAGTGACGCGCCTCCTCCAGTTTGTTGTGAATCGGCAGGCCGTCCTTCGGATCGATTCCCTGCATCGCCGAGCGTTCGCCCTGCGAGGCGAGATAGCCCAGCGCCTGCAGCGACTCCTCGGTTTCACGCGTCATCGGACTGGCAGCGGCTTTCACGGAATGGCTGCTGCTGTCCTTCATCAGTTGCGTGAGCTGCGCGTCGAGATTCGCGGCGACGCGCGGCAGCGACGCGTGCAGGTCGTGCAGTTCGTGAGGATCGTTGCGAAGGTCGTACAGCTCCGGCCGCGGCGCGCGGATGTATTTGTAGCCATCGCCGCGGATCGCGAATAGCGGCGCCATTCCGAAACCAACCTCGGACAGCAGCGACTCCGAATACTGCGGCAGCACGGGAGCAGCTTCCTTTCCGCGAATTGCGGCGCCGAGGTCATGACCGTCGGTTGACTCGCCGCCTGAGAGGCCGAGGATGCCGAGAATCGTCGGCACGATGTCGACCGAGCGCGTCGAGCCTTCGTACACGCGTGGCGCAAGTGAAGGCTTGTAGCGAATCAGCAGCGGCACATGGACGGTGGCGTCGTACACGAAGATCGCGTGCGTCTGTTCTCCATGCTCGCCGAGGCTCTCGCCGTGATCCGCGGTGAGAATCAGAAGCGTGTTGTCGAGAACGCCCCGCGCGCGAAGCGTTTCGACGATCCTGCCGATCTGGCGATCGACGCCCGCGATCTCGGCGTCGTACGGACTCACCGACAGCGCCGCATCGATCGCTGACGGTCGATACGGTTGATGCGGATCGAAGAAGTGGATCCAGGTGAAGAACGGCTTCGTCCGCGTCTTGTCCCAGTCGCCAAACCATTGCAGAAAACGGTCGGCAGTCTTCGGCGCCTGGCGCTCGCGGATCATGAAAAGTTTGGGATCGTCCTCGGCCCAGAGGTCGTCGTCGTAAGTCTCGAATCCCTGATTGAGGTTGTAGCGCCGGTTCAGTACGAGGGCCGATACGAATGCGTGCGTTGTGTAGCCCGCATCGCGCAGCCGTTCGGCGAGCGTGACGGCGTTTTCGCCGAGCGCGTACGCGCCGTTGTCGCGAACGCCATGTGCGACGGGAAAGAGTCCGGTGAAGATGGACGAATGCGCGGGCATCGTGATCGGCGCGGCCGAAATCGCGTTCGTGAATCGGACGCTCTCGGATGCAAGTTTGTCGATCGCTGGAGTGCGCGCGAATGGATAACCGTAGCAGCCGAGGTGATCGACGCGAAGGGTGTCGATCGTGATGACGAGGACGTTCGGCCGTGCAGCGCGGCGGCAGGAGAACGAGAGCGAAGCGGTTGCGGCGATGGCGAAAGCGCCAACCAGGTAGCGCATGTTGCGAGTCATTGGCAGGATTCTAGTAGCTATACGACAACCGCATCTCTAAACTGCTCGGTGGTCAACTCAAAGCCATGATGCTTGGGGTGCGCGGGAGTGAAGCAGCTATGAAAAAGGCAGTCTTGCTGGCAGTGATGTTCGTTTCGTCCTCAGTTCTGCACGCGGATATCTCGATTACCGATCGATCGTCCACGCTGCGATTCCTCGCAGACCCTTCCATTCTTCGTCCTGCGAACAACCTCGCTGCCGATCGCGCCGCTCGACAAACGGCAAAGAAGGAGAAACGCGAGGCACGACGGGTGGGAAACCATCAGACGTCCAGCTCTCTCTCCCTTCACCCCCGAGCCGCGGCCACGGGAAGCATTAACCTGACCGACGTCTCCGGTTTGCAGTACTTCATCAACACCGACATCACCTTCTCGACCACGAAGAGTGCATCCGGTGCCGCCTCGGAGGCGAGCTATGTCGCGCCCGTGGCAGCTACCACTTCCCTCGGCGGAACGACGATGTCGACTCTCAACGACATGTTCGACGGCTATGGTGCGATCTGCGTCAGCCTGACCAATGCCAACGGTCCATGCGCCACCGGCGACGCGGCGTATGCGATGTACAACCAGACAGGCAGCGCGCCGGTGTTCGACGCGACTGTGCCGCCCGGGCCGGCCTGCACAAACCGCCAGCTCACCTTTCCCGTCCAGACTCTCGGCCCTCTTTCCGTCAGCAGGAAAGTTTTCGTTCCCAACAACGATACCTACATCCGCTGGATGAATTTTCTCACGAACACATCCGGCGCGCCGGTGACATTCACCATGATCACTTCCAACAACCTCGGGTCCGACCCCAACACCATCATCGTCAACTCCTCGAACGGTGATGCCGTGGCCCAGACTACCGACACTTGGATCTCCTCGTTTCAGAACTATTCATCCGGTAAGTCGTCTGACGTCCGGATCGGCCACGTGCTGCAAGGCACAGGGGCGCCGACCCCCGTTTCCAATATCTTCTTCGTGAACGGAAACGACAAGCCTCACTGGGCGTACTCGATCACGCTCGCTCCGGGGCAGACGAAGATGATTCTGGACTTCGCCACGGGTCAGCCAACGAAGGCTGCCGCCAACGCGAAAGCCGCAGCGCTGGCGTTACTGCCGGCAAGCTCTACGCAATGCATGTCAGCGACGGAGCTCAGCCAGGTGGTGAACTTCGCGACGGCAACCGATCTGTCGATTACGAAGAACACGACGGCGCCCATCGCATTTGGTGGCAATCCGATTACGTACACGCTCGCGGTATCCAACCTCGGACCTTCGCCGGCGAACTCCGTCTCCATCAGCGACACGCTTCCCGCTGGATCGACGTTCGTCAGCGCTTCGGGCTCGGGCTGGACTTGCAACAACGTCGCTGGTGTCGTCACCTGCACGGCGGCCACGCTTCCGGTGGGCGCCGCACCCGTGATCAGTCTCACCATCAACGCCCCGCCCGTGGTAGCGGCAGGCACACTGTCAAATACGGCGACGGTCAGCAGCGCCACCACGGACACGAATCCCACAAACAACACCAGCACGAAGACGGTGCCCATCCTTCCGGGCAGTCAGATTCCGGCACTTAGCACCACGATGCTGATGCTGCTCGGGGCGATGCTCGCGGTAGTCGCGCTCGCACGAAGAACGTAGTCATGTCACGGATACTCGGCGCACGCCGAGGAGCAGAAGATCGAAGCGGGGCGCGAAGCGCTCCGTTTCGTTTTTGGCGGGATGCCGCTCGGCTCGGCACCGCATGGTCGCTATTACCAGCAACTTCGCCTCGCATGAGGTTAAACTTCACGACGCTCCTCCCAGCGAGTAGCTTCGCTCCATCCAAATTCGAGGTCTGTGTGAAAAAAATTCTGGCAACGGCAGTGGTTTTTCTTTCGGCATCGATTCTGAGCGCCGACATTTCGGTTACCGACAGGTCCGCGACGCTGCGCTCGCTTACCCAGTCCGACAACCAGGCGAAACGCGAAACAAAAAAAGCGCACCGGCATGGGTTGCAAATGGGCGCGGTCTCTTCCGGGCGCCTCCATCCGCACGCCACCGGGACCGGAGACATCACCCTGGTCGACGCCGCAGGCCTCCAGTACATGATCGATACGAACATCACGGCGTTCGGGCCGTTTTCCTCGGGATCGTCAGCTTCCGCGGGCGCCTCGGAAGCGAGTTATGCCGCTCCGGTGGTCGCTTCAACGCTCAACGGCGGTACGACCACGTCGGCTCTGGATGACATGTTCGACGGCTACAACTCCCTTTGCGTCAGCCTCACCAACGCCCCGGGGCCGTGTGTAGTCGGCAACCCGGCGTACGCTTTTTACTACCAAACGGGCGCAGCTCCCGTGTTCGACGCAACGGTCCCGACCGGTCCGACCTGCACGAATCGGCAGCTCGTTTTCCCCGCGAAGACTATCGGTGCGCTGTCGGTCCAGCGGAAGGTGTTCGTTCCCACCAACGATACGTTCATTCGCTGGATGAACTTCTTCACGAACACGTCCGGCGCGCCGGTGACGTTCACCATGACCACGGCCAACAACCTTGGATCGGACAACAATACGGTGATCACCGGCTCGTCCAGCGGCGACAACGCCGCGCAGGTAACCGATACCTGGGTGGCGACGTTCCAGAATTTCTCCGGCACGACGTCGAGCGATCCCCGCATCGGCCACGTGTTGCAGGGGACAGGTGCACTGACGCCGGTCTCGAACATCTTTTTCGCGGACGGGAACGATCAGCCCTTCTGGACGTACGCGATCACCCTCGCGCCCGGGCAGACGAAAGCGATTCTCAACTTCGCTACCGGCTCGGGTACGAAAGCCGCGGCCGCTGCAAAAGCAGCTGCACTCGCGCTGCTGCCGGCGAACTCGACGCAATGCCTGTCGACCACGGAGCTCGGACAGATAACGAACTTCGCCATATCGACCGACCTCTCGATCACGAAAAGCACAACGGCCCCCAACGCGTTCGGCGGCAATCCGATCACGTACACGCTGGCCGTTTCGAACGCCGGCCCCTCGCCGGCAAATGCGGTCTCTGTCAGCGACACATTGCCTGCCGGCTCGACATTTGTCAGCGCCTCGGGCACCGGCTGGGCGTGTAACAACGTCGCTGGTGTCGTGACCTGCACGGTGGCCACGCTTCCCCTCGGCGCGGCGCCGGTCATCAACCTCACGATCATCGCGCCGCCGGTGGTCGCCGCGGGAACGCTCTCGAATACGGCCACGGTCAGCAGTTCTACGACGGATACGAATCCCGCGAACAACACGAGCACGAGCTCGGTCCCCATCTTCCCCGGCAGCCAGATTCCGGCATTCAGCACCTGGACGCTGATGCTGCTCGCGGCGATGCTGGCGGTGATCGCTCTCGCACGAAGAACCTAGTCACGGATACACTCGGCGTCCATGGATGCCGTGCAGCAGAAGATCGAAGCGGGGCGCGAGGCGCTCCGTTTCGTTTTTAGCGGCATGTCGCTCGGCCTCGGCTCCGGCAGCACCGCCAAAGAATTCGTAACGCTCCTCGGCGGCGCGCTGAAACGCGGCGAACTACGCGACATCCGCTGCACGTGTACATCGACGCAGACCGAGGAGCAGGCGAGGTCGCTGAACATCCGGCTGTTCGCGCTGGCGGAGATCGCGCCGCTCGACCTCGCCATCGACGGCGCCGACGAAATCGACGCGCAACTCCGCCTCATCAAAGGCCGCGGCGGCGCGTTGCTGCGGGAGAAAATCGTGGAGCAGCAGGCGAAACGATTCATCGTCATCGCCGACGAATCGAAAGTCGTTGCACGCCTCGGCGTCGGAGTTCTGCCAGTGGAGGTGACGCCGTTCGCGCTCGATGTACTGCACGCGCGATTTACGTCGATGGGATTGAATCCGGTGTTGCGCCTTCGCGATGGTCAGCCGCGGATCACGGACGAAGGACATCGCATCCTCGACATTCGCGTGCCGGAGGCTCGCGACATCGCGGATGTCGTCGCCGAGATGCAACAACTGGCCGGCGTCGTCGAGACCGGCTTCTTTGCGACTGAAGCGTCCGAGGCATTGATCGCCACGCCGAACGGCGTACGGCGGATGACGCGCGAGTGACGTGCGCCGAGGCGTCACGCGCGGAGGCGCGCGTAACAATGCAGCTCCGCGCTCGGCGCTGCGCTCGGCGCGGGGTTGTGGGCGCGCGCACGAATCAGAGGCCGCGGAGGCGGCCGCCACAGAGCCTCGCGCGGCGCGAGCACTTGTAGTGGGCGCCTCCGCGCCCACGGCGTTCGTTCGCAATCGGTTTCCCCGCGCTGAGCGCGGCGCTGGATTGTTGAGCGCCCCTCCGCGCGCAACCGTTCGACGCTGCGACATTTCCTCACACCCTCTCAGGATGACAGTACTGGGTGCCGGCGACGGTGCAACTCTGGTTCGAGAGCTGTATCGAGCGCGGTACGCTCGTGCAGGCACTGCAAGAGTCGGGGTTTCGGTTGCAGATCGCTTAATTCGCTTTCGCTACGACCAGCGGCTGCGCTTCCACTTCACGCCTGTAGAAAACCCGCGGGCGTTGCACGTTACGTTCGGCGGGGTCGGCGATCTGTTCGTCGCCTTTGACGAAGGCCACGGTCACACCGCGGCCGGCCTGCGCGTCTTTCATCAACTCGAGCTGCAACTGCGGTACGCGGCGCGTGGCGAAGTCGAACCACTCCCGGACCGTCACGCGGCCGTCGGCCGGTTCGTCGTCCGCCTTGTTCTGGCGAAGGCCTTCTTCGACGAGCGCGTAGGTGAGGAATCCGTGGCCGAACTTCGAGGCCTCCTGCGCGGCCTGGTAGCTCTGCGCGGCGGTGAGGATGTACATCCCCTTTTCGTATGCGAGCTGCGCCAGCCCTTTCGAATTCATCGGGCCGCGGCGTTTCTCCTCGGACTCCAGCGCCTGGCCAGAATTGCAGGCGTCGATGACCATCAGCAACTCGCCGGCGTCGATCTTTTCGATCGCGTCCTGCAACTCCAGGTCGGAAACGCTGTGCGCGAGGATGGCTTTGAGGCCGGCGTCGTCGATGGCGTCGCGGCTACCGGCGTAGCCGAGGTCGTGCGGGATGAGGTAGAAGCGATTCGCCTGCGCCGTGCCATGGCCGGCGAAGTAGATGACGACGGCATCCTCCGGCGCGACTTTCGTCGACAGTTCGGCGAGCGCTTTGAGAATGTTCGGCTTCGTGGCCTGCTCGTCGGTCAGCGAGCTGACCTCGGTGCGCGCGAACGTGCCGAGCTTGTCCTGCTGCGCCTTCCATTCGGCGCCAAACCTGCCGGCGTCCGCGACGGCGTATTTGAGATCGAAGTCCTTGTTCGCATAGCTGTTGACGCCGATCGCCACCAGGTACGCGGTGCCCTTTCGCTGCAGCGATGCGGGGCCCTGCACGAGCAGGTTGGCATCGGCGCTCTTCACGTTGTCGCGATTGAAGGCGTACGCAGTGATGCGGTTCTCTCCCGCCACGAGCGGCAGCGATGCGTGCAGGGCTGCCTGCGTCTTGCCGGCGAGGATGTCGCCGTGCCAGACGGTGACGAGAGAGCCGTTGCGGAAGAGGCGGACGTCCTGCGCTCCGGCCGGAGCATCGCTGATCTGAACCGCGACGTCGGCGTTGCGTCCTGTCGCCGCCGAGGCGAGTTGCAGTTGCACGAGCGGCTGGCGCCGATCCTTCTGGGCGATACTCTTTGCCGCCTTCGGCCGCTTGCCGGCCATGAGATCGGACAGCAGGTTCGGGTAGAAAAAATCACCGAAGAACGCCTCGACCGGAGCGACGTCGCGAAGCTCCGACGAAAACCTCCAGAGGATCTGCGAGTACGCGGGCGAAGTGCCGTCGAAGAGACCGTCGGGTGTGATCACGAGCCAGTCGTTGCGGTCGAACGCGACGAGCGTCGCCAACGCATCGCCGCTGGCTGCGTCCCACACTTTCACGGTGCTGTCGCGACTGGTGCTGATGAGCGTGCGGCCGTTGCCGCGCAGGACGAGCGACGTCACGTAGGCGGAGTGACCGGGAAAGGTGCGGACCGCGGTGCCGTCGCTCACGTTCCACAGCGTGATGGTGCCGTCTTCGCTTCCCGACCAGAGCCGCTTGCCATCCGGCGTGAACACCAGCGCGCGGCTGACGTGCTCGCCGAATGCGCGGATCGGAGCGCCAGTGGCGGCGTTGATCAGGCGGATCTTGCCAGTACCGCCGGCCGACGCGATCGTCGCACCGTCCGGGCTGAAGGCGAGGCCGAGGATGAAGCCGGTCTCCTCCGGATCGGCCTTCGAGAAGAGTTCCTTGCCCGACGGCAGCTCCACGACGCGGACTTCCGAACGGCTCGTGCCGAGGGCGAGGCGATGGGAGTCGGGGCTAAAGGCGAGGCTTTCATTGTGGTAGCCGTCGCCGCCCGTAAAATCGATCGTGGCCACCTCTTTGCCGTCGGCGATGTTCCAGACTCTGGACCATCGTTCATTGCCGCCGCTTGCCAGCCACTTTCCGTCCGGGCTGGCGGCCAGCGCATTCAATCCGAGCGTGTGCCCTTCGAGCTTGCGGAGCGGCTTGCCGTCCTGGTCGTAAATGGTGATGAGACCGTCCTGGTTGGCGCCGGCGAAGCCGTCGTCGAAGGCCGTCATCGTCTCGAAGGCTCGCGCCGCGCCGGGGAGCGAGATGCGCCGCATGTCCTTGCCGCTGGAGAGATCCCAGACGCGTACGGCATCGAGCGAATCGTGACTGACGAGCGTCTTGCCTTTGTTGGTCAGAACCGCGGCGTCGACGAAGTCCACGTGGCCGGCGAAGGTGAGCCGCTCGGTTCCCGAAGCGGCATCCCACATCTTCAGCGACTTGTCCGAACTGCTGCTGGCGATGGTCTGCCCATCGGGCGCGAAGGCGACGTCCCACACGATGTCCTTGTGACCGCGCAGCGCGCGCGTTTCCGTCCCTTTGGCGAGGTCCCAGAGATGGACGGCGGAATCCCAGCAGCCGGTCGCCAGCGTCTTGCCGTCGGGACTGAAGGCCACGGCATTGACGATGCCGCGATGTTTCAGGACTTGTAGTTGCTTGGCCGAGGCGAGGTCCCAAAGCCGGGCTGTCTCGTCCTTGGCGCCGCTGGCGAGCATCTTTCCGTCGGCGCTGAATGCGATCGACTGCACTTCATCGGTGTGTCCCGGCAGTGAGGCGCGCTCGCGGTTCGCGCCAAGGTCCCAGAGTTTGATCGTTCCGCTCAGGCTTCCCAGGGCCAGCGTTTTCCCGTCGGGGCTGACGGCGATTGCGGACATCACCTCGCCCGGATCGAGCGTCCGGCTCACCTTGCCGCTGGCGACGTCCCAAAAGCGGATGAGGTGGTCGCCGCCGCCGCTTGAGTCCGTGCCGTTGGCCGTGAGCACGCTCTTTCCATCTGCAGCGAAGGCGATCGCCTTGAATGCGCCGTTCTCGGCGTTGATGGCGACCCGCTGCTCGCCCGACCTCACATCCCAAACGCGTACCGCGTTGTCGTATCCGAGACTGGCAAGCAAGCTTCCCTCGCTGCTGAAGCGGATGGCCAGTACGTGATCGGTGTGGCCGGTGAGCGTTCGCAGTTCACGGCGCGAGGCCACGTCCCAGATCTTGACGCTGTTGTCGTTGCTGCCGCTCGCGAACAGTTTCCCGTCCGGGCTGAATGCCACGGAACGGACGTACTCCGCGTGGCCGGTCTGGACCACGATCTTCGGAGTCATCTGCGCGGCGACGAAAAAAGGAGTAAGGGACGAGAAAGCGATTGCAATTGCGAGCTTCATTGTGCGCAGTCCTCTTGTCTCAGTGTGGTTGGGCGACGACGAGCGGTTTGGCTTCCACTTCTCTGCGGTAGAAGACTCGGGGACGCTGCACTTTGCGTGCGGCCGGATCGGCGATCTGTTCCTCACCTTTGATGAAGGCGACCTTCACGCCGCGGCCGCTCTGCGCTTCCTTCATCAGTTCGATCTGCATTTGGGGAACGCGGAGGGTGGCGTAGTCGAACCACTCGCGCACGACGACCTGACCATCGGGCGGCGCATTGTCCGCCTTGTTCTGCTTCTCGCCTTCCTCGACTAGAGCAAACGTCAGGAAACCGTGCCCGAACCGAGAGGCCTCCTGCGCCGCCTGATAGCTTTGCGCTGCCGTCAGGATGTACATCCCCTTCTCGTAGGCAAGCTGCGCCAGCCCTTTGGAGTTCATCGGCCCGCGCCGCTTCTCCTCCGACTCCAGTGCCTGGCCGGAATTGCAGGCATCGATCACCATCAACAACTGGCCGGCGTCGATCGTCTCGATCGCATCCTGGAGCTCGAGGTCGGAGATGCTGTGCTCGAGGATGGTCTTCAAGCCTGCCTCGTCGATCGCGTCACGGCCGCCCTGGTAGCCGAGGTCGTGCGGGATTAGATAGAAGCGATTGGACTGCGCGGTGCCGTGACCGGCGAAGTAGATGACCACCGCGTCCTCCGGTTTCGCCTTCATCGCCAGATCGCCCAGGAATTTGAGGATGGCGGGCTTGGTGGCCTGTGCGTCGGTCAGCAGCGTGACCTGCGTTTGCGCGTAGGCCTTCAGTTTCGCCTGCTGCAATGGCCATTCGGCGCTGAAATCCTGCGCGTCGGCGACGGCGTACTTGAGATCGAAATCGTGATTGGCGTAAGAGTTGACGCCGACGGCAAGAACGTACGCGATGCCTTTGCGCCGGAGACTCTCCGCTCCGTTGATCAACAAAGAGGCATCGGAGCTCTTGACGTTGTCGCGATTGAAGGCATAGGCGGTCAAACGATTCTCGCCAGCGACGACTGGTACGCTCGCCGTCAACGTTGTCTCCGTTTTGCCCTGCAATACATCGCCGTGCCAGACCCGGACGAGTGAGCCGTTACGAAACAGGCGAACGTCCTGCGCCCCCGCCGGCGCATTGCTGATCTTGATTTGCGCAACGACGTGCAGGGTGGTTACTTCCGGCATCGCGCCGCTGTTTCCCGCCGCCGTCAAAGCGACCACTGGCTGGCGACGATCTCTTTGCGCGATATCCTGAGCGGCCCTGGGTTGCCGTCCAGACATGATGTCGCCGAGAAGGTTTGGATAATAGAACTCGCTGAAGAAGAGCTCGACTGGTGAGATGTCGTAGAGCGCGGGGGAGAATCGCCAGTCGAGGTTATGCCACGCTTGCGGCGTGCCGTCGAAGAGTCCGTCGGGGGTGACCACAATCCAGTCAGCCGTATTCGTGCCCGCACCAATCATCGTGCAGAGTGCCGAGCCCGTTGCAGGACTCCATACTTTGATACTCCCGTCGTGGCTGCCGCTCAACAACTTGCTGCCGTTCGGAGAAAACAGGAGCGTATGAATCCAGTCGGTCTGCCCGGCCAGCGTGCGTAGTTCTGTGCCCGACGCGGCGTCCCAGAGCTTGACCCTGCCATTCGGACCGTCGCTCGCCAAAGTCTTCCCGTCTGGGCTGAAAACCAGAGCGTTGACAGCAGGGAGATAGACGGAAGGGTCGTTCTCCACCGTGAGCCTGCGACGCGGCGCGCCATCGTCAATGTTCCACAGGATGATGTCTTTATTAATACCGCCGCCGGCCAGCGTACGTCCGTCAGGACTGAAAGCCAGAGCCCGCAGAACGTGTGGGTCTCCGCTCAACATCCTGATCAAAGTGCCGTCCTTAACGTTGAACAGTTGCACCTCGTATTTGTGCGAACCGGCAGACGTGGACGTCACAAGGGCGAGCGTTTGACCGTCAGGGCTGAGTGCGAGTTGGCTCACATCCTCATTAAAGCCGACCAGGGTGCGAAGTTCTGCGCCAGTGGCTGTGTCCCAGACTTTGAACGAATATGTGTCTCCATCTCGAACCCCGTTGAAGAGCAGACGCCCGTCGCGGCTGAGAAGAACTGGCCCGCCGTTCCGGCCTCTGACGGTATGACGTAGCTGGCCTGTGGCTGTGTCCCAAAGCATGACCTTTTCACCAGGCGAACCGCCAGCGAGAAGACTTCCGTCCTCGCTAATGGCGACGGAATTGAACCCTCCGGCTACGTTTTCGCCGAACACGCGCATGGTGCTATTGACCAGGTCCCAGATCTCGATGCCACCGTTGGAACGCGCGCTCGCCAGCGTCCTGCCGTCGGCTGTCATCGAAATTTGCCGCACGGAGTCCACGTCACCGTTCCTGGACGCGCCTTTGAGCGCACCGGTTTTTCTTCCGTCCGCAGCGTTGTGCAGGGTGATTCCATCCTGCCATGTGGCCGACGCGATGGTGCGATTGTCGGGGCTGAACGCAGCGAAGAGGACGCGTTCCGTGAAGTCTTCAAGCGTGGAGAGGAGTTGTCCATCGCTGACACGCCAGACTTTTACCCAGCCAGCTGATTGATCACTGACCGTTACAAGCGTTTGATCATCCGGACTAAATGCAACGCTATAGAACCTCTTATAGCTTTCTTCAAGTGTTTGCCGCGGAACGCCGCGGGCCACATCCCAGATTTTCACCGAGCCATCCCAACTCGCACTGGCCAGCGTGCGCCCATCAGAGCTGAAGGCAAGGCCCGTGATGAGTTTTGTATGCCCCGCAAGCGTTCTGGTCACCTCTCCGGTTGCGACACTGAAGAACACGATGTCGTTTTTGTTGTCGCCCTCCGTGACCACCGTTTGATTGTCAGGGCTGAACGCGACGGCGCGCGAGGTATTCGGCAGTTGCCAGGCGCGAGTGACTTGCCCGCTCAACACATTCCAGATGGAGAGCCTGTTGTCTGTATTGCCATTCCCCTGTTTTTCACTGACGCCTGCCAGCAAACGCCCGTCGGAGCTGAATGCCAGCCCGTTAACCGGTAAGCCGCTCTTGATGGTTTGCAGAGGCGTACCGTCCTCCAAACGCCAGATCGACACGCTGCCACTATCGTCGCCCGTCGCCAGTAGTTTTCCATCGCCACTCATGCACAAGGGGCCACCGGACCCCGCCAGCGTGAACGTCCGTAACTCTTTCCCTGACTCCGTGCTCCATATCTTCACGGTTTTGTCATAGCTTGCGCTGGCGAGCAGGCGTCCGTCTGGACTGTAAACGATTGTCTTAACCACATCCGTGTGCCCCGTCTGCATTTGCAGTTGCGGGCGTTGCGCGGCTGCGGGACCGACCAGGGCGAGGAAGAGGATGAAAGAACACAAACCGAACTTCGGGAATTGGCGCAAGGTTTCTCCGTCAGCTCAACGAGCAGGGAACTCAATTCATGAGAAGGGGAAAGGGTGTCAGTGATGCGTCAGCGTCAACTTGAAACCGACCGGCTTCTCGAGCGCTTCGTCGGTGGCGAGCACGTAGCCGTCGTTGTTCTCTTCGACCATTTTCAAATCGCGTCCTCGGCTGAGCGATCGTGAGTTGAGCGCCGCCAGGATTTCCTGCTCTTCGGTCTGCGGAGTTGCGGCCACGGGAGCAGCGGGCGGCGCCGCTTCCACAACCGGGGCGGCAGGTTGAACGGGCTGTGCGGCAGGCGGAGGAGACGTGTGCGTGGAGGTCGTGGTGATCTGCGTGACCTCCTGAATCTCCCGCTTGGACATGATGAACGTCAACTTCTCTGTTCCCGGCGTCTCGTCGAATTCGAACCACCCTTCGCCCTGGGGGACGGTGTAGTCGGCGGTCCGGCCGATGTGGTTGCTCACACCTTTGTATGGAAACAGCAGGCTGCGCTTCCCGGACGAACCTTCATTGATGATGACGACGTAGCCGGGAAAATTCATTGCGAAGTGGAACCGCACCTTGTCGCCGGCGCGGAAGACGGTCTTCGTCGAGACCCATCGCGCCTTGCCACCCCGATCGAGCTCGACGCGCACGCGCGCGCCGGGACGTCCGGTAGGTTTTGCGGCGGAGGCGGTAGGCGCGGGTGCCGTCTCGCTCTTGCTGTAGGTGTTGTAGAGGTCGCGGGCGCCGGTGTCCTGGGCCAGGGCCTGGTGAGAGAGAACGGAAAAGAGCGCGCAGGCGATGATCGTGGTCTTCATTTGGTCAGCGTCCTTGTAGTTTCGGTTACTCGGCGGTCAGGCGAAAGGCGAGGACGGCGTAGCCAGCTTTTGCACCCTGCCGTACTTCGAGCGTGCTGAGAAACGTCTGGTAGCCCTCGCGGACCACTTTGATCGGGTAGGTTCCGGGCGCGATCGTGACGCCTTTCGCATCCGAATCGAACACGCCGTTCTCATTCGTGCGGCCGAGCATGAGGATGTCTTCGCGCTTGATCTCCCCTTTCACCGGCTTCACGCCTGGCTTGAAGATGGCGAACGAGCACTTGTCGAGCAGACGCCCCGATGGATCGGTAACGAGCAGCATCACTTTCAGCGGCGTTGGCGCGGCTACCGGTGCGGGCGTTGGTGCAGGTGCGGGAGCTGCGGCGGGCGCCGGAGCGGGAGTGGGAGTGGGCGCGGGAGCGGCCGCCGCTGGAGCGGCCGCGCCGGGAATCGCGAACACCTGCTCGTCCAGGCTGCCGCTGTAGTAGCGCGTATCCATCTGTGGATCCTGGTTGTCCTTCGACAACTGCTTGATGACGTACTCGGAACCTTCGTACAACTCCTTGTAGGAAATCTTGCCGCCTTGCAGCTTCACGAGTTTCTGGAAGACATAAGAAAAAAGGCCGCAGGGCTGCCCCTTGTCATCTCGCCATTCCGACGACGGCTGAAGACTGTTCGAAGAAGAGATGACCAAATAACGGCCACCGACGTCGCGCGATGCAGCGCGGTGCTGCGTGGCCGGCTTCTGGATCTGGCTCAATGGAACGCCGAGTGCGTCGGTCAACTTCAGTGAGCGCGTCTTGTAGAGGTCGCGTCCCTGCGTGCCGGAGAAGCAGCTGTCGGTGAGGTAATTGATGAACGTCCCCTGCGCCGCATACTTTGAAAAGCGCGCGTAAAGCTCGTCGTCGAGGATCAGGTTGTGCCACGGTTTGCCGCTGGAAGTGCCGCGGCTGTCGACGGGACAGATGGCCGCGTCGTACTTTCCGTCCTCGAAAAACGGCTTGTTCTCATTGCGCGGATCATTCGGAAAATGGAGCGACTCGGTCTCGTCCTGCTCCTCCGAATACGCGTCGGGGAAAAGCGTCCCGTGACCCGAGTAGGCGAAGACGAAGAGATCGTCGCGATGGAGCTTCGCGCCGAAGCCGTCGAGCTTTGCCAGGATGTTCTCCCGGGTCGCTTCTTCGTCCGTGAGCATGACGACGTTCTCGGCGGGGAAGCCGAAGTTGTCGACGAGCATCTCGCGCAGGTTCGTGACGTCGTTCACGCAGCCGTTCAGCGCATTGCCCGGGTACTTGTTGATGCCGACCAGCATCGCGTACTTTGCCGGCGCCGCGTACGCGCCGGATGCGAAGCAGAAAAAGAAAAGAGCGCGGACGAGCAGTTGTCGCTTCATGTCGATGACTCCAGTCAATTGAATTTGTGGAGGAGAGAGAGTTGTGGTCAGGGCTTCGACTCCACGACGACGGTTGCGCCTTGCCACCCCCGAGGATCGAGGCCCGTGCCGGTGGCTTTGACGCCGACGCCGCGCGCCGAGGCGGCATTGCCGATCGCTTCCTGTAGTCCGTGGAGATTGAGGCGTTGAAAGACTTCGCCCCAGGTGTAGTCGACCTTGTCGCCGACATTGATTCGATCCTTCGTGACCAGCGCTACGAACACATCGCGTCCGAACGGCTCCCCGACGGGAAACTCATACGTATTCGCCCTTGGGATCGTGTGCGATCCGGCGGCGATCTGATTGTCGCGGTCGTTGTCATTCGGGAAAATGCAGGTGGCGACGTCATTGCGGCTGAAGACGAGCAGATAAAGGTAGCCGGCGGTGTCCGATGTGATCTGGTAGGTGACTTTCTCGCCGGCGTGGTAAAGCGTTTTGTTCTCGCCGGTGGTGAGCGTGAGGTGCATCGGCGAAATCGGATTCGTCAAGGCGATGGCTGGCGCCGATTCGGCGGTCGCGAACAACGGCTCATCGTCGAGGGCGATGGTGGAGATGACGTCGAACTGCGGCTGCTGGTCGCCGTCGAGCGTGCCGCTGGCCTGCAGCGTCTCGATGCGTTTGGTCACGCGCGACTTCAGATCCCGAAGCGTCGGCAATGAACCCTGCTGCTCGTCGGCGAAGACGTAGGAGAGTGCGCCGCGCAGCGCGCCGCCGACTTCCAGCGGGTAGGCGCGTTGCGTCGAGGCCGCGGCCGAGATCACAACGACGCCGGACAGCGTCTTGACCTTCGACGAGTCGAGAAAGCCGCCGACGCGTTTCAAATCGCGCGAGCGCGGTGCGCCTTCGATCGAGTACGAAGTCGCTTCTCTCGCAGCGAGCGCTTTGAATTGATCGGGACGGGGAAGGTAACGCGCCCCACCACCGCGCGGGAACGCATGCAGTTTCGGGATGTCGCGCGAAATCGTGCCGGAATGGCAGGAGTCGAAGACGAGCACCGCGCGCCGCCCGGACAACTGCGCGATCATTTCGTCGAACACGTCATCGCGAATTTCGCCGGAGCCGGTCTCCGGATTCACGTCATATGGGGCGATGGTTTCGTCCAGCCCATCTTCCTCGTCGCCGTTGTCATCCGGCAGTTGCGATCCGTGTCCGGCGTAGAGAAAAAAGACGCGGTCTCCCGGCTGCGTACCTTCGATCAGCCAGTGGCGGAACTCTTTCTCGATGTCGGCGGCGGTGGCTTGCTCGTTCGTAAGCACCTTGATGGCTGTCCCGGCAAAGCCGTACTTCGTTTCGAGAAACTTGGCCGTCTGCGTCGCGTCGAGTACGCAGCCGGGCGTTTCGGGGACGCGGCTGTCGGCGTACTTTTCGACGCCGACGACCAGTGCCCGGTCGGCCGCCCGCGCGGACGTTGCGCGGATGAGAGCGCACAGCAGCAGGCACACGCAGAGCCGGGATCGAGTCATCAGGGAAGGACGGCGCATCGTAACTCATCGACATCGCCATCGGTTGGTTTCGTCTCGCCGAGCCCCGGCAATATTTTTTATATACTCGCCGTTTCCAGAGCGACCCTGAAAGAGTCCTGATCGAGGTAAAGCCAATGAAACCAGAGATTCACCCGAAATATCAGCAGGTTCAGGCGCACTGCGCCTGCGGCGAAACGTGGACCACCGGCTCGACCAAAAAAGAGCTGCGTGTCGAGATTTGCTCGAAGTGCCATCCGTACTTTACGGGCAAGCAGAAGTTGCTCGACACGGCCGGCCGCATCGACCGCTTCCAGCAGCGCTTCGCCAAAAAGGCCGGCCCGAAAGAAGCCGCGGCAAAATAATGGCCCGCACGGCTTGGGTTGGCGCGGCGAAGCTGATCACCGGCACCTTCAACGCGTTCACGAACGGCCTCACGTCGGCGATGCCGGCAGCTACGGCTGACCGCAACGTCGACATGCTGATCGGCGGGCAGGCGGTGCTCGAAGGCGTGATGATGCGCTCGCTCACCGGCTACTCGGTGGCCGTGCGCCAGCCGAACGGCGAAGTAAAGATCAAGAAAGACAAGCTCGTCTCGATCACGGCGAAGTATCCGTTCCTCAAGTTCCCGGTCCTGCGCGGCTCTGTCGTCCTGATCCAATCGCTCATCCTCGGCATGCGCGCGCTGAACTATTCGGCGAGCGTAGCCACGGAAAACGAGGCCGGCGAGCAGGAGATGTCGAACTGGGCGATGGCCAGCACCATGATCGTGGCGTTGGCCATGGGCGTCGGCGTCTTCATCCTGGCGCCGCTCGGAATCACCAACCTGATCCGCCACTTCTTCGCGCCGCACATGGGCAACATCGCCTACAACGCCATCGACGGCCTGCTGCGCGCGATTTTCTTCTTCGTCTACATCCTCTCGATCTCGTTCATGGACGAGATCAAGCGCGTCTTCCAGTACCACGGCGCCGAGCACAAGACTGTCTACACGTTCGAAGCGAACGAGGAGCTGACGGTCGAGAACGCGCGCACGAAATCGACGCTCCATCCGCGCTGCGGGACCAGCTTCCTCATGTTCGTCATGGCCATCTCGATCCTGGTCTTCTCGCTGGTGCCGTCGACGGTGCCGTTCGCGGTGAAGTTCCTCGCGCGCGTGGTGCTGATCCCGCTGATCGCCGGCCTGGCCTATGAGGTCATCCGCTTCTCCGCCCGCCACCTCAGCAATCCCGTCTGCCGTCTGTTGACGCGCCCGGGCATGCTCCTGCAGAAGATCACCACCAAAGAACCCGACGATCTGCAGCTCGCCGTCGCCATCATCGCGCTGAAAGAGGCGCTGATGTTCGACGCGGTGGACGAAACCCTGGCCGCCGTCGCTTAGCTACGCTTCTGGAATCGACCGTGGGAAGGCGCATGACGCGTCTTCCCATTTTTGTTTTTGTCAGGACTGCACCATGTACGAAAAACTCGACGAGATCGAAAAACGCTACGAAGAGCTGCAACAGAAGATGGCCGATCCCGGTGTTGCCACGGACGTGGCCGTCTTCCGCGACACGATGAAGGCCGTCTCGGAAATCGACGACGTCGTGTTCAAGTACCGCGAGCTGAAAGCCATCAACATGCGCTTGGCCGACGCGCGGGAGATGCTGAAGTCCGACGACGACATGCGCGAGCTAGCGGAGATGGAGATCGCCGAACTGGAGCCGAAAGCGCCCGCGCTGGAGAAAGAGATCCAGCTCCTTTTGCAGCCGAAGGATCCGAACGATGACAAGAACGTCTTCGTCGAAATCCGCGCCGGCACGGGCGGCGACGAAGCGTCGCTCTTCGCCGCCGAGATCATGCGCATGTACATCCGCTACGCCGAGACACGCCGCTGGAAGGTCGACATGACCGACGCGAACTACTCCTCGGTCAACGGCATCAAAGACGCGACGCTGCTCATCGAAGGCAACAAGGTCTACTCGAAGCTGAAGTTCGAGTCGGGCGTCCACCGCGTGCAGCGCGTCCCGCGGACCGAGACGCAGGGGCGCATCCACACCTCCGCGATCACCGTGGCAGTGCTGCCGGAAGTCGAAGACATCGACATCCAGGTCAACGAAAAGGACCTGCGCATCGACACGTTCTGTTCGTCAGGCCCCGGCGGCCAGTCGGTCAACACGACGTACTCCGCCGTGCGCATGACGCATCTTCCGAGCGGCGTTGTCGTCTCGTGTCAGGACGAAAAGTCGCAGATCAAGAATCGCCAGAAAGCGCTGAAGGTGCTGAAGGCGCGCCTCTACGACATCGAGCGCCAGAAGCGCGAGGACGAGCTCTCCGCCACGCGCAAAGGCCTGATCGGCAACGGCGACCGCTCCGAAAAAATCCGCACGTACAACTTCCCGCAGGACCGCGTCACCGACCACCGAATCGGACTGACCGTCCACAACCTCCCCGACATCATGAACGGCAATCTCGACGTGCTCCTCGAGCCGCTCAGCGGCCACTTCCAGGCCGAGAAGCTGCGCGAGGCGGTCGAGGCGCGGTAACGGCCTTTCGCTTAGAATCACCGAATGACCACGATCGAGACACTCGAAGCCGCGGCGATGCAATTGCCGGAGATCGACCGGATTCATCTTGCGCACAAACTGGCGCGCAGCGTGCGCCACAGCGCACCGGAGATCGAAACCGCGTGGCTCGATGAGGTCGAGAGACGGATCGCTCTTCAAGATGCCGGCGCAGTTGAGGACATTGATGCCGAGGACCTCTATCGGGAGTTGCGCGGGCGATAAAGGTGAGGCGTGTTCGTTACACAAGTCTCGCGCGCCTGGACATCGTCGAGGCATCGGATTTCTACAAGAAAAAGAGTCCCTCCGCTGAGAAGCGATTCTTTGATGACATCGAGCGCACAGCGGCGATCCTGATTGAGTTTCCGACCATCGGCGAGGAGCGTCGCCGCGGAATTCATCGCTTCTCACTTCAGGACTTCCCATACTTCCTCTACTACGTGATCGTTTCTGACGGCGTTCGCATCGTCGCAGTTGCCCATCAGTCGCGGCACCCAGCGCGTTGGGACGACCGCTTGCGCTAAGATTTCACCATGTCGCGAACTTTCGAAGACTTGCGCGATCAAGCGATGACGTTGACCCCGGAAGAGCGTGGACAGCTCGCCGAAGAACTCCTCGACAGTGTCGAGTCCGACAAAGGCATCGAGTGGGATGACGAGTACGCGGCGGAAATCCGGCGCCGGGTAGCGGAAGTCAGAGCGGGCACGGCGAAGATGGTTTCCGCTGACGAGGCGATCGCTGCTGCACGGCGCGCTATCGATGATGTCCGGCGAACTGCACGACGAGGCTAAGGCCGAGGTCGTCGAAGCTGCGGCTTACCTTGAAAGTCAAAGACCCGGGTATGGCGATCGGTTTCTCGCCGCGTTTGAGTCGGCTCGCCAATTCGTCATCAACCATCCGCGGTCGGGACGTCCAGAAACCTCTGACGTTCGTGCTTGGCCCGTTCAAGGCTTTTCCTATTCGATCGTCTATACCTTAGACGAAGACGAAGTATTCATCGTCGCCGTACGACATCACCGCCGCCTGCCAGGTTACTGGCGCTCCCGCTTGCTTTAGCCGGTGGACGAAACCAGGCGAGAACCACTCATCGCGCACTCCGAGAAGCTGCGCGAGCCGTTCGAGGCACGGTAAACTTGGCCATATCCTGAAAGAAGGCGCTCTTCGCTTCCTGAATGAGTTTGGCTATGAAAAATCTGCGTCTCTCTGACGATCGGCGGCATCTGCTCTCTTCGATCACGGCCTTTGTCGTCGTTTTGGGGCTCGTCCTCGCGGTGGTGGCGACAGTGCTCTCTCACCTGGGTAAAGTCATCTACCAGAAGCCGAAGGGCCTCGATTCTCTCCTCGACGCCGCCGTGCAGTGGTTCGATCCGTCGTTCTTCCTCTACAACCTGCTGCTGAGCGCGTTCGCCGTACTGATCGTTCCGTTCCTGACGATTCATTACGTTGCCTCGATGCGGCGCGAGAAAGTGCGGCGTCTGAAACGCGAGCTGTGCGACTGTCGCCAGGCCGGTTCCGAGCACGACAAGCCGATGTGGGGTGACGATGAAACCGAATGCGAGCGAAACATCCGCGACCTGATCCGGCCGCAGTTCCGTCTGCGCAACTACCTGCCGAGTATGTTCGGGATGTCGATGACGGTGGCGTTCGGAATCGTCATCCTCCTCCTGGCGAAGCCGGTCTTCATCACGAACGGCGCCAGCCACCTTGGCGGCGTTGACTACGCGCGCGGCGCGAACATGCTGCTCCTCGGACCGAAGGTCGCCTTCTACACGACCACGGATCCGCAGATGTTCCGGCAGGTGCTGATCTCACTCTGCGCGTTCCAGTTCGGTTTCCTTGGCGCCTTCGTGTACGCGATCAGCAGTCTGGTGTGGAGCTATTTCAACGTCGACCTTACGCCGCATACACTCGTGGCTGGATCGGTGCGCATGGTGACGGCGAGCGTGCTGGCGATCGTGCTCGGCTTCTTTATCCCCTCCATGCCGTATTTCAAGGGCGACGAAGACAGGTTGATTCAGCTGCTCCCCGTTGCCGCTTTTTTTCTCGGCTATTTCCCCGACCGCGGTTTGGTCCTGCTTCAGCGCGCCGGCCGGTTGCTCCTGCAGGTAAAGACTGACTACGCCTCGATGCCGATGCACCGCCTTCCGGGCATCGGTATCAGCGACGAGGGCCGCCTCGGCTACGAAGGCTTCTCCAATCTCGAACAGATCGAACACAGCGATCCGCTCGACCTTGCCATCCGCACCGGTTACTCCTACACGCAGCTCAATAGCTGGCGCGAACAGGCCTGGCTGGCGAGCCGGCTGAGGGACCAGTACCCGAAGTGGATTGAGTGCACGGGAATCCTCGGCCGCGATGAACTGCGGCTCTTCTTTGAACGCGTGGCGCCGCACGTCGACACGGCCATCGATGATCTGAGCGCGGAATCCGGCGTGCCGAAGGTGAAACTGCACGCACTCCATCTCCTGCTCTGCAAACCGCACGCGGCGAAAGAGCGGGTGTCCTTATCTCCACCGTTGCTGCCGGTCACCGGGTTGCCGTGTCCGCCGGACGTGCCGCCCGTGAAGCAGGGTTTGCCGTAGCACCGGTTTATGATCTCGCGCATGAAATCGCGCATCGATCAGGTCATCAAACGCGTTCAGGCTGACTATCTCGACACGTTGCTCGCTCCTCGCGATGCGCTCCTGGCGCGGATGGAGGAGTTTGCGGCGGCGCATGGGCATCCGATTGCGGATGCCGAGGTCGGGCAGCTGATGCGGATACTGATGAGGGCGAAGCAGCCGAAGCATCTCATCGAGGTCGGCACGAACATCGGCTACTCCGTCGTCGTCCTCGGCCGCGAATGTGCGGCGGACGCGGTGCTGGAGACGATCGAGCTCGATCGCGACATCCTGGCGACGGCGAAAGAGTTCGTAGCCGAAGCGCAGCTCGCGTGCGAAGTGCGCTTCCATCAAGGCAAGGCGCTCGAGGTGCTGCCCACGCTCGACGGTCCATTCGACTTCGTCTTCATCGATTGCGTGAAGACCGAGTACGAGCAGTATCTCGATCAGCTCCTGCCGAAGCTCAGCAAGGGCGCGATGATCGTCTGCGACAACCTGCTATGGGGCGGGAAGGTCGCCGAGGATGTCCACGATGCGTCGACGGATGCGCTGCGCGCGTTCAACAAACGCATTACGACGGATGCGCGGCTGACGACGATTGTTCTGGCCGCCGGCGACGGCGTCGGTATTTCGATCGTGAATTGAAAAGGCCGCCCTCGCGGGCGGCCTTTCGATTGAAGTTCGATTGAGTTGCGTTACTTCGATGCTGCCGCTGCCGGCGTCGCCGCTTTGATCGTCGCTTTCATCGGGACCTTGACGATCGGGTTCACCTTGTCGTTCGTGTAGATCGTCACGGCGCCGTCGACGTCGCCCGGCTTGGCGTCCTTGGCGATCTGCAGGGTTACTTCGTACTCGCCCTTGTTCGCGCTCGGTTTCACGCTCGTGGTGATCGCGGATACGTTCGACTCGGCCTTCGAGACGACGAATGACTCGGGCGCCTTCATGTTGTTCGAGTGCAGCATGACCATGCGCGTGGCGGACACGTCATTCGGCGTCACTTCGCCGAAGTTGAGCATTGACGGCTCGACGCGGAAGGTCGGACGGATCACGCCGGAGATGCTGACGAAGTAGTCCGGCTGATGCTTGGAGTTCGTGTAGATGTGGACCTTCTCAGCCAGAGCGCCGACATTGGCGTTCGGACCGCCGACGGTGATGTTCACCTTGTACTGATCCTGTCCCGGTCGGCCGACGTTCGGCGCCTTGTCGGCTTCCGCGACTTTGTCGAAGGTCGTCTTTACCCACTTGACCGGCTCGTTTGTCGCCGGATCGATGGGCAGCTCGACCTTCGTCACCTGGAACGGCTCATCCTCTTCCGAGTAGAGCATCACGGACTGCGTGTCGGCTTCGCCCTGCAGGAGGTTGAAGCGGACGAAACCGGCGGGGAACGCTTCGACGTACGGCTTCACGATCGCGTGGATCGTGAGCTGCGAGGTCGGCGTAGTGGGATCGTTCGTCTCGAGCGTGACGGTCTTGGCGATCGGACCCGCGAAGGCGGTCGTATCGACGTGCGCCGTGACCTTGCCGGTTTCGCCGGGTTTGATGACCTTATCGAAGTCAGCGACCGTGCAGCCGCAGCCAGGCTTGGCGGCGATGATCTGCAGGTCGGAGTCGCCGGTGTTCTTCACCAGGAACGACCAGTCGAGTTTCTCGCCCTTGGCGATCGTGCCGTAGTCCTTGACGGGCTCGACGATCGTGAGGCGGGGCGCCTTCTCTGCTTCCTTTGCGGCTTCGGCTTTCTTCGCCGTTGCAGCCGCCGTCTTCTTCTTGGCCGGCTGATCGGCGGCAAAGGAAAGGGTGGCGGTCAACGCGACGAAGACCGCAATCATGACGACAAGAATTCGCTTGGACGACATGGACAAAATCCTCCTGTATTGGACGACTGAAAAAGTTACTCGTGGACGCGGGTTCGAACACCCCACCGCGAATGACGATTCCCTCTGCGCGGGCTCTGTCATTCTACAATCGGCGCTCGCGGAGCATGCTTCTTGCTCAGTCCGCACCCGCAATGGCTCACGTCAAAGAACTACCAGCGCTGAAAAAGGTCTACCTCATCGGGATCGGCGGCACGGCCATGGCCTCGCTCGCCGGGATGCTGAAGGAGCGCGGCTACGAAGTGGCCGGCTCCGACGAGCACGTCTATCCGCCGATGTCGACCTATCTCGACCGCCTCGGCATCGCCGTACTCGAGGGATATACGAAGGACCACCTTGTCACGTTCCATCCCGATCTTGTGGTGATCGGCAACGTGGCAGCCTCGACCAATGCCGAGGCCGCCGCCACGCTGGAGCTCGACCTTCCGTACACGTCGATGCCCGAGGCGATTCACGAGCTCTTCATCAAAGAGAAGCACTCCATCGTCGTGGCAGGGACGCACGGAAAGACCACGACGACGTCGCTGATGGCGTGGCTGCTGGAATCGGCCGGACGCGATCCGAGCATGGTGGTCGGCGGGATTCCGCTCAATTTCAATCACAACTTCAAGCTCGGCAACGGACCGGAGTTCGTCATCGAAGGCGACGAATACAACACGTCGTTCTTCGACAAAGGTCCGAAGTTTCTGCACTACCACGCGAACACGTTCCTGCTGAACAACATCGAGTTCGATCACGCTGATATCTACGCGAATCTCGAGGCGATCATCGAAGCCTTCCGCCACGGCGTGCAGCAGGTTGCGCCGGGTGACGTGGTCGTGGCGAATGGCGACGACGCGAACGTGACGCCGCTGCGGTCGGACGCTCGTGCACGCTGGTTCACGTTCGGCATGTCGCGCGGTTGCGATATTTACGCGACCGACGTCGAGTTCTTGCCGGAAGGCAACGCGTTCACGGCGTGGTGGGAGGGGAGTGAGTGGTTCCGCTTCCGCACGAATCTCTCCGGCCAGCACAACGTCGTCAATGCGCTCGCCGACATTGCCATCGCCCGCATGCGCGGCGTTTCGGCCGAGGAGATTCAGCGCGGGCTGGAAACCTTCAAGGGCATCAGGCGGCGGATGGAAGTTCGCGGCGTGGAGCGCGGCGTCACCGTCATCGACGATTTTGCGCACCATCCAACCGCGATCGACACGACCCTCGCCGGCGCGCAGCGTCGCTATCCCGGTCAACGCGTTTGGGCGCTGTTCGAGCCGCGATCGATCTCGTCGAGTCGTAAGGAGTTCGAAGACGGCTACATCGATGCATTCCACCAGGCCGATCGCGTCATCGTCGGTCCGATCTTTCACAAGGACCGCTATGAAACGCGCTACGGACTCGACAAGATGATGTCGGTCCCCTCCATCGTGGAGCGCCTGAACGCCGACGGCATCCCCGCCGAACAGATCGACGACATCGATGCAATCGCGAATGTCGTCGCACGCGACGCGAAAGCGGGCGACGTGATTCTGGTCATGTCCTCGGGATCGTTCGAAGGCGTGCACGAGAAGATTCTGGAGCGGCTGCGAGCGTGAACGCCGGAAAGATGGCGTCCTGGCGCCGAATGCGTGGCTTGCGCGGTGTGGGTTACCAGCAACATTCGAGAGCTTGCCGGTTCGGCAGCGAGACGCAGCCGAGCCACGCCGGCGAGGACGCCAGCGTTCCGGTCAGTGACTCAAAGATGGTCATTCCTTCATGTTAAGAATGATGGATGCTTGGCTCG
Organism: Thermoanaerobaculia bacterium; assembly: GCA_035996815.1. Taxonomy (GTDB): domain Bacteria; phylum Acidobacteriota; class Thermoanaerobaculia; order Gp7-AA8; family Gp7-AA8; genus JADGNZ01. The sequence goes on along the minus strand of DASYJF010000070.1, from coordinate 42,243 downwards.
GACGCGCATTCGGGTCGGACTGCAGAACAAAAAAGTGCTCCCCGTCGCGCGTGGGACACATCGACTTCGCGGTGCTGGACACCGGCGCTCCAGCTCACGCATTCGCGGGAATGACGGCATCACGACAGCCACCACAATCCTGCCCACACTTTCACATCGATCAGCACGCCCTCGCCATTCTTGCGTTTCAGCCAATCGGCGACGGCATTGCGCGGGATGCGGTGCACGGCGATGTCCTCGCCACCCACTCCGCCGCCCTCTCCACGTTCCGTCAATCCTCGGGCGCGGTAGAAGGTCACTAGCTCCGAGGTGATGCCGGGCGACGTCGGGCCGGACGTGAGGCGTTCCACATCTTCACAGGCGTATCCCGTTTCTTCGAGCAGTTCCTTCTTCGCGGTTTCGGCAGGATCGTCGTGCTCATCTTCGTCGCCGACAAGACCTGCCGGAAAGTCGATGACGCGCGCGTTCACGGGACGTCGCAACTGTTCGACGAAGACGATTCGATCGTCGTCCGTAACCGCGAGGATCACCACCGCCGACTTGCCTTTCGTCCGTTCGACGAATTGCCAGTTGTCCCGCTCGAGGACGAGCAGATGCTTCCCTTCGAAGACTTTTTTCGCGTCATCGTTCATTGTGCTGACCTCGCAACAAGTGGTGAAATCCCAGCGCTCGTTCGTACTCGTCGAACATCGCCCGGTAGCACTCGCACGACGCCTGCTCCAGTTTGTCGCGGTCGGTGACCCGGACGCGTCCGCGTTCATGCTCGATCGTGCCGGCGAGTTCGAGAGCCTTCATGGCCGCATTGATTCCTGCGCGTCGCGTCGAAAGCATGCGACCGAGGAACTCCTGGGTCAATGGCATCTCGTCGGAGCCGGCTCGGTCTTGCAGCACCAGAAGCCAGTGCGCGAGCCGTTGTTCGACGACATGCAGCCGGTTGCAGCACGCCAGCTGCGCGACATGCGCGATCATCGTGTAGGCGAAGCAGTGCAGGATCTTGCGCAACGACGGGTCGTGATCCATCTGGCGCCGCAGTTCTTTGCCTGCGATCGATGCAACGAGCCCTGAGCCCTGGATCAACCCTTCAACGGGATTCGTGTCGACGCCGAGCACTTCATCCTGTTTTTTGGAAAGACGGATAACAGAGGAGTGTTGCAGCCCGCCCGATCCCTACCTCACTTCCCCGCCCAGAGGAGGATCCTCTTGAACGTATAGAAGTACGGGCGTAAATCCCCTAGGGCGGCGACCAAGCTGTCGGTGTACTCAGTGAGGAACGCTTCGTAACGATGCGCTGGTAGCGCTTCGCGATATGGCGTCAACGTCGAGCCTTTGGTCCATTCGACGACGTCGGCTGTCGATGGAAGGACGTGGCCGTAGACTTGAACGCGGACGTGCTGCCGGGCGACGCCGAGGCGATGGAGGAGGGTGGCGTAGGACTCGGGGGCGAGGATGTTTACGGAGCGAGGCTCGATTCCGAAGGACGTCGCGAGCTCGGCTGCGATGCGGTGGGAGGGATGGTCGTGATTCGCCGGCATCTGCACCGCGAGCTGTCCGTTAGGCGCGAGCAATGACAGCAGGCGCGTGAAGAGGCGCTCGTGATCGGGGACCCAGTGCAGGGCGGCGTTGGAGAAGACGAGATCGAACGGATTGTCAGTCGTGAAAGAGGCGATGTCGCTGAGTTTGAAGTGCAGCCTGGACGACGGCGATGCCTTGTGGAGCATCGATTCGGAGCTATCGATGCCTAACGTTTCCGATGCAGCGAGTTGCTCGTGTAATTCGCGCGTCAGCTCGCCAGTGCCGCAGCCGAGGTCGATAATGCGCATGTTCGGGCGCGGGTCGATGAGCGCGGCGAGGTCGCGGAACGGTTGCGCGCGCTCGTTCTTGAACCGCTCGTATCGATTGACGTCCCAACTCAACGCAAGTGATCCCAATTCATGATCGCGTTTGTCACCAGCGCGTAGCTGCCTTGCGTGTTCTGGCGCCACATCGGGTTGTTGGCGAAGAGGAGGATGTGGCCTTTGCCGCGCGGCGAATCGATGACGATCGGCTTGCCGGCGATTTCTTCGCCCGCTTCGAGCATGCCGGAGAGGAGGAGCTTGTCGACTTCTTTCGCGAACGAGACGATGACGCGCGGACGATCTTCGGGACGCGGCAATGCGTAGTCGGAGTTCCACGGCGCGTCTTCAGGAGTCTGGAATCCTTCCTCGCCCGGCGCGGCCTTCGGGCGTTCCGGCAGCGGGACGAAGGGACGGCCTTGCGGGACGTCGGGGTCGTTCTTGCCTCCGCGACCGCTGGGACGCGTCTCCGGCGCGGGCGGCGGCGTAAGTCCAACCTGGAAAATTGGCGCGCCGGCGTAGTAGATCGGGAGCGTGTCGTCGTAGCCGGCGGCGATGGGACTCTTCTTGTCGGTGACGGTGGCGAGAAGGATCGTGCCGGGCGCGCGCAGCTTCTGCGGTTCGATGATGCGAATCCATCGCGCCAGGCCGTACTGCACGGCCCAGATCGAGGTGTCGCGCGCGGTGATGAGCAGGCCGCCGTCCTCGACGAAACGGGTGAGGCTGTCGACGCCGGTCAGGCCGAGGCCGGGACGCATGTCGTCGGTTTCGTCGATACCGCCGAGATTCGGGGTGATGCCAGTCTTGCGCCACGGAAGCGGCGGGCCGGGCGGAAGTCCGTTGACGATTTCCGCGGACGAGTTGCTGCCGCCGGTCGGCGCAAAGAGGATGACGTCGAACTTCTCGCGCAGGTTTGGCGTGCGCGACACTTCCTGCGTCGAGATGTAGCTGTACGGAATGTTGAGCGACTCCAGCGCGAGCCGGAACCACCCTTCGTCCTGCGTGCGGAGCCATGTGTGCAGGATGGCCACGCGCGGGAGGTGGAGCTCGTGCGTCTTCGTCGCCGGGGCAGCGGATGCGTTGACGATCGTTCCGGCCGCGTACTTCTTGTTATCGACGGTGAACAGCTCGTCGGCGACGAGGCGACGCGTATTGCGATCGCTCCAGACGAGGCGTGGCAACGACGTATCGGCGTTGTTCTCGATGATGTTCGATGACGCCGCGGCCGGCGCGCCGCTCCACGCGTGCATCGGCACCTTCAGCACATCGGGATTTGCCACGCGTTTGAAGTCGACGTTCTTCAGGTAGCCGAGCGTCCAGCCGGTGTCGTCGTAGACCTTCTCGTCGCTGCGGACGTACTGCACGTCGAGCATGGCGTCGGCGAGACGCGAGTAGGGCTGGTCCATGCGGATGATGAAGCTGCCTTTGGCGAAATCAGTTTTCTCTTTCTTCGCCGAGGGCGGCCAGTCGACGGCGACACTGAACGGCGCATCGGACTGCTGCACTTCGACGCCGTGCGTGCGGAGCAGCGATATCAGATCGTTGAGCTGTCCCTGGCGTTTCTGTGCGCCGTCGAATACCCATGCCGAGGGACCTTCGTTCGCGGTCTTGGCGATCGAGCGTTTGCCGAGGAGATAAAACTGCTCGAGGAAGTGCTGACGGCGATCGGCGAAATCGGAGAGCGCGAGGAGGATTCCGCTCTGCTGATAGTTAATGTTGTTGCGCAGCGACCACTTCACGGTCGGCAGCGGCGGATTGGGACGGAACCAGGCGCGATCGCTCTGGCCGCGCACGACGCGATCGGCAGTCATCGGAAAACGGTTGCCGAACGTCTCGTAGAAACGGCCGATGGCGTTGTGTCCCTGGCCCGCCCACATCATGTAGTTCGGCGCCCAGCCGTCGTAGAAACCGTAGGTCCAGACGCCGGGCAGGCCGCGCTTGGTCAGCTCCTGCACTTCGTGCCAGGCCATGCGTTGCCATTCGTCGACCACGAGCGGATCGATGGAGGGGTTGTACGGACCGGTGCCTGTGGAGATGTACATGAACGGCACCGACTCATGGAGGTCGTGGAGAACCTGGGGGTGAAAGGCAAAAAAAGCATTCAGCACGTTGCGGCTCAGCGCGAGCGCCAGGCCGAGGTTGTCGCGATTGTTGTCGTGGGCGACGTAGTGACCCCAGTAGACGAGCGGCGGCACGGGGCGATTCGGATTGGCGTCGCGCCAGCGGGAGAGATCGAGCTGGCGATCGCGTCCATCGACTTCTACGACCGGCGTGATGAGCACGATGGCGTTGTCGCGGATCTTGCGGACCAGCGGCGCCTCCTCAACCGCCAGCCGGTACGCGAGCTCCATCAGCATTTCCGGACTGCCGGTTTCCGGCGAGTGGATCGAGCCGGTGATGTAGTAGATCGGCTTGCCGTCAGCGACTAACCTCGACGCATCGGCGTCGGTCAGCGAACGCGGATCGGCGAGACGTTTGGTGATGTCGCGATAGCGATCGAGATGCGCGATCGTGTCGTCGGCACCGACCGCGACGGCGATCATCTCGCGTCCTTCCTCGCTTTTGCCGATCGAGAAGACTTTCACCCGAGGGGAGGCGCCTTCGAGCGCGCGCATGTAGCGATTCACATCTTCCGAATACGTCAGATGCCCCTCGGCGCCGGCGATGTATCCGAAGAACTTCAGCGGCGTGGGGACCTTCGCGGACGCCGGCAGGTGATCGACCATCTCGGTGATGAACTGCGGACCGGTCGTGAACTGCTTGATCTGACGCGTGTAGTCGGTGTCGTTTTGCTGTTGTGCGAGCGCAGTGGTGGCAAGAAGGGTGAGAAGCGCGAAACGTTTCAATCAATCTCCTAACGTTGGTCGCTCATCAATATCCCATTGCGCACGATGTCGGACAGCTCTTTGATGACGTGCGCGGCGTCTTTGCCAAACGGTTCGGGGACGTTGAAGAGGATCTCGATGGTGAAGTAGTTGAAGAAGACGCGGGCGGTGATGAGAAGCGCGTCGATGGCGGAGACCGAGGGGCGGAGACGCTGCCGCATCGCACCGAGGGCTTCTTCGCCGACGAACGCACCATAGCGCTTACCGAGCTCACTGTAGAACTTGCGGATGTGCGTCCCTTCGAACTCGATGACGTCGACGAAGATCAGCGCGAAGTAAGGCTTGAACTCGCGGATCGATTCGCGCGCTGCCAGACCGAGCTGCTCGATGTTGTCGGGAAACTGTCCGATCGAAAGGGCGCGCGTGAAGGGATAGCGGCGCGTTTCGGTGATGCGCCAGAACTCGTCGAGCAGCGACCGGAAGATCGATTCCTTGTCGGGAAAGTGGTGATAGACGTTGCCGGTCGAGACATGAGCGCTCTCAGCGATGTCGCGCACCGTGGTGGCGCGATATCCCTGATGCGAGAACAATTGCAGCGCGGCGTCGAGCACCTGCCGCTGGCTGCGCTCCGACTTCTCCTCTCTCTGCATGACCTTGCCTTCGCGATGATATGCGGTCCCGGAACAGCGTGCTATTTACGCGATGTTCTAAGATCCGCTCATGTCGATTAGAGAGCGCGTCGACGCGCTTTTCCCGCGGCTCGCGTCCGAGCAGCAATTCCCGACGCAGGGTCAGACGATCTTCGTCGATCTCTCGCGCCAGGAAATCCGCCGCGCCTGGATTCCGCATCGCGTCGTCACTGCGCTCCTCGGCGGACGCGGAGTGAACATGTTCCTGCTGCACAACCTGCTCGATGAGAGGCTGGAGCCGATCGATCCCGACGTCCCGCTGATTTTCGGGACGGGGATTTTGACGTCGATGGTTCCGTCGGCATCGCGCGGCAACGTGACCTCGTGGTCGCCGGAGTCGCGCGTGCTGATGGATTCGAACGCCGGCGACTACTTCCCGTCGTTCATGAAACTCAACGGGATCGATCACCTCGTGCTCTACGGGAGAGCGCCGAAGTGGACGCTGCTGCATTTCGAAGGCAATCAACCGAAGTTCGTCGATGCCGCGCCCTTCGTCGGCCTCGACAACATCGACCTCCGCGCGAAGATCGCGGCGGATTTCAACGGAGTGGAAGGGAAGGATTACGGCCTCGCCGCGATCACGACCGCGGGCGAGAACCTCGTCCTCTGCTCCGGCATCATGGCCGGGCCGAAAGCGATCTACGCCCGCGGCGGTCCCGGCGCGAAGATGGGCGCGCTCAATCTCAAGGCGGTGCTCATTCAGGGCCGCACCGCCGACCTCACCACCGCCCGTCCGCACAAGCTCCGCAACCGCGACGTGGCCGTCAAGCTCCTCGGCACGTCCGTCGTCAAGAACGCGCTGAAGAAGCGCGGCACGCCGTTCCTCTACAAACCGTCGCGCATGCTCGGCGCGATGGGGACGAAGAACAATCAGGAAACGACCTGGACCGACAAACTCGACGCCGAGAACATCGATCCGTACCGCCCCGGCATGGAGGGGTGTTTCGCGTGCCCTGTGAATTGCCGTCCGCTGAACGACATGTCGATGCTTGGGGAGTCGGGTGTCGGGGGTGGGGTGTCGGAGAATCCCACAACCATTCACGACAAGTACGTAAAAGGTGACGGCCCCGAGTACGTTACCCTCGGCAAGTTCGGCCCGAACGTCGGGATCACTGAAGTCACGCAGGTGCTGCGACTGAACAACATCTGCAACGACCTCGGACTCGACACAGCGTCGACTGGCTCCGCAATCTCGTGGGCGATGGAGCTTTACCAGCGCGGCATCATCACTCGCGAGCAAACGCAACTCGATCTCGAATGGGGCAACTACGAGACGATCGAGCGATTGCTTTTCATGACCGCGAAGCGCGAAGGCTTCGGCGACGTCATCGCCGATTCGTCGCAGGCCGTCGCCACCGGCAAGTATCCCGCTGAGTCGCTCGACTACCTGATGGCCGTGAAAGGTCTCACGCAAAGCGACCCGCACGATGCCCGCATCCTCAAAGCCTTCGCCCTCGGCTTGGCCGTCGCTACCCGCGGAATGGACCACCTCCGCAATCGCGTCACGCTCGAGATCAACGCCAAGATCAACGACTCTCCCGATTTCAAGGCGGAGTTGTACGGCGGCCCCGTTTCCGCGGAACCAAACAGCTACGAAGGAAAAGAAACCGCCGTCCGGCGCTGCGAAAACATTTACGCGGTCGGCGATTCCGTCGGCATGTGCCGCTTCACGACGAAGCTCTTCAACTCACCGTCGCTCCCCGGCTACGAAGAGTTCGCCGACCAAGTCGCGAACGTGACCGGTATCGAGCTGACGAACGAAGCGATCGACCACATCGGCCTCAACGTGATGGGCGTCGAACGCCTCATCAACGCGAAACTCGGCATCACCCGCGCCGACGACACCCTCCCGAAACGCTGGTTCGAAGAAGCCATCGGCGTCGGTCCCTACAAAGGCGAAAAGATCGACCGCGCCGAGTTCGACAAGATGCTCTCCCGCTTCTACGCGATCTCGAACCTGACCGAGGAAGGCATCCCAACGCCGGAGTGGCGCGAGGAGTTGGAGGGAGTTCTGACGGCGTAGAATGAGCGCGTTATGTTCGTATTCATCAGCCATGGCGACGCGGATCGCGAGTTTGCAGCGAAGATTGCCAGCTACCTTCACGGAGCCGGAATCGACGCATGGCTTGACGCCCGCGATGTAGAACCGGGAACGAACTGGCTTCGCTCAGGTGCGCGCGCTCTCGATCGCGCCGATACCATGATTCTCGTCCTCTCCGAGGAAACGAGCGGTTCGCCGGACCTGAAGAAGGCATTCGAATTCGCGATCACGACCCCTCGGTTTGAAAATCGTGTCATCACCGTCGAGCGTCGGTCGCCGTCGCAGGGACCGTTCCGTTATCCCTGGATCCTTCGCGATTTGCCCTTCATCAAGGAAGCGCAGGATCCGCAGCGGACCGCGGAAAAGATCCTCAAGTTCCTGAAAACGGCCGCGTGAGTCAATGGCCTCGCGCAAAAGGAAAGCTCGAACCTTTCCTGTCGAAGTCTTTCTCTCTCACTCCGCGAAAGACAAACGATTCCTGAAGCGGCTCGTGGATGTGCTGCGTGAAAACGGTGTGTCGGTTTGGTTTAGTGAGCACGGCATCCGGGGAGCAGCGCAATGGCACGATGAGATCGGCCACGCACTGGCTCGCTGCGATTGGATGATCGTAATTCTGTCGCCCGCGGCGATCGCCTCGCGATGGGTGAAACGAGAAGTGACGTATGCCGTCGAGGAGCCGCGGTTCGATGGACGCATCGTCCCGCTGCGGATCAGCGGCTGTTCGGCGAAGGAACTGAGTTGGGTGCTGCCCCAGATTCAAACGATCGATTTCATCGGACGTTTTGACGACGCCTGCCGTGAGCTGTTCGCGATCTGGGGCATCACGTATCGAAAGGACGCTTCGTGATCACCGTCCGACTGCCCGAGCCGCTGCGCGAAGGGCGCGGCGACCTCATCACGATAAACGCCGACTCCCTCGCCGACATCATCGCGAAACTTGATCTCGCAGGCGACCGCGATGAGTTGTTCAACTTCGCGGTGAATGGGGATCTTGTGCTGCATGGCGAGAAAGACGTCGTGCTTAAGGATGGCGACGAGGTCGAAATCGTCGTCGCGTTTGCGGGCGGGTGATCAGCGCAGACCGTCGGCGACGTAGAGATCGCCGAGTATCCGGAGCGCGTCGTAGGCGTAGGCGGTGCCGTCGGCGGTGATGCAGATCGGAGCGATCTTGTAGACGCCGGCGGGATCGGTCGGCGAGAACTGCTTCCACGGTTCGCGCGCGCCGGTGGCGAGCGTCACGCGCGTCACTTGCGCGGGGAGGGCGGTGGGGCGATGGACGAAGAGCGAAGCGCCGTCGGCGGACCAGGCGATCGGAATTTCGCCCGGCTCGATGGCGGGGACGATCGACGGCTCCGCGGTGGCGTCGATCGGATAGAGCGCGATGGTCTGCTGCTTCGTCATTCCGGCGGCGTAATGGCCGTCGGGCGATACGGCAAACGGGCGATACGCATCGCCCCAGATGCCTTCGGGCGAGATCGGCTTCACAGACTCGTCGAGCGTATCGATGACCATGAGTTGGTAGCCCTTCTTTGGCAGTGCGCCGGCGATCACGACGCGGCGGCCGTCGGGGAGCCATGCCGCGCCGAAGTCGAAGGCGCCGTCGGTTTTGAGCTCGCGCGCCTCGCCGCTGCCGGTGGGAACGACGACCAGCTTCGCGCCGCTGTGGCCGAGGACGTACTTGCCGTCGGGAGAGATCGCGTCGCCGTAGCCGTCGGCGATGCGCACCGGAGTCGCCGCATCGAGACGGCGCAGGTACATCGCGCTCGCCGCGCCGCCGCCTTCGCGCGGCTCGTTGAAGAGGATCGTGTGGCCGTCGCGCGAGAGATCCGCGAGGATCGACCAATCGAGCCATGACAGATCGCGTTCGGCGGTTTCGCCCGGCGCCTGCACTTCCAGCGCCGCGCGCCACATTCCGTTCGACAGCAGCACGTGGCCCGCGGGCGCGATGTCGTAGAGCCGCATCAATCCTGTCAAACGGTTGATGAGACGCGTGTCGCCGGTATCGACAGCGATCGCGTACAGGGCCGGCGGCGCGCCGCTGTCCGTGGCCGTGATCCAGATTTCCTTGCCGCCTGGCGCCCACGCCAGTCCGTTCGCACCGTGTCCCCATCCGCGCGCGATCGACACCGGCTTTGATGATTTCGGATCAAGCACGGCCACGTCGCTCTTGCCGCTGTAGGTTTCGATGAATGCGATGCGTCCGTCGGACGCGACGCGGATGTCGCGCAACGCGTGCGGCGTTTCGTAGCGAACGCGGCCCAGCGGCGACTCGATGCGGAACGTTCCGTTGCCGCCGACGATCGCCGTGAGGTTCGTGCCGTCGGGCGACCAGTCGGCCTGCAACACCTGCTCGGCCACTTCGCGCGGCGTGCCGCCAGCGAGCGGGACGCGGGCGAGCGTGCCGAGGCCGGTCAGGCGATCGCGATGGAGAAGGATGGCCAGCTCCGTCGATTTCGAAATCGCCAGGACGTCGGCATCTTTCACGCCGAGCGGCCGCGGCTCCGGGCTTTGCCGGTTTGCGACGAAGACCTCGGATGGATTGCCGTCCCACGCCGCGCTGTAGACGATCGAATCTCCGTCCGGACCGAAGCGCGCCGACCGCACCTCGCCGCGCCGGAACGTCATCCGATGAAACACGACCTCGGGTGGCGCTTCGGACTTCATTCGATCGGTGGCGAAGTACCAACCGCCCCACGCCGCGCCGGCGATGGCGACGAGGAAGAGCAGCGTGAGCAGAATCGGCGAAACGCGGTGCGGTTTCGGCTGCGCCAGCGTCGCCGGCCTCGCGGTGGTGCGAACGGTGGACGGTATCGCTGAGGTCACGGGGCGGATCGCCGTGGCCGAGGTGCGATGCGGCGCATCGGGCTGAATGCGCATCGTCGCGGAGTGAGCGGGATTGGCGACGTTCGACAACGTACCTGCCGTCGACATCGTCGACATCGTCTCGAGGTTGAACGCCAGATCGCGAGCCGATTGAAAACGCAGCTCGCGATCCTTCTCCAGACAACGGCGCGTCAGCCGCTCCAGCGCCGGCGGGATGTTCGGCAGGGAGTCGGCGAGGTCAGGCGGATCCTCTTTCAGGATCGCGCTCAGCGTCTCGATCGACGAGCCGCGTTTGAACGCGCGGACGCCGGTCAGCATCTCGTAGAGGATCGCGCCGAAGGCGAAGATGTCGGAGCGCGTGTCGACGGCCTCGCCGCGCACCTGCTCGGGCGACATGTAGCCGACCGTGCCGAGGACCATGCCCGGTTCGGTCGCGGCCTGCTGGAAGATGCCGCCGTCGTCCGATTTCGAGCTCAGTTTGGCGATGCCGAAGTCGAGGATCTTGGCGCGGCCGTCGCGCGTCAGGAAGATGTTGTCCGGCTTGAGATCGCGATGAATGATCCCTTTCTCGTGCGCGGCTGCCAGTCCGTTCGCGACCTGCAGCGCGGCATCGACGGCGCGGCGCGGCGGCAGCGGACCGCGGGCCAGCCGCTCGCTCAGCGTCGCTCCTTCGAGCAACTCACTGACGATGTACGCCGTCCCGCCCTCGTTGCCGACGTCGTAGATCGTCAGCAGGTTGGGATGATTCAGCATCCCGGTCGCGCGCGCTTCCTGCTCGAAACGTTGCACGCGTTCCTGATCGCTGAGCGTGAGTGCCGTCAGGATTTTGATCGCGACGTCGCGTCCGAGGCGCGTGTCCTTGGCGCGATAGACGGCGCCCATGCCGCCTTCGCCGAGAAGGCTCACGATCCGATAGGGACCGAGCATTGCGTCAGGCGCGAGCATGAATGTTTTCGGGAGTCGGGTGTCGGGTGTCGGAAATTGAAGCATCGAATTGGAACTCCGACTCCCCACCCCCTACGCCCGACTCCCTGGAATGGTAGCAGCGCGATGCGGCGTTAACGCCGAATAACTTCGTCCCGATGACCAGACCCGCTCCCCTCCCGGACTCACGCCGGCGTACGCAGGGAGCAGTCCGCCCCAACAACTAGGAGACCGATCAATGCTCAAACACTTCACGGTGTACTGGCCGACGTGTGTCTTGATGATTCTCGCTTCCGCCGCGTCGGCGACGACCATCGTTCTGCCGACCGATGACCAGCTCATTAGCAAATCACCGGTCATCGTTGAGGGCATCGTCATCAGCTCCGCGCCCGTTCTTCGCGGCGAGGGAATCTGGACGGAGACGAAGCTGGCCGTCGACCGCACGTTGAAAGGCGATGCCGCAGGCGAGATCACCATCCGCGAAGTCGGCGGCGTGATCGACGACCGCATCACGAAGGTCTTCGGGTCGCCGGTGTATCAGCCGGGCGAACGCGTGATGGCGTTCCTCACGCCGACGATGCGCGGCGACTACCAAACAATCGATCTCTTCGTCGGAAAGTTCAGCGAAGAACGCGCCGCGAACGGACGCCGCTTTCTCGTTCGCGACGACAACGCGGGCGATGTCCTGCTGCTCGATTCGTCGCTGCAGCCGATCGAGACGAAAAACATTCAGCGCGATGCCTCCGCATTCGAGTCGTACGTCACTGACCGCGTGGCCGGACGCGACGGCGTGAAGAGCTACGGCGTCGCCAATCCCGTCCTCGAGCGCGACGTCACCACGTCGGCCATGGACAACCGCGTCATCAAACCGCAGTTCACGCTCATCTCCGAGGGGACGGTTTATCGCTGGAACGCTTTCGACAGCGGCGGGAACGCCAAGTGGTACAGCAACGGAACGCAGCCCGGCTACAGCGGCGGCGGCGTGACCGAGATCCAGACCGCGATGAACGCGTGGAACAGCTACACCGCCGCGAAGATCAACTACGCCTACTCCGGTACGACCACCGCGGCGCCGGGCGGCCTCTCCGCTCCGAACGGCGTGAACGAAATTCTCTTTAACGATCCAAAGGGCGAGATCAGCGGCACGTTCAATCCATCCACCGGCGGGATCGTCGGGCAGGGCGGATTCAACGGAGTTTCCGGTTCGATGAACTGGACCGGGCCGTTCGACGCCGACGGCACCCACACGTCGCAGACGTATCGCGCGTTCATCATCATCGAAGGAAATCTGACGATTCAGGACGGCGTGTCGCCGACCGCGGGTCTCTCCAGCGCCACGCTCGCGGAGATCGTCGCGCACGAGTTTGGACACACGCTCGGATTCGGCCACAGCACCGACAGCACCGCGCTGATGTACCCCTCGGTCACCGGACTCGGGCCGACATTGCGCGCCGACGATCAGGTGGCCGCGCGCTGGCTCTATCCCAACGGTTCGGTCGCGCCTCCGCCTCCGCCCACGACGCCTGCCGCGCCGACAGGGCTGGTCGTGACGCCGTCCGGATCGAACGCGAACCTGCTGTGGAACGACAACGCCACGAATGAGAGCGGCTATCGCGTCTACATCGCCAGCGGCAACGGCGCGTTCACCCGTCTGTCGCCCGACCTCGCCGCCGGCAGCCGTGGCGCGACGATCTCCAGCCTGGCCGGCGGCACGTATCGTTTCTATGTCACCGCGTTCAACAGCGCCGGCGAGTCGGCACAATCGAATACGGCCAGCGCCACCATCGCAACGTCCGTCGCCGCATCGTTCGTGGTCAGCCCCTCGGCCGGTGTGGCCGGCGTGACCACGTTCATCTGCAGCGATACATCGACCGGTGCAACGTCGTGGTCATGGAACTTCGGCGACGGCGGCACCTCGACGTTTCAGAATCCGACGCACCTCTACAGCGCGCCCGGCACCTACACGATCCAGCTCACCGCGAACGGACAATCGTTCGCATCGCATGTGGTGTCGGTCAGCTCCGGAATTGCTTCCGACTTCACCTTCTCGCCTTCGAATCCGACCACGCAGACCAACATCAATTTCAGCGACCGCTCCTCGGGCAACATCTCGTCGTGGTTCTGGAACTTCGGCGACGGCACGTCATCGACCACACCGAATCCAGTAAAGCGCTACACGATCGGCGGCAACTACTCCGTCACACTGACGGTCTCGACATCCACCGGCCTGCAGTCGGCGATTTCGCACACGGTCTCGGTCACGACGTCGACGCCCGCCGCGCCACCGGTTTCCGCGGCATTCGCAATTTCGCCGTCGTCAACGACCGTCCGTGCGAACGTCGCGTTCACCGATCAATCGACCGGCTCGCCGACATCGTGGCAATGGAGTTTCGGCGACGGATCGTCGTCAAATTCACAGAATCCGACGCACGCCTACATGACACAAGGTTCGTTCGGCGTTTCGCTGACGGTTTCGAATGCAACGTCATCCTCGACGGCGTCGCACGTCGTGACGATCCTCCCGCCGACGGCCTATCGCTCACTCGTTCCCGCGGCGGCGCAGACGAACGGCGTGGGCGGCTCCGTCTGGCGCACGGAGTTGACGCTGTTCAACGGCGGCAGCGAGCCGGCCAGCGGCCAGTTCACGTTCATCCCCGGCGGCGGCGCGCCCGTGCTCACGCGCAGCCTCTTCCTCGGCGTCAATCAGTCGGTCACGTACGCGAACGCCCTCAATGATCTCTTCGGCCTCTCCAACGGAGCCGGAGCGATTGCCATCGAAGCGTCGAGCGCGACGACGACGCCTGCCATCCGCATCACCAGCCGCACGTTCACGACCGGCTTGGTCGGAACGTACGGCCAATCCGTGCCGAATGTCAGCAGCGATGACCTCACGTCGACGCTGCTGCTCACCGGCCTCGAGTCCGACGCGAATTTCCGTACGAACATCGGTCTCGTCAATCGCACCGCGCTGCCGGTGAACGCGGGCCTGACGCTGTACGACGCGAACGGCAACGTGGTCGCGACGACTTCGGTGACCCTGCCCGAGAACAATTTCCAGCAGTCGTCCCTCGGCTCGTTCTTTCCGGCGGTGAACGGCCGCACCTTCGCCGCGCTCTCGATGCGCGTCGACGCCGCGACGCCGAACGCGGTCAGCGCGTACGGCTCCGTCATCGACAACCGCACGCAGGATCCGATCTACGTCCAGGCCATCCCCACGCCAAAAGGCTCGGAGCTGACCGTCCCCGCGATCGGCCGCGCGCCCGGCATCAACGGCACCTTCTGGCGCAGCGACGTCACGCTCTTCAATCCCGGACTGACCACGATGACCGTAGCACTGCGCTACCTCGCCGCCGGCCAGGACAACCGCGGCGCGACGTCGCACAACGTCACGATTGCACCGTCGCGCACAATCGTCATCGCCGATGTCGCGCAATTCCTCGGCATCCCCTCGGGCACCGGCGCGCTGCAGGTTTCGTGGACGACCGCCTCCGGTCCGATCGTGACCAGCCGCACGTACATCACCGCGGACAACGGCGGCACGTACGGCCAGTCGATCGACCCGGTGACGACGTTCGGCAACGACTCGTTCGTGCCGGGCCTCCGCTCCGACTCCGCATTTCGATCCAACGTCGGATTCGTCAACGGCGGCGACACGCAACTCACGGTGACGACAACGCTGCTCTCCGACACAGGCGCCGTCCTCGGCACGACGCAGCTCGGCCTTTCGCCGCGCTCGCAAGTCCAGTTCGCCGTCGGCGCGCTCTTCCCCGCCGCCAACACCCCGCGCCTCGGAACGCTCACACTCCTCGCGCACGCCGACGGACCAGCGAACCTCTTCGCTTACGGTTCCATCATCGACAACGCATCAGGAGATCCAGTGTTCTTCGGAGGACGATGAAGTTCCCATCCTGCGTGAGCGAAGCGAGCGTCAGGATCTGCCGGTGGCGCCGCGACATCCGCGGCCGGAACGCTGGCGTCTCGCCGGCTGGCTCGGCTGCGTCCTCGCTGTCGAATGTTGAGGGTTTGCCGGTTCGGCGGCGAGGACGCCAGCGCTCCGTCGCACACCAGATAGAATCGCGGCCATGAACCGCCGCAAATTCCTTGGCGCATCCGCAGCACTGACGGCGATGTGGAGAACGCCATCGCTTTTCGCTCAATCGGAAGGCGGCAAGCTGCCGCCCTCCATCGCCGCGCTGACGTCGATGCGCGATCAGGCCAAGCCGATCACGAACGATGAGCGCCGCGCGCGCATCGAGAAAGCGAAGCGGCTCATGGCTGAGCACAAGATCGGCGCGCTGATCCTTACCGGCGGAACCTCGCTGATGTATTTCGCCGGCATGCGCTGGGGCGGCGGCGAGCGGCTCTTCGCGTGCGTCATTCCGGTCAAGGGCGAGCCGTTTTTCGTCTGCCCCGCGTTCGAAGAGGATCGCGCGCGCGAACAGATCGCCCTCGGTCCGTTCGGACCCGATCATGCCGACGTGCGCACCTGGAACGAAGATGAAAGCCCGTACGCGCTTGTCGCGCACGGCTTGAAAGATCGCGGCCTCGGCACGGCCACGACCGGTATCGAAGAGACGACGAAACTGGTCTGGAGCGAAGGCATCGCGTCCGCCGCGCCGCAATCGAACGTCGTCCTCGGCACGGCCATCACCGCCGGTTGCCGCATGATCAAAGACGCCCACGAACTCGCGTTGATGCAGCTCGCCAACACAGCCACGCTCAAGGTTTACAACGCCGTGTATCAAGCGTTGCAGCCGGGAATGACGCAACACGATGTCTCGGAGCTGATTTCGCAGGCGTACAAACGCGTTGGATTCTCCGGCGATGCGACCGCGCAAACGGGGCAGTGGACCGCGCTGCCGCACGGCTCATCAACCCCCCAGGTCATTCGCGAAGGCACGATCATCATGGTCGACGACGGCTGCACCGTCGAAGGCTACCAATCCGACATAACACGCACGTTCGTCCTCGGCAAAGCGACCGACAAGATGAACAAGGTCTTCGACATCGTGAAGCGCGCCCAGAGCGCGGCGCTGAACGCAGCGAAGCCCGGCGCGCCGCTCGAATCGATCGATGCCGCCGCGCGCGACGTCATCGTGGCCGCCGGCTACGGCCCCGGCTTCAAATACTTCTCGCACCGCCTCGGCCACGGCATCGGCATGGACGGTCACGAGTGGCCGTACCTGGTGAAAAACAACATGTTCGGATGGGCGAAGTCGTTGCGCGCGCAGCCCGGGATGACCTTCAGCGACGAGCCGGGTATCTACATCCGCGGCGAATTCGGCGTGCGGCTCGAAGACGACATGTACATCACGCCCGACGGCGCGAAGCTCTTCACGCCGCAGTCCGAATCGCTGGAGAAGCCGTTCTGACGTCCATCCGCGAGATGCTCGAAAACATCGAGCGCGACACGCTGGTGGCGCGCGCGGCGCGCAGCTCCGAGACGCGCGGACGCGATCGCGAAGAGGCCGAGGACGATATCCGGCCGTCGTATCAGCGCGACCGCGACCGCATCATTCATTGCAAGGCCTTCCGCCGGCTGAAGCACAAGACGCAGGTGTTTCTCGCGCCCGAGGGCGATCACTACCGCACGCGGCTGACGCATGTGCTGGAGGTGACGCAGATCGCGCGCACGATTGCGAAGTCGCTACGCCTCAACGAAGTGCTCACCGAGGCCATCGGACTCGGTCACGACCTCGGCCACTCCGCATTCGGCCACGCCGGCGAGGCCGCGCTCAACAAACTCGTGAAGGGCGGCTTCGATCACTACCGACAATCGGTGCGCGTCGTCGAAGTGCTCGAGAACGACGGCCGCGGATTGAATCTCACCATCGAAGTTCGCGACGGCATCCTCAAACATTCGAAAGGCGAAAAGGGCGAGCTGCTGCGGCGTCGTCCGAAGTCGCGCGCGCTCACGCTGGAAGGCGACATCGTGCGCATCTCCGACATCATCGCGTACGTCAATCACGACATCGACGACGGCATCCGCGCGGGGGTACTGACCGAGGACGACATCCCGAAAGACATCCGCAAGGCCCTCGGCAACAAGGGCGGCGACCGGATCGACCGCATGGTGCGCGACGTGATCGACTCGACGCTTGGTGTTGATTACGCTCAGATCTCGATGTCCGCCGAGGTCCTAAGCGCGCTCGAAGAGTTGCGGACGTACATGTTCCAGAACATGTATTTGACCCCGACCGTCCGCGGCGAATTCGTGAAGGCGCAACGAACGCTGACGGCGCTCTTCGAGCACGTCATCGCGAATCCCGCGGAGTTCCTCGATCTGTCGCGCGATGAACCGGTGGAGCGGCTGGCCATCGATTTCATCGCCGGCATGACGGACCGCTACGCGATCAATCTCTACGAGCGGCTCTTCGTTCCGCGAGCGTGGGTTTGAATCCGCGCGCCGTCATCTTCGACATGGACGGCCTGCTGCTCGACAGCGAGCCGCTCTACCGCGTGACGTGGAAGGCCGCCGCCGCGGACCTCGGCTTCCCCATCGACAATGTGCTCTACGAACGATTCGTGGGACGCGGCAACCTGGAAGCGGAGCAAATTCTGCGCGAACATTTCGGCGACGCGTTCCCGCTTGACGAGTTCCACAAACGCTGGAGCCGCGATTTTGAAAACCGTCTTGCCACGATGGCAACAAAACCGGGAGCAATCGAGCTGCTCGTAGCGCTCGAAAAACGCGACATTCCGAAAGCACTGGCAACGTCTTCGCCGCGCGTGCTCGCGCTCCGCTGCCTCGGCGATCTCGCCTCCCGCTTCGCCGCGCTCGCATTCGGCGACGAGGTTTCGCATTCGAAGCCCGCGCCCGATCTCTTTCTCCTCGCCGCGCAACGCCTCGGCATCGCCCCCGCGGACTGCTTCGTCCTCGAAGACTCCGAAGCCGGAGTCCGCGCCGCGCGCGCCGCCGGAATGGACGTGATCATGGTTCCCGATCTCGTCCCACCATCCGAGGAGATCGCGTCGATGGCAACGCGGGTTTGCGAGACGCTGCACGAGGTTATGGGGATATTGAGTGACCGCGACGTTTGATTCTTGCGCGACTCGCCGCAAATTTCGCGAAGCTTTGGAGTGCGGTGGCGATCGAGCCACCGCTTTGGGAGGGCGCGGGAAGTGGCAAGCATCACACGCTGCGGATCGTCACGACTCCCCCGCCCTCCCAAAGCGGCGGCTCGATCGCCACCGCACTCCAAAGTGCTTCGCACGAAGCGAGGCTACCGCGATGCGCGATGCCGCGGCGCCAACTCGGGACCGATCGAAAACGCCGGCGCCATCGTGACGGTCGTCGTGTTGCCGGCGTTATCGGCGAGGTCGAATTTGAGATCGACCAATCCCCCGGCCACGTTCGCGGTGCTGGCGAGGTCGACGCGAAAAAGGATTCCGGTTCCGCTGCTCGCGAGAGCTTCCGTCACCTGCGTCGCGGTTAGCGGACGCCAGGCGGTTTCGCCGGAGTAGCGAAACGAAACCGCGGTGGCGCCGGTGCGGATCTGCTGATACACGCGGTTGTTTCCAAGTGGACCGAAATCGGCGGCGGAAAAGAGGAGCGAGCCGCTGCCGTGCGGTTCGAGCCTCGTCGCCACAGCGCCGCTGCCGTCGAGCATCATCATCGTCGTCAGCGTCGGCGGGAGAAAGTCGGTGCGTGTCGAATCGATATCCATCGAGACGAGCGTGGTCTTGTTCACGCCGGGGTAGAGAGTTCCGTTGTTCGTGGCCTCGAGGTGGTACGGGCCTTTCGCGGAAACATCGACGACGTTGGAGTAGCCGGCGCCCGAGAACCGCGACCCTTTGTTGTCAACGAACATCGTGTTCGTGCCGCTACGGTCGGCGAGCCGCACCTCACCGAGCGGTCCGATCATGTCTGTCGTCCAACTGAAGCGGGACGAGGTCACCGGGACGATCTGCGAGGCGGGAAAGCGGGGTCCGAGGCCGAATTCGTAGCTCGAGCCGCTGTAGGTCCACGGCAGGAGGCCGGATGTGGTCAGGGCCACCAGCTTGTCGTTGATTACTTGCAGCAGCGGCGTCGTGTATTGAGTGGCGCTGTCGGCAATCGCGGTGAAGCCGATGCCGTACGTGTAACTGGGATTGACATCCGGAGAGACGAAGACGCGCCCGTTGATGATCGGCTCGTCGACGATGTTCGTCGACGAAATGCCGCCGCTCAAGGAGGGAGTGGTTGCGGTTACGGTCAGGCGCCGGTCGGCGCGCGATGCCGCCGGAAAGGCCAGTTGCACCGTGCCGCCGCGCAACGCGGAGCCGCCGGTGGTCAGGCTCACGTCGTCGCTCACGCCGGCGAGAGGCGGGTGCTGAATCATGTAGTAATTGTTCGCCGTCGTATCGAGCAGCGCCTCGTAAACGAGCAGCGACTTGGCGCTGCTCATGTCCGAGGCGTGCATTGAGTGCACGGGAGCCCATGGATAGGAGATCGATGTAACCCCACCGGTTGCGCCGAGCAGGATGCGCATGCTGCTGGCGTAGCCGTTGCCGGCCAGCGTCTGACCGGTCTCGGTGCGACCGGCGAAGGTCACCGTGTGCGGAACGCTGGCAGCGTCCAGCGCGATCGTGGTGTCCTTATTGAGCGCTACGCCTTCGCGCGCGATGAAATCGGCTCCGGTAATCGCGCCGGTCGTCGGGTCGGATTCAGGCGTGTAGATCACCAGGTCATAGGTGCCGGGCGCCGTCAAAATCTCGGACGTGTTGTCGTCGAGGAACGCGCCCGTCACGATGCTCGTCTGCGCGCCGTTCACCCATCGGGAGTCGGGATAGGCGCGGTCGAACGTAACCGTCGCCCGCGCCGCCTTCGAGAACGCGAACTGAATGTTGTGGACGTCCGTGGACACGGCGGAGTTGGTAAGAACGATCTGGCCCCCAACGGTCAACGACTGGAAGCTGGGCGGAGTCAGGGTGTTGTCGATTGCGAAATTGAGGGAGAGGTCGGTTGCTCCGCCCGCGGGGATGGTCAGCGTCGTTGCAGACGGCGTCACCTTCTCGCCCGTCGTCACGGTCGATTTGACGGTGTAGGTCACAGACTGCGTGCCGTTGTTGGTCAGGTGCAATGAGCGCGTCGCGGTCCAGTTGGGCAATTCAATTGGAGCCAGACCGAGGCTGATCGACGGCGGGTCGATCCGGGTCGTGCCGGTTGCGGCGGCAAATGCATCGATGCGTCCCGCCCCGTCCGACATGATCTCCTCGCGCACGAATGTGGCGTTGTTCATCAGAGCGAGCTTGATCTGCGCCGGCGTCCAGTCGTGATGCAGCGATTTGAGAAGCGCGGCTGCTCCGGCCACATGTGGCGAGGCCATCGAGGTCCCACTCAGATTGCCGTATTGGTTGTTGGGCAATGACGACAGGATCGCAACACCCGGCGCGATCACGTCGGGCTTGATGGCCATGTTTTTCATGTTCGGACCGCGCGACGAGAAGCTGGCGATGTTGTCGCCGAGATCGCTCGCGCCGACGGTGATCGCACTGCGCGCCGTCCCAGGGCTGCCAATCGAGTGAAAGTTGTTGCCCGAGCCGCCGGCGTTTCCCGCGGCGATGGCGAAGGTGACGCCGGCAGCGGTGGCATTGTCGATGGCCACGCAACCGGGATCGTCGGGATTGCCGCCTCCGCCGAGGCTGAGGTTGGCGACGTCGACGTGATCTGCGGTATTGCCGTCCTGATTCGGATCAGCGGCGCGCTCGATGGCCGCGATCACATTCGACTCGCTGCCGCTGCCGTTCGCGCCGAGGACTTTGTAGGCGACGAGCGACACATCAGGCGCGACGCCCGTGATGGTTTCCGATTGCCCCGCTACGATGCCGGCGACGTGAGTGCCGTGGCCGGCGTCGTCCATCGGGTCGGCATCGTTGTTGACGAAATCCCAGCCGCCTTTGACTTTGAATCCCGGTCCGAAGCCGCTGCCGAGAGCGGGATGTCTGTAGTCGATGCCGGTGTCGATGATGGCCACCGTCACGCCGGCGCCGCGTGAGCCGAGCGACGACCACACTTTCGGAGCGTTGATGATCGTGATGTTTGCACCCTCCGCGAGGGCGTGCATCGGCGCATCGGCGACGACGCGCTTGACGTATGGCAGCGCGCGAATCGGATCGATGGCCTCGCGCGGCGCATCGATCGCGACACCGTTGAAGACGACGGAGAACTCGCGCCGAATCTCGGGTTGTATCGCCGTCTTGGCGCTTCGCTTCGCGTTGAGGATGTTGGCGAAGTCGTTGCGGAAGCGGGTGAACCCGGCCTGGTAGTCAATGGCCGTCTTTGCGGCCGCGTTTGCCGCGACCGGCGGCGCGACGAATTCGACGATGAATCCGCGGCTCGGCTCAGCGCCCGGCGGCAGGATCACTTCCGTGCCGTCTGCGCGTTCCGCACGGACATTCGAATCGGCAATGAATTGCGCCGAGGCGGAGATAGCAATGGCAAAGACGACGATGACAATCGCGGATCGGCGCATGAGGACTCCCGGAGTTCAAACGGCGTGCGTGTGAGTACCGTTTGAAGCCGCGTGCGGCGGGCGATATTTCCCGCCAATAACGCCTCAGCCCGTCAGAGGAAGCGCCGCAGGTTCTCTTTCCACCACGGCCAGTCGTGGCCGAAGACGCCGCCCCAGATCTCGAGGTGATTCGGGATCCCTTTCGACCAGAGCATCGCGGAGAACTCGCGGTTCTTGTCGACGATCGTGTCGTACTCGCCGGTGGCGATGATCCAGTCGGTGCGCGAGAGCTTGCCGGCCCATTCGCCGTCCATGTTCGGGATGTAGGCGGTCGGGCAGTTGAAGTAGCAGTTCTCGTCCCAGTAGCCGTCGAGTTGCGCGTGGATGTCGTAGATGCCCGAGAAGCAAATCGCGCGGCTTACCACGTCCGGATAGCGCGCGGCGAAATTTGCGGCGTGATACGCGCCGAAACTCGCGCCGTAGACCGCGAGATCGCCGCGTTGCGCGCGGTTGAAGATGTACGGCACCAGCTCGTGACGAAGATACGCGTCGTACTGCGCGTGGCGCGCCGCGCGGACGGCCGGATGAACGTTCCGGTTGTACCAGCTCTCGTCGTTCACCGTGTCGACGAGCACGAGCTGAATCTCGCCGTTGTCGACTTTGTCCGCGAGCGAGTCGGGGATGCCGCGGTCGGCGTTTTCGGAGTAGCGGCCGGCCGACGTCGGGAAGAGCATCACCGGCCGGCCGAACTTGCCGTACCAGAGAAACTCCATCGGCCGGCCGAGGGCGTTGCTGTGCCATTGAAGGTGTTCGGTGTACATGATCGTCGGCGCCTCGTTTGCGGCGGGGCGGGCGATTCTATACGATCCGCCGCCCGGAGAAATCAATGAGAAAAAAGCGAATTGCACTTGTGTTCGGTATGGAAGACACCTTCCCCTGGGCGTTGATCGACGCCATCAACTCGCGCGGAGGCGATGAGGTCGAAGCGATGCCGGCCGAGATCTCGTACATCAAAGATGACGGCGTCTTTCCGTACGACCTGATCCTCGATCGAATCAGCCACGAGATCCCGTTCTATCGCACGTACGTGAAGTGCGCGGCGGCGTCGGGCGTGCAGATCGTCAACAACCCGATCTGGTGGTCAGCCGACGACAAGTTCTTCGACAACCTCGTCGCCAAGTCCGTCAACGTGGCCGTTCCGAAGACCGTGCTGCTGCCGCACAAAGACTTTCCGCCGAGCACCGAGGCCAAATCGTTCCGCAACATGCGCTGGGTGAACTGGGACGAAGTCTTCGCCTACCTCGGCTTCCCCATTTTCATGAAACCGGCGTACGGCGGCGGCTGGAAGGACGTGTACAAGTGCGACAACAAGCAGGAGTTTTTCGCCGCGTATGACCAGACCCGCGATCTGACCATGATGGCGCAGGAGGCGATCGAGTTCGACCGCTACTACCGCTGCTACGTCATCGGCCGCAACCGCGTGCACATCATGCATTACGACCCGAAGCAGCCGCACCATCTGCGCTACGTGAAGAATCCGCCGCCGATGGAGCCGGAGTTCGAGGCCCGCGTTCGCCGCGATGCCGTCGCGCTCTGCGACGCCCTCGGCTACGACATGAACACGGTGGAGTTTGCGGTGCGCGACGGCATCCCCATCGCCATCGATTTCATGAACTGCGCTCCCGACGCCGACCTCGCCTCGGTCGGCGAAGAGAACTTCAAGTGGGTAGTCGAGAACATGGCCGAAGCGCTCATCGAGATCGTCACGAGCGGAAGGAAGCTCGAACTGACGGGAACGTGGCCGCAGACGTTGAATACCTCGAAGGATGTGGAGACGGCGATTTAGTCCTGGGAACGCGGGCGTCTCGCCCGCTGTACTTGGCAAAATCCTGCTTGACTGCGGGCGGGACGCCCGCGTTCCCATGTGGTCAGGAACGGCGCTTGCTCATACTCTTCGCCTGACCACTAGCCACTGACCACTGGCCACTCACACTGGTAGACTCCCGTACATGCCTCCACAACCCACATTCACCCTCGGCATCGAGGAGGAGTTTCAGGTGGTCGATCCCGATACGCGTGAGCTGCGATCGCACATCGCGGAGATGTTCGCGGAAGGGGAGAAGCGCCTCAAGGACGAGATCAAGCGCGAGATGCACGAGGCGGTCATCGAGATCGGCACACCGATCTGCACCGACGTCGAGCACGCGCGCCGCGAAGTGACCCGGCTGCGGCGCGAGATCATCAACCTCTGCCGCGAAAGCGGACTGCGCATCGCCGCGTCGGGCACGCATCCGATCTCGCACTGGTCCAGCGTCCCGATCACGTCGAACGAGCGCTACGACCAGATCGTGTACGACCTGCAGATGGTGGCGCGCGCGAATTTGATCTTTGGACTGCACGTGCACGTCGCGATCGAAGACCTGGAGACGCGCATCCAGGTCATGAACGCGGCCCGCTATTTTCTGCCGCACGTCTTCGCGCTGTCGGTGAACTCTCCGTTCTGGTGCGGGCAGAACACCGGCTGGAAGAGCTACCGCGCCAAAGTCTTCGAGCGCTTCCCGCGCACCGGCATCCCCGACTCGTTCCGGTCGAACAGCGAGTACGAGGAGTACGTGGCGTTGCTCATCAGAACGAACTGCATGGACAACGCGAAAAAGATCTGGTGGGACGTTCGTCCGCACCCGTTCTTCCCCACGCTCGAATACCGTATCTGCGACGTCCCAATGCGTGTCGAAGAGACCATCTGCATCGCCGCGCTCTTCCAGGCCATCACCTACAAACTCTGGACGCTCTACAAACGAAACATGGGCTGGCGGCTCTATCGCCGCATGCTTCTCAACGAGAATAAGGCCCGCGCGGCGCGCTTTGGAATCCAGGGAAAACTCATCGACTTCAGCCGAAGCGAAGAAGTTCCCTACACCGATCTGCTCGAAGAGCTGCTGGCGTTCGTCGACGATGTCGTCGACGACCTCGGCTCGCGCGAGGCGGTCTACTACGCCCGCACCATCGTCGCCCGCGGCACCGGCGCGGACCGGCAATTGCAGAAATTCGAAGAGACCAAGGACCTGCGCGCCGTCGTCGACTACATCATCAGCGAAACAGAACACGGCGTTATCTGACCAGACCCATGCCACGACGCGACATCCACGAGACTTACGATTTCTTCGAATACGTCCGCGTGACGGATTCCGAGCCGCCGCCGGCCCGCGACCGCATCGACGTCGCCATCCTCGACATGAACCACGCATGGCCGAACCTCGGCCATGACTCGCTGGTTCACGCCGTTCTCGAATCCGCGGAGCCGCACCGCGACGCGCTGGTTGATGCCGGCGCCAAAGTGCGTGTGATCTCGTACGACGTGCGCCGCTTGTTGCAAATCCCGCCGTCTCCGAACGGCCGCTTCCGGCTCTACGTCGGCACCGGCGGCCCGGGTCATCTCGATCCGCGGTTGAACGACGGCATCCGCGAAGAAAGTCAGGGCATCGCCGAAAATCCCGCTTGGGAAGCGCCGCTGTTTCGCCTCTTTGATGACATCGCCGCGCATCCCTCGGCATCACTACTCGGCGTCTGCCACAGCTTCGGCCTGATGTGCCGCTGGTCGGGCGCCGCACGTGCCGAATTGCGCGCCGAAAAGAGCAGCGGGATGCCGGAAAACGTGCTCTCAAACGAAGGCGCTGCGCATCCGTGGTTCGGAGATTTCGCGAACCGCTTGCCCGACCGCCGCCACTTCCGCGTCGTCGACAACCGCCTCTTCGATCTCATCGCCGAGCCTTCCTCGGCCACGGTCATCGCCCGCGAAGACGACGCGAGCGACGGCGTGACGATGCTCGAATTCGCACGAAGCACCGATGGCATGCCGCGCGTTCTCGGCGTCAATCACCATCCCGAGATCATCGACCGCGAGCACAGCATGACCGTGCTCGAGGAGAAGCGCGTACACGGCGAAGTCTCCGAGTCGTGGTACCGCGAACGCGTGGTGACGATGCGCGATCTCTTCTCCCACCTCGAGCGCGAAAGCCGCCTGACCTCGGAGTACTCGCTCCTCGGCCCCATTCGCCATCATCTCGGCGCGCTGATCGCCGAACGCTGCGAGCTCGCGATCGCGTAAACCATGGATCCGCGCTTTCGTGGTTTGTTCAATTCGCAGATCACGCCGGAGCGTTACGAGTGGTACGTCCGCGAGCTGTCATCGCGCCTCGACTCCACGTTCGAATTCCGTTTAGCCGAGTCGCCGCTGTTCCTGCCCGACGATTTCAAACGTTCCATCGTCGACGCCGCGCAAGCGATCGTCACGCAACTCTCCGATCCGTCGCGCATCGCACAGATGAAGCGCGCCATTCCGACGCGCTGGGACGCGCCCGGCATGGACGCGTTGCCGAGCTTCACGCAGGTCGACTTCGCCGTCGTCCGCGAAAACGGCACCCTCGTCCCGAAACTGATCGAGCTGCAGGGTTTTCCGTCGCTCACGTGTCTGCAGGTCACGCAGCGCGACGCCTGGCGCGACACCATGCGCTCGATGGACGGCCTCGATCGCGAATGGTCCTGCTGGTTCTCCGGCCTCGACCGCGATTCATTCATCGATCTCGCGAAGCGCACCATCACCGGCGGCCACGATCCCGCCGAAGTGATCCTGATGGACATCGATCCCCCGAAGCAGAAGACGTATCCCGATTTCGCGGCCACGAAACTGCTGACCGGCGTCGACGCCGTCGATCCGCGCGCGATCACCAAACGTGGCAAGCAGCTCTTCCTCGGCAACACGCGCATCCGCCGCATCTACAACCGCGTCGTCTTCGATGAGCTGATCGTCAAGAAGATCGAGATCCCGTTCGATTACCGCGAGGAGCTCGATGTGGAATGGGCGCCGCATCCGAACTGGTATTGGGCCTGGTCGAAGTATTCGCTGCCGTTTCTCGATCATCCGTCGGTTCCGCGCGCGACGTTCGTCTCCGACCTCGACCGCGTCCCGGACGACTTCACTGCGCGCTACGTTCTCAAGCCGCTCTTCTCGTTTGCCGGCGGCGGCGTGAACGTCGAGCCGACCGCGGGCGATCTCGAAGCCATACCGGCTGACGATCGCCACGCTTGGTGCGTACAGGAAAAGATCGAATACGAGCCGGCGCTGCAGGCGGCAGACGGCGGCGGCGTGAAAATCGAAATCCGGATGATGTTCCTCCGCCCGGACGACGAAGCGAAACCGATCCTCGCGCAGAACCTGGTCCGCCTCTCACGCGGCAAGATGCTCGGCGTCGATTTCAACAAGCAGTTCACCTGGGTAGGATCATCGATTGCACTCTCGCCGGAGTCGTGAGAGATGTCGAAACTGCCGCTCCGCTGATCCCCTCGCGCCCGACGCTGAAAAAACTGCAGATCGTCGCCGGCGGCTGCCAGGCCTGCCATCTCTGGAAGATCGGAACGCAGACTGTTTTCGGTGAAGGCAAGCAGACATCGACGGTGATGTTCGTCGGCGAGCAACCCGGCGACAAAGAAGACCTGAGCGGCCATCCCTTCGTCGGTCCCGCCGGCGCGCTCCTCGACAAAGCCCTGGCCGAAGCCGGCATCGATCGCAAGACTGTCTACGTCACCAACGTCGTCAAGCATTTCAAATGGGAGCCGCGCGGCAAACGCCGCATCCACAAGAAGCCGAACGCCGCCGAGGTCACCGCCTGCCGTCCATGGCTCGAAGCGGAAGTCGCCGTGATCAAGCCGCGCGCAATCATCTGCCTCGGATCGACCGCCGCGCAGGCAGTGATCGGACCAAAGTTCCGCGTCTCCATCCAGCGCGCGCAATTCGTCGAATCCGATCTCGCGCCATTTGTAACGGCGACCGTCCACCCATCGTCGATCCTGCGCGCACCGAGTGATGAGGCACGGCACGAGGAGATGCGGCGGTTCACCGAGGACCTGAAGAAGATCTGGAAGGCACTTGCGCGTTGAGCCGGAGCGCAGCCACGCCAGCCGGCGAGG
Source organism: Thermoanaerobaculia bacterium (assembly GCA_035996815.1). GTDB lineage: Bacteria > Acidobacteriota > Thermoanaerobaculia > Gp7-AA8 > Gp7-AA8 > JADGNZ01. Next base: position 14,709 of record DASYJF010000070.1, on the reverse strand, counting down.
ACGCCAGCGCTCCGATGCGACAGCGATAAACTCACTCACCCATGCAGATTGCGAATTTTGTCAACGGCGAATTCGTCCCGCCGCGTTCCGGCGCGTACTTTGACGACATCAATCCCGCCACTGCTGAAGTCATCGCCGCCATTCCGGACAGCGATGAACGCGACGTTGACGACGCCGTTCGCGCCGCCAAAGCCGCATTCCCGTCGTGGTCGCGCAAGCCGGCAGCCGAGAGAAGCAGCCTGCTTCTGAAACTCGCCGATCTCATCGACAAAAACCTCGACGACCTCGCGCGCGCCGAATCGATCGACAACGGCAAAACGATTTCGCTCGCGAAGCGCCTCGACATCCCGCGCGCCGTCGCCAACTTCCGCTTCTTCGCCACGGCCATCCTCCACCAGTCCAGCGACGCGCATGTCATGGACGCGGCCGCGCTGAACTACACGCTGCGCCAACCGCTCGGAGTGGTCGGGCTGATCTCGCCGTGGAACCTGCCGCTGTATCTGCTCTCGTGGAAAATCGCGCCGGCCATCGCCGCGGGAAACACCTGCGTCGCCAAGCCGAGCGAACTGACGCCGCTGACCGCGAACCGCCTCGCCGCGCTCTCGATCGAAGCCGGCATCCCGCCGGGCGTCATCAACATCGTTCACGGCTACGGCAACAAAGCCGGCCGCGCGCTGACCTGCCACGACGACGTGGCCGCCATCTCCTTCACCGGCGGCACGGTCACCGGCGCCGCCGTCGCCGCCAATGCCGCGCCGCGTTTCAAGAAGCTGTCGCTCGAGCTGGGCGGCAAGAATCCCAACCTGATCTTCGCCGACGCCGATCTCGATGACGCGATCGCCACCTCGATCCGCTCCAGCTTCTGGAACCAGGGCGAGATCTGTCTCTGCGGATCGCGCATCTTCGTCGAGCGCTCGGTCCACGATGAATTCGTAACGCGCTTCGCCGCCGCCGCGAACGCGCTGCGCATCGGCGATCCGCTCGACGACATCACCGACGTCGGAGCGCTGATCAGCGAAGCGCACGTTCAAAAAGTGCTGGGCTACATCGATCTGGCCACAAAGGAAGGCGGCACGATCGTCGCCGGCGGACACCGCGTCGACCGCACCGGCTACTTCGTCGAGCCAACCATCATCACGGGGCTCGGATGCGATTGCCGCGTCCTGCAGGAAGAGATCTTCGGCCCCGTCGTCACCATCACGCCGTTCGACAGCGAAGACGAAGCGGTCTCCTTCGCCAACTCCACCCGCTACGGCCTCTCCGCCACCGTCTGGACCCGCGATCTCTCTCGCGCCCACCGCGTCGCCGCGAACCTCGACGCCGGCACGATCTGGATCAACTGCTGGCTCCTCCGCGACCTCCGCGTCCCCTTCGGCGGCATGAAAGAAAGCGGAGTAGGAAGAGAAGGCGGCTTTGAGTCGCTCAACTTCTTCACCGAAGCGAAGAATGTGTGCGTGAAAATTTAGGACATCGAGAGTTCGAGGCCCAGCCAATCCGCAACGGCTGCTTCCACTTCACGCAACTGGGTCGCGTTCAGCGTGCCGAGACGGTGCATGAACCGCGGCTTTGGTACAGGCGTAACTCCTTGTGCGTCAAATGCGCCACTTTGAGAAAGCTTACGTGTCGTACGCACTCAAATCGCGAGCCGCGCAGAGAGGTGGTGTGAGGAACAACCGTGAAGAGAGCGCGATCAGAGTCACCAGCCGCGACGCTTAGAACGAGACACGGCCGAATCTTGCCTTCCATACCCATATCGACGAGCCAGACTTCGCCGCGATACGGAAGGCTCACTCCGATTGTTCCTCGGCATCGTAGGAGACGAACAACGCGTCCGTCGCGGATTCCAGCTCTTCATCGGAAATCGGCCCGTAGTCCAAGTGACTAGCGATGTGGAGGAGCTTAGTAAGAACCTCTCGTTTTTCTGGTTCAGGAAGCGCTTCGAAATCTTCGATGAGATGCTCAGCGGCTGCGGTCATGACGAGATTTTACGACGCCTTTGTCACGAAAAGACGATCCGGCGGTTTCCGCCGACAAGTTGATCCTTACGTCAATTTCGACATCGTGCGTCTGATCCCAGTAATCGGAAAGGTCGTGCTCGTCCCAGAACTCGCCGATCTCCCGATACGACGACGCCTCTGAAATCGGTGTCTTTCTTCTGTCCATCTGTCATCTCACGGCGTCTTCGGCACCAGCACCCAATCCGTCTTCACCCTCGCGCTCTCATTCCCCGTCTTATCGACCGACACCACCTCGTAGTAGTACGAAATGCCGCGGTTGACGCTCGTGTCGCGGTAGTTGGTGGCGGTGACGAGTTGCACTGGCGTCAGTGGAATCGTTCCGATCGGACGCAGTTGCTCGATTCCGCTTCCCTCGGTGCGGTAGACCTTGTAGCCGGCCAGGTCGGGCGCGTCGACCCGATCCCAGACCAGGCGCACGCCCGCTGTTTCGACCAGCGCGGTCAGGCCGGCCGGCGGCGGAGGCGGAACGAGGTCCTTGAACGTCACGCTGACGACGGATGACGGATCGCTTTCGATGCGTGGCGCAGTCGCCGAAGCGAGCGCGGTCACGAAGTAATCGTGCGGGCCGTAGGGCGGATTGTCGGTGTAGGTCGCCTTCGATACCGGCGACGTGTTGACGGGGACCGCGAATTCATCCGCCGGCTGCCCGTGCGGGAAGCGATAGACGTTGTATCCGGCGATGGGCGGCTTTTTCGCGCCGCTGATCGCGGTGTCGGGCGCGGTCCATGTCAGCACCACGCCTTCGCGGCGTGCGACGGCGGCGAGATCGGCCGGCGCGACCGGCACTTCAAGCGGCACGATCGTGACGAGATTCGACAAGGCGCCACTCGCCGTCGTTCCCTCGGTCACGACCGCGTACGTCACGCGCGTCGGCCGCCCGTCGGTGGTGTGGAAGGGCGGCGTGTCTTCGTAGGTCAGCCGAGCGCCGGTGGTTGCAGCCGGCAAGTTGGCGCCTTCTATGCTGTCTACCCGATTTCTGAGCTTCAGAAACTGCGCGGGAGGAAGCGTCGGAATCTTCGAGAAGAGTTGGATGGACGCCGGACGTGTAGGGTCGATGTCGTCCGGATTGCGAGGCGGCTGCGTCACCGGCAACTCTTCGATGGAACGCCAGACCACGACGCGCCGGATATCGGTCATCGTCTTGCCCGCCGTCGACATCGACGGGTAGCCCCACGACAGCAGAACTTTGGGACCACGCTGTGCTACAAGAAGATCGGTCGTAGCTTTCGGAATGATCGGGACAGGCGGATGCGGATCGCCGCGTTTGCCGCATGCAATGACGACAGCGAAAAGGAACAGCGCCGCAAGTTTTCTCACCGGCGCGGAATTCTAACGGACGGGAAGCCTCATGTGCGGAATCATCGGATACGCCGGTACGCGTGACGTAGTGCCGGTCCTCCTCGGCGGACTCAAAAAACTCGAATATCGCGGCTACGACAGCGCCGGAATCGCCGTCGTGAACGGCACGGGCGTCGAAGTCGTGCGCGCCGAAGGGAAGCTATCGAATCTCGAAACGAAGCTCGCCGCCGCGCCGATCAAGGGCACATTTGGCATGGGCCACACGCGCTGGGCCACGCACGGCAAGCCGAACGAGAACAACGCCCATCCGCATCGGGACTGCACCGGCAAGATCGTGGTCATCCACAACGGCATCATCGAGAACTTCCTGCCGATCAAACAGAGACTTCAGAACCTCGGGCACGAGTTCAAGACCGAGACGGACACCGAGGTCGTGGCGCATCTCATCGAAGAAACGATGAAGGATGGGACGAAGTTCGTCGACGCGGTCCGCAAAACGCTCAAGGAGCTCGAAGGCCACTACGCGCTGGTGATGTTCGACGGCGACGAGCCGGGCACGATCATCGCCGCCAAACAGGGCCCGCCCCTCGTCATCGGCCTCGGCGAAAACGAAAACATCATCGCCTCGGACGTCGCACCGCTCCTCGCCTACACGCGCAACATCATCTATCTCGAAGATGGTGAGTACGCCGTTGTCGATCAGAAGAACGTCGCGCTTTTTAATGAGAACGACCAGCCGATCGAGCGTGAGCCGAAGAAGATCCTGTGGGACGCCGTGATGGCCGAGAAGGAAGGCTACCGGCACTACATGCTCAAGGAAATCCACGAGCAGCCGCGCGCCGTGCGCGACACGTTCACCGGCCGCATGTTCGAGGAGTCGGGCGAGATTTTCTTCAACGACCTCCAGTTCACACCCGACGATTGGGCGAAGATCAAGAAGGTCCACATCGTCGCCTGCGGCACGTCATGGCACTCGGGACTGGTCGGCAAGTTCCTGCTCGAGGATGCCGCGCGGATTCCGATCGAGGTCGATTACGGCTCCGAGTACCGCTACCGCAATCCGATCATCGACGACAGCACGCTCGTCATCGGCGTCACGCAGTCGGGCGAGACGGCCGACACGATCGCCGGCATGCAGGAAGCGAAGAAGCGCGGCGCGAAGCTGATCACGATCTGCAACGTCATCGGCGCTGCGGCCACACGCATGTCGGACGGCGTGATCTACACGAACGCCGGCCCCGAGATCGGCGTCGCGTCGACGAAAGCGTTCACGACGCAGCTCACCGCGTTCTATCTCCTCGCGCTCTACATCCGCCAGCTTCGCGGCGACGACATCGACGACCGCCGCTACGCCATGCACGAGCTGAGCGTGATCCCTCACAAGATCGAAGACATCCTCGCCAAACAGGAGAAGCACATCGAGGAGCTCGCGCACAAGTACTACAAGTCGCAGGACTTTCTCTTCCTCGGCCGCGGCGTTCACTACCCGATCGCCCTCGAAGGCGCACTCAAGCTCAAGGAGATTTCGTACATCCATGCCGAGGGGTATCCGGCGGGGGAGATGAAACACGGACCGATCGCGTTGATCGACGAGAACCTCCCCGTCGTCGCCATCGCCACGCACACGCCGGTCTACGACAAGGTCGTCTCCAATCTGCAGGAAGTGAAAGCGCGCGACGGCAAGCTGATCGTGATCTGCGACGAGGGCGACGACGCGATGAAGAAATTCGCCGACGACGTGATCGAGATCCCGTGGACCGTCGAGGCGCTGCAGCCGATCTTGTCCGTGATCCCGACGCAGCTCCTCGCGTACTACATCGCGCTGCGGCGCGGCTGCGATGTGGATCAGCCGAGGAATCTGGCCAAGAGCGTGACGGTGGAGTAGCCGGCACGGCCGGCAGCGTTGGTTGCCCAAGGCTCGGCCACCATTCCGCAAAACTCGCTACGTAGAATGAAGGTGTGATCGCGCTGAAGTACACGCCTCCCTACGACTGGACCGGCATTCTCAACTTCCTCCGCCCGCGCGCGATCGCTGGCGTGGAGACGGTTACCGAGGATGCGTACGAGCGCGATGGCGTCCGCGTCACGCACGCAGGCGCCGCTCTCAACGCAAGCGGTGAGGCCGATCGCGTGCGGACGATGTTCGACGTCGATGCCGACATCGTCACGATCGAGAAGCACTTCGCGCGCGATAAAACCCTCGGCCCGCTCGTGCGCAGGTTTCCCGGCATCCGCGTCCCGGGAACATGGGACCGATTCGAGATGGCCATCCGCGCCATCGTCGGACAGCAGATCAGCGTGGCTGGCGCGACCACGCTGATGGCGCGCATCGCCTCGCGCCACGGCGTCACGCCGCAGTCGCTCATGCGCGCGCGAACGAATCCCGGCATGCCGCAAACGCGCTGGAACACGATCCGCGGTCTGGCGCGTGCCGTCGCGCGCGGCGAGGTCACCTTCGAACGCGGCGCCACCCTCGACGAATCGATCGCAAATCTGACAAAACTCCCCGGCATCGGCCCTTGGACCGCGCACTACATCGCCATGCGCGCCCTCCGCGAGCCCGATGCCTTCCCCCACACCGACCTCGGCATCCGCAAAGCCGCCGGCATGATCAGCGACCGCGAGCTGCTGTCCCTCGCCGAGGCATGGCGACCGTATCGCGCATACGCAACGATGCTGCTCTGGCGCAGCCTGTAACTGCCTCTCTCCGCGCCCCCGCGTCTCCGCGTGAAACCGTTCCCTGTGAGTTACCCTACCTGCAGTGATTTACACCTACGTCGACACCCCAATCGGCGCAATCCTCATCGCCGGCGACGAAACCGCCATCGTAGAAATCCACTTCGCCGGCGCTGAGCCGCAGCCCGATTGGACGCGCCACCCCGCCGCACTTCGTGAAGCCGCCAATCAATTGCGCGCCTACTTTGCCGGCGAACGGCAGACCTTCGATCTCCCGCTCGCGCCGCGCGGAACTGAGTTCCAACAATCCGTCTGGAGCGCGCTTCAAAAAATCCCGTACGGCGAGACCACGACCTACTCCACCATCGCCGAACGCATCGGAAGGCCTGCCGCCGTGCGCGCCGTCGGCGCCGCGAACGGCGCCAATCCGATCCCAATCGTCATCCCCTGCCACCGCGTCATCGGCGCCAGCGGATCACTAACCGGTTTCGGTGGAGGACTGGACGTCAAGCGGCAACTGCTGGCGATGGAGTCGCGGGTGGCGGGGCAAACTCTTTTCTAAGAGTGCAATGTGGCGAGTAAGGGCTCAAGAAGCGCTCTGGTTCTAGGCTCGCCATTCGGCCGCGGGTTGTCTAGATGACGATATTCGCCTTCATCGAACGCCTCATAGACCTGTAGCGCCAAGTCCGGCAGGCTGAAGTCGCCAACACCGTATGCGCAGGCATACAGGCCGTTCATGGCGGTATCGCCAAAATCCCAGGAGTAATCACCGCGCATGTAGCCTTGAGCGATTTCCAGCGCGAAATCATTGCAGAATTCGGATAAGGAGATGCCGAGTGTGTGAGCGCAATGCTCAAGATCCTTCTCCGCTACCCCCGTTCCCGAAACGACTTTGATCAGTGTTTTCAGCATGCCCGCGTAATCCACCCACCACCCAAACACAGGTCGCCGTCGTAAAACACCACAGCCTGTCCCGGCGCCACCGCGCGAAGCTTCTGCGCGAACTGGACGCGCGCGCGGCCGTCGGGGAGTGGGGTGACGGTTGCCTCGGCATCGGCGGAGCGGGAGCGGACTCGGGCTTGGACCTCGATCGGTCCGGATGGGGCAATGCCGCTGATCCAGTGGACGCGCTCGGCGGTCAGCTCGTCGCGCTCGAGGTCGAAGGCTTCGCCGACTACTACGCGCTTGGTGAACGGATTCACGTCGACGACGTACATGCGCTCCGCGGTGCCGCCGATGTCGAGGCCGCGTCGCTGGCCGATGGTGAAGTGGTAGTAGCCGTCGTGCGTGCCGATCACTTTGCCGGAGACATCGACGATCTCGCCCGCGCCCTCGGCAGGTGTGATGCCTGCTTCACGCTCCACGATCGCGGCGTAGCTGTCGGTCTGCGGGACGAAGCAGATCTCGTACGACTCCTTCTTGCGCGCCACCGTCAGTCCTGCCTCTTCCGCGACGTCGCGAACCTCCGGCTTGGTCATCTCGCCGAGCGGGAAGAGCGCGCCGCGGAGTTGCTCCTGGGTCAGCTCGAAGAGGAAGTACGACTGATCCTTCGCCAGGTGCAGCGCCTTGCGCAGTTCGAAGAGTCCATTCGCATCCTGCGTGATGCGCGCGTAGTGTCCCGTCGCGATTTTCTCCGCGCCGATGGCGCGCGCTTTCTCGTGAAAGAGATCGAACTTCACGTGCGTGTTGCAAAGGACGCACGGGCTCGGCGTGAGGCCGCTCAGGTACGACTGCACGAAGGGCGTGATCACCTTCTCGTGAAAATTCTGCTCGAGGTTCAGCGTGAAGTGCGGGATGTCCAGCTTCCACGCCACGCGCCGGGCGTCGGTGAGATCGTCGATCGTGCAGCATCCGCCGTAGGTCGTATCGGCGTTGGTGAGATTGTCGTACATCTGCATCGACAGACCGACCACCTCGTGTCCGGCGGACTTGAGGATGTACGCGGCGGTCGACGAATCGACCCCGCCCGACATGGCTACGGCGACTTTCACGGCCCTCCGAAAAGCGGCTCCCGCCGAGCTGAAATTCCGTCAAGGCACCTGTTGTGCATGCCTGAAAGCGCGTGGTCCAAACAGGCGAAGAAGTGGCGGGGAAGGCTCAGTGCGTGCTGGTCGTCGATGACGATCCGAACATTCGCCGGATGATCGTTGCAGCTCTCAAGCGCGACGGCTACACGTTCTGCGAGGCACCCAACGGCAAGGAAGCGCTGGAGATGATGCGGCGCGAGCATCCCAACGTGGTTGTGCTCGATCTGATGATGCCGGTACTCTCCGGCTGGGACGTGCTGCAGGCGCGCGAGCTGGAGCCGGAGCTGAAGCAGATTCCGGTGATCGTCATCAGCGCGAATCGCGCCCCCGAGGTTGCCACGGCGGTCGACAAAGGCATCTGCGCATTTCTGCCGAAGCCGTTCGACATCGGTGCACTGAGCGCGCTGGTGCGGAGTTGCCTGCCGGTGGCGGGCGCTCGCGGCGCAACAGTGGCAACCGGCGACGCCGAAGTTCCGGCCTGCTGAGCGCTTGATGCTTGCGCGGCTCGCGGCATATTTCGCGAAGCTTTGGAGTACGATGGCTCGGTCGCCACCGCACTCCAAAGTGCTTCGCACGAAACGACCGGCACAAACTCTGAGCTAAGATCACCGCCATGTGGGTTTGCATCATCATGGGAAGCGATTCCGACGCCGAGGTCATGTCGGAGGCGTGTGCGGCGCTGGATGAAGTTGGCGTCGCGTACGAGATGAAGGTCGCCTCCGCGCACCGCAGTCCGGAACGGACGAAACAGATCGTGAACGACGCGGAGCGCGACGGTGCGGGCGTCTTCATCGCCGGCGCTGGGATGGCGGCGCATCTGCCGGGCGTGGTCGCGTCGCTCACTACGAAGCCGGTGATCGGCGTCCCGCTCAGCGGCAGCGCGTTGCAGGGCGTCGATGCGCTCTACGCCGTAGTTCAGATGCCGCCGGGAATCCCGGTGGCGACGGTGGCCATCGGCGGCGCGCGCAACGCGGGCGTGTTGGCCGCGCAGATCATCGCGTTGTCGGACGCCGCGCTGGCGGCGCGGCTGCGCGAGCAACGCGTGTCGATGGCCGAGGCCGTGGCGGTGAAGTCGAAGAAGGTGGAGAAGTCGACGAGAAGCTAGTCGACTAGTGGATTCGTAGATTAGTTGATTAGTAGGTCCGCGGAGATAGCAACCCGAATCGACTAATCCACTAATCTACTAATCCACTGATGTCCCATCATCACCACACGCGCAGCTCGTCGGCTTCAAGCAAGCTGCTGATCGCCTCGATCGCCACCGCCGCGTTTGTGGTCGTCGAAATCGTCGTCGGCATTCGCGCGAACTCTCTTGCGCTCGTCGGCGACGCGTTGCACAACGTCACCGACACGCTCGCGCTGTTGCTCGCGCTCTTCGCGGTGCGCGTGGAGCGGCGGCCGGCCACGAGCGCGAAGTCGTATGGATGGCATCGCGCCGGCGTGCTCGCGGCGTTCATCAATGCCGGTGCGCTGGCCGCGTTTACGATTTTTCTATTCGTCGAAGCGGCGCAGCGTCTTCGCGCGCCGGCGAGTGTGAACAGCACGGCGATGCTCATCACCGCGGCCGCCGCGCTCGTCCTCAACGGCACGATCACGCTTTGGCTGCGCGGCGAAGGGCGTCACGATCTCAACATCCGCGGCGCCGTCGTGCACATGCTCGGCGACGCCATCTCTTCGGCCGGCATCATCGCCGCGGCGCTGCTGATCCGCCGTACCGGCGCGCTGTTCTGGGATCCCGCCGTCTCGATTGCCATTGGCGTGCTCATTCTCTGGAGCAGCTGGGGCATTCTGCGCGAGGCCATCAATCTCCTGCTCGAAGGAACTCCGGAAGGGATCGACCCTGAGGCCGTCACGCGGGCGATTGCGGCGCTCGATGGCGTCGACGGAGTCCACCACCTCCACATCTGGGCCCTCGGCGCGTCGCGTCCGGCGTTGTCGTGTCACCTCATGGTCGGCGACATCCCGGTGCGCTCGACGGGCAATCTGCTGGCGCGCATCAACGAGATGCTGGAGCGCGACTACGGCATCGCGCACACGACCATCCAGTTCGAATTCGCGAGTTGCGATGTGGATGATCCGTACTGCGTTCCGTACGGGGAAAACGCGAAGAGCGACGCCTAGCCACGGAACGCCAGCGCTCCGTCCGCGAGCGTTTCGTTATTTTGTCTTCGCGCGCAACGCCGCTTCGTGCGCTTTCGCGCGTTCGAGGGCGGCTTCGAGCGCGCGGACGACTTCCTGCGCGGAGGCGAGCAACTCGGCATTCGTGTCGCGCGCGGCGAATGGATCGTCCGAGGAGGGCTCGTCGGCAACCATCACTCCGAAGGGATTTTCGTCCTCGACCGACACTTCGAGCGGATCAACCTCGAACGGAGACACCGTGATCGTCTCCTCGGCATCGAACGCCGGCGTCGACGACTTCATCGACAACTTCGGTGTTCCTGCTGACGACGATGTCACGCCGGACTTTGCCGACATGTCCGGCGCCTCGAGCTCCGGCTCTTCGTGCAGCGTCGTGTCGACGTTGTTTTTGAGATTGTCGAGGATGCGTCCAACCGCGGAGCGGAGCGTGGCGGTCACGCCGGTGCCGGTGATGGCGGACGCCTCCACGGTAGGCACGCCGTTCGGGTTCAGGTAGCCGTTCATCGTCTCGACTGAATCGACGTTCGGCAGGTCGCGCTTGTTGTATTGATAGACCAGCGCCACCTTCTGCGGATCGATGCGGTTGATGCGCAGGTTCGTCTTCAGATTCTCGAGGCTGTCGAGATTCGAATCGCGCATCGACGACTGCGAGTCCGCGACAAACACCACGCCGTCCGCGCCGCGCAACACGAGCTTGCGCGTGGCGTCGTAGAACACCTGGCCGGGCACCGTGTAGAGCTGCACGCGAACCTTCTGTCCCGCGATCGTGCCGAGCTCCATCGGCATGAAGTCGAAGAAGAGCGTGCGGTCGGTCTCCGTCGACATCGAGATCATCTTGCCCTTGTTGTCGAGCTTCGGGTTCCCGTAAATCTTCTCGAGGTTGGTCGTCTTCCCGCAAAGTCCCGGCCCGTAGTAAACGAGTTTGACGGTGACCTCGTTGATCGCTTTGTTGATGAGGACCATGGATTGGTAGCTTAACTGATGGGGGTGGGGAGTGGGGAGTGGGGGGGTGGGGGGTGGGGAGTGGGGATTGGGGAGTGGGGATTGGGGAGTGGGGATTGAAACACCGAGCGGCCGCGGCCGTGGCGTTGGGCTCCCACACCCCACTCCCTACTCCCCACACCCCATCACCTGATATCGTTTCCGCCATGTCTCGCAAAGAGCTGTTCGAAAAGGTAGCGATGGAGCAGATCATCGGCGTCGTGCGCGAGAACAGCGTCGCGGCGGCGGAGTCGGTGGCCGAGGCGTTCGCGGGGAATGGGATACGAATCCTCGAGGTGACGTTGACCACACCCGAGGCGTTCGGACTCATCGAGCGATTCGCGGACAAGTACGCGCCGATGGGAGTCGTCATCGCTGCCGGCACCACGCGCAGTGCGAACGAAGCCGCGGCGGCGCGAAGGGCCGGTGCGCAGATCATCGTCTCGCCGCACACCGACGTCAGCGTCATCGAGTACGCGAACGAGCATGACCTGCTCTGCGTCGCCGGCGCCGGAACTGCGACGGAGATCATTCGCGCGTGGGAAGCGGGCTGCGACATCGTCAAAGTTTTTCCAGCGCTCTACCTCGGCGGACCGGACTACATCCGCACGCTGCGAGGACCGATCCGCGACGTCCCGATGCTCGCCGGCGGTCCCGTTCCGCTCGATACGATCGAGAGTTACCTCGACGCCGGCTGCATGGCCGTCAACCTCGGCGCGTCGCTGGCCGTGCCTGACCTCGTCAACACCGAGCAGTGGGAGGAGATCGGCCGCCGCGCGCTGCTGGCGACGTCGATCATTCAGTCGCGCAACGTCGCCATCACCGCCGATTCGTACGTGCACTGATCGTGAGCGGATCGATTCACAAGGCGTATCTCGTTCCGGGGCAGCCGCACATCCTGCTTGCGGCCGATCAAAACGCCGGCTGGGCGTCGCTCAAACAGAGCTACGAGGCGATTGGACGCGAGATCGAGCAGTCGGGCGCGGAGCTGATGCTCGTCTATTCGACGCAATGGTTCTCGGTGATCGGACATCTGTTTCAGATCGCCCCGAATCCGCAGTGGACGCTCGTCGATCAGAACTGGTACCAGTTCGGCGAGATCCCGTATTCGTTCCGCATCGATCCGGAATTCGGAACGCTGTACGCCTCCGTTTGTAAAGACCTCGGCATGCAGACCGCGACCGTCGACTACCACGGCTTCCCGATCGACACCGGCACGGTCGTCGCGCTTAAGCTGCTCAATCCGAACAATGCCATCCCCGCGTCCGTGGTGTCGTGCAACATCTACGCGGAGCGCGACGAAACGCGCGCCCTCGGCCGCGCCGCGCGCACCGCGATCGATCGCTCCGGCAAGAAGACGATCGTGGTGGTGGTGACCAATCTCTCGAATCGCTACGAAGTCGGCGAAATCGACATCGCGAACGATCACATCTCCTCATCGAAGGACGACGAGTGGAACCGCAAAATCCTGGAGATGCTCGGCGAAGGGCGGCTCGAAGATGTGGCCCAGGTCGCGCGCGAATTCGGCCGCGAGGCCAACGCCGACATGGGCTTCAAAGCCATCTGGTGGCTGGCCGCGCTGGCCGGCGAGAACAACAAGTACGACGGAAAGGTGTGGGATTACCAGCCGGTCTGGGGCACAGGCAACGGCATCGTCGAGCTGACGCCGAATCCGAACAAGGAGTTGGATTTCGAGAAGGAATTCGACGAAGGCGCCGTCGAAATCGGCAGCGGCCTGGAGTCGCACAACGTGCTCGAAGGCGGTCCGGATGTCGGCCGCGCCAGCGAGATGTCGTCGCAGGAAGAGTGGCCTGAGGATCGCGCCGCTCCCATCATGGCCGCCAACGCCGCCTCGCCGGTCGGGCCGTATCCGCACGCCCGCCGCGTCGGCGATCTGCTCTTCCTTTCCGGTATCGGTCCGCGGCGTCCCGTCACGAATGAAATCCCGGCCGGCATCGAGGCGCAGACGCGGGCTACGGTCGACAACATCAAAGCGATTCTCGAAGCGGCCGGCAGTTCGCTGGAGAAAATCCTCGACGTGACTGTCTATTTGACTGACATGAAAGGTGACTTCGACCGATTCAATCGCGTCTATGCGGAAGTGCTGGGCAAAATCCAGCCGACCCGTACCACAGTCGGCGTCGACTCGCTGCCGACTCCGATTTCCGTCGAGATGAAAATCATCGCAGCCGCCTGATGGCACTTTTCGACATCTCGCCTGTCATCGACGCCGCCATCAACGTCTGGCCGGGCGACACGCCGTTCGTGCGTACCGTCAACGCCGACATGAAGTCCGGCGCGAATCTGACCCTCAGCGACATGCGCGTCTCTCTGCACGTCGGCGCGCACGCGGATGCGCCGAGCCACTACCTCGCGGACGGCGACGACATCTCCATCCGCCGCCTCGACCTCTACCTCGGACGCTGCATCGTGGTCGACGTGGACGTGGCTCGCGGCGAGCGCATCATGCCCGATCACGTCGCCGACAAGATCGAAGCGCTTTGCGCGCCGCGCATCCTCTTCCGCACCGGCACCTTCCCCGATCACCGCCGCTGGAACAACGATTTCGCCAGCCTCTCACCCGAGCTCGTCGACGATCTCTACCACCACGGCGTCCGCCTCATCGGCATCGACACTCCCTCGGTCGATCCCTTCGCCTCGAAGGCCCTCGAAGCCCACCACGCCTTCGCCCGCAACGACATGGCCATTCTCGAAGGCTTAGTCCTGGCGGGCGTCGACGAAGGGGAGTACGAGCTGATCGCCCTCCCTCTCCGCATTAAAGGCGCCGACGCAAGCCCGGTAAGGGCGGTGCTGCGGACGTTGTAGTTTTTAAACGTCCCGACCGTTCTCGCGGTGGATTTGGCGCAACGCGGAAGCCGTCGCCGGATGGCGACTCGTACGGTAGCCGGTGGTCGCGTGCGAAGCGCGAGACCACCGGACATGCGGGCGGGGAAGGGATTCGACCCCGGCAGGGGTCACGGACCGGTTCTTGCGCTGCCTAAACGCTCACCAGAGATACCTTTCATCGAAATCGATACCGTGCTTTTCGAGGAACTCGCGGTACTCCTCCTGGAATGTGCGCTTCTGATGATGCTTCTCCTGCTCCTGAATGTATTTGCGCACGGACAAAACCGCGGACTTGCTCACCGAGAACGCGCCATACCCTTCCTGCCACGCGAATTGAATTCGTTTCGAATCGCGGATCCATTTGGTGGAGAGGCGTTTCGCTTCTTTGACGAGATCGGCGATCGCGTGAACCGGTTTGATACCGATGAGGAGATGGACGTGATCGCCGACGCCTCCGATTTCCTGCGGAAACGCGTCGAGGCGTTTCAGGCAACCTCCCATGTACGCGTGGAGATCGGATCGCCATGCGCCGTCGATCAAGGGGATGCGTCCTTTCGTGCTGAACGATGTGAATGTGCAGGCTGGTGTGTGTCGAAGGCATGGCGAGCATGGTACGTGACCCCTGCCGGGGTCGATCTCGTTGTCGCGTCTTGTTCCGGTGGTCTCGCGCTTCGCGCGCGACCACCGGCTACCGTACGAGTCGCCATCCGGCGACGGATTTG
>DASYJF010000069.1:0-14159 GCA_035996815.1 Thermoanaerobaculia bacterium | reverse complement strand
CGAAGGCAAGATCGAAGGTGTGACCCCCAATCACCCCCCCCAATCAACCTCGAAAGACGAAATCCCGCTACCTCTGGCCTCCGCTATAGGGGTCACACCTTCGGAAGCAAGGAACATCGAAAGTCTGACCCCAAAACGTGAACGAAGGTGCGAGGGTGTGACCCCAAAACGAGCAAACGAGGGTGCGGCCTATGCCGATGCGTGCCGGCGTTCGATCTTCATCCGAAGGCGTATTTAGTGAGGCGACGTCCGTGGTTGGGCGACAGCGCTCTATAGCTCCCGCAGTAGTTCGTGATCGACCTTCGCGCGGACGGTGCGCCGGTCGAGGCGGAGCTTCTCGGCGACGGTGCTGTAGTTGCGCGCCGTTGCGTAGAGGAGGGTGCAGTAGTGGCGGAGGAGATCGTCGGCCGTGAAGTGGCCGGATACGATGTTGTGCGCGATGCGGTGACGAGCATCCGCATGCGCTGCCGGCGTCCTCGGCGCGTACGTGCCGCGCAGCATGACGCTGCGGACGCACTGTTCGAGCTCGCGGAAGTTGCCGGGCCAGCGGTAGTCGAGGCCGGGCGAGACTTCGATCGCGCGGATCACTTCCTCGGTGAGTGATTCTGCTTCAGCCTCGCCGGCGACGCGGGTACAGATGAAGCGGACCAGGTGAATCAACTCATCCTCGGCTCCGGCGAGTTGCTCGTGAAGAGTCGGCGTGGTGATGGTGTCGGCGCAGAGGCGGTAGTAGAAATCCTCGCGGAATCGTCCTTTGCGGATCTCCTCGGCGAGATCGCGATTCGTTGCGGCGATGAGTTTTCCTTCGAAGGCGCGCGGGGTCGTGTCGCCGAGGCGCTGCAACGTGCGCGATTGGAGGACGCGCAACAGTTTCACCTGCACGGCCGGATCGACTTCCCCGACCTCGTCCAGGAAAACGGAGCCGAGGGAACCGCACGATTCGAGGAAGCCTTCGCGGTCGGCAGCGGCGCCGGTGAACGCGCCCTTGCGATGGCCGAAAAGTTCGGACTCGATCAGCGTCGGCGAGAGTGCGGCGATGTTGACGGCAACGAAGAGCGGCTGCGGCGGACCGGTGAAGCGCTCGCGCCGCTCGTCGAATGGGATGTAGCGCGAATACGCGATGGCGCGCGCGACCAACTCCTTGCCTGTGCCGGTGGGACCGGTGATGAGCGCAGGGATGTCGCCCATGCGCGGCCAGAGCGAACGGCGGTAGCGGCGGACATCGTGCGTGAAAATCGACTGCCAGATGGCGGCGCGTAACGCGGCAATGGGACGGGTCCGTCCGATGATGTTTCGATACACCTGATGGAAGGCGCGGCGGACTTGGTAGAAACAGGCGAAGAGGTGACCCGCGTCGGTGCGTTCGCCGAGGTAGGCGACGACGTCGGCGCGAAAACGCGGGTAGAAGTCGATGCGCGCTGCCGCCTCGCCGCGCTCGATCAGTCCGAGGATGCCTTCGCGATAGCGCTCGTAAAGAAAGTAGATGACTACGTCGTCGTAGAGTTGCTGCTCGTCGCGTGACGGACGTGCGCCGGCGCGAATGTGGCCGCGGAGCGTCTCCACGAGCGCGTCGCATCGCGCCGCGATTGCGGTGATCGTCGCCTCGCGTTTCGCGTCGGGCTGGAGGCTCCAGTACGGCTGGCCGTGCGCGTGCCTGTCGCCGAGGATGCGGCGCTCATGCGTGATCCGCTCTTCGAGAAAGGGGTTCGCGTAGACAAGCGCGGCGAAATCGGTTGCCAACGCTTTTTCGGAGGCATTGAAGAGTCGCATGCGCGAAATGTATGCCGCTGTACATCCAATGTCTATCCGCCAAAGGCGACCATCCCGTAAGCCGTTGAGAACACGTGAGGCCGTCCGTGGCAACGCGCTCGCTCTTCTGTCGGCCCGCAACGATGGAGGGATACATGAAACGAATCATCCTCGCGATCCTCACGCTTATCGCCGTCCCAACTCTGTTCGCGGCGGGAACGCTGACCGCGGTCACCGCCGGCAATGCTCCGATCCAGATCAAGGAGCACATCGTCAATGTCGTCATCGACAACGGCTTTGCGCGCACCGAGGTCTTGCAGACGTTCTTCAATCCGAACGACAAGGATCTGGAGGCGGTCTACGGCTTTCCCGTTCCGGCGAGTGCGAGCCTGGCGGAGATCACGATCCAGAATCGCGACCGGACGTTGAACGGTGAGGTCATTGCGGCCGATGAGGCCAGGAAGGTTTACACCGAGGAGCGCGATGCGGGAAACGACGCCGGGTTGGGCGAGTGCTCCTGTACGAAATCGAAAGACGACATCGAATACAACTCCTATAAGTTCTCGGTTTCGCCGGTGCGCGCGAAGAGCGAGACGAAAATCCGCTTCGTCTACTACCAGCCACTGACGATCGACAGCGGGATGGGCCGCTACGTCTATCCGCTGCAGGAAGGGGGGACGGACGAGGCGGCGAAGAATTTCTGGACGCGCAATCCGAAAGTCGAGGAGCACTTCACGGTCAACGTCGAGCTGCGTTCCGGCTGGCCGGTCGACGAAGTGCGCACGCCGGGCGCGGACGACGCGAAAGTGACCAAGCTCGCGGCCGGCCACTACAAGGTCGTCGTCGATCGCACGAACACCAGCCTCGATCACGATTTCGTTTTCTACTACCGGCTGGCTGACAACCTCCCCGGCCGCGTCGAGCTGATGACGTACAAGCCGAAGGCGGATCAGCCGGGGACATTCATGATGACGGTGACGCCGGGCAGCGACTTAGCGCCGATCGGCGGCCAGACGCAAGCTCCTTCGCAAGCAGCCGGCTACAGCGAGTCGATCACCGTCAGTTCGACGGCCGGCGCCGATTACATCTTCGTTCTCGACAACTCCGGCAGCATGCGCGAGAAGCTGCCGACGCTCGGACGCGGCGTGCAGCAGGCGTTGACGCGCTTCAAAAGCGGTGATCGATTCCGCATCTTCACGTTCAGTAGTAGCCCACATGAGCTGACGAACGGATTCGTGAATGCTAATCCGGAGACCGTCGCCGAGTGGTCTGCGAAGGTGCAGCAAGTACGCGAGGAGGGCGGCACGAATGTCTACGCCGGTTTGGAAGCCGGGCTGCATGCGGTCGAAGCGGATCGCGCCACGAGCGTTCTTCTGGTCACCGACGGCGTGACCAACGAAGGGATCGTCGATCCGAAGGAGTTTTACGCGCTCCTGAAAAAGTACGACGTGCGGGTGTTCGGATTCCTGATGGGCAACAACGCCAACTGGCCATTGATGCGCCTCATCGCCGAGACCAGCGGCGGCTTCTACGATGCGGTCTCAAACGACGGCGACATCATCGGCGCGATCCTGCTGGCGAAGTCGAAGATCGTCAGTGAGGCGATGCACGACGCGAAGCTGACCATCGACGGAGTAAAGACGTTCGACCGTACGGATGACGTCATCACGAAGATCTATCGCGGTCAGCAGCTAGTCATCTTCGGACGCTACGAAAAAGGCGGACCGGCGAACGTGACGCTCGCCGCAAAGATGACCGGGCAGGACGCAACGTACACGACGCGCTTCGATTTTCCCGACGTGAGCACCGACTATCCGGAGCTGGAGCGGATGTGGGCGATGGCGGGCATCGAGCGCGTGGTGATGAAGGAGAACGCCGGCTTCACCACCCCCGACGATGCGCAGAAATCCATTCGCACACTGGGCATCAAGTACCAGCTCGTGACCGACTACACATCGATGATCGTGCTGAGCGACGGCGACTTCGCGAAGCGCGGCATCGAGCGGACGAATGCAGCACGGGTCGCGGTCGAGGAAAAGGGGCGTTCGTCGCGTAGTGCGCCGCTATCGACGCGCGTCGACAACTCACATCCGATGTTCAACGGACCGGCGGCGACGACGAAGGGCGGCGGCGCGGTGGATCCGGTTTTAGCGATCCTGGCAGCAATCGCCGCATTCGCTGTCTTGAGAACTCGCAGCAAATGAAAACCGCGATCTCACTCACGCTGCTCGCAATCGCCGCCGCGCTGCTCCCCGGCTCCTGGCTGGAGCTGCAGCGCGGCGGCGCGGTGTGGCGGATCGCGACGTGTCACTTCACGCACTTCACCTATGAGCAGCTCGCCTGGGACGCGCTCGTGTTCCTCCTCCTCGGCATCCTCTGCGCGAGGGCGAACCGCGGCGCGTTCCGGGCGACGCTGCTCGCCAGCATGGTGATCGTGCCGATCGCGGTACTGGCGTTCACCGACGTGACGACGTACCGCGGTCTCTCCGGCATCGATTCGGCGCTCTTCGGACTGTTGCTCGTGACGGAGTGGCGAAGGAGCCGCATCGTCGCGCTCTGCGGCGTCGCGTTCGCGGCGAAGATGATTTTTGAGATGAAAACCGGTGCAGCGATCTTTGTGCACAGCGGTGCGTTCGTCGCGGTACCGGTTGCGCATATCGCCGGTGTATCGGTGGGAGTGATCGTTGCGATCAGTCAGCGACTCTTCAACTCGTCGATCGAACAGGTGAGCCGCGGATGTTCGGCGTCGCTCAGGTCCATCTTGTCCCATGGAATGCGATGAGGCTTCGCGCTTTGGGCGCGGCTGCCGAGGTAGCGAAGGAGGCCGACGCCGACGTGGTAGATCGAGAAGCGTTCGAAGAGGCCGTAGCGGCCGATGAGGTAGTGCGTCACGAGCAACTCGTCGCCGTCGCGGTCGGCCAGCACTTCCTCGATGCGGCCGACGCGCGCGCCGTTGACGTCGACGACGCGCATGCCGAGGAGCAACTCCAGCTTCACTTCATTCTTTTTCGTTGCGATCATGCGCGAACGGAAGCCTCCCGATGAGATGGTCGTCCAGCCAGTGTTCCCATTTGAAGGCATCCGACTTTTTGCCGTCGATGTCGAGGTAGATGTCGATGCCGGTCTTCGTGACCTTCGACCACGGAACGCGAAAGACGGGATTCTTGCGAACGCCGAAATGGCGCGTCATGAAGGCGACGAATCGCTCCCAGCGCGGGCCGAGGCGACGGGCCAGGATCAGCGCGCCCGATTCGAGGTGCGTGACGCGTGGCTGCTTTCCTTGCGCGACATGAATCGCGATGCCGTCGATCTTGCCAAGGTTCAACTTATCGCGGTCGACGAGTTGGTTGTCGAGCAGTTCGCTGACGAGGCGGTAGTGCGTTTTCATCAGCCGCCCCCCATGATTTCGAGCGGGATGGTCACGATTGCTACGATCGATGCGAGGACGATTGTGACGATGACCACCGTGTTTCCGATCGGACCGTTCGTGTGCTCGTGAACATACGTTTCGTCGTTGAGCAGGACGACGAAAGGCAGCACGATCAGAGGCAGAATCACGGCCGTCAGTGCCATCGCGTACATGGTCAGCTTCAGCGGGTCGATGCCTGTCAGCAGCAGCGCGCCGCCGAGGAGCAGCATGATCACGTACGTCATCGAGAAGCGCGCCTCCTTGTCGGGCTTCTTGTTCTCGCCCCAGTTCCAGCCCAGCGTCTGGGCGACCATGTACGCCGTCGCCAGGCTCACCTCGATCGCCGCGCCGAAGCAACAGACGCCGAGCGTTGCGGCGAAGAGCGGTAATCCCCAGCGGCCGAGCGCGGGGATGAGAATCAGCGCGGCCTGCTCATAGCGAGCGACTTCGATGCCGCGCGGCGCGAGCACGAGCGCGGCGCAGACGAGAACGGCGACCGACATCACCGCACCGAACGACATCCCGAGCGCCGCCGTGACTTTGTTCGCGCCGAGGCTGTCTTCACCCCATTTGTCCTCGATCGCGCCGGAGCCGTAGAAGTGAAACATGTACGGGCTGATCGTCGCGCCGAGGATGCCGACGGCGATGTACCAGTAGTGCGCGGCGTCGTGGTTCGGCGCGGACGGGATGAAGCCGCGCAGAACCGCGTGCGTATCGGGACGCATCTTCACGGCGGCGATGACGAATGCGATCGCGACCAAGCCGAGAATCGAGGTCGCGTCCTCGATGAAGTCGAGCGTTCCTGCCCAGATGGCAAGCCAGATCAGCAGCGTCACCGGGATCGCCCAGACGCGCACTTCAATCCCGGTGATGAATTTCAGTGCGAGCGAGACGCCGCCGATCTCGGCGCCGATGACCATGACGTTGACGATGACCTCGGCCGCGCGTGGAATGACGGCGAAGGGAAATCCGAGGCGTTCGCGGACGGCGTCAGCGACGGCGTGCTTGGAGATGGCGGCGAGGCGGCCGGTCATCTCGACGAGGAAGATGAGGCAGATCGTGCCGAGCGCGATCGACCACAGCAGAGAGTATTTGAACGATGCGCCGGCCTCGGCGGCGGTGGCGACCGAGCCGACTTCAAGAAAACCGCCGATGCCGGTGACGACGCCGAGAGCGACCTGGAGGATTTTCTTCATCGCAGTTCGCCTCGGAGTTTCGAGATGGCGGCCTTGTCATCGCTCTCGATGGCTTGCCGAAGTCTTGCGGCAATGCCGATGAGCTGCTCGGCGCTCTTGTTGGTCGTCTTCGAAGATTGTCCTTCGAGATCGTCGACGGCCTCATCGATCGTTTTTAACGCGAAACCGTCGCGAACTTCGTTTTTCTGACGGGCATCCGCGACGATCTGGAGGGTTGCTTTCCAGGAGAGGACCGACTTCTGAAGTTTTTTGGCGTCGTCCTGCTTGGCGCAGGCGAGCGCTAGCAGGATGAGAACGAAGAGAGAGCGGCGCACATTGGCGCTCAGTGCATGTGGCAGGCCCGACCGATTCACGCGGAGACGCGGAGACGCGGAGAGAGAAGGGGTCACACCTTCGCTCTGCGTTATTTTCGTACCGAAGGTGTGACCCCTCATGGGAAATAGAGACGCGGAGAGAGGAAAAGGGTCAGACCTTCGGTTCTGCTCATTTTCGGATCGAAGGTGTGGCCCCAATGGGACCAACGCGTTCGCCGAGAGGCGGAGGGTGCGGAGGGGTCACACCTTCGGTTCTGGTGTATTAGCGGATCGAAGGTGTGACCCCAAAACGGAAATAGAGTGGCTTGTCGCTTGCTTAGTGAGTGCTCAAGATGAATCCAAATAACCGATTGATCGCTCTCTTGGCGCTGGTCATGATCGCGCTTGCTGTTCCCACGGCAAATGCTGCCGTTGCGCAGGCGGCGACGTTCGACGAAAAGGTCGACAACGCTGCCGCGATTTTCCTCGGCAAGTGCGTCAGGACCGAGGCGAGGTTCGATCCGACGGGACGGTGGATCGTCACCTATGCGACCTTCAACGTCGAAGACACGATGAAAGGCAATGCGGCCGGTCAGGTCACGGTGGTCACGCCGGGCGGCAGCGTCAACGGGATTCATCAGGAAACGATCGGCGTCCCTGCCTTCCGCGAAGGCGATGAGCACGTGATTTTCCTCAAGAACACGCGCCTCGGGCCGACTCCGCTCTACTTCGATCAGGGAACCTACAACGTCGCCGCCGGCGAGCACGGGGAGAAGATGATCGTGCCCATGCCGTCGAACGTCATGCACATCGACACCCAGCGCGCGATGGCTGTCATCGCACCGAACGACGAGCCGCGCACGCTCGATTCGTTCAAGCACGCCGTCTCCGACTCGATGAAGGGCACGCCACAGCGCATGCAGATGAGCGCGATGCAGTCGAACGAGAAGCAGCAGAAGTCGATCTGGACGACGGTGACCGAGAACAAGCTGCTGGTCATGCTCGCACTCGTCGGCATCGCCCTCGCCGCCTGGCAGGTAATGCGCAAGTAAGCGGACCTTGATGGTCAAATCCGCACCACGATCGGGTGTGCGCCGCGCGCTCGATCAGGATCAACTCGTCCTCTTCTATCAACCGATTCATGAACTGGAGTCGCGGCGAATTGTCAGTGCCGAGGCGCTGCTGCGGTCACAACGGGAAACCGGCGAGATCCGCAGCGCGATCCCGCTCACCCAAGCTGCCGAGGAAGGGCCCGACCTCTTCCGCCTCGATTCGTGGACGATGCATCGTGCCTACGCCGATGCCGCGATCTGGCAGAAGGACGACGGTCCTGACGTCCATCTCAACGTGAACCTGTCGCCGCGCGAGTTTCAGGAAGGGAACTTCCTGCAGCGATTGCACAAGCTCGTGACCGGCTACGGCAACGATCTCGGCAAGATCAACATCGAGATCACGGAAGTGAGTTACATCGAGCATCCGAAACAGACGAAGCACGTGCTAGACGAGATGAAAGAGCTCGGCGTGCAGCTCTGGCTCGACGATTTCGGCACGGGGCACTCGTCGGTCGAGCATCTGCTCCGATTTCCGCTCGATGGCTTGAAGGTTCCGGCGACGTTTGTCGCGCCGCTGGCGTCCGATCAGCGCGCGCGGGCAATCACGAAGTGGATGATCGATCTCGCGCACGAATTGGACATGAAGGTGATCGCCGAGGGGATCGAGCATCGCGACCAACTGGAGTTCCTGCGCGACATGGGCTGCGACTACATCCAGGGCTTCCTCTTTAGCAAGCCGATGCCGCTCGCTGAATTTCAGGCGGTCTTGCGCAGCGGAACTTCCGGGCAGTAGAAATCGCGGCGCCGGTCGAGATCGCGCATGACGTTTTTCTTGAACTGATCCACGCCGCCATTCCGCATCATTTCGTCGATGTAAGCGGCGATGTCGACGATCTCCAGCCGCAGCCGGACGGTCTTGAAGATTCGCGGGAAGCCGCCGGGGAACTGTACGTGATGCAGTCCGCCGCTGTAAGCGATGAGCATCCTCCCCTGCTTCATGGCCAGCATGATGTCGGCGATGCCGCCGCGGACGTTCATCGGATTCCCATGAAGATCCAGTCCGTTCTCGCGCTTCATCCGTCCCTCGGGGAGGATGATGACCATCGAGTGCGGATCGATTTTGTTGAGGAGCTCGAACCAGGTGTGGTCGCGTTCGCGCGTGATGGCGACGACGTGGTGCGCGACGAATTTGAAGATCATGCCGACCAGAGGACGGCCGGTGGTCTTGTCCGCCGCCGGGACGACGCCGTGCGCGGCCAGACGCCAGACGAAACTGTTCGGAACGCCGCCGAGAAAGACCGGCTCGAAGAGGCTGGTGTGATTGAGAAAGGCGACCAGCCGGATCTTCTTCCACGGCTTCGGCGGGATGTCGCCGACCCATCGGTAGTCATGCCGATAGAAAAGTTGGCTCACGTACTTCAATGTGACAAGCATCGAGAAAACCATCAGGCTCCGCAGCAGCGACACGGCTGCGAAGGGTAGCGATGGTGCGCCGCGGCGTCAACGAAGTAGCGCCCGGAACTGCACTGCGAACCTCGGCCCTTTGCCTTCGTCCTCGTGCTTGAAAAAGACGTACGCGTCATCCCACGACTGCCTCTGCACGCGCTCGGCCCATGCCTCCAACTCGCCCGCGCCGTACTCGGTGCGCCGCAGTCGCATGTAGCCCCAGGACGCCGTAGCGACGACGAGGGAGTCGATGTCGGTGACTTCGTCGGTGTCGGCGGCGCAGAGGGCGATGTCGCGCTCGCGCAGGATTGCGTAGACCTCGTCGTCGAACCAGGAAGCGTGGCGAAACTCGAAGGCGACTCTCCCCTGCTCCGGCAACTCGGCGACGAATTCGTGCAATCGCGCTGCATCCTTTTTCAGATACGGCGGAAGCTGGAAAAGAATCGGACCTTGCTTCGTGCCGAGGGTTGACGCGGCTTCGAAGAGATACGCGACATCGGCGGAGGCGTCGGCGAGTTTCTTTTGGTGCGTGATCCGCTGCGGCGCCTTGAGGACGAACGTGAATCCGTCCGGCACCTGCTCGCCCCACTTCGCGACCATCTTGGGGTCCGGCATCCGATAGAAGGTGTTGTTGATCTCGACAGAGTCGAAGCGCTCGCCGTAATACGGCAGCATCTTCGCGGCCGGGAGATCGTCGGGATAGAACGTCCCCTTCCACTCTTTGTAGCTATAGCCGCTGGTGCCGACGCGGATGCGCATAGAAAGCGGATTATCACACTGTCATCCCTCGTCGCCGCTTCACGTACACTCGCGCGAAAATGGGCGACGTCTCCGAGTTCTCGCTGATCGTCCGCGCGTTTTTGAAAGCGTATCGGTGGCGGACCATCGATCCGATTCCGTGGGCTCCGCTACGGAAGCCGATTGCCGACGCGACTGTGGCGGTCGTCACGACGGCTGGGCTGGTAATGCCGGGGCAGGAGCCGTTCGACAATCACGTCAAAGGCGGCGACAGCAGCTTTCGTGTGATTCCTGCCGAGGCGAACGTCGCGGATCTGATCGACACGCATCGCAGCGAGACGTTCAATCACTCCGGAATCCGGGAAGATCCCAATCTCGCGTTTCCGCTCGATCGGTTGCACGAGATGGAGCGCGATGGACGGATTGGACGCATCAACAATCGCCACCTTTCGTTCATGGGGTCGATCAGCGCACCGGAACGGCTCATTCGCGATTCGGCGCCAGCCGCCGCGGAGTTGCTCGTAGCGGATGGCGTGGACCTCGCGTTGCTCGTCCCCGTCTGACCGATGTGCAATCAGGCGGTCAGTTTGATCGCTGCCGAACTGGAACGGCGCGGAATCACGACCGTTTGCGTCGTGCTGTTGCGCGAAGTCGCGAAGAAGGTACGGCCGCCGCGAGCGCTATTCGTTCCGTTCCGCCACGGCTATCCGCTGGGATTGCCGAACGATCCGAAGACGCAGCGGGCCGTGATCAAAGCGGCGTTGCGAATCGCTGAACGCGATGACCCGCCGCCGATCCTCGAAACGTTTACGTCCGCTTGAGGCCCCAGGAGTTCTCGGTCAGCCACACCATCAGCGCCGCGGCGGGGACGGCGCGGCTGATGAAGTAGCCCTGCGCGAGATCGCAGCCCATCTCTTCGAGTCTCCGCAACGTCTCGGCATCCTCGACGCCCTCGGCGCAAACCTGTTTGCCGAGGTTGTGCGCCAGGTCGATGACCGTGCGGACGATGGCGGCGTCGGCGTCGCTGGTGAGCATCCCCAGCACGAACGCTTTGTCGATCTTGATCTCGTCGATCGGCAGCTCGCGCAGATGGGTCAGCGACGAGTAGCCAGTACCGAAATCGTCGACGGACAGCCGCACGCCCATCGACTGCAGCATCGACATGATCGCAAGCGCGTGCGCCGGGTCGGCCATGATGCTGCTCTCGGTGATTTCGATCTTGAGGAAGCGCGGATCGATGTTCCACTTGTCGAGCAGCGATTGCACTTTCGACGGCAGCGTCTCCTCGAGCAGGCTTTTCGCGGAGACGTTGACGGCCACGTGGATCGGCGCGCCGGCGTCCTGCCACTCGCGGCACTGCTGCAACGCCTTGTCGAGGATCCAATCCGTCATCGGCTTGATGAGACCCGTCCGTTCCGCGATCGGGACGAAGCTGGCGGGCATGAGCAGACCGCGCCGCGGATGGTTCCAGCGGACCAGCACTTCGACGCGCGTGACCAGGCCGCTGTGCAGATGGCGCTTCGGCTGGTAGTAGAGCTCGAACTCGTTGCGCTCGATGGCGGTGCGCATCTCGACGACGAGCGAGAGTTGATCGGGCACGCGCGACTCCGGCTCGTCGCGCTCGTGAAACGTGAAGCCGGCATTCGACTGCTTCGTCGCGTACATCGCCACGTCGGCGCGGCGCATGAGCGTGCGGGCGTCGCTGCCGTGCTGCGGATAGAGCGCGATACCGATCGACGCGCCGACTTCGAGCACCTGCCCTTCGACCACGAACGGTTGCTGCAACGAATTGAGAATCCGCCGCGCGGTCATGGCCACGGCGTTCGGATCGAGCGCGGAAGTCAGCACGACAGCGAATTCGTCTCCGCCGAGGCGGGCCACGGTGTCGTCGACGTGTAGCTGATTGCGGAGACGAAAGGCCACCTGCTTGAGGAGGACGTCGCCGAAGTGATGGCCGAATGTGTCGTTGACCTCTTTGAAGCGATCGAGGTCCATCAGCAGCAGCGCGATCAATCGTCCGTCGCTGCGCGCGGCTTCGAGCGCCTCGGCAAGGCGGTCGAACAGCATCATCCGATTCGGGAGGTCAGTGAGGCCGTCGTGCATGGCCTGATGCTTCAACGCGACGATCTCGTTGCGGCTGTCGGTGACGTCGCGCAGAAACGCGACCCAGTGCGTAAGCTGGCCTCCGTCTTCGACCGGTACGAGCTGCATCTCGAGCTCGAACTCCTGCCCGTCCTTCCTCTGCGCCGTCGCCTCGGCGGCGAAAGGCTGCCGCGCGAAGACGTTCTGCAGTAGCGAGTGGAAGATGGCCTGGTGCCGTTCGACGATCCCGAACGCCACCGGCGTCTCGCCGATGATCTCCTCGCGCGGCCGTCCATAAATCGCGCAGAAGCCGTCGTTGACGAAGGCGATGCGCGGCCCGAGCGCCTCGACCGCCGGCGTCATGATGGCGATCCCCTGCCCCGCCACCCGCACCGCGCTGCCGAGAACGCGCAACTGGTCGCTCTCGAAACGCTGCTCGGTGAGTTTCCGCAGCAGCTTCGTTTCCTCGATCGACGTGGTCGTCCACGCCGTGCGGAGGGAGGTGACGTCTTCAGACATAAGCAAGGGAGGGGACTATAACCGCAGACTGGAGGCGGACGATTGGGACGACGTAGCGGCGACGGCCGTCGGCTGGACCGCCAGCGGCTCGCTGGCGCGTCTCTTCCAAGCACGTGCCGCCGAGCCGGCGGCGGTCCAGCCGGCCCGCGGCCGGCGCTACGACGCCCGTTTTACTTCCGCGAAAACTCCACGCTTCCGGCGTACTTTGTCGGATCGAGGAGCGCCTTCGCGTCGGATTTGTTCTTGAGGTACGAGTCCCAGAACATCAGCGAGATCGAACGGATCGAGGCGAACGTGCCGCGGTCGTTGACCATCCCCCCTCGGTTGGTGGTTTCCTGCGGGACGCCGTTCAGCACCTGCCCGGTGCGCGGATCGATGATCGGGTTCTGCGGCGTGCGATCGTACTGCTGCTGCTCGCCGAGGCCGGAGGCAACGCCGGTGAAGGTCATGTGGCCGGCGTTGCGGATCAGGACAAAGTACTTGTCGCCGGCGGGCGAATTGTCGTACGCCGTGCGGCGCCAGTCGGGACTCTCCGTCTCGTTCGCGCCGTAGTCGCGCGTGCCGGTCATGAACATCGCCGGGACGTGCACGTCGCGCCACGACTCCGTAGTCAGGCCGCGATTCGTGGCCACGCCTTGTGGCGACATCGCCACGATCGCTTTCACGCGCGGATCGCCGCCCGATACCGGCGGATTGCTGAACGTCTTCGCGCCGCCGATGAGCATCGCCGTGAACGCGCCGTACGAATGGCCGCCGACGCCGATGTTTGTGTGGTCCATCTTGCCGGCCAGCTCGGGGTAGTTTTTTTCCAGATCGTTGAGCGAATCGAGGATGACGGTGATGTCGCGGACGCGGTCGCGCCACTGCGGCTCTCGTTCCTTGTCCCAGATCGCCTCGGCCAGATTGGGCCGCGTGCGCGCGGCTTTGTCCAGGTTCGGCTTCGTACGGTCGCGATGACCCGGCCGCGAATCCTGCGGCTTCATCTGCAACAGGTCGTTCATCGTGTCGCGCAGCGCCCCGGAGTCGGCGTGCATCGGCCGGATGCAGACGTAGCCGTAACTCGTCCAGTACGAAATCAGCGCTTCGTAGGTGTGGCTCGATCCGCCGTAGCCCGGCGAGAAGATGATGATCGGAAACGGGCCGGCGCCGCGCGTCGGATACGAGATCGAGACCTCGACGTCTTTGTTGCGCGTCGCGTCGCGCAGCAACGCCGAGGGGATGACGCCGACCGGCGAGGTGCCCATGTCGTATGCGTACGACGGTTGATAGGACGCCGGCTGCGGCGCCGGCTGGGTCTTTTGCTGCGGCGATGACGAGCATCCAGCCGCGGCGATGATTGCAAGTGCGAGAGCGATTCGTTTCATGAAACCTCCGTACAGCCTGCATTTGAATGCAAAAAGAGGAGACAGGATTTCTTCGAGCGGCGAATCAGGCTCTTCGTTGCGAAACTGTTGGCGGAGTGGACTAGTAGATTAGTGGATTAGTAGATCAGAGGAGCGCCTTCGATTTCCTGCCGCTTAGCCACAGTCAGGGCTTCCCGAATCGTGGATGACTCGAAAGCGCACCCCTGATCTACTGATCCACCAATCCACTGCGCTACAGCCACCCTTTTTCTCTCGCGATCCGCGCCGCCTCGACGCGGTTCTGCGCGCCGAGCTTGCTGATTGCCTCGGAG
>DASYJF010000068.1:0-2112 GCA_035996815.1 Thermoanaerobaculia bacterium | reverse complement strand
CGCCTTCCTTCATCATTTCGGCGGCGTTACCCCGGGAGCTCAGGATTGCGGGGACGAGGCCGGATACGAGCGTCGCGAAGACGACGATGCCGAGGGTGAAAAGCAGCACTTTCCCATCGATGGTAAACTGCACCCAGTAAGGCAGCGGGAACGGAAGGGCGTTCGTCGTTCGGATGAGCATGCTTACGGCCCACTGGGCAAAGACCACGCCGACGACCGCGCCCATCGCGGCGACGAGGAAACTCTCCGTCAACATTTGACGGACCAGTCGCCAGCGGGTGGCTCCGAGCGCCCCGCGGATGGCCAGTTCCTTGGCGCGCAACGCGGCCCGCCCAAACTGCATGTTCATCACGTTTACACAGGCAATCACCAGAACGAGAATTACCGCGCCCAGCATGGCGTAAATGATCTGGCGCAATTGCGGACCCGTGAACGAATTCAGGAGCGGCTGCACGCTGGCTGCGGTCAGGTGCTCATTGGTTTTCGGGTTCTCTTTCGCGATGTTTTTAGCCAGCGCGGAGAATTCCGCATTCACCTGGTCGAGCGAGACGCCCTCCTTTAAGCGGCCCATCACCGCGGGCGCGCCGCCGCCGGACCGCAAATCCTCACGCGGTCGGACCGGGAACTCGTTGTAGAGCGGCACCCAAAGTTGTTCCGCCTGCGGGAACTTGAAGCCCTCAGGCATGACCCCGATGATCGTGGCCGCCTTGCCGTTTATGCGGAGCGATTGCCCGACGATGTTCGGGTCGCCGCCGAAATCGCGTTTCCAGATTTCGTAGCCCAGGATCGTTGTCTTCTCCGCACCCGGCTTGTTGTCGTCGGCCGTAAAATCGCGCCCCATGATCGGCGAGACGCCCACGATTCGGAAAAAATCCTCGGTGACGTATCCGCCGGTGTAACGCTGCGGATTGTTCTTGTAGCTAATGTTGATCGTCGAGCCGTTGATGTATCCGGACATCAAGGCGAAAGATCGCTGCCCGGCCTTCAGGTCTTCATAGTCCTGGGCGGCGGGGATGTTGCCGTTGCCGAAGTTATTTTGCTGCGCGGTTGCCTGCGGATCGATCAGGCCCACGCTCACGAGTTGTTCCGGGTGCGGGAAAGAAAATCCACGCAGGACAAAGGCGTTGACGATGGTGAACTGCGTCGTCACCCCGGCGATGCCGAGGGCGAGCACCAGCACGGCCAGAATACAAAACGATTTTTCCTTGAAGAGAATGCGCAGACCGATGCGGACGTCCTGGCTAAAAGTGTCGAGTATCATAAAGAGGAATTGGATTGGAGTTGGAGACGACGAAAATATTTTACTCGGTGCGGAGCGCGACCATTGGGTTCACCCGCGTAGCGCGGCGAGCCGGAACGAAGCACGACGCGGCGGCGACGACGGTGAGCAGACCCGAGACCACGAGGAAAATCGTCGGATCGAGCGGATTGACCTTGAACAAGATGTTGCTAAGCGCCGCCGCGGCGACGCCGAGGAGCAGCGCGATGCCGCCCACACCCAGGACGAGACCGATCGCGAGCTGCCACGCGCCCTGGCTCATGACCATGCGCAAGATGCGCAGCGCATCGGCACCGAGTGCCATGCGAATGCCGAATTCTTGCGTCCGTTGAGTGACGGAAAAGCTCATTACCCCGTAGAGGCCGACGCCGGAGAGGATGAAGGCGACGACGCCGAAGATGCTGAAGAGGGTGGCGATAACGCGATTGCCGGAGAGGATGTCGTTATGGAACTGCGCGGGCGTGCCGGGGAAGTAGGTCGGCAGGTTTGAGTCGAGCTCGGCGACGGCTTTGCTCAGGACGGGGCCGAGGGTGTCGGCGCGCACACCGGCGCGTGGCCTAACGAGCACGGTGGCGAACTGCGTGGCAGGCGAGGCGCCAAGTAGCGGCATGTAAAAGCCAGAGGCCTCGGTCTGCTGATCGAAAGGACCCTGCATTAGTGTGTCGGGCACAACGCCGACGATTGTCCGCCACGGCTGTTCTTTGCCGGGATTGAAGATTCGCACCTGATGTCCGACCGCGCTCTGGTTGCCCCAATGTTTCCGCGCGAAGCTCGCGTTCACGATCGCGACTGGCTGCTTCGCGTCGCTGTCTTCGATGGTGAAATCGCGGCCT
>DASYJF010000067.1:0-23068 GCA_035996815.1 Thermoanaerobaculia bacterium | reverse complement strand
GGGGTGCTCCGCTCCACTGGGTTTGGCATTCAGAAGCTCCCTTTTGTTCTCGGTATGTCGCCGCCCTCATTGTGCATGATCGGCAACACGATCCTGCTGCGGAGAGACCCCAAGGGCGGAACCCTGTCAGTGTCCGTTCATCTCCTTCAAGGGCCTGTAACACCAAGCTGACCGACTACCGAATTCCCTCCGCGACCGCTGCCGCGGTCGTGAAATTGGACCGCGTTCGTGATCCGGTGGTCTCGCGCTTCGCGCGCGACCACCGGCTACCGTACGTGTCGCCATCCGGCGACGGTTCGCGGCTGCATCGTCAGCAGCGCAAGCACGTATCACGTCACGATCGTCTGCTTCGCAGCCTGCCGCTTCCAGCGATCGGTGCGGAGGATCTCGTCGACGGTTGCGAAGGCGAATTCGATCTCCTCGTCCGTCGTGTAGAAGTGCGGCGAGAAGCGGACGCCAGCTCCCGGGCGGAAGTCGCAGACGATGTCTTCCGCGTTCAATTCGTACGCGACTTCTTTCGCGTGCGGCATGAGCACGGAGACCGATCCGCCGCGGCGGTCGGATTCGCGCGGCGTGCGGAGCTCGAAGCCGCGCGCGTCTGCGAGGTCGATGATGCGTTGCGTCTGACGCAGCGATTTTTCGCGGATCGTGTTCATGTCACCGCCTGAGGCCTCGGCAACGACCTTCGGACCTTCGCGCGCCGCATAGAGCGCGGGGACGGGAGGTGTGCCGAGGGCGAAGCGGAGGGCGTCGTCGCGGAAGCGCATCGGAGGAGGTTCGAAGCCGAACGGATTCGCGTGCGCCATCCAGCCGGTGAAACTCGGATCGAGTTTCGGACGCAGCTCCGGATCGACATAGAGGAACGAGCCGCCCGGTCCGCCGCAGAGCCATTTCAGGACGCCGCCGACGGCGATCGGCACATCCCAGCGGGTCACGTCGACCGGCACGATTCCGGCGGATTGGAAGACGTCGAGCACCAACGTCGCGCCGACGTCGCGGCAGCGGCGCGAGATCGCTTCGACGTCAATCATGTACGACGACTCGAAGAGGATGTGGCCGATCGGAACAATCTGCGTGCGTTCATCGATCGCGGCAAGCAACCGATCGAGATCGAAGCCGAGACCGGAGGAATCGTGAGGAACGGTCACGATCTCCGCGCCGAGGCGGCGCGCGAGGCGATCGTAGATGTAGCGGACGGATGGGAACTCGCCATCGACGATCACCACACGATTGCGCGGCGTGTCGTAATCGAACGACGACAGCACCACCGCCTCGGCCGTCGTCACGTTCGGCAGCATGACCACGGAGCCCGGCGGCGCGCCGATCAGCGGCGCGATGATGTCGCCGACCTCGATCGACATCATCCACCAGCGGTCGCCCCACGCGCGCACGCCGCGCGACGCCCACAAATCCGCGTATTCGACGAGCGCGTCGCGCGTGGCCTCGGGCATCGCGCCGAGGGAGTGCGACACCAGGTATTTCGTCCGGCTCAGGATCGGGAAACGTTCGCGGTATCGAAGAAGCGGATCATTCATGCCTCGGTCACCGCGTAATCGTCCCCGTAGAATTTGCTGGTGATGCTCGTGTGAAACTGGATCGCCTTCACCGGCGGGTACTTCGGATTGGCGATGCACGGCAGCACTTCCAGCACTTCGTTCTCCCACAGATACACGGCCATCGGAAACGACACGCGCGTGGCCGTACGCTGTCGCGGATCGCGCGGCTTGCTCACGCGATGCGTCGTCGACGGGAAGATGTCGTTGCTGATGCGCTGCATGTAGTCGCCGGTGTTGAGGATGATGCTTCCCGGCGGCGCTGCGATGCGTACCCACTTCATATTGCGGCGATTGAGGATCTGCAGCCCTTCGACGCCCGGCGCGGGGAGGAACGTGAAGAGATCGATATCTTCGTGGCCGAGGAGGCGCGCGGCGCCGGTGGCGTCATCGGCGTCGGAGACGGGCGGGTAGTAGTTGAGACGTAGTCCGAAGTTCGTACAGGTGAGTCTTTCGTCGAAGAGATGCGCATCGCAGCCGAGGTACATGAGGAGGCTCTGCATCACCGGCAGGATCAGTTTTTCGTGGCCGGCGACGATCTGGCGAAAGAACGCGGCCTGCTCCTGCATCGGCCAGAACGATTTCGAATCTTCGAACGCGCGGCGGCAGAACACCCAGCCTTCGACGAGGTCGGGATGCATGTTGCTCGTCTCTTTGATCGGGAAGTAACCCTGATTGACGGAGCCGAAGCGCTCGGCGCGGAAACGCATCTTTTCGTTGAGCGTGAGGCCGGTGAAGATGCGCTCGATCCTCCGCTCGGCCTCGGCGTAAAGACTCGGATCGACATCGTGACCGGTGAGGATTGCGAACCCGATTTCGTGCAGTGCGTCGCCGAGCTGCGTCGCGAACGCGCGCTTGGTGGCATCATCACCGTGAAGAAACTGGCCGATGTCGACGGTCCGAACCTGAAACTCGGCGTCGAACTGATCGCCGTCAAGTCCCTCGGCGAGCTGGTAGTTCTGGCGCTTCTCGACCTGGTCGTAGCGGATGAAATCCTGGTTGGTGGCCCGGACTCCGTCTTCTTTCGTCTGCATGCGTGGAGCATAATCCCACGAAATGCTTGCAATACTCGACGGTGGCTGCCGCGTGGCGGGATTGAAGGACGGCGAACCGGCCGTCGAAGGCGCGCTGCGGATCTGGAAGCATTTCGGAACCGCGGCCGGTGCGACGGCGATCTCGCTGCGCGTGTTGGAGTTGCCCGCGGGGGGGCGGACGACGCTTCGGAACGAGACATCCGACGAGGTTCTCTACGTGCTCTCAGGCTCGGGCTTCGCCAATGAGTTCGCACTGGTTCCCGACACGGGCCTCTACCTTCCGCCGTCCACATCACTAGAGATAGCGGCGACCGAAGGCCTGACCCTCGTCAGCTCGCGATGCCCGGACGACGGCGCGACGCTTGAGGGCTACGCGCCGGGACACGGCGCATTGTTCGCGGTGGCGATGGAAGACCGTCCCGTGCAGCGGACCGGCGACCGCTGGTATCGCGAGGTCATCAACGAAGACGCAGGAAGCACGCAGGTGACGCAGTTCGTCGGCGGCATCCCGCCCGGCCGCGCGCCCGACCACTTCCACCTGTACGAAGAAGTGATCGTGATCCTCGACGGCACGGGCGAGATGTGGGCAGGCACGTCGCACGCGCCGCTCGAGACCGGCTCCTGCATCTTCCTGCCGCATGGGCAGGTGCACTGTGTCGAGAATCGCGGAGGTGGAGAGATGCGACTGCTTGGCGTTTTCTACCCGGCGGGAAGTCCTGCGGTTCGGTACGCGGCGAAGGGGTAACGGTTCACGCGGAGCACGCGGGGAGGCGCAGCAACCCGGCTTCCGACGTTGCGTATCTCCACGATGTGCGTGTTGATCTTTCCGAGGCTTCGTCCGATCGTTTTGCTGAACAACTGCGCGGATTCGGGCCGATTGGGCTTCTTGCCGCCATCGCCATCTTCTTAGGCAACGCGATTTTTGTCTCCTTGGGCGGTATTCTGGTTTTGGTGTGGGTGAGGCTCTCGCGGACGCCGTGGTTTGAGATCGGGTATGTGCGGCCGAGGTCCTGGGCGGCGACGATCGCGGGCGGGACTGTGTTTGGCGTGGCGCTCAAATTTGCTCTGAAAGCGCTGGCCATGCCGCTGCTCGGCGCTGAGCCTGTCAACCACGCGTATCACTACCTCGCAGGCAATCGGGCCGCGATCCCGTTCACTCTCTTCACCCTCACCGTGGGCGCGGGATTCGGAGAAGAGACCGTCTTTCGTGGATTTCTCTTCGAGCGGTTCGGAAGAGTTTTCGGCTCGAGCATCGCCGCGAAGATTGCGATTGTGGCCATCACTTCCATTGTTTTTGGCCTCGCTCATTACTCGGTGCAGGGGCTCGCCGGAACGGAGCAGGCCATCATGACCGGGCTCGCGTTCGGTACGGTCGTCGCCATCACCGGCCGCATCTGGATGGTGATGATCGCCCACGCCGCGTACGACCTGACCGCGTACGCGATGATCTACTGGAACGCAGAGACGGCAGTGGCGCACATCCTCTTCCGGTAGAAGCTCATCTAGCCGCGGCCGTCGCCAGACGCCGTTGCGCGTCCGCCGCGAGCGACGCTTGCACTTCCTCGTCGCCGATGCGCGGCTCGTCCTGTGGATGTGCGAGGTAATAGCCCTGGAGAAGGTCGACGCCGAGGTCGCGGCACCATTCGTATTCTTCGACGGTTTCAAGGCCTTCGGCGAGCGTCTTCGCTCCGATTTTTCCGCCGAGGTCGACGAGCATTTTTACCAGGTCCTGCTTGATCGGTTCTTCGGCGAGCGTGGAGACGAGGCCTTTCGTGATCTTCAGATAGTCGGGGGACAGAGCGGCAATTGCTTCGAGTGAGGCATAGCCTGAGCCAGCGTCGTCGATGGCCACTTCGATCCCTTTGTCGCGGAACTCGTCGAGGAGACGGCGGAAGACCGCGTAGTCTTCGATTGCGGCGCGCTCCGTTAGTTCGAAAACGAAATGGCCGCGATGCTCGGAGAAGAACGACACCATCTCGTGGATGCGGAACTCCGACTCCTCGAACATTTCCGCTTCGAGATTGAGCAAGTACTTGCGGCCGGTGAGATCGAAGGAGCGCAATTGTTTCAGCGCCGCTTCGAGCGCGACCGTCTCCAGCGCCCACGCCAGCTTGGCGTCGCGCGCGAAGCCGAAGAGCATGTCGGAATTGCGGAACGACGAACCCGGCGCGCCGCGCGTGAGGACCTCGTAGCCGAAGACCTTTCCTTCCTGCGCCCAGACGATCGGCTGGAAAAGCGTGGTCACGCGCTTGCGGCGAATGATGTCGCGCAGCTCGCGCGTGAGCTGCTTTTTGCGTTGCTGTTCCGCGTCGCGGACGGCGTCGCCCGCGGTCTGCATCCCCTGATAGACCTGCCGCTCCAAACGAATTTGCGGCCTGTAGTCGATGCGCGCCGCGCCGACGAAGAATCCGATCTGTCCCTGCTGCATCGCCGGGAAGCGCTCGCGCATGGCAGCGATGAGCTTTTCGCGAACATCGTTTGCGACGGTGTCGAAGGCCGCCTCCTGTCGCAGGTCGGTCCCACGCGATTCGAAGAAGATGTAGAAGCTGGAGCCGCCGACGAGGTTCGCGGCCACGAGCGCTTTCGGAAAACGCGCCCGCGCCTCGCTCACGACGGCTTCGCCGGCGCAGCGGAGGAACTCGTCGAAGAACGCCCAGCCATACTCCGCCTCAATCTGTTCGAACTGTTCGATGTCGACGTAGACGATGCCGATCTCGCTCTGTTCGATGAGCATTTCTTTCAGCCGGCTGAGAACCATCGGAACGGTTGGCAATCCGCTGGCGCGATCGAACAACATGCTTTCCGATGACTTCGCGGCGGCCTCGGCGCCTGGAGCCGGCCCTCGATGTTTGCGATGGAGCAGTGCGCCGATGCGTTTCACCACTTCGTCGCGATTGAACGGTTTGACGAGGTAATCGTCGGCGCCGAGCTGCAATCCCGTGAGCCGATCCTTCACATCGCCGCGGCCAGTGACGAGCACGACCGCGATGTGCGAGGTTCGCTGCACAGCCTTCAGCGCCTGGCAGACTTCCCAGCCGCTGCGCTTCGGCATCATGACGTCGAGCAGGACGAGGTCGGGCAGCCGGGACTGCGCGATGGCCAGCGCTTCTTCGCCGTCGCGCGCCGTCAGGACTTCGCAGTCAAGCGGCCGGACGAAGAGCGTCAGCAGGCGCTGTACGTCCTCATCATCATCGGCAATCAGCAGCACGGGCCGCTCAGACATCGTTGGGCAATGATATTGCGTGAATCGTGCCCTGGGCGGGGAGTGGGGTGTAGGGAGTGGGGAGTGGGGAGTGGGAGATAGAAGCAGAAGACGGTGGCTGCAACTCTGTCGCCGGCTCTTCTCCCACGCCTCACCCCCCACACCCCACTCCCCTGTGTTAAGTTCCCACGCCGCAGTTGATTGGAGAGACATGATCAAATTCGGGACCTCGGGGTGGCGCGGCATCATCGGAGAGGATTTCACCTTCGACAACGTCCGCATCGCCAGCCAGGGCATCGCAAACTACCTCCGCAAATCAAACCAGAAGGGACGCGGCGTCGTCATCGCGTACGACACCCGCTTCCTCTCCGAAAAGTTCGCCTCGGAAGCGGCGCGCATCCTCGCCTTCAACGACATTCAGGCCTACCTCTGCACGCGCGACGTTCCCACGCCGGTCGCGTCGTTCGAGACGGTGCGCCGCAAAGCGATGGGGGCGATCAACTTCACCGCGTCGCACAATCCGCCGGAGTACAACGGCCTGAAGTTCTCGACGTCGAACGGCGCTCCCGCGCTGCCGGAGATCACGAAGCAGATCGAGGACGAGATCAACAAAGTCGCTGCTACCGGCCAACGCGTCGACGTCTACGAGAAGGCCGAGTTGATCGAGGAGATCGATCCGAAAGATCGCTATCTCGATGGCCTCAAGCAGAAGGTCGACGTCGATACGATCCGCAAGAGCGGCCTGCGCATCGCCATCGATTCGCTCTTCGGTACCTCGCGCGATTACCTCGACTACTTCCTCCTCGAGTCGGGCGTCGAGGTGAAGATCATTCACAACTATCGCGATCCGTACTTCGGCGGCTTCTCCCCCGAGTGCAATGAGAAGAACCTTGTCGAGCTTCGCAAGGTCGTCAGCGACGAAGGTTTCGACCTCGGCCTGGCCACCGATGGCGACGCCGATCGCTTCGGCATCATCGACGACCGCAATCGCTTCGTCTCGCCGAACGTGATCCTGTCGCTGCTGGCGATCTATCTCAAGCGCGAACGAAAAATCCCCGGCGGTCTGGCGCGCTCCGTGGCCACCACGCATCTCATGGACGCGATCGCCCGCAAGCTCGATGTCGAACTGTACGAGACGCCGGTCGGCTTCAAATACATCGGCGAGCTGATTCTCGCCGACAAGATCGCCATGGGCGGCGAGGAGAGCGCGGGGATGTCGATGTACCGGCATCTCCCGGAGAAGGACGGCATCCTGGCCTGCCTGCTCGTCGCGGAGATGGTCGCGGCCACCGGCAAGAAACTGAATCAACTCATCGAAGAGATGTACCAGGAGTTCGGCTACTTCTACTCGAAGCGCATCGACATGAAGCTGACGCCGCAACTCAAAGACTCGCTCGCCGAGAAGCTCGCCAATCCGCCGAAGTCGATCGACGACTTCATCGTGCGGGAAGTGAACAAGACCGACGGCGTGAAGCTGATCTTCGACGACAGCACGTGGCTGCTGTTTCGCTTGTCCGGAACGGAACCGGTTGCTCGGATTTACGCCGAGGCGTGCAGTCCGAAGGATTTGAAGCACGTGTTGGATTCGGGGAAGAAGTGGGCCTTATCGTGAGGAAGGGTGTGGGGACTAGGGAGTGGGGTGTGGGAGTACGACCTCCGACTACCGTTCTCGCTCTCCTCGGCTCCTACACCCCACCCCCCACTCCCGCCCCCCCATCATGAAATACCCCTTCGAAAAGCACTTCCTGGTCTGCATCGGCGGCCGTTGCGGCAATCCCGATCGCGGCATCGAGCGGGGAGAGTTCATCCACGCGGAGCTCAAGGGGCACAACAAGAAGATGGGACGCAAGCCGCTGGTGCGTGTCTGCACGGTCTCGTGTCTCGACCTCTGCGACCACGGCCCGAACATGATCGTCGACGGCAACGTCTACTCGCACCTGACGCGCGAGCTCGCGCGCGAGGTCTACGCGGGCGTCATGGGCGATGGCCCGCCGCGCGACGATCTGCAACTGCGCGAGGCCGAGTTCCAGGCCGGCACCAGCGCGGCCGTGAAAAAGTAGTCACGCGGAGAACGCGGAGAGGCGGAGCAAACCGCGGAGTCGCCTCCGCCTCTCCGCCTTTCCGCGCTCTCCGCGTGAAGGCCTTCCTCTTGCACGGCCGCCGCGTCGGAGGGTTTTGCCGATGTTGAAGCGCACTTCGTTTCTTGCAGTGGTTCTGGTTGTAGGTTTCGCTGCCGGCTGCGGCTCCGGCGGCCTTGGCGCGTCGGGCAACAGCGTCTCGCTCGATCAGGAATGGCAGCTCGGCAATCAGATGGCTGCGCAGGTCGCGCAGCAGATGCAGCTCAGCAATGACCCCACCGCGAAGGCGTATCTGACGATGGTCGGCGAGCGAATCCACGCTGCGACGCCGCTGGCGGGGCGGCCGTTCACCTTCGATATTGTCAACGATCCGAGCGTCAACGCGTTCAGCATTCCCGGCGGGCATATCTACATCAACGCCGGTCTCATCGCGCAGGCGGACAAGGCAGACGAACTGGCCGGCGTCGTCGCGCACGAGATCAGTCACGTCGTCGCGCGCCACGTCATCAAACAGGTCGAAACGCAGCAGGAGATCGGCGCGATTGGCGCCATTCTCCTCGGCCAGAATCCGAACGGATTGCAGCAACTCCTGGCGCAGGTGATCGCCGGCGGCGCGATGGCCCGTTTCAGCCGCGGCGACGAAAAAGAAGCCGACGATCTCGGCCTGCAATACATGGCCAAAGCCGGCTACGACCCGCACGGGATGCTGGACATGTTCCAGAAGCTGCTCAGCCTGGAGAAGGGCGGCAACAGCAGCGTGACGCGCTTCTTCGCCGACCATCCCGGTACGCAGGACCGCATCAACGACATCTCTGGAAAGATCACCAAGATGGGCAATCCGACCGGCGTCGTCGATGACCCGGAGTATCACTCAAATTTGAGGGATCGGATGGCGAGGTAGGGTTTTCTGGGGGTGGGGAGTTGGGGGTGGGGAGTGGGAGAGCGAACCAGCGGATTTCGATTCTTCTCCCACACCCAACTCCCCACCCCCCAGAACCTCAGAACAGTTCGTTGATCGGTTGGTACGTCCCATCTTTCGCGAACGGGACGTATTCGAATCCGCGGTTCAGCGGATCGTCGTGGCGGACGGTCGTGTAATCGATGCCGAGGGCGGAGTAGAGGGTGGAGGTTACGTCCTCGGGGCGGATGTCGCGATTCGCGCTCCATCCGTAGTCGCTGACGCTGCCGCCGGTCGCGTCGGTCTTGCCGATGACCTGACCGCCGCGAACGCCGCCGCCGGCCCAGACCGTGGTCATGCGCAGATTGTGATCGCGGCCGGCCTGATTGTTGAGAACGCCGACGGTGCGTCCGAATTCGGCCACGACCACGACGATCGTTTCGTCGAGCAGGGTTTTGCCCGATACCGACCCAGGCATCGATGACAGATCGGCGAGCAGCGATGCGTAGGCCGGATCGAACTGCACCATCTGCGTGTAGAGCGAGTTCACGCCGTTCCCGGGCTTGTCGTAAATGCCGCTGTGGTGATCCCATCCGCCGAGCGTGGCCTGCACGAAGCGCGTGCCCTTGCCGGCGGCGACGAGATTGCGCGCCACGATCAGCGAATCGCCGAATGTCGTCGCGCCGTACTTTGTGTGATCGGCGGGCGAGAAGCTGAAGGTGGCATTGATGTTCGGTGCATCCATCAGCGCCTTCGACTGCGTGTAGAAATCGTTCATGTCGAGCGACGCTTTTCCGAGGAGGCCGTTGGTGCGGTTCGCGTCGAGCGAATGAAGGAACGACCAGCGGTCGGAGAAGCGCGTCGCGCCGTCCGGATGCGCGATCGTCGGAAGACCGGTCGCTGCCGGCACGACCTGAAACGGCGCATACGACGCCGGGAAGTAGCCGGAGGACGGAATGCCGGCGGAGTTCAGAGCGATGAAGCCCGGAAGGACGTCGGTCGGCAGGCGTTTGATCTGCGACTCGAGCGCGACCACGGCGCCGATGTGTGGCGCGATCGCGCCGGTGGCGCCGCCAGGATTGCGGGCGATCTGCGCCCACGACTGTCCGAGCGTGTGAACGGCGGCCCACGAAAGGCCGGAACGGACGAACGCCATCTTGCCGAGTTGCGCGGCGGTCATCGGCATGAGCCCCTGCGGGAAACGGACGTTGTTGTTGTCGAACGACGTCGGGTTGAAATCCGACGGTGTCCACGCGCCCTCTTTCAGATCCCAGGTGTCGATGTTGCTCGGAGCACCCGGCAGGAAGATGAAGATCGCGTTCTTGGCAGTGTTGTGAAGAGTGACGTTTGGCGCTGTCGTGGCAGCCTGCAGGAGGCGCGGGCTGAAGACGTCGGCGAAGTACGAGGCCACAAGCCCCGTGCCGGCGACCTGCATGAAGCGGCGGCGCGAAAAGCCTTCACTCTTGCCTAGCGGAAAGCCGCTCGCTTTGGTGCAGTCAGGGCACTCGATGGTGCTCTTGGGAAGTCTCGGCTTTGCCATTGTCGTCAGTCCTTAATTGAACAGAAACTCGACGGAGTTGAGAAGCACCCAGTGCAGGTCTTCAGTCTTGTTTTGGAGTGTGCCGCTCTTCAGGTAGGCGACAGCCTGCGTCTTCTCGGCCGCCGTCGGATAGCGGGACAGCGTGTAGAGATAGAGCTGGTCGGTGATGACATTCGGATCGTTCGTCGATGCGAGGGTCTTGGCGACCGTCGAATTCGCGGTGGCCTTGTGCGTTCGATTGACGACGACGGTTCCGTCATTCATCAGCGACAACGCCTGCGCGATCGAACTGTCATTCGAGCGTGCCTGATCGTCGCGATTGCCGCGTCCGAATTCGTCGAGGAAGCGGCCATAGACATTGGCGCGAACCTCGAGCGTGTCCGGGAGCTTCATTGCCGAGGTCACGGCGGGAAGTCCGCCTGCGATGTTGTAGGTGACCGGAACGCCTGTCGCTTTCGCGATTGCATCGAGCATCGACTCCGCCATCAGACGGCGCGGGATGTGACGCGCGTAGTACGGCGTCCATGACTCGTTCCATGTCGCCGCGGGGTATTGCGTCGAGAGCTGGTAGGCGTTCGACATCACCATCGTGCGCAGGATGGCTCGGAGGTCGTAGTGGCTCGTCGTGAAATCGTTGGCCAGAAGCGTCAGCAGGTTCGGATGGTTGGGCTGAAGCACCTGTCCGGCGGGAAGATTGTTCGGATCGAGCCGGGACGGATCGATGTTGTTGGCCGGTTCGACGATGCCGAGAGCGAACAACTCTTTCCAGAGATAGTTCACGGTGGCGATCGCAAACT
Source organism: Thermoanaerobaculia bacterium (assembly GCA_035996815.1). Taxonomy (GTDB): domain Bacteria; phylum Acidobacteriota; class Thermoanaerobaculia; order Gp7-AA8; family Gp7-AA8; genus JADGNZ01. The sequence continues at coordinate 11,966 of DASYJF010000067.1, read as the reverse complement.
GCGGCTGCGCGGTGAGAATGCGGCCATAGGCATCGCGCCACGGCTCGCCGGGGCGAGGCTGCTCGCCCGTCGCAAGGTAAGCGGGGTTAACGCTGGTCTGGCTGCCGATTGGAACGCGCGAGGTCTTGTTGCCGGAGTTCGTATTCAGGTTGTACGCGCCATTGGCTTTGTCGCTGATCGTGAAACTCGACTGGTTATCGCCCGGTGTCGTCCGTTTGGAGGTGCCGCGCGAAAAGAACGCCGCGTTGCCCCAGAAATCGTAGCGGGCGTGCGACTTCAGATACCAGTTGACCGATTCCAGATGTCCGAGGCCGTTGTGGCAGGAGAGGCACTGCATCGGCATGCCGAGGAACATGACGCCCGACTCGGCCGCGAGATTGTCGTAGGTATCCTGCGCCGGCCCGTTCGCCTGGATCTGGCGCACCCAGAAGTTCGCGGAGCCGTTGGTGAAACTGTCGCCCGATGCGCCGATGATCTCGCGCACCATCTGGTCGTACGCCTTCTTGTTCTTGATCGAGTCGTGAATGTACGTGTAGTACGCATTGCGGCCCGCGGCCTGCTCGCGGCTGCTCGATGAGACCTGAACGTTCTGCACGAGATCGCCAAACCACATCGTCCAGCGATCGACGAAGGCATCCGAAGCGAGAAGCGCGTCGATCGTCTTCGTGCGCTTGTCGGCGGTTTTGTCGTTGAGGAACGCCTGCACCGAGGCTGAATCGGGGATCTGACCGGTCAGGTCGAGATTCACGCGGCGGAAGAACTCCTCGTCGGATGAGATCGCCGACGGCGCGATGCCGTCCACTTTCATCTTCCCGAAGATTTCGGTGTCGATGTAGTTGACGGAGGGGGGATAAACGGAGGTGCCTCCGGACACCGGCTCGACCGCGCGGCGCCGGCCGCTCGGAGCGACCGCCTCAGCACGGACGGAGAGCTGGTGGTAAAGGCCGGCCTGCTGCTCGTGCGGCGAGCGGAGGTCGAACGGGCCAAAGGGGCACGTTTCCTTTTCAACGCCGAGGAGGAGTGTCGGCGCGACAACCGCGAGTGCTATCCAATGTTTCATGGCGTTTTTGACTCCCGTCACAGGCGAATGTTTACATCGTACGCCTGCGATCGCCGCGGCTTGGGTTGCCCGTCACATTCCCGCCGGTTAGATGTACACGGTCGGAACGTTGGCGTCTCGCCGGCTGGCCCGGCGGCGAGGACGCCAGCGCTCCGGCGAGCTCACTTCACGATGCGGGGTCGACTTCGTGCAGCTTGCGGATGTCGACGGAGACGGTGCCGTCCGGATCGAGAGGGTTGAACATGTTCCGGAACCTGGCGCCCCACACGATCTCCTCGACTTTGTATGACGAGCGCGTGTGTACGGTCTGCGAGAACGTTTCATCGAAGCCGTTGAGCAGGATGAGCAGCTCGGCATCGAGCGCGCGCAAGTCATCGGGCGAGCAGGTGTTCAGCGGACTGGTTTCGTCGATCGGATGCACGATGGTCCAGGCCAGCGGAAAGAAGACCACGCGGTCGCGCTCGAGTTTGAGCGCGATGAATTCGCGGTCGGTAGCGTCACCACCGCGCTTGCGCCGCGCCAGCAGCACCTTCGCTTCCATCTCCACGATCTCGTTCCGCTTCTTGTTGACGATGCGGAACATGAGCGCCGTCTTGCCGCGATACGGCGCGATCACCGCAACCTCGCTGAACGCGATCTCCGCCCTCGGCCGCGCGAATCTCGCGAACATGATGCCGGCGATGATGGCGAAGCCGAGCAGACCGACCAGCGACTCGAACGCGACCAGCGCATTGGCCGCGAATGTGACCGGAACGACGTTGCCGTAGCCGATCGTGGCCATGCTGTCGACGGAGAAGAAGAAGGCGGAGATGAAGCGCTCGGCCGAAGCTGCATTGCCGAAGCCGGTCAGCGCGCCGGTCCCGAGAGCGACAAAGGCCGCGGCGAAGAGCGCATTCAGGACGATGTACGCGCCAGCCACGTAGCCCAGGAACGTTGGCCAGCTGATCGTCAAAAAGTAGTGGTAAGTGGAGAGCGCCTCCCAATATCCAAGCCCTTCGCGGCGAACATTGAACGTGCCGTCGCGATTCAGCAGCCGCTTGCGGCTGTCGCGCGAGACGACGCTGCCGAAGCCGAGGTCGAGGTTGGGATCGTCGATAGGGACGGGCCGGGGGTCGGCAGACATGGCTAGTAGATTAGTTGATTAGTAGATCAGTAGATTAGGAAAGGCGGAAGCGCGGCTGCTGAGACGCTCTGATCCACTAGTCTACTAATCCACTAATCGACTAATCCACTGCTTAGTGAATCAACGACACCGCAATCGCCAGCAGCAACACCAGCACCACGCCGAGTGAAACCCACATCGCCTGCACGGTGGGACGGTGCATGTTGACAGTCTCGCGGCGCTCGCCGAGGAGGTACTGGAGATATTCGACGCGCGGCTTCACGCTGGCGACTTTCTCTTCGAGATCGGGATAGATGACCTGGTTGATGTCGGGGACGATGATCACAGGGATGAACGTCGCGCCGCCGGCGCGCGTGACGTAGCCGGTGAGCAGATCGTTGTGCGGCTGATCGCCGTCGGCGACGAGGCAGTGATAGACGGTGGTCGATTGCAATACGGAGAGCGCTTTGCCGGCCACGCTGCGCGCTTTGTACGAGTTCACGACGCTCTCGGAGGTCTGTCTCAGGATCTTCTCGTTCAGATCGTGAACGCGCGTGAAGATGAAGACCGTTTCGCCGGCGGCGAAGGAGATCTTCTCGGCCCGGCGGTAGATGATCTCGCCGTAGCTCCGCCAGTCCTCCTCGGTCAGATCGGTCGTGAATCCTTCCTCGACCAGGCGCGCCATGAGGCGGGTGGCAGGATCGGAGTCGGCGGGCGATTCAGGCGGCTTTTCAGCTTTCAGTTCTTGCATACTTTTCAACGAGCCGGATCAGATCCGGAAACTCAAACGGTTTAGCGAGGTAGTCGTCGGCGCCGCACTGCTTCGCTTTTTCAACGATGTCACGGTCGCCCGAGAGAACGATGTAGGGGATGGAGCGGGTTTCGGGCTCCGTCTTCAATGCGGTGCAGAGCGCCTCGCCGTCCATCCCTTTGATGGTGAGATCCGCGAAGATCATCTGCGGACGCATCTCCTTCGCGCGGGAGAACGCAGTCGTGCCGTCGGCGACGACCTGGCAGTCGCGTCCATTGCGCTGCAGGACCAGCGCGACCAGGCGCGCCACCTGCGGATCGTCTTCAACGACCAGGATCAATTCAATACCCCTAATCGAAACGGACTCGCAGCCGCTTGCGAAGATGCCCTGCGACGGCTCCTGCCAAACAGCCGAATGTGTTCCATCCTGCATCTTCCCAGCCTGTCACTCGTGTCGGTAGTGCGCTCTGCCACGCCACGAGGCCCAACGCAAATGTCACGCCCACTGCCAGCGTCAGCAGATATGTGCGAAGGCGATGACCTTCGCCGCCGTCGAACGCGAGAAAGGCCAGCGCTCCCCACGGCATGAAGAAGAGGATGTCGGCGATGCCCGGCGCGGCGGTGGCCAGGAGGGCATCGTTCGAGAGCGCCCCTCGGTCGTAGCGGTGCACGAGCGCGACGATGTCCGGGATGGTCAGCCCCTGCCGAAGATAGGCCCGGCCCGACAGCATGGCGATCAATCCGGCCATCCCGGCCGACAGCAGGATCAGCAGCACGATCGTGAGCCAGCGTGGCACGAGGATCGTTCGAATGGTCTGCTTCCCCATCGGCGCCGATTAGACCACGCTCGCAGCAACACGAGTTCTCTCCCGCGCGGCACCGTCCGTCTTACTGCTTGCCCCAGGTCTTTTCGTTTTCCGTGATGTCGAAGTAGACGGTGTGTTTGGAATGGTCGGGCAGCTCGATCTTGACTACTTCATACCGGCGCGTCGCCGAGCTTTCGCCGGCATGGGCGATTCCGCCGCCGGTCCTGCGGAAGCGGCCGAAGCGATCGAAGATCCAGTGATTCTGAAAGTCGATCCCTTCGTTCGGCGCGTCGATCGGAACGGTTACCGCGGTTTCCGGCGAGTCGCCGGTGTGGTCGACGAGAGCCTCCGCGGAGACTGCGATCGGCTTCGGCGCAGCGGCGATTACCGGCGCGGCGACGGGAGCTGGCTGCGGTTTCGGCGCGCATGCAACGGCAGCGGCGACGATGAGGATTAGTTGTCTGCGCATGGTTGCGGCGTCAACGACTCGGATCCGACAAATCTTCCGCCAGCCGCACGTACGCGTCGTAGCGGGCCTGATTCAGTTCGCCCGATTCGGCGCGCTCCTTGACGGCGCAGCCCGGCTCGGGGAGGTGCGTGCAATCGTTGAATCGGCAGTACTCGCCCGGCTCGGCGAATTCAGGAAAGTAGTCGCGCAACGTTTCGAGCGTCAGGTTCCAGAGACCGAACTCGCGGATGCCGGGCGTGTCGATGAGATAGGTGCCGCCGCCGAGGTCGTGAAGGGTGGAGGCGGTGGTGGTGTGGCGGCCGGTGCCGCGTCTGTGCAGCTCGCCGGTGGCGATGTCGAGGCGCTCATCGAGCGCGTTAAGAATCGACGACTTGCCAACGCCGCTGTGGCCGACCAGCGCGCACGTTTTCCCTTCGACCACCGCGCGCAACTCGACAAAGCCCTCCTCGGCCTTGACCGAACAGGCGATGACCGGCACGCCGAGGGCGCGATACGGATCGAGCGTGGCCAGCTCGCGAGCGCGCTCAATGTCATCCAATAAATCAATCTTGTTCACGCAGATCGCCGCCTGCGCGCCGCCGCGCTGGATGGCGATGAGGAAGCGGTCGATGAGCCGCGGACGCAGCGGCGGCGCTTTCACCGACACCACGTGGATGACCACGTCGATGTTCGCGGCGATGAGACGCTGCACCCGAGGATTGAGCGGATCGGGACGCGACAGCACGGTGCGCCGCGCCAGCACACCGGTCAGGCGGCAGACGCCGTCCGCGGTTTCGGAGACGACGCGGTCGCCGACAGCCAGCGCGCTTTTCTGGCGTTTCGCAAGCTCCGGCGGAACGGTGCAATCGAATTCGCGTTCGTCGTGAAAGAGCCGGCAACGTCCGCTGCCGATCGAGATGACGATCGCCGCATCGCGAGCATCGATGTTCGTAACGTCTCCCCACGCGCCGGTCTCGATGACGCCGTCGTCCGCTTCCGCCGGCTTGCGTCGTTTGCCGCCGCGCCGGGCAGCCGGCTCATCCCAATCGTCATTTTGTCCGCGTCTTTTCACCAGATGCACCTCGCCAAATGCCGACAGTGTAAGATGCCGCAAAATCCAGCAGCGGAAGGTCCAAGAGCTCCAAGGCATGTCCAGAGTCGAAAAACCGTACGTCCTCATCGCGGATGACAATGAAGCGACGTGCACACTTCTGACGGCGCTTCTGCATCGCGATTTCAACGTCGAAGCCTCGTTCGACGGTCAGGAAACGATCGAGCGTCTGCGGACGCGTCGCTACGCCGTCCTCATCCTCGATCTTCGCATGCCGCAGGCCGATGGATTCGCCGTGCTCGATTTCCTGAAAGAGCATCAGCCGGCCATGCTGCCGCGGGTGCTGGTCGTCACCGCCGCTGTTTCCAGAGGTGAGCTGCAACGCGCCGCCTCCTACGGACTTTGCGGCGTGATCACGAAACCGTTCGAGGTCGAGACGCTGCTCGCGATCGTGAAAAAATGCGCGGCGGTCGACGATGGCAATCCGCTCGGGCCGATGCTCTGTTCGAGCGGGCCGGTGATCCTTCTGCTCGCCGATCTTCTTCGGCAGCGGTTGATGTGAACGCCTCTCAGGCGGAAAAACGATTCAGCAGCGCCAGCAACGGACTTCCCGCGATCACCGTGGCGATGGCCATCGTCCCGAACGAATTGCGGCCGCGGATCTCGGCACAGGCCACGACCACCGAGGCCAGCTCCTCGGGATCGAACGGCTTCCGCACGATGCCGTGGATTCTCTGCGGATCGAGGTGATCGACCGTCTGCCTTTCCGCGCCGGTGATCACCAGCACCACCGGAGGCGACGTCATCGACGGTCCGTCGAGCGCGTTCAGAACTCCGAAACCGTCGAGTAACGGCATCAGCAGGTCGAGCACGATCACACCGTACTGATGCTCTTTGATCAGCGCCAGCGCGGCCAGGCCATCGCTCGCCTCGTCGACGGTTAGCGAGTGCCGCTCCAGGGTCGCGACGAGAAGCCGGCGTATGAGCGGGTCGTCATCGACGACCAATACGCGCTTCTGCTGCTCGACATTCATCCTCTACCCTTGCCGCCGCGCAGTCTTGCACACCTCGTTCCGCGCCAGTCGAACTCAGCCTCTATTGCACGCCTTCTTTGAACGGGATCAGGGGATCGATATCGACCGGAACGTTGTTCGCGGCATCGAGCGCACCTCGAAGATCGGCCGGCATTTTGTCGTACTTGTTGAACCACGCCTCGGCACGCGCGCGGTCTCCCGTCGCTTCGATTTCCAGCAGTTCCTTCGCCAGCGCGGCCAGCGTGTCCGGCATCTTCGCGTAGTCGATGACGTAACGCCCCGAGGCCGCGTGCGCGATCGCGCCTTTCTCCGACAGGTAGTTGAACTCCATCATCTCCGCGCGCCCATGTGCCTCGGCGGTCCCGAAACGGACGGTGCGGAAGATGCCGGCCACGTACGACGCGTAGTACTCCTCGAGGCGCTCTTTCGGCAGCGCTCCATGGTCGACGAGCCATTTGAGTCCGAACATGCCGGTGACGTCAGCCTTCGCTTCTTCCAATCCCGAGTACGTCGGTCCGATGGCTTCGCGAATGTCAACGTGTTGACCGTCCTTGCGCGCGAACGCAGGCCCGAGGCCGTGACAGATCTCGTGCATCATCACAGCGGCCAGATACCCTTCGCCGGAAGCCTGCGCCGCCTGATCGGGACGCATGACCAATTTCGCCACCGGAAGGATCACGTAGTTGACGCGCGCGTCCGTGAAGTTCTTGAAGAAGATTTTCTTGGAGCCGACTTTCTCGTGGATGCGCGGATCGTTCGGCAGGTTGTCGGCCGCGGCCTGATATCCGTGGCGAAGATCGCCGGCGCGGAACGGCGCGTCCATGACCTCCATCGGCGACTCCAGCCCCTTCTTCGACGGACGATCCTCAGCAGCCAACGGCAGCGCATCCTGAATGTCGGGAACGTATTTCTTGAACACCGCCAGCTTGGCCGACTCGGTCTCATTGCGCACGAGCACCGAGGCGCCGTAGGAGGTCTTGATGCCGAGGAGATCGTCGAGATAGGTTTCGTAGGGGGCGAAGATCAGATCGAACTTCGGATCCTTGAGACGAACCCACGCAAGATCGCTCGGGTAGTAGTCATCGGTCAGCAGCGCGGTCGCGCGCATGCGAAGGTAATTCGCGAATGCCTTGTCGTCGCTGGCCGCGGCCGCATTGCGCAGATGACGCGCGGCGGGCACGAGCCACTGTTTGTACTTGACGTGATACGGCGTCGTCTTCAACCGCAGCGGATTGCGGCCGGCGATTTCGACGACCGTGCGCTCGTCGTAGATGGCCTTCTTCTCTTTCGGATGCGCCTTCACATACGCCTCGATCTCGTCGCGGGTGAGACCTTTGGGCAGCAGGCTGCGTCCGGGAGGCATCGGCTCGCTGCCGATGAACGGCTCGTTGTGATTGAGAAGATCGAAGCGGCTGCCGTTGATCCAGAGGTAGTGCCGCGCGTCGCGCAGCTTCGGATCGGTGGCGTTCGCGAGGCTGTTGTAGAGCGCGACGTTCTCCGGGTCGTTCTGACGCCAGAAGATGTTCTCGAGGTCGCGGCAGGCCGCGATCATCTCGTCGACGACGCGCCGCTCGCGCGCGGACATGCCCGCATACGTGAACGGCATCTCAACTTTTTGAAAGCGACTCACCCGCTGCGCGATATCCGGCGCAACCTGGGAAGGATCGAGCGACACAGCGGCGAGCAGAGCGATGGCGAGCAGTTTCATGGGCGCGGATTCTATCGTGAGCGATGGGCCGCGTTCGTTGAGTAACTGGCCCCGCCGTTCGTCGCGCGCGGAGGCACGCCGAACAATCCAGCCCCGCGCTCGGCGCGGGGTAAACGGAGGCGTCCCCGGTTTTGCGGCCGCGGAGGCGGCCGCGACAAACTTGTGGCGACCGCCTCCGCGGTCGCGAATTCACATCACGCTCGAAAACCCCGTGCTGAGCACGGGGCTGCATTGTCGTGCGCGCCTCCGCGCGCGACGAAACGCGGCCTGCTACGTTCGCCGCGCGCGCAAGGACGTCTCGAACTCCGCCGCGGACACCGGCCTGCTGTGCAGAAATCCCTGCACCACTTCGCAGTTCTCGCGACGAAGGAACGCCAGCTGCGCTTCCGTTTCGACGCCTTCGGCCACGACGCGCAGATTCAGCGCGCGGGCCATCGAGATCACCGCTGTGATGATCGCGCCGTCGTTCGAAGCGTCGGAGAGATCGCGCACGAAGTTCTGATCGATCTTCACCGTGTCGATCGGGAAGCGCTTCAGGTAACTGAGCGACGAGTATCCGGTGCCGAAATCGTCGATCGAGATGCGCACGCCCATCTGCCGCAAGCGCTTCATCACCGCGAGAGACACATCCGCGTTCTGCATCGCTGTCGATTCGGTGATCTCGATGTCGAGCAGCTCCGGCGGATATTGGTTCTCCGTCAGGATTCGTTCGATCATCGACGTCAGATCGCGCTGCTGGAACTGGCGCGCCGAAAGGTTCACCGCCACGCGCAGCGGCCCGTGCTCCGGGTGCCAGGACTTCATCTGCTTCACGGCGGTGCGCAAGACCCATTCGCCAATCAGTAGAATCTGTCCGCTCTCCTCGGCGATCGGGATGAAGTCGTCGGGCGCCATCAGACCGCGCTCGGGATGGTTCCAGCGGATGAGCGCCTCGGCGCCGACCACGTTTCCGGTGAGCAGATTCGTCATCGGCTGATAGTGGACGACGAACTCCTCGCGCTCGAACGCGTGGTGGAGGCTGCGCTCGATCAGCAGCCGCTCGGACACCGTCTCCTGCGAGGCCGTCGTGGCGAACTGGAAGTTGTTGCGGCCCGCTTCTTTCGCGCGGTACATCGCGTTGTCGGCGCGTTTGAGCAACGTCTCCGCATCGCTGCCGTCCTCGGGTGAGCGCGCGATGCCGATGCTCGTGGTGACGTAAAGCTCGTGCCCTTCGATGATCATCGGCTGCGAAATCGCGTCGAGCAGTTTCTGCGCGACGACCGCCGAGGCGCCGGAGTCTTTGACGTCGGTGAGAAGGACTGTGAATTCGTCGCCGCCCATGCGCGCGACCGTGTCATCGGCGCGGATGGAGAGCACGAGCCGCGTGCCGACTTCCTGCAGCAACGCGTCGCCGACCGTGTGGCCGAGGGAGTCGTTGACGAGTTTGAATTGATCGAGATCGAGGAACATCACCGCTGCCGCGGTGCGATGGCGCTTCGCATGCGCGAGCGCGATGTCGATGCGGTCGCGGAAGAGGAGGCGGTTCGGCAAACCGGTCAGCGCGTCGTGATACGCCTGATACTCCATCTGCTCCTGCGCAGTTTTGCGGTCGGTGATGTCGACGATCGTTCCTTCGATCACGCCGCCGTCGAGCAGCGTCATACTCTCGATGACCCACACCGGCGTGCCGTTGCGGCGCCGCATGCGGACCTCGATGTTCGAAAGCGATCCGTGCTCGCGCAACTGGGCCATGATCCGGTTGCGATCTTCCTCGGCGATGTAGAGGGAGTACGCGCGCTGCGTCAGGAGCTCCTCGCGGTCGCGATAGCCGAACATGCGCGCGATGGCGTCGTTGCCGTCGAGGATGCGTCCATCGATCGTGCTGCGATAGACGCCGGCGAGGTTGCGCTCGAACAGCAGCCGGTAACGCTCTTCGCTCTCGCGCAACCGCTCCTCGGCGCGCCGCCGCTCGGTAACGTCAACTGAGATGACGAGCCGCGAACGTCTGCCGCCGGATAGAAACTCGAACGATGTGATCTCGGCGTCGAACGCCTGCCCGTTCCGCTTGCGATGTTTGACGATGCGCGGCTCGTTGCGATCGCGGCGGCCGTCGAGCAGGCCCTGCAGTTTCGCCAGCTCTTCGGCCGGGCGGATGTCGGCGAGGGTCATTCGCAGGAATTCGTCCTTCGCGTAACCGTAATGCTGCACGGCGGCTTCGTTCACGGCGATGAAGCCGAGCGTCTCGTAGTCGTAGACCCACATCGGCAGTGGGTTGCCTTCGAAGAGGGTGCGGTAGCGATGCTCGCTCTCGCGCAAGGCCTGCTCGGCGCGGCGGCGCTCGGTGACGTCGGTTGCGGCGTAAACGATGCCGACCGGACTTCCGCTGTCGTCACGCACGAAGGACGACGTCGCCAGAACGTCGATACGCGCGCCGGCGGCGGTGCGCCAGGCCATGTTCTGTTCGAGCACGCCGAGGCTGTGCAGGAGCTGGCCGGTGGTCAGGTTCTCCTCTGGAGAAACGATGCTGCGAATGTGCTTGCCGAGGAGCGCGGAATCGGGATAGCCGAGCATCGTCGATGCGGCGCGGTTGGCGACGCGGATCTTGCCGTCGAGGTCGACGACGATGACGCTGCCTTTCATCGTCGCGAGGATTTGGCTGGCCGCATATTCGGGCGTGAGCTCGACGAGGTTGTAGCGCCGGATCGCGTGCGCGGCGACGGCGATGAAGGCGAGGATGGCGATAAATCCGAGCGGCGGGACATCGATGCCGATGGTCGGGAGGAAGTCGATCATCGCCAGCATGGCGATCGAGAATCCGGCCACGAGCGAGCGGGCGCGTTTGCGCTCCATCCCTTCGCTCGATTGCGCGGCACGCCACAGCATGCGGATGGCCGTGGCGAACATGCCGGCGAAGATCACGACCCACGAGATGTTGTACACCGATCCGATCGGGTAATAGCCCCAATTGAAGTGCCGCACGCCGGTGACGAAGTAGGGCGTGGCGATTTCCAGCAGCGCGATCCCGCTGCAGAACATCCAGCAGAATGTGATGACGTTTTGCAGCGCGCGGCGGCGGCTGACGTACGTGGCCGCGAAGTGAAACGTCGCTGCCGGCAGGATGCTGGAGAAGGCCGCGGCCACACGCGCGAACGCGGTGGCGTGCGCGGCGCTCGCGGCGCCATACATCATCGCGAAAAACGCCAGCCATCCACTCGCGCCGACGGTGATGACGAAGAAGAGAAACGTTACGAATCGCGCCCGCGACCGCAGCAGGACGATTCCGCCGAGCACCAGAATCGCCGCTGCCGTGAAAAGCGTCGCCAGCGCCAGCAAGCCGGTCGGAGATGTGGTGATTAGAAGAAGAGTTGCTGTAACGCGATCGATGCGGCAGTTTAACAGCGCTTTTTCACGCGGAGTCGCGGAGATGAGAAGAAGAGACTCCTTCCGGACTTCACTGTTTCTTCTCTCCGCGCCTCCGCGCCTCCGCGTGAAAACCCTTTCACTTCACTCTCGTCAATCCTCGCGGAACCACCCGTACCAGCGCGTTCTCGCGGTCGATGCCGTGGCGTTTGTCGAGGACGGATTGGCGGATGACGCGCATCATCGAATCGAACTGGTCCTCGACGCGGTCGATCGCTTCGCGCGCGTCTTCGATGGCGCGTTGCATGTTGAGGATCACTTCGACGCCGGCGAGGTTTACGCCGAGGTCGCGGGTGAGGGCCAGGATCATCTCCAGCTTGCGGATTTCGTCTTCGCCGTAAAGCCGCGTGTTGCCTTGCGTGCGGGCCGGCTTGATGAGGCCTTCGCGTTCGTAGAGGCGAAGAGTCTGCGGATGGATGTTGTACCGCTCGGCAATCACCGAGATCATCACGTAGCCATCGGATCTGCGGCGGGACATGGTTTTGGCTCCTGATGGTCTCCTGAGAGCGTTTGAAGAAATCAGGCGGTCGATCGTAACCGGCCGCAGAGCGTCGATACTTCGTTTTGAACCATCGATGCTCCATTTCGAACCATCGATGCTTCGTTT
>DASYJF010000066.1:0-22944 GCA_035996815.1 Thermoanaerobaculia bacterium | reverse complement strand
CAGGAACTGCTCACGCCGCGTTTTCTTTCCCTTGTTCTTCCACGCCAGCCCCGCGAACGTCTGTTGTTTCGCCATGAACGTAGTATCGGGTCAAACCACGTTTTCCACAGCATCGAGCCGACTTGTGCAGAGGTTCCCTAGTGTTCCGGCCTGTTCGCAAGGCCAGCAAGAACGACGGATGAAAGCGGCGCAAAGGGTTCGGACCTCGGCGACGCTCAGCAGCCTTAGTGTGATCGTTGCTTCAGCCGCAGCGGGTAACCGCGCGGCCGGTTATGCGGTTGCCTGCGTGGTAGTTGTTTGCCGCGTTCGCGCTTCTTGCCGGATCGCGGCGGCGATTGGACAGACGGGGAGCGTTCGGATAAAATGCTGGTGTACATAAGCACTCCGTTTGGATTCATACCCGCAATGCCGCTGTGAACGGTTTGCGGGTTTTTCAATTTTGGGGTGTGCGGGCCTACACGGCTCCGCGCCTCGGCGAGCGTTCTAGTCGTCCATGATTCCGAATGCCTTCCCTAAGCGCCTCGTTCGCGCGCTACCCGGCATCAAGACCCGGACTCCGCCGTCCCTCGATGGACCGCGCTCCAGTTGGAAGACATCCGACGCTATGGCTCAGCCAAGTGCAGATGTATCGCGGCTGTTCAGGAGTTTAGCACTAGTGATGGAATCATTCCGCCGCTAACGTGATGGACGTGCGGAAGCGTGGCGTATACTCGCGCCAATGAACGACTACGACGATGAAATCAAAGTCATGTGCAGCCGATGGGGAATCGACTATTCACCGCTAGGCAAGAGCGTGCCGTGCATAGAGAAGAGTGGTGACGAGCGATTCGACGAGATCAGGCGTGACCTCGCTCGCACTATGAATGCGGTGTATGCCCTCGTGAACTACACTCATGGGATGCATGTGCGTCTCCGGCGAGCGCTGGCGCGTCCGCCTGAGTTGCCGGGTGAGGAGTAGTAACGCTGCGCGATTTCAGCGGAGGATTGGATTTGAGCGCGGCCAGAACCATGCGCGGGACGTCCTCTAGTGAATCCAGAATATCTTGCATCTCAGACACGGTCAGAACCTTTCCAGCCTGTCACGCCGATCGGAGGTTATTCTCCGAGAGGCTGTCAGTTAAGTATATTATTGCCCTTGGAAGAGACCTCAGCGTCTCTTGGAAGAGACCTCAAAGTCTCTTGAACCCCGCAGTGCTTGCCCGTAAAACCGCCGCCCGAGCCTGTCACGCCGCGTATACCGAGACCAGCGAAACACAACACAAGAGAAGCAAGAGCAGGAGAACTCTGCGCTTCATGAGACTCCCCCTCATTATTTGAGGGAAATTGTATGGCAATCGGATCGGAGGGTATCCCGCAGAATTGAATGTCCGGGGCCGGGACAGCCGCATGCGATAATCGCCAATCCACAACGCGTAGATGAAAAGGGCGGGGACCACATGAGCTTCGAAGGCGAAATCGGCGAGATCGATCTGATTCAACGGCTCGTCGAGCTCGGAAGCGAGCAGTTCACCGGCGCGATCCGTTTTGAGAGCGACGGCATCATCAAGATCATCTACTTCAAAGGTGGCGACGTTCTCTCCGCGTCGACGAACGACCGCAGCGACGCCGTCGACGAAATCCTCCTGCGCGCCAACAAGGTCACCCGCGAGCACGTCAAGCAGGCGCTGGCCAAACGCAAGGAAAGCGAGACGCTCGGCGACGCGCTCCTCGGCCTCGGCTTCATCACGCGCAAAGAGCTGACGTGGGCCCGCCGCGTCCAGGTCATCGGCATTCTCCGCTCGATCATCGGCTGGAAGAGCGGTTCCTACACGATCGTGGAGGATTACCTACCCAAGCGCGAGGAGGGGACGCTCTTCCCGCTGGCGCAGATCATCGTCGAGCTGGTGGTGACCGATACCGACCGCACGAAGTCGGAGCAGGCGATGGAGAGCGGCAACGCGGTCTTCGACAAAGCGCCGAACTTCGACGACGCTTTCCGCCGCCTCGGCTTGAATGAAGACGCCGAACAGATCGTCGCTCACATCGACGGCAACAGCACGGCCGCCGACGTCGCCGCGCGGTCAGGCAAAGACAGCTTCAATGTCTACAAACTGCTCGAAGCGCTGCGCGTGCTGAAGCTGGTAACGCGCGCCGACAAACCTCCAGTAACGCATGAGGTTTATGGCGGCGACGCCTGGGACGTCGAAAATCCCGACTTCACTCTTGACGACGTCGCGCCGACGATGCCGCTGGCTGCGATCGAGTCGCCGAGGATCGACAGCGCAACGATGGAAATCCCGGCGCTGAACATCGCTGCGCCTGCAGCCTCGGTTTGGGATGACCCGGTCGATGACGATCAGTTCTCGGCAACGGAAATCGCCCCGCCGCCGATCGGGCCATCACTCGAACCGCAGTGGGGCTTCGACGAGGCGCAGATCGAAGCCGCGCGACGCGCCGCTATCCCGCTGCACACCGACGAGGTCCCGACCTCGGCGATGGCGTCCGGCGTCCCGCCGCCGGTGCCACGCAAGCGCAGCATGCTGCTGCCGTTGCTCCTTCTGCTCCTCGTCGTTATCGGCGGCTACGTCGGCTGGAACTGGTGGAAGCAGCGCCAGGCCGCGCGACCCGTCGCCGCTACGGCGACGACTCCGCATCCTGCGCCAACTTCCGCACCAAAGGTGGTAACCGCGACAACCCGCAACGCTGGCGTTCCGCTGACGGTCACGAACGCGCAGCCATCCACAACAGCGACGCCGAGCCGGAATGCTGGCGTCCCGCCGGCTGGCCCGGCGGCGTCCGCGACGCCGAATGCGATGAAGCCGCAGGTGGTGACAACATCCGGAATGCCGATAACGACGAGCACTACCGCGCCGCGTATTGCGGGAACCACGGCGGCGACGCCGAAAACTACCACCACCGCTCCGCCACATGTCGCCGCGGCGCCGCCCAAAGCGACATCGAGACCCGCACCCATATCCTCGACTACCCATCTCGAACGCACCGCCACCGGCACGACGATCACCAACGCATCGACCCCCACATCCACCGACGCCACCCGCGCCAAGTACGACGGCATGGCCACCGACTTTGCCGCGCAGAGAAGCGGCAACTACACCCTCCAGTTCGAGCTCGTCTGTGAAACGTCGTCGATCACGCGCGCCATCAGCGAAGGTGGCGGCAAAGTCTGGTTCGTGCGGACGAGCTACCGCAATCGTCCCTGCTACCGCGTCTTCTGGGGCCGTTTCGACAGCAGGGCCGACGCGAAGGCAGCTGCGACGGAGCTCCCCGCGTCGCTCGGCTCCGCTCCCGTCGTCGTCAAAATACCGCGCTGATGCTCGCCTCGCTCCTCACCTCCGCCGGATTAGGCCTCGGCGCGGGCATCAACGCCTACGCCACGCTGCTGGTCTTCGGCCTCCTGGCTCGCTGGCAGCCGGCAATGTTTCAGGACGATATGGCGCGCTTCTTCGCAACCACGCCGGTGCTGATCGTGGTCGGCGTTCTGTACTTGATCGAATTCCTGGCGGACAAAGTACCGACAGTCGATCATGTCTGGGATCTCATCCACACGTTGATCCGTCCCGCCGCCGGCGCGCTCGTGGCGTGGGCCGCCGTCTCCGACCGCATCCCGCACGGCGCGGTAATCCTGGCCTCGGTCATCGCCGGCGGCGCAGCTCTCGGGTCGCACGCGACGAAGGCAACGCTGCGCGGCGCGAGCACGCTGATGACCGGCGGGTTGGGCAATCCGTTTCTCTCGTTGCTCGAAGACGGCTTCGCCTTCATCAACGCCATCCTTGTGATCGTGCTGCCGTGGGTAGTCATCCCGATGCTGTTCGTGATGACGCTGCTCTTCGTGACGGCGTATCGCCGCCTGCGCCGCGTGCGCGCATGAGCTGGGTCATCGACGGCAACAACCTCCTCGGCCGCGCCGGCGCCTCGCGCGATACCTCCGACACCAAACGCCAGCTCGTCCGCGCGCTCGCGAACTTCGCGCGCGCGAAGCGAACGAAGGTGGCCTGCTACTTCGACGGCAACGAGCCCGAACACTTCGGTCGCCACCTCGGCAGCGTGAGCGTCATTTTCAGCGGCGCGCGATCGGCCGACGATCTGATCGCGAACAAGGTCGCCACCGGCAGCGGCTGGAAAGTCGTCACCGCCGATCGCGGACTGGCGTCCCGCATTCAGCGGAGGCAGGTCGAAGTCATCAATCCTGGCGGATTCGTGGCCGAGTTGGAGGCGCTGCCGGCAGGGGAGGAGAAGGTCGCCGACGAGGAATGGCTGACCTGGTTTTCAGACTCAAAAAACCGGAATATATTTTGATGTCGGCACGCCGACATCGATTGTAAGCGACTGAAACAGCAACAATTTATCGCGACTGATTTAGGCGCGGGAGTCGTACGGCGGGGGTCGGGCGTCGAAGGCAACGCTGCTCCGACTCGGCTCCGCCTCCCGACCGCCGACGACCTACGACTTCCGCTCCCGGAATGACCGCTCCCCAATACTGTTACCCACACCCGTGTGGAGTGGACTGGAGGATCGCGGCGCGAAGGCGTCGAGGAAAGTCCGAACTCTCACGGGCAGCAGGCTGGCTAACGGCCAGGCGCGGCGACGCGACGGAAAGTGCAACAGAGAATAGACCGCCGATCGCCTCGCGCATCGCAAGATGCGCCGAGGAGGAGGTAAGGGTGAAACGGTGCGGTAAGAGCGCACCGCGTCCCACGCGAGTGGGTACGGCACGGCAAACCCCCTGCGGAGCAAGACCAAATAGGGAAGTCATGGAGCCGCCCGTCTCCGTTATGAGCTTCCGGGTAGGTTGCTTGACCACCGCGGTAACGCGCGTGGCAGACGAATGATCTTCATCCTCGCCTCGGCGGGGAAACAAAATTCGGCTTACAGGTCCACTCCATACGTTTTCTCGGGAGTAGGGTGTCGGGGGTGGGGAGTCGGAGAACGAATCTCGGATCAAATCTCCGACTCCCGACTCCCGACTCCCGACTCCCGACCCCCGACTCCCGCGTTCTGACACTTTCTGCCGTTCACGGCGACAACGCACGGCGCTTTCACGACTGCTCCTCTCGCACCAGCCTCAGCACCGCCTTTGCTACTGTCCGCGGGAATGCTCATTCCTCCGCGGCCACTCACGCGCAACGGGCACGTCGTCGTCCTCGCCATATCGTCTCCCTCCGAGATGCCGCGCATCGAAGCCGGCGTGCGGACGATCGAGTCGCGCGGCCTTCGCGTCACACTCGCCGGCAACATCGATCATCGTCATCGCGGCTACCTCGCCGGCGATGATGATGAGCGTCTCGAACAGTTGAACCATTACTTGAGGTCTGACGACATCGATGGCTTCTTCTTCGCGCGCGGCGGCTACGGCGCGATGCGCATCCTCGATCGCATCGACTACGGCGCCATCACTGCCAACCCCCGCCCCATCATCGGATTCAGCGACATCACCGCGCTCCATCAAGCGGTCGCAGTGAACTGCGGCGTCGGCACCTTTCACGGACCGATGGTCAACCTCGATTGGTTCGAAGGCCTGACCCCCGACATCGAACAATGGTTCTGGTCGATGCTCGCCGGCGACGCGCCGCTCACGCATACATTCAACGATGATCAAGTCGTCTACGAAGGCGAAGCCGAAGGCATCCTCTTCGGCGGCTGCCTCTCATTGACGACCGCGCTCACCGCTACGCCGTACGACTTCTGGATCGACGACGGCATCTGGTTCTTCGAGGAGGTCGAAGAGTCACCGTACCGCCTCGACCGAATGTTGACCCACTTACGCCTTGCCGGTAGACTGCAAAAAATCCGAGCAGTGGTCATTGGGAAGTTGAAAGGGTGCGGCAGCGACGCCGAAATCGAGGCGCTGCTTCACGAATTCTTCGCCTTCAGCAATATCCCGGTCATACGCGATCTGCCTTTCGGCCATCACGGAAACAACCTCCTGATGCCGATTGGTGGAGCCGTACGCGTCAGCACCGGAGACCGCACGCTCACACTGTTGCACCCGGCGGTCAAGCCATGAAAACTGTTTTCAAAACGACCGGCGGAAAGGATCCGGTGAAGGACTCTTCCTCACACTATGCTGCCGGCGACGTGATCTTCCAGCAGGGAGAGCTCGGCACCGAGATGTTCATCATCCAGGAGGGTGAGGTGAACATCGTCAAGCACATCAACGGCGAGTCGCATGCGCTCTCTCACCTCGAGAAAGGAGACTTCTTCGGTGAGATGGCCGTGCTCGAAAGCGTTCCGCGCACCGCCGACGCCATCGCCGCCACGGACGTTCGCGCGCTCGTCATCAACGGCGCCCGCTTCGACGAGATGCTCCGCAAGAATCCCGAAGTGGCGGTGCGTATCATTCGCAAGTACTCCAAGCGTTTGCGTGAAGCGAACACGCTGCTCGAGCGTCTGGTCGGCCGCGAAGTTGACAGCGAGCACGGCGCACTCGATGCCACGCAGAACATGCCCGCCGAGGTTCATCATCGCCATCGGCTGGTCGACCTCACCACCGGCGCCGAGTTTTTCTTCAGCAAAGGCGACGAGACCACCATCGGCCGCGCCGATCCCGTCACCGGAATCCTGCCGGACGTCGATCTAACGTCTGTAGACGCGAACCGTTCCGTCTCCCGCCGCCACGCCAAAATTATTTGCAGCGGCAATCAGTACTTCATGCTCGAAGAAGTGGGGACGGTCAACGGCACCTACGTCAACGAGCAGCGCATCCCGACAGGAACGCCGGTCATGATCCACAACGGCGACGGGATCAAGATCGGGCTGATCGCGATGCGGGCCGTCTTCGACTAAGGCTGCGGCTCTGCCGACCCGCGCGCGAAGGCGCCCCACAATCTACCAATCTGCGTCCATCTGCGTATGAAGCTGAAGCTGTTCATCCGCAGATTACGCAGATGGACGCAGATTGGTAGATTGGTGCGCGCGCCGACATCGCTCTACTCGCCGTAGAACCATCCCTTCGTACTGCACAATAGTCGCGTGACGATCACCGCCGACACGCCTGTCCGCGCGCTACCCGGTGCCGGACCGATCCGCGCGAAGCAGCTCGAAGAAGCAGGGCTCGCCACCGCCGGCGACCTTATCTACTACTTGCCGTATCGCTACGAAGATCGCCGCCACCCCGTTCGAATCGCGGATGTCGGACGCCACACCGACACGCCCATCCTTCTGCGCGGCAAAGTCATGTCGGCAAACCTGCACATCACACGACTGCGGCGCATGAAAGTCTTCGAAGTCGTCCTCGAAGACGGCACCGGCGCCGTGAAGCTGGTCTGGTTTAACCAAGGCTTCCTCGGCGACCAGATTCGCCGCGGCGATCGCCTGTCGGTCTACGGCACGCCGAAGATTTCGTCGTACGGGCAGCTTCAGATCGAAAGCGCCGACTGGGAAAAATTCGAGGGCGACGACGAAGCCGACGGCGCCATCGTTCCGATCTATTCGAAAGTCGGCAACATCCCGCCGAAGGCGCTACGCCAGATCATCGGCGGCGCGCTCCACGCGCTCCCAACGCTCGACGATCCGCTTCCGCCCGCGCTCCGCAAGCGCCTCGGCGTGATCGATCTCGCTCCCGCACTCGAACAGATTCACCGCCCTCCGCAGCTCGACGACGCCTTTCTCTTTCGCCGCTCCCGCGCGCATGTCCGCATCATCCTCCAGGAGTTCTTCACGCTGCAGCTCGCCCTGCGCGTCCGCCGCGCGACGGAAGAGGTGAAGACGAAAACGCGGAAGATCAAGGTCGACGACGATCTGCGCGCGGAGGTGAAACGGATCCTGCCGTTCCGGTTGACAAAGGCGCAGAAGCGCGTGCTCAAAGAGATCGCCGGCGATCTGCAATCCCAGAAGCCGATGTACCGACTGCTCGAAGGCGATGTCGGCAGCGGCAAAACCATCGTTGCGCTGATCGCCGCGATCATCATGATCCGTAACGGACATCAGGTGGCGCTGCTCGCCCCAACACAAATCCTGGCCGAACAGCACTACCAGCGAATTCGTCAACTACTTGACGACTCCGTGATCGTCGCCAAAGCGACCGGCTCGATGACGCCGGGCGAGCGGCGAACATTGCTCGCGGGATTGCGCGATGGCTTCATCCAACTCGCCATCGGCACGCACGCGCTGCTAGAAGACCGCATCGTTTTCAAATCGCTCGGCCTGGCCATCGTCGACGAGCAACATCGTTTCGGCGTCGAGCAGCGCCAGCGCCTCTTCGCGAAAGGCGACACGCCCGACATCCTGGTCATGACCGCCACGCCGATTCCGCGCTCGCTCGCGCTGGCGATGTACGGCGACCTCGAGCTCTCCGTCATCGACGAGCTTCCGCCGGGACGCCAGCAGATCAAGACTGCCGTGCGCGCGCCGGAGCAGATCGAGCGCGTCTACCACTTCATCGATACCGAGGTTGCTGCCGGAGCGCAGACCTACATCGTCTATCCAATCATCGAGGAGTCGGAGAAGTCGAACCTCAAACCGCTCACGATCGGCTTCGAAGCCACGAAGATGCGCTTCCCGAATCGCCGCGTGGCCATGATCCACGGTCGCATGCCGCCCGCCGAAAAAGAGGAGACGATGCAGCGCTTCAAGCGCGGCGAGATCGACATCCTCGTGTCGACGACGGTCATCGAAGTCGGCATCGACGTCGCCAACGCGTCGTTCATGCTGATCATCGACGCCGACCGTTTCGGCCTTTCCCAACTCCATCAGCTCCGCGGCCGCGTCGGTAGAGGAACGCGCCAGTCCTACTGCGTCCTCGTTTCCGACAAAGAGAAGGACCGCCTCACGCAGTTCGCCAAAACGCTCAACGGCTTCGACCTCGCCGATCTCGACCTCAAACTCCGCGGCGCCGGCGAGCTCCTCGGCACCCGTCAATCCGGCGCCATGCGTTTCCGCTTCGGGAACGTCGTCCGCGACATCGCCCTGATGGAAAAAGCCCGCGACCTCGCCATCGAGATCCTCGAAAAGGACGGCCTGCCGAAGGCGACGAAGATCGTGCAGAAGCTGTTAGGCGTGCCCGTTCCGGCGAGTGTGAAGGATTAGAATATCGGCTATGACCAACCTTCTCGATGAGGCCTACGCTGCGGCAAAGAAGTTGCCGGAAGAGGAGCAGCAAGCGATCGGCGCCGTGTTACTCGCTGAGATAGAGGACAACCGTCGATGGGATGAACTGCTCGCTCAACCGTCCGAAGTCATCGAACGCATGGCCGATCAGGCGCTCGAACACTATCGCCTCGGACGCACACTTCCACTCGATCCGGAAAATTTGTAGCGCGAAGGACTCTGCTACACTCCGTCGTCCAAATCGGCTCGCGTTTCGCGGCGCCAAAACCACGAGCCAGCATTGAATCAACCACCCCAGTACGTCCTCAGCGGCCTCCGCCCAACCGGCCGCATTCACCTCGGCAACTATTTCGGCGCGATCCGGAACTGGGTGCGTTTGCAGGATTTGTACGACTGCTACTACTTCATCGCCGATTGGCATGCGCTGACGTCCGACTACGCTGACACGTCGCGCATTACGAACTCGACGTTCGAAGCGACGGCGGACCTTTTGGCTGCGGGACTCGATCCCGCGAAGTCGACCATCTTCGTGCAGTCCGAGGTCAAGGAACACGCCGAGCTGCATCTGATTTTGTCGATGGTCACGCCTCTGCCGTGGCTGGAGCGCGTACCGACGTTCAAGGATCAGCAGGCGCAGCTCGAAGACAAGGACCTCAACACCTACGGCTTCCTCGGATATCCGCTGCTGCAGACCGCCGACATCATTATCTATAGGGCGAACTTCGTTCCGGTGGGCGAGGACCAGGAGTCGCACCTGGAACTGTCGCGCGAGATCGTGCGCCGCTTCAATCGTTTCTACGGCGACGTCTTCCCCGAGCCGCTGCCGCTGGCGACGACAACACCGAAGGTGCCGGGCCTCGACGGACGCAAGATGTCGAAGTCGTACGGCAACACGATTCCGCTGACGGCGAGTGCCGATGACATCCGCAAACTGGTCATGACGATGTTCACCGACCCGGAGCGCATCCGCCGCAAGGATCCGGGCAGGCCGGACGTCTGCA
Organism: Thermoanaerobaculia bacterium; assembly: GCA_035996815.1. Lineage (GTDB taxonomy): Bacteria > Acidobacteriota > Thermoanaerobaculia > Gp7-AA8 > Gp7-AA8 > JADGNZ01. The sequence continues at coordinate 12,898 of DASYJF010000066.1, read as the reverse complement.
ATCTCTTCCAGTTTCACAAGCTGTTCTCGAACGACGAGACCATCGCCCGCGTTGACCGCGAGTGCCGCGCCGCGGAGATCGGCTGCGTCGATGACAAGAAGCTGCTCGCCGAGATCATGATCGAGTCGCTGCGGCCGATCCGCGAGAAGCGTGAGCAGATCGACCGCGATCCATCGATCGTGTGGGATGTACTTCGCGAAGGCAACCGCAAGGCTCGCGAGCGCGCGCAGGAGACGATGCAGCTAGTGCGCGACGCGGTCAAAATCAACTACAGCGGACTCCTTGAGAAAGAGATAGCGTCATCTTCAGGTGTGGATGGTGATTTCTGAATACTCCGATGACGACGATGGCCGATGAAGAAAAAGTCACGCAGCCGGCCGACGATCGTCCCGCGGACGAGCAGGACGAAAGTTCCGGCGCGCTCAAAGTCACGCTGCCATCGTTTCACGGGCCGCTCGATCTGCTGCTGCATCTCATCAAGCAGCACAAGATCGACATCTACGACATCCCCATCGCGCTGATCACCACGCAATACAACGGCTACCTCGACGCGATGGAGGAGCTGAGCCTCGACGTCGCCGCCGACTACATCTACATGGCCGCGCTACTGATTCACATCAAGTCGAAGATGCTGCTGCCGCACGACGAAGATGAGGTGATCGAGGATCCGCGTCAGGAGTTGGTCGATCGTCTGCTCGAATACCAGCGATTCAAAGCCGTCGCCGAATCGTTCGCGGAGCTCGACGTTCTGCGCATGGGCGTCTGGCCGCGGCCTGCCACGCCGATTCCCGGCACCGACGCGTCGGAGATCGATATGAGCGAAGTCGGACTCTTCGATCTCATCGATGCGTTTCGCGGCGCGCTCAATCGCTACAAACAGAATCATCCGCAGTCGATCGAACTGAAGCGCACGGTCCACAAGATTTCGGACAAGATGCGCGAGCTGTACGACAAGCTGCACGAGAAATCGCCAATCCGTCTGCAGTGGTTTCTCGAGGGCCGCGACCGCAACGAACTGATCGCGATCTTCCTGGCCACACTCGAGCTCGTCCGCCTCGGCGGCATCTCTCTCAAACAGAGCGGCAACTTCGGCGAGATTCTGATCGCCAGCACGGATTCAACGATCGACGAATCGCAGTTTGCGGTCTTCGACAATAGTTAGCGACCACACACAATGCCAATGGAACCAAACGAATTACGTGCGGCCCTCGAGGCCATCCTCTTCGTCAGCAATGAGCCGGTGAAGCTCGACGAGCTTGCCGAGGCCTTTGCAGACGAGGGGCGGGAAGCCGTCATCGCGCAGCTCGAAGAGATCAAGCGCGCGCTCGACGATCACCTCGGCGGATTCATGCTCGAGCAGACCGCCGGCGGATGGCGCCTGGCCACGCGCGCCGAGCACGACCCCATCCTCAAGAAGTACTTTGCGAAAAAAGGGGAGAACCGTCTCTCCATCGCCGCGCTCGAAACGCTCGCGATCGTCGCGTACCGGCAGCCAATTACGGCGCCCGAGGTTTCGGAGATTCGCGGCGTCAATTCGAATCAGACCATTCGCACGCTACTCGAGCGGCGCATGATCCGCGTGGCAGGCCGCAAGAACGTCGTTGGCAGTCCGTTTCTGTATCGCAGCACGCGCGAGTTTCTCGTCCACTTCGGACTGAACGACATCCGCGACATGCCGCGTCTCGAAGAATTCGGCGACTTGATCGGAGAGCAGATCAACGACGATCTGGTGCTGGCCATCGAGTCGACGCCGATTGCGGAAGGCATCGAGGTTCCGCTCGCGCAAGGCGAGCAGATCGACGACGCGGTGAATGCAGAGTTGAGCGATGAGAAAGCCGTCGCCGAAAATTCTGCGAGCGATGACGACGCGCAGGCCGGAACGAACGAGGTACAATCCGCCGTCGTCAACGAACAATCAGAGTGATGCAAGAGCGATTGCAAAAGATCATCGCCCACGCCGGCGTTTCGTCGCGCCGTGAAGCCGAGGCGATGATCCGGGAGGGACGGGTCACGCTCAATGGGCGTGTCGTCGAAGAACTCGGCACGCGCGCCGATCCCGATCGCGATCACATCAAAGTCGACGGCAAACTGATCACGCACGCCGAGCCGCACCGCTACATCCTCCTGTACAAACCGAAAGAAGTGATGACGACGGTGGAAGACCCGCAGGGCCGCCGTACCGTCATCGATCTCGTGCGCGGAATCCGCGAGCGCATCTATCCGGTCGGCCGGCTCGACTTCCATTCCGAGGGCCTCGTGCTTCTGACGAACGACGGAGAGCTCGCGTTCAAGGTCTCGCATCCGACGCACGGCTCCGTGAAAACGTACAGCGTAAAAGTGCGCGGCGTCCCCGAGGAACGGCTGGTCGACAAGCTGCGCCGCGGCATCACCATCGATGGCAAACGCACGCTCCCGTGCGACATCGAGCGGATGCACACCACCGGCAAACGCGACGACGAAGGCAACAGCTGGTTCGAAGTGAAGCTTCGCGAAGGGCGCACGCAGCAGATTCGCAAGATGTTCCAGGCGGTCGGTCATCCCGTTTCGAAACTGCGCCGCGTCGCTATCGGCCCGATCTCCGATCCGAAACTCACTCCCGGCGTCTGGCGCGAGCTGACGAAACAGGAAGTGAAGATGCTGGAGACGATGAAGGAGCTGAAGAAGACCGTGAAGCCGCGGCGGACGACGGCGCGTCCGACATCGCGCAAGAAACCGGCAGCAGCCGCGAAGCGGACACCGGCGGCGTCACGTCCGAAGCCGGCCGCGAAACGTGCCGCCGCGACGCGTACGCCGACGCGAAGCTCGACGCGCCGCACGCCATCGCCGCGTCCCGCCACACCTCGGCCGAAAGTTGCGGCGGGCAAATCAACCGGCTCCAAGAAACCTGCAGTCCGCCGCGCCGGCGCACGTCCGTCGCGCAGCAGCGCGCGGCGGTAAACGCTCATGCCCACGCGGATCATCGCCATCGACGGTCCCTCGGGCGTCGGCAAAACCACCACCAGCCGTGCCGTCGCCCGCGAGCTCGGCCTCCCGCACATCGACACCGGCGCGATGTACCGCGCCCTCGCGCTCGCCGCGACGCGGGAAGGAATCGACACGCACGATGACGCGAAGCTCGAAGACCTCGCCTCGCGCACCCGCATCGATTTCATCCCCGGCGAGCGCGCCCGCGTTCTTCTCAACGGTGAAGACGTGACGTCGATGATCCGCACGCCGGACATGAGCATGGCCGCGAGCAACGTCTCCGCCGTTCCGGGTGTTCGCCGCGTCCTCGTCCGCCTCCAACAAGACCTCGGCCGCCGCAGCGGAGGTGTTCTCGAAGGCCGCGACATCGGCACGAAAGTCTTCCCCGAAACGCCCTACAAATTCTTCCTCACCGCCCGCCCAGAGGTCCGCGCCCGCCGCCGGCACGCCGAGCTGCTGGCAAAAGGGGAGGGCGCGTCCTACGAAACCATCCTCGCCGGCACCATCGCCCGCGACGAACAGGACTCCACCCGCGCCGATTCGCCGATGAGCTACGACGACTCCTACACTGTCATCGACACCTCGGATTTGACGATCGAGGAGGTCGTGCAGCGGATCGTGCAGTTGGCGTCGTGAACGCGATGGCGCGCGTGTCGCAGCGCCTGACGCCCGTAATTCCTTGACTCCCCCGGAGCCTCGCCGCTAAACTCCGCATTTCGACTAGTATCAACAATTTACGCCACGTGCGCCTGCGGGCGTATGCGCCCGGAAATTCCAGGAGGTAGCCCGTTTCATGCCGTCGAGTGACGATCCTAAAAACCTGAATCAACCGCTCCGAAAAGGGGGGGAGCCCAACGACCTCGAAGGCCTCGGCATGGACGAGTTGCTCGACATGTACGACCGGAAAATGTCGAACTTCGCCGAGGGCGACATCATCCGTGGGCGTGTCCTGAAAGTGCTCGGCGCCGAAGTCGTCATCGACATCGGCTACAAATCCGAGGGCGTTCTGCCTGTCCATGAGGTCACCGGCTACGACGGCAAGATCACGGTCAAGCCTGGCGACGAGCTCGACGTCTTCATCGAGCGCCTCGAAAACAACAGCGGCTACATCGTCCTCTCGCGCGAAAAAGCGGAGCGGATGCTGGTCTGGGACCGCATCGAAGCCGCGTTCAAAGCCGACGAGCCGATCGCCGGGCGCGTCATCGAGCGTGTCAAAGGCGGACTGGCCGTCGATGTTGGCGGCGTCAAAGCGTTCCTGCCCGGATCGCTGATCGACACCAAGCCGGTCAAGAACCTCGACGCGCTGCGCGGACACGAATACAAATTCAAGATCGTTTCGTTCGACAAGAAGCGAAACAACGTCGTCCTCTCGCGCCGCGCCATCGTCGAAGTCGAACAGGCCGCCGCGAAAGCGGACACCTTCAGCAAGCTTCAGGAAGGGCAGCACACCCACGGCATCGTCAAGAACATCACCGACTACGGTGTCTTCGTCGACCTCGGCGGTGTCGACGGACTGCTCCACATCACCGACGTTTCGTGGGGCCGCGTCAACCATCCCTCCGAATACTTCAACGTCGGCGACGAGATCGAAGTGGTTGTCCTCAAATTCGATCCGACCGCGGAGCGCGTTTCGCTCGGCTACAAGCAGAAGAGCCAGGACCCGTGGACCGACGTCGTGCAGCGCTATCCGCTCGGCTCGAAGGTTCACGGCCGCGTCGTTTCGCTGACTGACTACGGCGCGTTCATCGAGCTCGAAGAAGGCGTCGAAGGACTGATTCACGTCTCCGAAATGTCGTGGACGAAGAAAGTCCGCAATCCTTCCAAGCTTCTGGCGATGGGCACCGAGGTCGATGCGGTCGTTACGGACGTCAACGTGCAGAACCGGCGCATCTCGCTGTCGCTGAAAGCGCTCGAACAGAATCCGTGGGACACCATCGCCGAGCGGTATCCGATCGGCGCGGTTGTCACCGGGAAGGTCCGCAACCTCACAGACTTCGGCGCGTTCGTCGAAGTCGAAGACGGCATCGACGGACTGATTCACATCTCCGACATGTCGTGGAACCGCCGGCTGAAGCATCCGAACGAGGTGCTGAAGAAGGGCGACGCCGTGCAGGCGCGCGTGATCAGCGTCGACGGGGAGAATCAGCGTCTCTCGCTCTCGATCAAAGAGTTCCTGCCGAACGAATGGGACAACTTCGCGAAATCGCACAACGTCGGCGATGAGCTGATCGGCACGGTCGCCAAGATCACCGACTTCGGCCTCTTCATCCGCGTGGCCGACGGCGTGGAAGGGCTCGCGCACATCTCCGAGATTTCGCGCGATCCGAAAGCGAAGCTCGACAAGACCTTTCATGTCGGCGAGGCCGTTCGGACGAAAGTCATCAAGATCGATTGGACCGACAAGAAGATCGGCCTCTCGACCCGCGACGTCGAGCCGTTGACCGAGGCTGAGATCGCGCAGCACGCGGAATCGGCGCCCGCGATCGAAGAGCATCAACCGGCCGAATCAGAAACCGAACCGGAAGCAGAATCGGAAGCCGCTGCTGCGGAGACCACGCCGCAAGGCTGATCGCGATGCCGGAACTCGATCCCGTTCCAGCCCCCGGTGAGGCGCGTGCCGAACCGGCTGCCGTGCCGACGCCGCGCAAATCGCGCGCGGGCGTTTTCTTTCTCGGCGCGTTCAGCGGCTGCCTCATTGTCTTCATCGGCATAGCGCTCCTCGGCGTCATGATCGCGACGATGGGAAACAACGACACTACCTCGCGCGGCGACGTCTTCGGCGACAAAGTGGCCATCATCCCGATCGACGGCGAGATCCTCGGATCGCGCGACACCATCGACGCGCTGCAGCGCTACGCGAAGAACGACAGCGTCAAAGCGATCATCATGCGCATCAACAGTCCGGGCGGAGCGATCGCGCCGTCTCAGGAGATTTACGAGGAGATCCGCAACGTCCGCGCGCGCAGCGGCAAGCCGATCATCGCCTCGCTCGACAGCGTGGCGGCCTCCGGCGGCTACTACATCGCCTCCGCTTGTGACCGCATCGTCGCCAATCCGGGATCGATCACCGGCTCGATCGGGGTAATCCTTCAGTGGATGGAAACGAAGGACCTGCTGGCGTGGGCGAAATTGAAGCCGGAGACGATCACCAGCGGCGCGATGAAAGCGGCTGGATCGCCGTATCAGGATTTGACCGACGACCAACGCGCCTATTTCCAGGCGATCGTCATGCAGTTGCACTCGCAGTTCGTGCGTGCGGTCGCGGCGGGGCGGAAAGGAAAGTTGAGCGAGGCTGACGTCAGCAAGATCGCCGACGGCCGCGTCTTCACCGGCGAGCAGGCCCTCGGCATGAAACTCGTCGACCAGCTCGGCAATCTCGAGGATGCCGTGCGCATCGCCGGCAAGCTCGGCGGAATCTCCGGCAGGCCCGGAACCATCTATCCGAAGAAGCGGACACGCGGGATTTTCGACGCGCTGACCAGCGAGGACTCCGACACGGAGACCGCCATCAGCCGCATCCTCACGCGCCGTCCTCGGTTTCTGTTTCAGTGGTGAGCGTCATGAGCGAGGAGGCACCTTTGGATCAGCTGGAACCCGAAGAAGAGATCGCGGACAAAGCGGGCGTGATGACCAAAGCGGAGCTCGTGGACGAGGTCGCGCGCGTCGTTTCGCTGACGAAGAAACAGGCCGAGACCATCGTCAACATCGTCTTTGATTCGATCGTCGACTCCCTCCGCTCCGGTCAGAAGATCGAGCTGCGCGGCTTCGGCAGCTTCCGCCTCCGCAGCCGCAAATCACGCACCGGCCGCAATCCGAAGACGGGCGAGAAGGTGGACGTGCCGTCGAAGAAGATCCCGTACTTTAAGCCGGGCAAGGAACTCAAGGAACTGATCAACAAGACTCTCGAAGCGACGCCCTCCGAAGGCGGAGGCGTTTAACCACAGAGACACAGAGGACACAGAGAACTTCTCTGTGCTCTCTGTGCCTCTGCGGTGAAAAATCTTTTCATGCAATGGACATCCTCTTCACTCCCTGGAGATATCCCTACTTGACCGCACCAAAGGACGAGACGCAGAAATGCATCTTCTGCAATGCGGTGACCTCGGATGCCCTTCGCGAAACCCTCACAATCTTTCGCACCGATGACGCGCTGGTGATGCTCAATCGCTATCCTTACACCAACGGCCATCTGATGGTCGCTCCCGTCGCGCACGAAGCGCTGCTGTTTCAGAGCCGCGACAACTCGCTGAAATCGCTCATTCGTCTGACCGCGGAATCGCAACGCATCCTCTCCGACGTTTATCATCCGGACGGCTTCAACGTCGGGATGAATTTCGGGCAGGTGGCCGGCGCGGGCGTGGCCGACCACTACCACATGCATATCGTGCCGCGCTGGAGCGGCGACTCGAATTTCATGACCGTCACCGCCCGCACGCGCATCGTGCCGGAGGATCTCGACGTCACGTACGACAAGCTCCTGCCGCACTTCACGAAACTCCGGAAGGGATCGATCACCGAACAATGAAAGGCCGCACCCTCACTGCCATGCTGCTGGCGTACCTCGTACCCGGCGCGGGCCATCTCTACCTCGGCCGCCGCGCCCGGGCCGTCGTGTTTTTCTGCATCGTCATGACGTTGTTCCTCATCGGCATCGCCATCGACGGCGATCTCTACACGGTCCAGAAGAGTGGCGGAGCGCTCCTTCGAATCCTGGCCAGCCTCGGATCGATCGGCACAGGTATCCCGTACTGGATCGCCGCAATGAATGGCGTGCACGGCGACGTCACCTCCATCACCTTCGAGCACGGAACGGCCTTCACCATCACGGCCGGCCTGATGAATCTGCTGCTGGTGGTGGACGCGTTTGACATCGCACAGGGACGAAAAGAATGAGCCTCCTCCGCAACCACATCGTGCTGATGTTCATCTACGCGATGGCCACCGGCATCTTCTTCGCGCTGCTCTGGAAGGAGACGCGTGCCGAACGGATCCGTACCTTCCTCGTCATCTTCTGCTCACTCTTTTTCGGCGGCATCGCGCTGGCGTGGGTGATGTTTCCGTTCCCGCTGCGATGAAACTCGCCATCGTCGCCGGTGAGGCCTCCGGCGATCTGCACGCCGCCGAAGTTCTGCGCGAGCTGAAGCGCCTCGATCCGACGATCGAAAGCTTCGGCATCGGCGGCGATCTTCTCGCGCGCGAAGGGATGCGCCTCGTGCATCACGCGCGCGAGATGGGCATCGTCGGCTTCTTCAACGTCCTGCGCCATCTGCGCATGTTCCGGCGGATTTTCGATGAAACTGTCGATGAGATTGCGCGCGAAAAACCGGATGCCGTGCTGCTCGTCGATTACCCTGGATTCAATCTCCGCATGGCGCGGCGCTGCAAAGAGCTCGGGCTGCGCGTCGTCTACTACATCTCGCCGCAGCTCTGGGCGTGGCGTCGCGGCCGCGTGAAGCAAGTAGCAAAGTACGTCGATCGGATGATCGTCATCTTTCCGTTCGAGGAAACCTTCTACCGCGAGCACGGCATCGAAGCGGTGTACGTCGGCCATCCGTTGATCGAAGAAATCGGACACATCCAGCGTCCGGGAGTAGGGAGTCGGGGGTCGGGAGTCGGAGAAGCCAGCATCGCTGAAACGAACGCCGCCTCTTCTCCGACGCCCGACACCCGACACCCGACACCCGCGGTCCGCATCGCGCTCCTTCCCGGATCGCGGAAGGCCGAGGTCGCGTCGCTGCTGCCGGCGATGTTGGATGCGGTGGAGATTCTGGCGCGCGAGCGCAGCGTCGACGCGTACGTCGTGCAGGCGCCGACGATTCCTCGCGAACTGCTCGATGAGTACGTGACCGGCAGAAACGTTCGCGTGGTCGCGCACAACAACGGAGAAGCGGTGGCGGAAGCGGACGTTGCCTTGTCCTCATCCGGCACCGCCACGCTCGAATGCGCGGTCCTCGGCAAGCCGGTCATCGTCATGTACCGGCTCTCGTTCGCGAACTACTGGCTTGGCAGGATGGTCGTGACGATTCCGCACTTTGCGCTCATCAACATCGTGGCGGGGAAGAAGATCGTTCCGGAGCTGATTCAGGGCGACGTGAACGGACAAACCATCGCGGATGAAACGCGGCGCCTGCTCGAACCGGCCAACTACGCGGCGGTCGTCGAAGAGCTGGCGGCGGTGCGGAGTAAACTCGGCGACGCCGGCGCGGCCCGACGCGCTGCCGAAGCAATCATGGAAACGATCAAGCGATGAAGGTCCTTCGCCGGCTCTACCGCTACCTGCGGCGCTACAAAGCGTGGGCGGCGCTCGCGTTCGGCTCGATGATCATCTTCGCCGTGACGCAGACGGTAATGATCGGCCTGCTGCAGCCGGTCATCGACGTCGGCCTTACGCCGCCCGGCGCGCAGAAGCCGATTCCGCATACGTCGCGCGAAGGAAACGCCAAGAACTGGTTGGCCGACATCGTTCTCAAGCGCAATCTGCCGGAAGGGCAACGCGGCTGGGTCGTCAATCACCTCGATCAGACCAATCACCGCTTCCATGCGTGGTGGGACAAGGAAAGCCGCAAGGAACAGTTTCGCCACATCCTCATGGCGTTGTTCATCGTCATCGTTTTGCGCGCGTTGTCGTCGTTCTTTTCCGAGTACGCGTTTCAGAAAGTCGGTCTTTCGACCGTGCGCGATCTGCGCAACCAGTTGTACGAGAGGATCATTTTTCAGAGCCATCGATTTTTTTCCGAGCGATCGACGGGAGAGATGGTCAGCCGCGTCGTCTCCGACGCCGACGCCATCCAAGCCGCGGTTTCGACGCGCATGGGCGATCTCTTTCAGGAATCGCTCACGCTCTTCTTCTTGCTCTGCTACGTCTTCTGGACCAATCCCGAGCTGGCCTTGATCACGTTCATCGTTGCGCCGGTGATGGTGTATCCCGTTGTCCATTTCGGCCGGCGTCTGCGCGGCACGACGCATCGTTCACAGGAACGGATGGCGGACATAGCCACGCTCCTCGAGGAAACGATTCGCGGCGTGCGCATCGTTAAAGCCTTCACCATGGAGCGCTTCGAGATCGGCCGCTTTCAGATCGCCACGAAGCGCCACCTGTCGTCGAATCTGAAAGCGCAGAAGATTCAGGCGCTCTCGTCGCCGGTGATGGACTTCGTTACCGGCTTCGGCGCGCTGGCCATCTTCGTCTACGCGCAACGCCGCATCGCCAACGGCACGTTGACGATGGGCGCGCTGCTGGCCTACATCGCGGCGCTTGCGGCGATGTATCAGCCGATCAAGAAACTGAACAAAGTCAATCTGTCGGTGAACACGGCTCTGGTCGCCGCCGAGCGGGTTTTCCAGATGCTCGACATTCCGAACGACATCGAAGACAAGGCGGGCGCCGCTTCGATCACGTCCGTCGGAAGCGGGATTCGCTACGAGCAGGTCTCGTTCAGCTACAAAGCCGAGCCGGTGTTGCGCGAGGTCGATCTGGCCATCGCGCCTGGCGAGATTGTGGCCATCGTCGGCGGAAGCGGCGCGGGCAAATCGACCTTCGTCAATCTTCTGCCGCGCTTCTATGACGTCAACGGTGGACGGATCACCATCGACGGACGCGACATTCGCGACGTCAATCTCTCCTCGCTGCGCGGTCTCACGGGTCTCGTCACGCAGGAAGTCGTGCTCTTCAACGACACGGTTCGCAACAACATCGCCTACGGCCGCGGCGACGCCGAGGAAGCGCGCGTAATCGAATCAGCAAAAGCGGCCAACGCACACGATTTCATCTCCGCGCTGCCGAACGGGTACGACACGGAGATCGGCGAGTCGGGCGTGCTGCTTTCCGGCGGACAGCGCCAACGCCTGGCGATCGCCCGCGCTCTCTTCAAAGATCCGCCGATTCTCATCCTCGACGAAGCGACCTCCGCGCTCGATACCGAATCCGAGCGGCTCGTGCAGGGCGCGCTCGAACATCTGATGCAGGGCCGCACGACGCTCGTCATCGCCCACCGGCTCTCTACGATCCGTAGCGCCGACAAGATCGTGGTGCTCGACAAGGGTGAGATCGTCGAGAGCGGCGCTCACGATGAGCTGCTGTCGCGGCGCGGCGTCTACCGCAAGCTTTACGATCTGCAGTTCGCGGACGATGCCGTCCCGACCGGAGCGATTGCGTGACCAGCGTGTTGTCTTTCCTTGGCTATCTCTTCCTTCGCGCGCTGCATGCGACACTGCGCGTGCGGCACGTGAACGCGGAGAACCTGGACGGGACGCCGCGCTACATCCTTGCGTTCTGGCACCGGCACATCCTGCTTTCGCTGCACTCCCGATGGCGCCGGCCGACCACCGCGATCATCTCGCGCTCGAAAGATGGCGAGATCGTTTCCGGCGTCCTGCGGTTCTACGGTGCCGAAACGGCGCGTGGATCGTCGACGCGCGGCGGCGAGGTCGCGCTTCGTGAGATCCTGCGCGCCATTCAGGCGGGAAAGAACATCGCCTTCACTCCCGACGGTCCGAAAGGTCCTTCGCAGGTTGTGAAAGACGGCGTCATCTACGTGGCGAAAGTGAGCGGGCTCCCGCTCGTGCCGTTCGCCTTCGCTGCTAAAAAAAAAAGTTGTTGCGCTCGTGGGACCGCATGGTCTTCCCAATGCCATTCACGCGCGTCCTCTATCTCTACGGCACGCCGATGCTCGTGCCGCGCGACGGCGACACGGAAGAGTGGCGCGTGGCTTTACAAGACAAAATGAACGAGCTTGCGGATGACGCAGAACGGTTGGTAAACGAATGATCACATCCATGACCGGTTTCGGCCGGGCTGCCGGCGCGCTTTCGGCGCGCTATTTCGTCGCGGTCACCGCGAAGAGCGTCAATCACCGTTTCCTCGAAACGTCGGTGCGCATCCCCGACTACCTGTGGGAAGCCGAGGCCATGGTCCGAGGGCTGACCTCGGAAACGTTCGCGCGCGGCAAGGTCGACATCTCCATCCGCGTGCAGCGCACGGCGCAGCCGGACTACAACGTACGCATCAACACGCAGATCGCGAACACGGTCGTTCCGCAGCTTCGTGCGATCGCCGAGGAGCTGGGACTCGGATCGACGTTTTCCGGCAGCGATCTGCTGCGCGTTCCCGACCTGCTGCAGGTCGAAGCGATCGAAACCGAGATCACGGAAGAAGAGCGCGAATCGCTCGCCCTTATCGTTCGCGATGCCCTCGGCCAGATGAAGACGATGCGCATGCGCGAAGGGGAGTCGCTGCGCACGGACGTCACCACGCGCCTGCAGACCATTCGCGAATTGCAGACGCGATTGGCCACGCATCGCGACGAAATGCGCAACGAGTTGCTCGCGTCGTATCAGCAGCGCGTGCAGGAGATCGCGAAAGTGGCCGGCGTCGACGTGAATCAGGATCGCATCGCCCAGGAAGTGGTGATCATGGTCGAGAAGGGCGACGTGGCGGAGGAGTTGACGCGGCTTGCGCATCACGTCGAACAGGCCGAGAAGGCCGTGAGCGGCGGAGAAGCGGCCGGCAAGAAGCTCGATTTTCTGTCGCAGGAAATGCTGCGCGAAGTGAACACGATGGGCTCGAAGTCGCGCTCGGCGGCGCTGCGAACCCTCGTTGTAGAATTGAAAACCGAGGTCGAGCGGATCCGGGAGCAAGTCCAGAATGTCGAGTAACTTCCACCCCGATGGGACGTTGTTCATCGTCTCGGGCCCGTCGGGTGCCGGGAAGACGACGCTCATCAATCGGGTCCGCGAACAACTCGAGCCGATCGGCATCACGCTCTACTTTTCCGTCTCGCACACGACACGACGGGCACGGACGGGCGAGATCGACGGCATCAGCTACCACTTCGTTCCGCCCGCCGTCTTCGAGGCCATGGTGGCGCGCTCGGAATTTATCGAATGGGCTCGCGTTCATGAGCAGCGGTACGGGACTTCAAAGGCCGAAGTTCTG
>DASYJF010000065.1:0-102983 GCA_035996815.1 Thermoanaerobaculia bacterium | reverse complement strand
GTACGGCGTTGTTGTAGAGGTAGAACGTCCGACCGGCGTGGGGAACTGAAGCCGAAGTCGAGCCGGAGTTGCCGGTCGCCACCGTCGTGTTTGTGTTCGGGTAGTTCGACGTCACCGCCGAGGTCCCGACCGGGTTCGTCGTCGTCCACGAGAGCGTGACGTTGCACGTGCTGGATCCAGCCGCGATGCTGCACGAGGGGGACGCTGGCGTGAGGGTCCCCGTCATTGCCCCCGCGGCTGACGTCGCGCTACCGAGGCTCGCAAAGAGAATTGCAACGCAGGACACTCTCAAAATCGCGCGCGCGAAGATCGCGATGGCGTTGCTTGGGTGCGACTTGCCAGTCAGAAATCTCACGCCTTCTCCTTCGGCCGTACGGCCGCCCCGGAGAGACGTCAAGGCAATGACCTGGAAAATAAGGCGGTGCGCTGGACCCGGAGCGCGGTCTACAGGTATGGAGTGACGGGAAACCACATTTCCCCACCCTATCCTCAGTTTATTTCGCCGAAGCGTGGGTTCGACGCCCACATTGAGCAGAAAGGCATACCCGGGGTGATCGATGGCGATGCGACCAAAGCGAGTCCGCGCGTCCGGCCGGTGGGTGCTAGAAGTTCGAGAACCGTAGGCATCGCGTGCCCGTTTCGGGTCGGTGGCCGCAGACTGATCCGACGGATCGATTCGGCTGGCTAGCGAAGCGAGTGCAACCATTCGCCCACTCTACCCACTGTAGAGATAGGAGCGCGAGAATCGCTGCTCTATCGTGCACTCCGGCCGGCAGAGCGCCAAGCCACAAAAAAGGAGACAACTATATGTCTGAAATCATCACGCAGCCTCGAGTAGCAGATGAAACACCTACCTCAGCCGACGGTCCGTTTAGGTGGGGTCCTGGTACGCCGCGAGGCGCGAAAGCGATTTTCACGCGCATCATCAAAGAGGGCGCGACCGTGCCGCTATTCATCGGACAGACACTCGTCAACGCGCTGCGCGACCTCGGCTACAACGATACGACATCAGCCGTTTGCGAGTTCGTCGATAACTCGGTGCAGTGGGGCGCACAAGAAGTCCGGGTCTACTTCAACGAAGTCGGAAAGAAGGGCCAGAAACGCATTGATGTCCTCGTGATCGACGACGGGGCCGGGATGGCGCCCAACGTACTCCGAGCGGCGACGGCATTCGGCGGCTCGATGTGCTTCGATAACCGCGGCGGCATCGGGCGCTACGGCATCGGAATGAAGGGCGCTGCGCTGAGCATGGCGCAGACGCTACAGATCATCTCGTGGCAGGAACCGCGAGCGTTCTACGGGATGGATCTCGACATCAATGCGTTCGGCGAAGACCGCAGCAATGTCGTGAATCTTCCCGCGCCCGTTTTCGACGACGCGCTTCCGCGAGAGGTCGTGGATATCCTGACTGCAGCGATGACGTTCCCCAAGCACGACCAGGAACTATTGGCAGAAACGCCATCTCAACTCACCGAGTGTTTGCCAGAGTCGGGAACAATCGTCTACGTTGCCGACTGCGACCGCCTCACATATCGGACATCAAAGGCACTAGCTGACCATGCGACGAAGGAGATGGCGCGTGTGTACCGCCGCCATCTGGCGCGCGGGCTGCGGCTCTTTATCAACAATCGTCGGGTCGATCCGTTCGACCCGACCTACTCGATGGCGAGCGCGAGGCACACGTCGGTCGAAGGATTGACGGAGACGGCCAGCCGCCTGTTCAGAAAGTGGCAGATCGACATTCCCATCGAGGAAGCACACGCTTCCGACACCCGACCAGTAAAGATCGCGCTGTTCGTTCTTCCCTTCGAAGAGTGGTCGCGGTTATCGCGCAAGGTGCTGAAGAACGACCTTCGCGTGTTCGACGCGCTGAATATCTCGTTCATGCGCGCCGACCGCGAGGTGCAAGCCGGGGAAATGCGAGCGCTCTCCGGCAAGCACTGGACTGGTGATACCTGGTGGCGCCTCGAAATCGAGTTTCCTGCGGAGCTCGATGAGGCGTTCGGCGTGGCCGTCAACAAGCAGGGCGTCCGTCTCAAGAGTTACGTCGCCGATGCGATTCGTGAGGCGATACATGAAGACCTTCGCAAAGTTAAGAACAGCATCGAAGAGCACTACGCGCGACTCGCGACGGAGCGCACGTCGAAGGGCGCTACCGAGGCCGAGCGCAGAGCAAACGAAGCCGAGGCGTTACAGGGAACGCTGCTTCCAAACATCGACGCGGTAAGCGAGGAAGAGCGCGCCACGCTCGACGCTCAATTGCGAACGCTTGCGACAGCGGTCAAGCGAGCTGACGAAAGCGACGACGAAGCTTTTGAACGCGTCCGCACCTCGCGCTACATCACCTCGTTCAAACACGATGAAGACGCTCCGTTCTACCGCGCAGATTTCCAGCTCGGTCGCGTCATCCTAACGATCAATTCGGCGCATCCGTTCTTCGCGGCGGTTTACCAACCGCTGAGCAAGCTTTCGAAGGCACCTCGCCGGGACACGGACGAGGAGAACGGCGGCGAGGCGGAGATAACCGTTGAGATGCTCCCTAGTCTGGAGTTGCTTCTGCTCTCGCTTGCACGCACCCAAAGCACGTTGCTGGCGAACGACACCACCGGTGATCTGCGCAACATCTTCGATCGAATGCGACGCCAGTGGTCGCTCGACCTTGCAACCCAACTCAGCATTAAATAAAATAGGGACGATCAACTGATCGCATCCATTCGACGGCGGTTCCGGGCCTAGCGACTCGGAGCCAACCGCGGGTGCAAAGGCTGATCGCCAGGATCGCTCAAGCGCATCACAGCGGTGCGCAACAGAAGGAGCATCGGAGATGACGGAAGAACTACCTCCCCTTTGGAGCGCGGTGCTTGAGCTGCAACAGCTCACGGACGCCTCCACCATCACAGCGCGGTCTCATGCCGCGGACGAAGCGTTCGCGACGGTGCTCGACGAGATCAAGCCCGACGGCGGTTACCCGGCGATCGAAGCAATCCGGCAGCGTTTCTTCAACCTCACGGCGAACCGCGCGAAGAAATTCCGCGCACGTTCGGCGGTCGAATCAGAGGTCGTCTATCACGAACGGCTGCATCGAAGCTCTGGAGACGCGCAGACCGTAGCGCTGTATCGCCAGTTAGTGGCTGTGACTCTCGACACCGTGCGCGTGAACGACGCAACTGCGCTCGTCGCAATCTTGGGGGAGGGCCTGGCATACGAGGAATTTGCTACGAGAGTGTCCAAGCCCGTCGGCACCGTGAAGGCGATCGTTAGCCGAACACGTCGTCGCCTCCGCGAATGCGAGGAGCTACAGCCAGTTTTGGACGCTCTCCGAGCAGCTTAAAGGTCGTTGAACCGCTCCGTAGAAAACTAGGCACTCGACCCGCCGCAGGCGGCGCGAGAATTAAGAAAGAGGAAGGAGGTGAAGAGAATGGCGAAGAATGGAACGCCCGGCGATGGTCACCGGAACGGCGCTGTTCGTGATCGCTCGCAGGTCCAGAACCCGACAAATGGCAACTGGACAAAACGCGACACGGACTCAGGCCGGTTCATCGACCAGAAGCAGGACGGCGACCCGTTTAAAGGCGTGCGCCGCGAGAAGTAGCTGTGAATCGGGACGGGCCGGCCGTTCGTTACCCGTGGCAAGGTTTTGGAGGCCGACCCGCCCTGATTCTCGTGGTGATTCTATAGTTGCGAAGAAGATCGTGCGCTGCCTCGCTTTGGTTCGACGGGGACTTGGTAGCGTTCGACAAATCGTCACGACTGAAGCCTGATCGCCGCCGCCTCGATCTTCTGGAAGACCCAATCCGGCAGGCAGAGGTCCAGCTTGTCCTTCCGGCAGTTGGAGTGACAGACGATCGTCGCCACCTGAAAGCAGCGCGGGAATGCTTTTATTCGATCGGAAATGGGATTCATTCGACGGCGCGTCGGATGAATCCGACCGTGCAGCACGTGAAGCAACTCCGTTGCGGCGTGCAACGACTGCACACCACCGCCGCAAGCTCTGCGCAAGGCGATGCTCTCGGTCGGCGTAGTCAAGAATGGTGTTGACGAACTCCTCCGCCGAGCCGCCATACGATTCTCCGAACCACAGCACGGAATCAGGCGAAGTCGCTGCCGGATTCGCGCGCGCGAGTGCCCGAATCGCGAGGCCGGCCTGAATGGTCGTCCTTAGGTCGGTCAGCGCGTCGCGGTCGATGCGAGTACGAGCGTAGTGCATGGCAGCCTCAGTTCACGCCCACGACGGCCGCCGCGGGATCCTCGTTCGTTACGATCAGTTTCCCGTGCTCAGCTTTCACGTAGATCGGCGCGCCGACCGCGAAGCCGCATTCCTCAAGCCAGCGGCCAGACAGGCGCAGATAGGGAACCTTCGCCTCGCGCCGATGCAAGGAGCTCAAGCGGAGAATGCGCACACCGTCACACACCGGCGTTTACGCTTCTCGTTGTTCGTCAGCTCCACAACCGCGCGTCGGCTACGGCCGTCGTCCGGCGTCTCTGTCTCTCGTCTACCCAACACAAGGGCAGTTGCGGGCCGGAACTCCCGCCGATACCGCCTCGCTACGCGATCGTTCCCGCTGCGAGCGAGCGCCGGAAGCTGACGAACAACCGCGAGTTGACGAGCGTTCATGATCATTCCTCCTGAAGTGAAGTGCGTTAGCAGGATTGCTTTGCGTCATCGTTGAGCGGCCAGTCGATCGCCTCGGCGAATCCGGTGATCGCCGCCGCGAGCCGATCTTTGTTCGTGTGTGCCAGCCCGTGCAGCTCGCGAATGAGAAGCGTTTCGACGCTCTCGCCGTTCTCCTCCGCGAGCCCCTGCAGCGCCGCGATGATGTACCGCGGAAGGCGCGCCGAGAACTTGCGTGTGCGCACGCCGGGCGGCAGGATCAGCGCCGCCTCCGTCCCCAATGCCTCCTGATTGTGACCAGCGGCCACACGTGAAGCGCCTGTTCCGCAATCTCACGAATGTCGATCACCTGGCCGCCGCCGGTTGCAATCGTCTCGATGTCGCCTTCGTCGATCGCGGCGGTGATGTCATCAACCGACCGACCGAGCAGGCGCGCCGCATCAGCGACAGTGACGCGCGGCTCGTCATGTAGGAAGATGGAGCGGATGCATTCGGTGAGATCTGGATCGAGCATGAGTCGTCGTTCCTTTAATATCGTAGAGAGCACATATCGGCATTTGCGTATTGTCAACGCGGAGCGGCTCGCGTGACGACTCATCAAAAGACGGGCGAAGTGTTCGGCGCGCGTGTGCGCGAGCTGCGCCAGAAGCGAGGGCTTACGCAGATCGATCTATCGGAACGCCTCGGCCTGCCTCAGAGCCGCATCAGCGAAATTGAAAGCGGTGCGCGTTCGCCGACGCTCGTAACCATCCTCCGCGTGTCCTTGGCGCTTGAGTGCAAGCCAACTGATCTCGTGGTGGTGTTCGACAGACAGAATATCGCCAAGCTCCTGCCGAAGTGACGCGCGCGCCGCGCTCGCAATGAAAGAGTGTTCCACGGACTCGCGAAAGTTGCCGGCGCGAGCCGCGCGAATTGCAAGGCGAACTTTTCGAGTCGCAAGGTGAGTCGCAAGCTCGCGCCTTTTTGCCCGTAACCGCCTCGGAATCAGCAATTTAGCGCTACACGCCGTAGATTTTTCGAGCCCTTCTACTCTGCGCGCCCGCTTTAGCTGAATAGCCCGACAGCCTCCGGAGCTGAAGGTCGTAGGTTCGAATCCTACTGGGCGCACCAATCGCTACAACCGGCGCGCTCAAACGCATCACTACCGCCTTGGCATTCGATCATTCCTTCCGGGGCCGGAAACGTTTGACGTAGAGCGCGCGGTCCACGAAGAGAGCGATCTGATGGTGCGTCTGCCACCCCTCCGCGCCGCTTCTCGCCGCCAGCGGACTCCAGATGAGGTGGAAGTTTACGTCCGTTCCCGGATGGTGCCAGAACGCTTCGAATGCGGGATTGATGATGTTCAGTCCTGACGCGCCGCGGCCGGTCACGGCACCGACCGTCAGCGTGGCGCGAACAAGGAGCGGACCAACAGCCCGCCCCGGGAAACGGCTCAAGTAGGCAATCTCGTTCTGCGAACGATTGTCTGTCGTACCGGTGCGCACGGTTCTGGCGTAAAGAAGCGAGCCCCACACGTCATGACTGCCGATATGAACGTACGTATCGGCATCGACACCCAAAGACCGCTCCCGTCCGGAGACTCGCGATTTCTCTCCCGTCGCGATCGCGGTGACGTCGGTTTCGATCGGTTGCCAGCTCCATGAAATGCGATACCGCAGCATGACGGGAGGCTCGGCAAGGCCGCCGCCTGCGGTGTGATACCAGGCGAACTGCATCGTTTCTTTTCGGCCCGGAGGTGGAGCGGCTGGTATGGCATCAGGAGACGGCGGTGTCGGAAAGTAAATCGGCTTGCCGCTGCAGAAGCACGCGCTGACCGGCCTGTCTTTCGCGAACACTTCGCTGTGCTTGTAGTCAATCTGGATAGGTCCTGCATAAAAGCTGTTTGCCAGAGTGAGAAAACTTGCGTTCTGATGGAGAAAGCGATAGTCGTCCACGAAGCCGCTCGCTCCCCCGGCTATGAGGTTGGAGATGAAGAGCGCACCGTCGCGCGAACGAGGATCGACAGCGTCATCGGGGTCGAAAATCGGGCGCTGCTGCGCCGCCGCGGCCGACGCGACGAGAAGAAGAGTCAAGCCGAGCAGGGTACGGGCATTGCGCGATCGGCGGATCATCCTTACAGCCCTCCTCTTCGAATCGCCACCCACCCCACTCCCACCAACAGAATCGAGAGCACGACCATCCCCCACCCTGTAAGCGTCGGGCCATCCGCGGCGATGCAGATTGTGTAGGTGACGGGGGTGCAGCCGGTGGCCCCGTTGACGTCTGTCGCGGTGATGGAGAAGGTCGAGCAGCCAGGCGATACCGGTATGCCTGTGATTGTGGCGGTCGTCGGGGTGGTCTGCGTGAACGTCAGGCCGGCGGTCAGCGGTCCGCTGAGGGAGAAGATATATGGGGCTACGCCTCCGCTGGCGGTCAGCACCCGGTTGTAAAGGACGCCCGGCGTACCGCCCGGCAGCGTGAGTGGAGTGATTGTCACGCAGCTCACTACCGTCAGTGTGTACATGACGCTTCCGGTGCAGCCGGAAACGCTGTCGATAAACGTTACTGTAAACGGATAGATACCTGGGGCCGAGGGCAGTCCGAAGAGTAGGCCCGCGTCGGAGAGAAGCAGTCCGGGCGGCAGGTCCGTGGCGGGCACTGAGAATGCCGTCTTGCCGACCGCGCAACTTGGCGAAAGCTGCACGCCGTAGTTCTGGCCCACGATGGCGGGAGGGAGTGTATTCGGAGAGATCGTGATGGGCGGGCAACTAGTTTGGATGCTGTAGTCACGCGTGACAAAGCAGGCCGGATCGTCAGCGGCGGTCGCCTTGATCGTGAACGAATACATCCCGAAATTCGTCGGCGTTCCTCGGATTGCGTTGCCGGTCAAGATCACTCCCGGCGGAAGCAAGCCAGACTCGAGCGACAGAACGTAGAGCGGGTCGCATCCGGCGGCCGTAATCGGTGCGTCGTAGATCGCGCAAACCTGGCCGTCCGGCAGCGTTAGCGGTGAAATCGAGATTGCCTCGCAGGCCACCGCGATTGTGTAGATCTGGCTGACGCTCCCGTCGGACACTGTGAATGTGTACACGCCGCTCGTTTTCGGCACCCAATCGAGAACGCCGGTCTGCGGATCGAGTTCTGACGGCACCGGCCCCCCGGACGGCGCGGCCGGAGTCAGGACGAAGTGATGAGGCAGCGTGCAGCCGTCGCCGAACTTCACGATGTATGGGCTGCATGCCCTTGCCGGTGGGAGGACGAACGGCACTCCAGGCGTCGGCGGTATCGCCGACGGAGAAATCGCCGTGTTCCCAGGACAGGCGACGTCGATCGCGTAGGTCGGCGTACCTGAACAGACTTGAGTCGCGTCGGTGGCCGTGACGGTGAAGGTGAAATGGCCGGCGGTGGTCGGCGTCCCCGATAACACGCCGGAAGCAGACAGCGTCACGCCCGGAAGCGGCGGCTGCGAAACAGCCGTGAAGGTGAACGGCTTAATTCCTCCGTCGGCGGTGATCGTGACCGACGCGTACGGCGTTCCCTCGATTCCATTGGGAAGAGTCGCCGGCGACAGCGTGATGTGCGCGCAACAGAGGGACACGTTATTGGCGTCCAGCGATACTGTACCTTGCGCCAACAATCTGCCGGACACGGTCGCACCACTGCCGAACGTGATGTCCTTGAGTGCCAGGACGTTGCCGAGGAACGCGGTACCGGCACCGAGGGTGGCTGAATTGCCGATTTGCCAGAAGACTTGGCTCTCGTAGCCGCCGTTGGTCACGCGCACAGAGGAACCTGGAGCAGTCGTGAGCGTGCTTCCGATCCGAAAAATCCAGACGGCCTCGGCATCGTTTGCGGCGTCGAGGACCAAAGTGCCGCTCAATTGCGCGGTCGACGTAAAACAGTAGACGCCGGGACCGAGAGTCAATCCTCCGAGATCGGTACTCAACGTCGCATTACATGTTCGGCCAGCGAGATCGTTGTATGCGGAGGTCGCGTCGCGCTGAGCCTGACGGGCGACGGAATCATTGCGATGGATCGCGCCTACCTTCACCGTGGGAGAACCGCTGATCGCATTTCCGGGGCTGACGCCGAGGTTGCCGGTGACGACAGTCGACCCGGTGCTGATGACCGACGAGCCGCCCATGACGGCGAAGCTCGCGGCGGATCCGAGCGCCGGCGAAACGGGCGACTGCCCTCGGAGCAGCGCCGGGATGCCGGCAATCGCCAGAAACGACACGAGGCCGAACCCCGAATGAAACCGAAACCGCATAGCGTTTTTTTCCGCCTAGCCTAGGACGATGGTTGGTTGTTGACCATGAACGCGTAAGCGCCAAGGCGGTTAAAGGAAACCGACTCCGGCGCACCAAGGACCCGCTAGGTAGTGTCTTCCTGCCTGACTGCGTTTCATGCATTCCTGCAAAATGTCGAAGGTGCCTCGGCACGACCTCAGCATTGGCGTTCTCCGATGGCTTTAGCCGAAGCGGAGCGCGATGAATCGCCCCAACTGAAGTTCCGCATCCTTCGGGCCGTGCCGATTCTGGTCGTCCTCGGGTTGCTCGTTCACTTCCTGCTGCCGCGGCTGGATACGATCGAGGACTCACTGGCGACGTTGCGGACGCTGGCACCCTGGGCGATTGGCTTGAGCTTGATCATGGAAGTGCTCAGCTACGTCGCGAATGGGGCGCTGCTGCAGTCGGTCATCAAGATGGCTGGGGAGCGGATTTCGTTCGGGCGGGCGGCGGCGATCGAGATCGGGGCGGGATCGGTGGCGCTGGTCGCGGCGGGCGCGCTCGGGTTCGGGGCGGCGATCTACAAGTGGACGACGAAACGCGGCGTGGACGCGGATGCGGCGCTGTTGGCGAGCTGGTTGCCATCCGTTTTTGATGCGGCGGCATTGATCGTGTTTGCATTGGTCGGAGCCATCGAGCTCCTTCGCCTTCATCAGCTTTCGCGCGTCACGGTGGTGGCGTTGTCGATCGTGATCTCGGTGCTGACAATCGTCATCGGCGGAGCGATCGCGCTTCTTGCGCGGAATGATTGGCTTCGGGCGATTTCGATGCGGGCGGCGCGGCTGATGAAGCGGATCCGTCCGAAGTGGAATGACGCAGCTCTGACCGGGGCCGCGGAGACGGCATCGGAGATTTGGTCGAAGCTGCGCGGCGGCGGATGGGTGCGGCCTGCCTGCTGTTCGTTGATGGTGCTGACGTTCGATCTTCTTTGTCTTCGCTACGCGTTTCTCGCGGCGGGGCATTCGCTTCACATCTCGCTACTCCTCGCCGGCTACGGTGTCCCGCTGCTCCTCGGGCGCGCCAGTTTTCTGCCGGGCGGGATCGCCGTAGTCGAAGTGGCGATGACCGCGTTGTACGGCGGACTTGGCGTTCCGGCGAACGTCGCGGTCGTGGCGGTGCTCACCTACCGGCTGATCTCGTTCTGGCTTCCGGCGCTGGCCGGGATCCCGGTTGCGGTCACGCTCCAGTCACCATCGGGGCTGAATTCAAGGCCGTAATTCCCTCTCGCTTTCCCGCTATCATGCCGTCCAGCTCCAGCAGAGTCTGGCAAGAACTGAAGGAGAGAGAGAACGATGGATTACATGCGTTGGATGACCCTCAACACGAACATTCACACCAAGAAGCTGGCGAACATCTGTCTGCCGATGACGCACGACTCCGGCACCTTCGACCTGAGCGACGAGATGGCGCCCGATCCTGCGGAGTGGATCGTGGAGTTGGAGAATGCGCTGGCGAAAATCGCCCAGGATCTGAACGATGCCGGCATCCTGCCGTACGTGGCCGATCCGCTGGCGTGGCTGCTCGACGAGATCCTGGTCTCGCTCAAAGGCCTCACCACCGCCACGAAGCAGGACATCGCCACGCAGTTGCGGATGGGCATCCGCGGCTTCGATTTCCGCATGTACAACAAGGGCGGCGTTTACTACACGTACCACGGCCTGCAGAGCACGAGCACGTTCGAGTCGATGCTGAACGACATCCGCGATTTTCTGAGTCAAACAACCGGTGAAATCGTCTACGTGAATCTGTCGCACTACATCGGATTCGAAGGCGATGACCTGACCACGTTCGGAAACTTCGTGAAGAGCAAGGTCGGGGACTGGGCGTACGTGGCGTTGCCTGGATTCACCAACGACCCGTTCCAAGCCACGTACGATGAGATCATCGGGCAGAGCGGCGTGAACAAATCGCGCGTCATCCTCACCACGTCAAACTCCCTCGGTGACGATCGCTCCTTCTGGCCCGCCGAGTACTGCCCCCCGGAGAACACGCGGAGCCAGGCGGTGCTGGCAGGCGTCTACACCGACACGACCGACATCGATCTGATGATCCGTACGCAGGTCTCGCAGTTTCAGTCGGCGGTCGACGCCGGTCTGCCGTTCGCGAACTACATGACCATGACGCCGGACACGGCGCAGTACGTCAACATCATCGTCTCCAGTCTTTACGGCGCGCTCTACACGCTGTCGCTGGACATCATGCCGCACGATCCCGAAGTCGGTTTGGCGGTAGCGGCCATCGCCACTGCGTTGCTCGTCGACTACGAGGTCGTCGGCTTCTCCTGGCGCACGCTCGAAGAGCTCAGCCAGCAGATCGACCGGCAGCTCACCGAGATCGTCGACGACAACTTCGTCCCGATCACCGGAACGGACAATCAAATCTCGATGATCTTCTGCGATTTCTGGGAGACCACCACCGTCGTCGATCTGGCCATCAATCTGAGCAACGACTACGAGATGGAGTGGAGCGGCAATACCGTCATCGAGATCGTCACCACCTTCACCGACACTCTCGGCTCGAGCGAAGGGCCATCCGCGGCCATGTTTCAGGGCCAATTGCACATGGTCTACAAGAGCAAAGACAACGACGACATGTTCATGGCCATCTACGATCCGGCGTCCTCCAGCTGGATTTCGAACTCACCGATCGTCGATATGACTGGCGGTAGCACCATCGCCCCGCAGACGAATAAGAGTCCTTCCTGCGAAACGCTGGATGACGTTCTGAACGTGGTCTGGAAGTCCGCCGACAGCGATTCGATCCGGTGGGCGACCTGGAACGGGACCACCTGGGCCGGCGGCAGCGCCATCACGATCGCCAGTCCCGGCCAGAATCCGGAAACGAACAACAGCCCGTACCTCGCGCGCTACAGGAACGAACTGGTGATGGTCCACAAGTACAAGAATAAAGACGACATCCATTGGGAACGCTTCAGCGCCGGCGTCTGGAGCGGCGGCGGGAAGATCGCGGTGATCGACAACGACGACCATTCGAACCCCGGCACCAACAAGCGGCCGGCAGCTGTCGAATACAACGGCCTTCTCTACGTGATCTACAAAGGCGGCGGCTCGAACAACCTGTACTGGTGCAACTACGACGGCACCGATTGGCGAGGCAACGTCGAGATCAAGAATGACGCTGATGATTTCAAGCCCAAGAGCGATGAGGGGCCGGGACTGGCGCGCTTCGCCGGGTCGATCTACATGCTTTACAAGGGCGAAGGCAGCAACAACGTCTGGTTCTCAATCTACGGCGGCGTCGCCTGGAACGGGAACGATGAGATGAAGGACGCCACGACGATCGCGCCGGAGACGAACCGCAGTCCGTGGATTGTGCGCGTCGGTGAGGATCTCTTCCTGCTCGACAAAGGTAAGGACGACGACAACCTCTGTCAGTCGTTTCTGAAGCCGGTGAAGTTCTGAGATGCGCGGGGGCCGCCGGCGCGGCGGCCCCCAACCGATCAATGTTCCGGCGCCGCACTTTCGGCCGCGGTCACATCCGGCACCGTGTGTCCGCGATGGCAGGTGTTGCAGGTGATCATCTGGCCGTGCGGGTTGACGGCCTTCGCGATCTGGTCGTTGGCGCCGCGAGTCATGCGCATCATGGCGCGGGCGACGTTCTTTTCGGGCTTCGCGTCCGAGGCGAAGTCGAGTTGCTCTTTCGAGCCGGGAGGGTTCGAGACGTGACAGTGATCGCAGCGCGTGCCAAGGGCTTTGGCGAATCCGCGCATGTTCGCGATCAGTTCGTCGTGGCTGATGTTCTGCGGGAAGACCTGGAGATTGTGAAACTCGCCGGTGTCGGCGGCGCGTGATGCCTGCGCTTTCTGCTGCTGCATGGCCGCACAGGCGGCGAGAAGGAGTCCGAGAGCGACGGCGAGACTGCGTACGGCGTTCGACATACAGCGTGTTCCTCCGGCCGCGGATTCTGCAAAAGCCGCGCGCGAATGGCAAGGGAAGGTTTGGTTAACGGGGTGTGGGGGGTGGGGTGTGGGGAGTGGGAGCGGATCTGTCGGAGTTCGATCGACTTCCCACCCCCGACTCCCCACTCCCTTTCCTACCACCCGATTCCGTAGTCCTCGCCGTGGTTGCTCGATCCGCCCCACAATGTTCCGTGCGCGCGGTCGATCATGATGGCGTTGATCGGGCCCGACGTGCGGTCCTCGAACGTCATCGTGTAGCCCATTCGGCGGAGTTCGCCGCGGACCCAGGGCGGTTCGGCGGAGTTGAGGAGGATGTTGCCCGGCTTGATGTCATGCGCGCCGAAGGAGCTGTGCATCTGGAAGCTGTTGATATTCGGCGCTTCGGTCGCTTCCTGGATGGTCATCCCGAATTCGACGACGTCGAGGAAAAACTGGAGCAGGTTCTGATCCTGGCTGTCGCCTCCCTGGACCGAAAAGACCAGCCACGGCGCGGCGTCTTTGAGCGCCAGCGTCGGCGTGAGCGTGACGCGCGGATGCTTGCCCGGCGCGACCACGTTGTACGGGCCCTCGGCGGGATCGAGGACGAAACTCTGCATCCGTTCGCTGAGGCCGACGCCTGTGTTGCCGGCGACGACGGCCGGCAGCCAGCCGCCGCTCGGTGTGACCGATACCGCCCACCCTTCCGCGTCGGCTGCTTCGACCGAGGTCGTGCCGGCGTAGAAGGCGAAAAGGTAGTCGTCGGAGAGCGAGGAGGTCGGACGGAGGAAGTCGTTGCGGCGGAGTGCGCCGGATTCCGGAGTGCCGGCGGGTTTCGGCGCGGGCTTGGGCGCGTCCCAGTTCTTGAGCAGATCGGGATACGGATTCGTGCCGCGTTGATACGGCCACGGATCGCCGGGACGCGCTTTCGGATCGTTGTGATCGGCGTTGATGAGTTTCGCACGCTCCTTCGCGTAATCCTTCGACAGAAGACCGAGCACCGGTTTCGGCGGATCGGCGTAGATGTCGCCGTAGTAGAAATCGCGATCGGCCCAGGCGAGGCTCATCGACTGGTAGACGGTGTTGATGTAACGCGGCGAGTTGTAGCCCATCGACTTGAGGTCGAAGTTCTCGAGGATGTTGAGCGCCTGCAGCATGGCCGGGCCCTGCGTCCAAACGTTGAGTTTGTAGACGTCGATGCCTTTGTAGTTCGTCGACACCGGCTCCTCAATCCGCACCTTCCAGTTCGCCAGATCCTCCTCGGTGAACAGGCCGCCCTGCTCGCGCGTACCGCGGACGATCTCCTTCGCGATGTCCCCTTTGTAGAAGCGGTCATACGCGGCGTAGATGGCGTCCTTGCGCGACTTCCCCTTCTTCAGCGCCTGCTGCTCGGTGTCGACGAGTTTGCGCAACGTGGCGGCGAGGTCGGGCTGGCGGAACATCTCGCCGGCGTACGGGCCCGGATGTTTGGCGTCGTCGGCGTGGACGAAGAAGACTTTCTTCGAATACATCCAGTTCTTCAGCTTGTCCTTGTTCCGGTCGATCGTGTTTGCCGACTGCCCTTCGATCGCGTAGCCGTCGGCCATTTCGATGGCCGGCCCGAGTACATCCTTCAATGACAGGCGGCCGTACTCGGCAACCATGGTCATGATGCCGCCGGGCGTTCCGGGAGTGACGGCGGCCAGGACGCCTTCATCGGGCGGATGCGTGAACCCTTTTCCTTTGTAGAACTCCGGAGTGGCGCCGGTCGGAGCGACGCCGAGGGCGTTGATGCCGATGACCTTTTTCGTGTGCGGATCGTAGATGAGCGCCTGCGTCTCTCCGCCCCACGACAGCGTGTCCCACATCGTGCAGTCAGCGGCAATCATGGCCGCGGCGGCATCGACGGCGTTGCCGCCCTTTTGAAAAATGATCGCGCCGACGGTGGCGCCGAGCGGCTTGCCGGTGACGGCCATCCAGTGCGAGCCGTGCAGCGGCGGCTTCTGCGTCCGCATCAGCGTTTGCTGTGCGGATGCCGAGGCGGTGAGCAACGTGAGAAGAAGGGCGATGCGCGTTTTCATCGCCGCGTATCGTAGAACAAGCGGGGATGGCGCGGCGTCGGGTCGCGCGCGGAGGCGCGCTTGACAATCCAGCCCCGCGCTTTGCGCGGAGTAGGCGCGCCGGCAGAATTTCGCCGGCCGCGGAGGCGGCCGGAACAAGAATCGCGACATCATTCGCGGTGTCGATGCACTTGCGAGTTTGTTGCGGCCGCCTCCGCGGGCGCAACTCTCGGTCCGCCGCGATTCCCCGCGCAAAGCGCGGGGCTGGACTGTGAAGCGCGCCTTCGCGCGCGGCCCTTGGAAACTACGGCGCTACTTCGATCAACTCGAAACTTCCCGGCACCACCGGCGGACGCGGACGCGGATTCTTTTCCGTTGGCGCGGGAGCATCGCCGAACTTCGCGGCGGGGAGGAAGATGTGATGCGACTTCGTGTCGAGCGCCATCGTGCGCGCGCTGCGCTGCGTGGCCACGTTGTCGACGACGTCGTATTTGTCGGGCGATGCTTCGTGGACGACCGTCAACGTCGCGCTCTGGCCGTTCGACGCGAATGCGAGCTGGCGCTCGTCGTCGAAGGCAGCGGCGTCGGTGCCTTTGCCGGTCGGCACGGTCGTGACGACATGTCCGTTCGTCGAGTCGACGACAGCCATCATCTCGTTCTCGCAGACGGTGAACAGACGATGGTGCTTGCGATCGATGGCCAGTCCGCTCGGCGACTCGCACGGAGCGAGCTTCCAACGCGCGGTGACGACGTTCTTCTTCGCATCGATCGAGACCAGCTCGCTCGTGTCTTCGATGTTGACGAACACGCGGCCGGCGCCGTCGCTCACGCCGAACTCCGGCTTCCCGCCGAGGTCGATCGTGGCGATGACTTTGCCGTGCGTGTCGAACACGCTCGCATTCTTGCCGCGTCCATTGAACGTGAACACGTGCTTCGTATGCGGATCGAACAGGATTGCGTCCGGATTGTCGCCGGTTGTCTTGACATCGTTGATGCGGTTGAGCGTCTTCAGATCGAAGATCGACATCATGCTCACGCGGCCGCTGGAGATGAATCCGCGTCCGCCATCGTGATCGATGGCGATGCCGTGTACGCCGAGGGTGTCGGGAATCAGGCCGACGACCTTGCCGGCATCGATGTCGACGACCTCGACGCGATCACCGTGCGACACGTAGGCGCGGCGCGATGCGGAGTCGATGGAGACGTAGTCCCAACCGCCTGTGCCGCCGATGGCGATGTGCCGCGAGACGTGCCAGGCCGCGAATGCGGTAGCAGCGATGGCGAGCGAGAGGAGAGCGAAGAGCGCGCGTTTCATGGCGGCGGAAGGTATCGCCGAAAAGGTAACGGCGCAATGGCTTCGTCGTTTAGGAGGCGTTTAGGAAGTCATCATTCTTTTCGTTCACGCCAGCCTCAAGCAAGACGCACAAACAAGTAGAACCAGGAAAGCGTAATCGCGACGAAGAGGATCAGAGAAAGCCACATTCCGAATCGAACGACAATGAACTTCTCGCTGGGCAATCCCAGACTCTGCGAGTAACGGCTCGCTTCCCGTTCGATGTGGCGCAACGACATACCAAGTCCAAAAGGCGCCGCCGTCGATATGAGCGAAATGAAAAGGCCAAACAAGGCGATGTTTCGAGCCGTCTCGGGCCGTGAGCCGACGCTCACGAAATACTGCTGCGCGGTGAAACCGGCAAGTGCGATGTACATCGTCGCTGAAGCTGTGTAGAAAGTTACGAGCTTGTATCCGAGCTCTGCCTGATGAATGAAAAGTGTCGTCAAGAGCTCAGCGCTTTCGAACACATCATGTTGACGCTTTGGAGTTCCTGTGTCTGTCACAGGTTGAGCGTCGTCGACCATCGGGCCTCCTGATGCTACAAGTTCGCCATGCTGGGGTGGCCGGCCAGTGTAACTAAAAAGTGTCTCAAACGGCGAAGTCTTCGGGGGGTGGCCGCGCCGAGGGCGAGTTGCTTTGGGAAGCCGTCGCGGTCGAGCAGGAGCAGGACCGTCATGAAGACCGCCGAGGAAGTGACGAAGGTGACGAAGCGCGATTCCATCGGGAGGAGTCCCGCGCAGTCTACGGCGTACCGGATGAAACGGATTCCGCGAAGGGATGTTGGTTCGCAGTAGCCGGCCGCTCGCCGAACATCTCAAGGAGCGCCACGACGTCCCTCCTGCGAACGGCGCGTCGCAGCCTCGGGCCGATAACACATTATTAGTCGACCTTGGCCGACATCTGAAAGAGTTAGACGTCGAGATTGTCGGCGACGTATCATTGAGGGTGCGTGCAGGTCGGTGTCTTGGTCGCCCTCATGGCGCTTATCTCGGCATCATCGGCGCATGAGTGCAGCATCGGTTTTCCCGGCGGCTTGAAACTACAAGATCGTTAGATCAGTTGCGTAATGAAGCGTACGTCAGCTTCATGAAAGCCATGTCAGGTCTTGCCATCGCGAGGCGTGTGAAGAGTCAGGAGAAAGAAGTCGAGTTCTTGATCATGCTCGCTGACTCAAAGGCGCGAACCATCATGTACGGCGATCCCGCGGTCATCGAACGAATGGCTCACTTCTTCGATCAGTACGGAGCGCTCAACTCGCCAGAAGCTGCCGCGGCTCTTACAGAAATGGTCAAGACCATGAGGCTTCACGGCGGCGCTGGATCAAAGCAAGTGTCATCCGAAGCAATCGCGCGATTACTCATTGGCAGCAAAGACGAATCGTTGCGGTAAGCGCCGAACTTTGCGCTACGCCGGTTTCAAGCCGCAGCTTGCAGGATCGCAAGTGTGCGTTTCCATTTCGCGTGCGGCTCCAAGTCGGTGAGCTTGGATCCGTGACCAGCAGGTTCAGAGCCGTCTGATCCATCGCGTAAACTCCCCTCGTGCCGAGCATCCGGATCGCTGGACCCTACGAGGTGTACTTCACCAGCCACGATCGGGGCGAACCGCCCCACGTCCACGTCGATCGTGAGAAAATGGCGGCTAAGATTTGGCTGAACCCGATCGGCGTCGCCTACAACCTCGGGTTCTCGCGGCACGAATTGCGCAGGATCGAGCGACTGGTAGAAGACAACATCGAACAGTGCATGAGGAAATGGAATGAGCACTTCGGAACCTAAAGCGGGCGAAGGCATTTCGGCGGTTCGCGTTTCTGATGATGCCGTTGAGGTCGACCTTCTGGACGGTCGCACCATCATCGCGCCGTTGGCGTGGTTCCCACGCCTGCTACACGCCACAGTTGCGCAGAGGTCGAACCTTCGCGTGATCGGCGGTGGCTTCGTCATCAACTGGCCCGACGTCGATGAGCATTTGTCCTCGCAAGGACTGTTGGCCGGAGCGCCTGCCCACGCCGCTGTTTCCCGAGTGGGCTAACTACTGCTTCACCGCCTTAATCAACGCTTCCATGTGATTGAGGTACTTTTCCAGCGCGCGGCGTCCGGATGCGGTCAGTGTGTACTCCGTCCGAGGGACGCGGCCGGCGAAGGACTTCTTGCAGGACAGATAACCCGCATCCTCGAGCTTGCGTGCGTGAACGCTTACATTGCCGTCGGTCGTTTTGAGGACCGCCTTCAATTCGTTGAAGGTCAGCGTCGGATTCACGGCCAGTGCGCTGATCATTGCCAGGCGCGTTTTCTCGTGGATCACGCGGTCAAGGTCGGGGATCTGGGTTTCGACTACTTCGTTTTTCTTCACTGCTGCTGATTTAGCCACCGTAACTCCTTGCGATGATGAATCCGAAGATGATGTGCAGTCCGCCGAAGGCAATGCCCAGGATGATGTTGGAGGCGTTGAGGGGAACGAGGGCGGCCAGACCGCCGAAGAGCATGAAGGCGACGCCCATGACCGGGATGACGCGGATCGAAAACGCTCCGCTGCTGACGAACGCAGCGCCATACAGCAGCAGCCACACGGACGGAATCGCCGCGTAGGCCTCGACGCGGACGAGCGCCAGCGTCACCACCGCGCCTGCCACGAGCGGCGCGAAGTAGCTGATGAAGAATCGCTTCGCAGCGCCGGACATGAACGGTTCCTCGGATCGCCGCGCCTTGACCGTCATCGTCCCGAATCCGATCGCGGCCGCGACGATCGCCTCGGCCAGCCACGTCGCCAGCCACATCCGCAACGACTTGCCCAGAAACTGCTGCGCGATGATCGTGGCAGCGATCGCCGTCACGCCGACGCCGACACCGCCCCACCCCGGAATGGACGTGAAGGAGCCGGCCCGCTCCATCGCATCGCGAATGAAGCGGATGTTATCCAGCGCATGCTCGCGCATCGGCAGAGGGGCTTCGGACATGGACGGCATGGTACTGCAAAGTGCTTTTCGGCAACCGTCACGACGGCCGGAGAAGGCGCGTGACATGGAGTGCGGAAACGCGAGCGATCTGCTCGAAATCGGTATCGAAGGTCAGGAGCTCCGCGCCGTGGTGCATCGCGACGATGGCGATCAGCAGGTCGAGCGATCCGGGCGTAATCCCGTTCTCGCGGCAACGCCGCCCCAGCCTGGCCGCGTCGATCCAAAGGTTTGAGGGAGAGGGCAACATCGTCATCGTTCGAAGTTGCTCCTCAACGAGCTGCTGCTCCTCGGCAGTGGCATAGCGCAGAACCTCAAACGCGATTGGTTCCGCAACGCATGCGGCCGGATCGGGAGGTAACCCGCGATGAAGTCTTTTAACGCGCGAGGTGATCTGGCGCGGGTGAAATCGATCCAGAGGGTTGTGTCGATGAGGATCGCCACTAATCTCTCCAGGTTCGATCGCGTTCCACAGCAGCCCTACGATCCGCCGCGCGACCCTCCTCGAATCCGGCGAACTCGGTACCCCATTCGCCCGAGAGGAACTTCTCCACGATTTCCTTTCGCTTCTCGAGCATTGCCGCATCGGCGTTCACGGCGATTACAGGCGAGGAAGCCGCGAGCCCCGCGCGGAGCAATTCGGCCGCTGTGTCGTCGATACGGCGGCCTTCCTGCGCTGCACGCAACTGAATGTCGTCTACAAGATCCTGTGGAAGATCGAGTGCGGTGACCATCCGGGCAAGTCTGCGGGTTCGCGCCGCGCGCGTCAAACCCGCAACCCTGTAGAATGCCCCGCAGGAGCCCCACCCTTTGCGTAAATCATTCAGCCAAATAGTTTTAGTCGTGTGTATGTCCCTCTCCCTCTTCGCCGGTGAGAATCGCTGGACCATCAAAGGCCCTGACGCCGGCAGCCCGGCGACGATCGTCTTCGATCCGATTGACTCATCGATTGCCTACGCCGCGACCAGCAATGGCGTTTTTCGCAGCAGCGACGGAGGGCAGCATTGGACCGTCGGGGCAGGAACGCTCGGGACTCCGTTCGGCGATGTCGCGGTGGCTAACGGCGCGCCGCAAAACGTCTTCGCGTCATCCGTGTACGGGCTTTACAAGAGCAGCAATCGTGGCGTGACGTGGAGCCGGGTGCATCCGTTCGGATCGTTCAAGGTCGCTGTCAGTGCCACCGGCAGCGTCGTCTACAGCGTCTCGACGGGCGGACCAATTCGTTCCTCCGATGGCGGCGTCACATTCGGAAGTGCCGGCAGCGGCTTTCCTGCCGCGACGTCGGTCATGGCGCTGGTCGTCGATCCGCTAAACGCCGATACGGTTTACGCGGCGCTTCTGTCGAGCGCAGGAGTGTACAAATCGACCGACGGCGCGGCGCATTGGAGCGCGGCGAATACCGGTCTGACCGCATCCGCGTACTCGCTCGTCGTCGATCCGTCGAACAGTTCCACGCTGTACGCCGGCGGTGGTCCGGGCCGCATTTTCAAAACGACCGACGCCGCCTCGTCGTGGACGGAGCTGACCAACGGCCTCGGCAACGGCTTTTATCGATCGATGTCCATCACCAGTTCGCCTTCGACCATCATCGCCGTGACTGACGCCGGCTTCTACAAATCGACGAATGCAGGTTCGAGTTGGACCGGCCCATCGCAGCCTGGGGCAGACACCGCGGTAGCCGTCGATCCGAACAACGCCTCGAACATTCTTCTTGCGTCGAATTTCAACCTGGTCAGGAGCACGAACGGCGGATCGAACTTCACGCCGTCCGCTTCGGGACTCACCGCCGCCTACACGCAGTCGATTGCCGTCGACCCCCGCAACGAGTCGATCGTCTACACGTCGGGCGCGGCCGGCATCTTCAAGAGCATCGATCACGGCGAGAGCTGGACGTCGCTGCTCACAGGGCTGAACCAATTCATTGCCGTCGATCCATTCAACTCGCAGACGCTCTATGCCACTACGTCGGGGACTGTGCGGCGGAGCCTGAACGGCGGCACCTCTTGGGAGGACTTCAATACGGGTCTTCCGACGACGTCCGGAGGCATTGTGGCCGATCCGCTCACGCCGGGAACGTTCTACGCGGTTCAGGGCGCGCCCTACAGAAAGGCCGGCACCAGCGCGTGGACGATCAAGAACAGTGGTCTGCCGACCGGTACGTTCGCCACCTTTGTCGCCATCGATCCGAACAACGCCTCAGTGCTCTACACCGGCGGCTCGTTCGGCATCTACAAAAGCACGAACGCCGGCGACAGCTGGACTTCCGCAGGTAGCGGCCTCTCCGCATCGGGCGCGGCCGGCATCAGCATCGATCGCTTCGATTCGAATCACCTGCTGGCGTGGGTAAATTCGTCCGGCTTCGAATCGACGAATGGCGGCGCGAGCTGGGCGCCATTCGCCACGACGCCGGGACGGCAAGCGATCGTACTCGCATTCGATCCCTCCGCGCCGGGCCGCATCTACAACAGCAGCAGCGATGCCGTCGAACGCAGCAACGACGGCGGCAGGACCTGGTTCTCGATTTCCACGGGACTGGGGACGACGCACGGAAACCTTTTCGTCATCAGCCAGAGCGGCAATTCGCTCTTCACTGGCGGAAGTGACGGAGGCGTATGGGTTTTCCATTTCGGCCGTTCGCGTGCGGTCGGCCACTGAGATGTTATGAAATGTGATTTGGCATTCGGATCGGATGGCCGGGACCGTTGAGAAGATCAACCCCGGCCAAGCTCACTTCCCCGCCGCGCGATGCCGTGGCGGCGTTGTCTGCGTCGCTTTCCACGCACGCAGCAGCGATCGCAACGCCTCGGGGGAGTTCGTCGGAGCTGGAGCGCCGAGTTGATCGTGTGAGTTGACGCCGTGGCAGGCGGCGCAGACGCGGACTTCACCCGGCTGGAACGTCAGCCAGTAGCGTTCGCGCACGACAGGCGTTCCCGCGGCGTCCGTCAGTTGCCAGCTCATCGCGCGGCGTGCCGGGACCAGCGCGGCGATCGATCCGTCGGCGGCGATCTGTACGCTGCCGGCCGGGCCGGACGTCGGCGCATTCTTCACCGCGGGATCGTGCATCACGCGGGCGAGCACGCGGCGCCCGGCGCGCGGCGAGGTTGTGCCGCCGAGGCCGCGCAGCTGGTCCGCCTGGAAGAGCTGGAGGTGGGCGATGTCGAACAGCGTGCTGCTCCCGACAACCTTCTGCGTCGTCGTGCCGGTCACGCGAAGGTTGTACGGCTGCTGCTTGTCCGCCGCATCGCGCGAGGTCACGTTACGGCTGACGATCACGGCGAGATTGCGCGCCTGCAGGTTCGCGCGAAACGCGGCGGGGTCGACGTTCTCTTCGCGGAAGATCTTCGCTTCCGGCTCTTCGAGCAACGTCGTCCGCCGCGCGGGACGCGTCCGCGCGCGCACTTCCACCGGATTGAGCTCCCACATCTCGCCCGACCACGACACGAGGACATCCGGATCGAAATACGAAACACTGCCCGGGATGCCCTGCGTCAGCATCTGTCCCGGCAAGCCTTGGGGAGTCATCGCCTTGATGCGGAACGCGTAACGCGACTTCGGCGCCTCCCGCGAGCCGCCGTTGACATCGCCGCGCATCTCGCTGGTGTGTACGGCAAGCAGCGTCCCGTCCGCGAGAGGCAACGGCTCGCGATAGTGCCCCGACGCATCGGCAGCCGGCGTTCCCTCCGCGACGTCGCGCGTCGAGCGAGGAGTGATGTAGGTGATGGCTATGTTGTCCGCCGTCCGTCCCGGCTCCGCGGCGAAGCGGATGATCTGACCCGACGCGTGCGTCTGGAACTCCGGCGCATCGACGGCGTAGTAGACGCCCGGTCGCGCCGGATCCTCGCGCAGCTGAAAGAGGTTGTCGGCGATGTTTCCGCCCCCGCCGTTGAACTCCGAAAGACCGGCGTCGTTCATGCTCCGGTCGAAGTACCCGAACAGCTCGTGCCTCCCGACATGGTTCACCGTCTCCTCGGATGTCCCATCTTCATTCATCTCCCACGGGAAAAAGTGATTGATGCTGTTCCCCTGCAGGTTGGTGCCGGCGAGTAGATCGGTCCGTGCGCTGCGCGGTTCCGGATAGACCTCGACACGCTGATCGAGACGCGCCGCATTCGCCGATTCGTCCGCGTAATCGAACGTTCCGTACGTGTTCCCACTCGTCGCGTCGCCGTCGGCCTGCTGGTCGCGCTGCAGGTGATCCCATCGCGTAAAGATCACGCGACCGAAGCTGTCGATCGATGGAGTGAAGAGTCCTGACGGCGTGTGATTGAGCAGCCGCAGATCGCCGGTCGCGGGATCGAGGCTCCAAAGTCCGGTGACAGTCGGCGCTTCTTCGTACTCATCGAGTTGCGGATAGAGATGTGCCTCGCCGCCGCGCGGACGGTCGGAAGTAAAGAGGATTCGATCATCGGTGCCGTAAAACGGACTGACGTTGTTGTAGTTCGGCTGATTGGCGATCTTTCGAATCACCGGCGTTTCGTTCGCGCCGAGGCCGGTGATCTCGTAGATCTGCCAGTGATAGGTCTCCCACAAATACTGCTGCGACGGCGCGCCGATGACCATGCTGAAGAGCGCTTTCGTCCCGCTCCAATGCACCGACGGCTCGCGCACCGCGATCGACGAGGCACCTTGCATCCCGCTGTTCCCGAACCCCGCGGTGCGCGTGAGGTTCTTCGTCGTCCCATCGGGATAACGAATCCAGAGATCGCCGCCGCGCGGCGCCTCCGCCACCGACGCCACCTGATTGCCGAACGCCGACGCGACGGTGGTGAAGTCGTCCGGCACCGGCACCTGCGTGACGAACAAAATCGGATTGGCGAGCGTGACGGCGAGCAGCAGCGCTTTCATCCCGCGGATTATGCGCGGCAGTCAGCGAGCAGACGTGCGCCCGGTCACACTCGGGTTCCACACGGCAGATCGTCGGCGGAGTTTTGTCCCAGACAGTGAAACGCATCCGCTTCGCGCGTCACCACTGCATTGGAGGACTTCCACAATGAAACGAGCACACCTTGCGGCCCTGGGCCGTCCTGTGGCAACCATCGCGGTCGCGCTGACCGCGCTCTTGAGCAGCCCACCGCTTCGTGCGCAGACCGTGACGGTAAACACTCCGGGCAACCTGTTCATCGTGGACCGGGGACACGCCACGCTTACCGACGTCCCCGGCGGCCGCCGTGTTCGTAGCCATGCGGACGAGACGGTGATCCTGAAAGCCTTGCTGCGGATGCCGGCACCGACGGCAGGCGCGCCGAAAGTACGGCGGCTCGTCGTCCGCTTCCGTACGAGCGACGACGGGCCGTCGTTGCGATCCGTCGAGTTGCGCAACGGATCAACGCCCGCGCTCCGGGTCGCGACGAACATCCGCGGCAATTACATGACCAGGGAAACGACCAAGCCTGATTTTCTGGCGAATACCTGGGATTTGACGACGTCCGAGCGAGCGGTGAGCTCGCAAACGGTCATTCTCCTGGAAATCCATTTCCCGACGGGGTACGAAGGGCTGAAAGACGCGGGCGAATTCGTCCTCAATGCTGTCAGCGTCGGTTTCCCCGCGATCTCGCATGCCGGCCCGGCGGCCACGGAAAGACTTCCCGCTCCGGTGCTGGTCCCAAATCTCAAACCGGCCTCGACGAACGGCGTGATCTACGCCATCAACGCCAACAACGATCTGCTCTGGTATCGCCACACCGGCCGCGAAGATGGCGCCTTCCGCTGGGCACCGTCGTCCGGCAAAAAGGTCGGTAGCGGATGGGCCGTCAAACAGGCCTTCTGCGGCGGCAGCGGCGTGATCTATGCCGTGATGTCCAACGGCGATCTGCGATGGAACCGCCACGACGGACGCGTCGACGGCACGGACCGCTGGGCCGCCCCGAACGGCAACGTAGTTGGCACCGGTTGGAACTTCGCACACGTCTTCTCGGCAGGCGGCGGCGTGATCTACGCGATCACCGACGGCGGCGATCTTTTTTGGTATCACCACGCCGGATTTGCGGACGGCACCGCGACCTGGGCCTCGGAACCGAAGAAGGTCGGCAGCGGCTGGAACTTCAAACACGTGTTCGCCGACGGCACCGGCGTGATCTATGCCGTGAACGATGGCGGAGACCTCCTCTGGTATCGACATGATGGATGGCGAGACGGCAGCGACCGATGGGCTAACCCGCAAGGAGCGAAGGTCGGTTCCGGCTGGAACGTCCGCCAGGTCTTCTCCGGCGGCGACGGGGTGATCTACGCCGTCACGTCCAACGGCGAGGTCCTCTGGAACCGTCACGATGGCCGCACCGACGGCACCTTCCGCTGGGCGGCCCCGCAAGGCAGAAAGGTCGGCAGCGGCTGGATGTTCACCAGCGTCTTCTGAACGAGACCTATACTCTTCGAAAAGGAGAATCCGATGACTCGCACACGCGCGATCCTCGTTGCGTCGCTGTTCGCCCTCTTCGCCACCGGCTGTTTCGAAATCGAGCAATCGATCGAGCTGAAGAGAGACCTCTCCGGCACGGCCAACTTCAAGCTCGGTGTCGACATGCAGCCGATGATCACCATCATGGCCAAGATGCAGAAGGAGATGAGCGGCGACAAGAGTCCACTGACGAAGGCGGACATCGACGCGGCGAAAGCGGAGTTCAAAAAGAACGCGAAGAAGAGCACGACCGAGTCGGAGGATCCGCGCAAACAGGCGGAAGGCGGACTCCCGCCGGGCGTGAAGCTGCTCGACGTCGCGGTTGCTGAGAAGGAATTCGGCGTGACCACGAACATGAAGTTCGCCTTCGACAAACTCTCCAGCCTCGTCGGAGTGAAGCTCAACGCGAAGAAGGAAGGCGAAGCCGCCGGCGATCCGACCAAGAAGTCGGTCATCGACTCGCCATTCCAGGGATTGGAGATCGCCGAAACGGCGAGCACGATCACCATCCACACCAAGCCGCAAAACCCCGCCGAAAAAGTGAAAGCCGAGGCCAGCGAGCAGGGACCGAAATTCGATCCCGACACCGAGAAGATGATGAACGACGCCTTCAAAAACATGCGCATCGCCTGGAAGATCACGGCCCCGTTCGAAGTGGTCTCCAGCAACGCCACACGCAAAGAAGGCAAAACGCTGATCTGGGAGTACGACTGGGACAAACTCCAGAAGCTCGCCGCCTCCCCAAAAGCCCTCGACCTCGGGGTGAACGTTACGTACAAGAAGTAAGGCTGGTTCTCAACCGGCGTCTATCTGCGTCATCTGCGGATGGTCACCCCGGCCACGCCATCGCCACAGCGAATCCCGGCAACGCCGCCGACAGCTCCTCAATGTGCGCGCTGGCGATGCCATCCAGCTCCCGCGCCAGCACGCCGCTGACGGTCGTCTCCTGCTGGTCCGCCCGATACTCCAGCATGTCGATGTGATGCCGCGGCAGCCGCACCCGCAGCTCCGCACACCGGATCGCCTGCGGCAGAATGCCGTCCGCATCCTCCCCAAGCGCCTCTTCGATGACGTGCATCGGCCAGACCTCCAGCGCCTTCGCCATCATCTCCGCCCGCGGAAACCACTTCCCGATCGGCGTCGTCCACAGCTCGACCTCGCCGTTCTCGATAGCCTCAGACATCTTCCGCCGCGACCACCCGAGGAGCCCCGTCGCCTGCATAATGCTGACATGCGGCCGTGGGTGTAGGAAGATGTGCCGGATGCGGGAGATGACGTCGGATTCGAGCATGGTTGGGTGCTCCTTCGATATTGTGATTATGATATATCACTACACCCGATTTGTCAAGACGAAAGCGCACAAATGCCAGTAGCTCCAACGATCGGAGGACTGCTCGGCGATCGTGTGCGCGAGCTCCGCAAAAAGCGTGGTTTGACGCAGGTGGATTTCGCGGCTCTATGCGGCGTCCCTCAGAGCCGGATCAGCACTATCGAGAATGGATCGCGTGTTCCGAATGTCGAAACGGTGCTCCGGTTGGCTCATGCCCTCGGGTGTAAGGTAACGGCGCTGATGTCGGTATTCGACAAAGGAGATCTGTCTTCGCTTGTGCCTAAGTGAGTTGCCTTGAGAGCATCGCAGATGCGTCAACACCACGTTTTCCTTTTGTTGCCGTCTACGGCACAAGCGAAAAGAACGTAGAATCAATCACTTCATGATGCCAATACGGAAACTCGAATGTAAGGGATGCAC
Organism: Thermoanaerobaculia bacterium; assembly: GCA_035996815.1. GTDB lineage: Bacteria > Acidobacteriota > Thermoanaerobaculia > Gp7-AA8 > Gp7-AA8 > JADGNZ01. Next base: position 75,739 of record DASYJF010000065.1, on the reverse strand, counting down.
GTCGATACTTCAGCCTCAACTCGTACTCGCCCGGTGAGAGCGACAGTGCAGGAAAACAGGCATGAAAACTGCCCTTGCCTAGGCGGTGGATGGCTGGCCTTAGTAACACCTGGCCGTGGTCGTTGCGAACTTCCAATGCAGCATCGGCAAGGGCGGAGGTTGCGCCGCCCAGCTGAATTGGAACTTCCACATATGCGTTCGCCGCCTTAGAGTAAAGAGTCCTATCCGACGACAGCGTCATAGTGTACGCCGTTTCGCTCACCAAGGCATAACAGCTATAGAGCAGCGCGAGGCGGACAGCGATGTAGATGTAGTCTCTCTTTGGCCGTCGCCATCGCGGTCCGTAATAATATGCTAGAAGAATGGCCGGAACACACACGACAAGACTGAAAACGAGCTCGGAAGCGTCCTTTCTGATAGACCAGCGACCTACCAGCCAATGCTGAAGCAAGACCGCGGGGAAGACCATGAATAGCGTAGCCAAATAAGTACCAGCGTAGCGAGTCACGCGAAAAACGTTGATGAAGGTGGCGCGAGAGAAGCGAGCGAGAGGCGCAGAACGTAGGCCTGGTGCTGTCCCTGAGGCCAAAAGAAGGCCGTGTGCCACGAGATAAGAGACGGATAGTATCGCGACCGATACCCCTAGGGTGACCAATATGTTGAGAAGGTAGAAGGCAATCGGTTCAGGACTGATCAAGTTTCCGACAGAGATATCTTGGAAATCGAAGTTGAATCGAAGAGTTGCTCCAGTATCCAACTGCGCTGCGCGGCGCCACAGCGTCGCGAGCAGGATAGCCCAACCGAGCACAGATCCTGAGACGAAGGCGAGGCGATCTTTTGTAATGTTGTCTACCACATCTTACTTTGCCACTGAAGGTCTTATCGAAACATTGGTTGAAGCTAAACGGCTTTGCGGTTTACCACGGCGAACCGATAATACGCCGAAGTGTAGCATCCAACGTTCCCCGTTCTCTTGGGGCAGGTCTAAACGGGAGTTTCCTGGGGGCCAGGCCTTCGGTATTCGATTTGCGGCTTCTGCGAATAACTCACCTATCGTTCCCGGCGTCAAGTTGAATCGCCACGATCCGTCTTGACCTGAACCTACTGCGAAGAGTTAGCCGGCGTTGTCCTCGCGTTTCCACAATTCCTCGATGTAATCCATGAGATCATCGAGATGCTTCTCCGAGCTGGTGATTTCTTCGTCAGGAAGGTCTTCCGTCGCGGTGTTATCTATTCCACCGATCTCTCGACGGATAGCATTCTGCAAACGGGTGAGGTCTTTGCCATGTTGCATTGATCCTCGTAGCGCCGCGCGTGCGAGTTCTCGGTGGTCGTGAGATCGCTCCCGTGACAGGCGGGACTGTTCTGCCTCGTTGTCAGCAAATGACTGCCGCAATTGTGCCTGTGCGTCGCTGGCGGTCTGAAGCTTCTGGGCTCGCATGGTCGTTTCAGCTTCGCCAATTGCATCGCTAAATTGCTTGAATATCGTCTGCTGAACCTCAAGCAGTCTCGAATGCTGATCGCGGAACATCTTCATGTCAAAATCGAGCTTCTGAATCTTAGCTCGGCGCTTCATCAGCTCCAGAACGATTTCAGTGTGAACTGTCCCGGCAGCTCGAGCGAGTATTACCGTTGGTGGAGATGCCACAAGTTCGAGCTTCTGTACCCACGCTCGCGGTGCTCCAGGAGGCTCATGTCGCTCATCGGCATCAGGTTGAGCGAGTTGCTCAAGGTATTTCGTCGACGCGGCGATGCCTTCTGCCACCTCAAGAAACACTTCGCGACGAAGACTATGTTTGAGTTCGATGCGTCTAAGCTCTGCGTCGTTACGTGATTTCAGCTCCACGCCGAGAAGCGTTAGCAGGGCACCAAGGAGCGCGCCGTAAACCTGGCCAGGCAGGAGACCAACACTGTAGGCGGCTGCTACGGCGACGAGGACCAGCGGAATCCAGATCAAGTCGAGGCCGCGGCGTTTCATCCTCACGCAGACATTGTACTTCTCGTGCGTGTCGGGTCAGGCCCCCGGTGTTCCATGCCGCTCCGCGAAAGCTGGAGGTCAGGTCTAAAGTCTAAGTGCGGAATCCGGCGCCTGCCTCGGCGCCGCTCTGGCCTCCGCAGTTAAGGCCTTAGACTGACCCCATTTCCCCGCGTCGAGCTATGATGAGTGCTGACTAGTTCGATGACTAGCTCAGGAGACGATTGGGTGACTCGAAAGAGAGAGACGAAACGTTGGCCGGTGCAGGACGCCAAAGCACGGTTCAGTGAATTGCTCGATGCCAGCCTCACTAGCGGCCCGCAGATCGTGACTCGGCGTGGAGAGGAGATGGCTGTCCTCGTACGGGTCGATCACTGGCGCCAACTGCAAGAGGCCACACGTCCTCGGCTGAAGGACTTGTTACTTGCCGCCGCACCGCGAGCGGACGCTCCTGTGCCTGCCCGCCGGCCACGGCGCCGGCGGGAGCCGCCCGCGTTCGAGTGAGCAATCTTGTACCTTCTCGATACGAACGTGGTGTCCGAATTGCGCAAGCCGCGGCCTCACGGCGCCGTGCTGGCGTGGATCGATGGAACGGCAGACGAGGACCTTCACCTCTCCGCGGTCACGTTAGGCGAGCTGCAGGCAGGTGTCGAAATCACTCGTGAACGCGACCAGGAGAAGGCTTCCGAAATCGAGAGCTGGATCGATCAGGTGGCGCAAACCTGGAACATCCTTCCGGTCGATGCGCGCGTCTTCCGGGTCTGCGCAAAACTCATGCACCGGCGACCCGATCATCTATTCGAGGATGCGCTGATCGCCGCCACTGCGATCGTGCACCATCTGGTAGTTGTGACGCGCAACGTTCGTCACTTCTCTGTCTTCCCGGTTGACACCCTTGACCCGTTCGCAACGAAGTAAGCGACCGAGGTTCTCGGCCGTGACGATGCAACCTCAGATCGGATCGCGGTAGTGTCGCAGGCGCACTGCGGCGGCGATGCACATCCCGCGATGAACAGGCCGATCCACAAGCCCGGCCTGGTCAGGAATTCAAGGGGGTGGGAGGGCCAAAGCATCATCATGCCGCCCTTGGCGTCAGAAGCTTCCATCCCGCCGCTGATGCGTGAGCCGAGCATCGTGGCGAAATGCGTGGTGTTGAAAACGATCTTCCCGATGACGCCGATTGCGGCCAGGGACAGGAAGGCCCACAGAAACGGCTGGCGTTTTGCCCAGGCGGAGACCAGCAGCAGCCAGCCGAAGATCGGCGCGTAGTAGAGGGAGTGGACGGTGATGAGGTGATAGAGCATGCCCGACGTCATCTGCAGCCACGGCAAGTGCCACAGCGCGGCCGCGCTCCGGCCGTGGATCGACAGATAGGTGGTGCTCGCCAGTAGCATGATCAATTGCGTGACGATGGTGAGCACGAACGTGATCACCGGGAGAACCACCATCCAGCAGGACGCTGCGCCCGAGCAGTTGACGTTCGTGGATGGGCTGGAGCGCACGTCCTGGATCTCTTCGACCTGATGCGTGGTCACCAGGATGGTGCGGCTCTGATCGAAGTAGTCGTTCAGCAGCGCGTCGTGCGAGACGCGAATCCAGCGCGGCAGCACGGCAACGTCGGCGATGTAAGCGACATCGCGCATCAGTTCTGCGCGCGCGGTCCACGGATCGCGCCCCAGTACGGTGAGCTGCCCGTGATACTGCGTGAGGCCGTGCTTACCGAAGGTAAGCAGTGAGGGTCAGGCCTTCGTTTTTTTGCTACAAGCTAAGCCACTGAACGATAAGCTCTTGCCGATTCCCGATTTCAGTATTCGCTCATGGCGATAGTTATTCGCCCAGATCCGAGTGGATGATCAGAATGCTCGCGAATACTCACGCACACCTGAGCTCGAAAACCTCCTCCCGCTTTGCACAGCACTGAACGCGGAAGGTGTCTGGTACGTCCTGATCGGCGGCTTCGCGGTTATCCTCGACGGCTTCGTTCGCGCCACAAAAGCATCGATCCCCGGGTCGGCGCATCGTCCGGCTGCGTCATGGCCGACCTGCTCACCGGCCATGTTCGCGTTACCGCGACGGCGTCACGAGGCGCCGCTTGTCAAATGCCCAAACTGGGCAGTAACATGCCCAATATGGGCACCGCGGCAGGAAAGCGAACGACCGGGCTGGCTGACGCGCTCTTCACCACCACCCAGCAGCGGGTGCTGGCACTCCTCTTCGGGCAGCCCGACGGCTCTTTCATCCAGCAGGAATTGATCGAGCGTGCTGGTGGCGGATCAGGAGCCATCCGTCGGGAGTTGGCGCGGCTCGTCGAGAGCGGGATCGTGACCTCGACAGTCGTGGGGCGGCAGAAGCACTTCCAGGCGAACCGCACAGCACCGATCTTTCACGAGCTGCGCGGCATCGTGATGAAGACGGTCGCGCTCACGGACCCGCTTCGGGCGGCGCTCCGTCCGCTCGCCAAACGGATTGATCTCGCCCTGGTCTACGGCTCCGTTGCTCGCGGCGAGGACCGCGCTCAGAGCGATATCGATCTGCTCGTCGTCGCGGAAGACCTCCCGCTGGAAGAGTTGTTCGCCCGGCTTGGCCCCGTGGAGAAGAAATTGGGGCGGACGATCAACCCCACGCTCTATACCCGCGCCGACTTCGAACGGCGGCGCAGCAATGCGAATCCGTTTCTAAAGAAGGTGCTCGCCGGCCAGCACCTGATCCTCCAGGGGACGCTCGGCGATGACGGACAGCCTCGATAATCTCGTTCGCACCGGGCAGCTCAAGCGTGAGCCGCCGGCGCAGCAGGAGCTGGATGGTCTCATCCGCTCCGGTCTGGCACGGCTGAAAGATGCGGAGAATGTGTCGCTCTCGCTCGAAGGCCGGTTCGATCTCGGCTACAACGCCGCTCATGCACTCTCGCTGGCGGCGTTGCGCTGGCACGGCTATCGGTCGGAAAATCGCTATGTTGTGTTTCAAGCGCTGGCTCATACGTTGAAGCTCCCACCCGAACAATGGCGCGTTCTCGCGGCGGCGCATCAGAAGCGCAACTACATCGAGTACGAAGGCGTCGCGGATATCGACGAGGCGCTCGTCGCCGCCATCGTCCGCGTTGCGCGTGAAGTGGCAGACCGTGTGATGAAGCTCGGTTCGGTGGAGGAAGGCTGACGTAGCCGAGTACTCAGATCGGATCGCGATAGCGTCGCAGACGCACCGCCCCGGCGACGCAGATCGCCGCGAGGGCGAAGCCGATCCACAAGCCGGGTCTGGTCAGGAATTCAAGGGGGTGGGAGGGCCAAAGCATCATCATGCCGCCCTTTGCGTCAGGACCTTCCATCCCGCCGCTGATGCGCGAGCCGAGCATCATGGCGAAATGGGTGGTGTTGAAGACGATCTTCTCGATGACGCCGATCGCGGCCAGTGGCAGGAACGCCCACAGAAAGGGCTGGCGCTTCGCCCAGGCGGAGACCAGCAACAGCCAGCCGAAGATCGGCGCGTAGTAGAGGGAGTGGACTGTGATGAGGTGATAGAGCATGCCTGACGTCATCTGCAGCCACGGCAAGTGCCACAGCGCGGCCGCGCTCCGGCCGTGCATCGACAGATAGGTGGTGCTCGCCAGTAGCATGATCAATTGTGTAACGACGGTGAGGACGAACGTGATCACCGGGAGAACCACCATCGGCACGGCCATCTTCGAGAGCACGGCCGTCCAATCCGAGACCGGCATCGATTTCCAGAAGAGAACGCTGCGGTCGCGGCGTTCGCCGTAGAGCGCGTCGAGACAATAGAAAATGGCCACGAGCAAGGTCGTCCCCATCAGTGCTCCAGCCACGACCTCATCGTGCGAGGCGAGGTTGTCCGGCTGCAGACTGTGCCTGACCGCTCCGATTGAGGCGAGCGCGATCACTTCCGCCACGATGAGCGGCGCGACAAAGATCGAACGGTTCTCCCAGAGCTCGCGACGTATCGACCAGAAAAGCGGTCCGTTCATGCCGTCGCTCCCTGCCCTTCCATCACCGCCACGAACAGATCGGCGAGGCTCGGCTTACGGACTTCGCCAAGCGCGGCCAGTTGCTCGCGATCGGCACCTTCCACCAACAGGACGCTGCGCCCGAGGAGTTGACGCTCGTGGATCGGCCGGAGGGCGCGGGCGGCGGCGAGGCGGTCCGGACGGACGACGACCTCGAGATAGCGCGACTCGAATTGCTCCATGCTCGACTTGAAGACGATGCGGCCGCGGTTGATGAACACCACGTCGGTGAGAACATCCTGGATCTCTTCGACCTGATGCGTGGTCACCAGAATGGTGCGGCTCTGATCGAAGTAGTCGTTCAGCAGCGCGTCGTAGAACTGTTTGCGGTAGAGGATATCGAGGCCGAGCGTCGGTTCGTCCAGCACCAGCAGCCTGGCATCGACGGCCATGACCAGCGCGAGGTGAAGCTGCGTCACCATGCCTTTGGACAACTCCCGCACTCTTGCATTGCGCTTGATCGCCGTCCTGGCCAGGAATCCCTCGGCTTTGGCGCGATCGAATCGCGGGTGTACGCCGCCGGCATAGTCGAGCAGTTGCGAGACGCGAATCCAGCGCGGCAGTACGGCGACGTCGGCGATGTAGGCGACATCGCGCATCAGTTCTGCGCGCGCGGTCCACGGATCGCGCCCCAGTACGGTGAGCTTCCCCTGATACTGCGTGAGGCCGAGAATCGCATTGAGCGCGGTGGTTTTCCCGGCGCCGTTCGGACCGATCAGGCCGACGATGCGCCCTTCCTCGACGCTCAGATCGACACCGTCGAGCGCGACCGTCGTCCCGAACGCTTTTCGAATGCCGCGCGCCTCGATGACCGCCATCAGCGCTTCCCCTCGCGTTTCTTGAGGAGCTCCTTTGCCGTCAGTCCGAGCCGCTGAATCTTCTCCTGAATCCGCGGCCATTCCTCTTCCAGAAACTTCTGACGCTCGCTGCGCATAAGAAGATCGCGCGCGCCGGCATTGACGAACATTCCGCGGCCGCGCTTCATCTCGACGAGTTGCTCGTCGACGAGCTCCTGGTAGGCTCTCAGAACCGTGAGGGGATTGACTCGATAGTCCGTGGCCACGGTGCGGACCGAGGGGATGGCATCGCCTTCCTTCAGCAACCCTTCAAGGATCATGGCGACGATACGGCCCCGAAGCTGGCGGTAGATTGGTTGTGTGTCGTCCCACTCGCGGTCCATTCGGTAGCGTCATTTCATTGTAAGCGGCAGTGGTCCGCCGGCGTTGAAAAAAGGCGCGAGGCGGATCCCGTGGCGGGCGGCGATCCTCTCGATTTCGTCGACGAGCTTCGGAGTGATGGCACCGCGTCCGCGAGAGAAGGGCTCAAACCGTCCTTCCAGCGCGAGAGCAATACCTTCGAGCAGGCATCCGTGGGCCACATCGGGGAACGGATGGTGATTCAAAATGCCGTGAAGATCGGGATCGAACGTCATGCCGCCTGCGATCTGTCCCAGCCCTCCGAAAAAAATCGTGGCCTGCGAGGTCTCCGCATCCGGGGAGAGATTCTTCGGGTAACCGGCATCGCAGACGAGGGCGTCTGGCGCGATGCTGTCCAACAAAAGGGATGGCGATGGGAGGCTGGCCGCGCAGATCACAAGGTCGGCTTGTTCGGAGAATTGCGCGAGGTCCGTTCCGATCTCGACTTCGATGCCTGAGGCGTCCAGCTCTGCCGCCAGCCGGCGGAGCCGCTCTGTATTGCGTGCGTAGAGCTGCACGCGCCTCACCTTGGTGGCCAGGCAACGGACGCTGCCGGAACCGACGTCTCCCGTTGCCCCGACCACGAGCAGCGTCGATCGCTGAAGGTCCCGCCCCTGCGATGCGCACATCGTCTCGATGCCCCGAACGATGAACGCCACCGTCAGCGTATTGCCGGTGGTGAAGACGGTGTGCTGTCGCGGCGGAAGCTGATCGAACTTCCCCTCGAGGAGGATGGAGCTGAATCCGCCGAGGCTGACGATCCTGGCTCCTGCCTTGATGGCGTAGGCCGCGGCCGCCCGAACGCGTGTCAGGTTCTCCTGGACAAACGCAGCATCAAGATGGTCGGGAGAAATGAACGAGTCGATGTAAAGGCCGTGCGCCGCCGCGTCGCCGATCGATTTCACATCGACGCGGCAGACCGCTCGGGGCGGAATCCACGGAAGGATGTCCTTGATCTCGTCGTCCGGCAGTGGCTTGTGCTCCGGTCCGCGCAGAGCCGAGAACACCTCGGCCGCCGCGCTCCAACTCTCCGGATGACCGACCAGGGCGAAATCGACTTGCGGCGCAGCCGATGGCGCTATACGGGCAATTGCGCAATCCATGCGAGCGTGACCTCCCCGGGCAAGCCCAACGCGTCGAGCGTCTTCAGGTACTGCTGCAGTGACGCTCCGCGGAGCATCGCGGCGCTCAGGTTGACTTCGAACAACGACGGCTTCACGCAACTGGACTCGCACACTTCGCAATGTCCGTCCTTGCATTCCTTCGCCAGCATCATTGCGAGAGTGGTCATCACCTCGAGATGCAGACGGTGCAACTTGTCGTCGAAGCGCTCAGGGTTCGCGTCGCGCTCCGTTTTGAGAATGCCCATGGCGTGATCGGCGTGCTCCTGCTCGTCCGCCGCAATGGCACCGAAGACCTTGCCGAGACTCCCCGGCGCAACGATCGCCACGCGGGAGTAGCTCGCGAGCGCAAAGGCTTCCAGCATGATCTCCTGGACGATGAGGCAGCCGACGGTGTCGCGCTCTGCGACGCAGCGCATGAACGCTTCGCGGAGACGCTTCCAATGTTTTCCATCGACGTTGCTGACTACGTCCACTCCGATCTTGCGGCCCGCGGCCGTGAAGGCGGCGGCGTGACCTCGCTCGATCGCCGCATGCTCCCGCGCTTCCTCGGCTTCTTCGGGATCGTCACAGATCGCGGCCAGGGCGGTGTAGTTCATCGCGGCAACGAGCTCGCCCGTCACCGCCTGGGCCAGCACATCCTGCCAAATCGGATCGGTCGGCGAGGCGTAATCCGTTTGTGGCGTCATCTCCATCAGCGATTCCATCGATCCTCCTTCAACCCGTTAGTGTTATAGGTATGTATAACACCGCATCACGGCGTTGTCAAGCGATTCCGCGCGGTTCGCGCGAGGCTTGCGAAGGCGCGCGGGCAGGCCTTCGTTTTCTTACTCCTGGAAAGGAAACGACCGGGCGCGCTTGCGCGCGCCCGGTCTCCCTCCCACCCATCACACTTACAGTTGCGGACTCTTCGGCGTTACAGGAATCGGCACAGGCGTGCCGGGAGCTGGCGCCGCTTTCTTGCGGCGCTTGAAGCTCTTCAGACGCTTGACCTCCTCCAGGTGCGGCACGAGGACGGCGTTCGCCGGATCGCGCGCCAACTGCGCGCCGATGTTGAAGGCCTGCCCCGCGATCAGCGCTATCCGCTGGCGGCGAAGGAGGTTCGCCCCGGCGACGCCATTCAGCATCTCCCGCAGCTCACCCTCCACCGCCGTCCAGCGGTTGACGTCGTCCGACAACTGACGCACATCGGCAGCCGGCTTGCCGACCGCCTGCGAAACGTTCTCGAGCGCGCCGATGACGTTGATCGAGGCCTGCAGAATCGGAGCGGGCGTGTTCGCCTGGCGGCTGAACACCCGGCGCTCCTTGACTGTCATCGGCGCCACTTCGCCGATGCGCGCCCGCGTGGCGCGCAGCACGTCCACCACCGCCTCGGGCGTGAGAGCCGGTTCGACCGGCACAACGTCCACGGCGGCGGCCGTACTGTTACTGTTCGTTACCTGATTGCTGGTTTCCTGATTGGTATTCATTGTTGGTCCTCCTTAGACCATGGGTTAAGGCCGGAGAAACCAACGAGCACTTTGTGCACGAGTGCATGCGGCCACCGGCTGGAAAAGACGGCGACGCGCCGCTCTTCCGGTTGATGTTTCCCCGAAGTGCGCACACTTCGAGAGCCCACGGCAGGAGGAGCACGCTCAACTCCCGCGGAATGAGAAGACGTCAGAGCGCTTATCCAGCGCCACTTCTCACCCGTTGGCCGCCGGGAGCGAAGAACTCTTACGAGCGCCCGCTCCCATTTCGTGAGCCGGCTAGCCAGCCCAACGAAGCCAGATATTCTGGCAGGGTCAGCCGTGATGTCAACCGATTGTTTGTGACGAAAGTGTTGCGTTCGCAGTCCGGGCCGACGTCCTACACAGTGCGGACCCTCAGGTACACAGCGCGGGACGCGACGTAACAAACCGTGTGACGCGACGTAACACACCGTGTGACGCGACGTAACACACCGCGTGACGCGCCGTAACACACCGCGTGACGCGACGTAACACACCGTGTGACGCGACGTCACACACCATGTGACGCGACGTAACACACCGTGTGACGCGACGTCACACACCATGTGACTCGACGTAACACACCGTGTGACGCGACGTCACACACCATGTGACGCGACGTAACACACCGTGTGACGCGAGGTAACACACCATGTGACGCGACGTCACACACCGTGTGACGCGACGCCCGCACCGCAGGACTCGACGTAACACACCATGTGACGCGACGTCACACACCGTGTGACGTGACGTCACACACCCTGTGACACGACGTCACACACCGTGTGACGCCACGTCCGCACCGCGGGACGCGACGTCACACACCGCGGGCTGGCAGTCACGCCGTGCATTCCCCCTCATCGCGCGCGCGAGCGGAAGTGCGCCTACTCCATCCCATCAATCGCCGCGGCGATCTCCGCGTTCGAGGGGCGTTCGCGAAAGTCGGTTTCGACTTTCATCCATCGCACGCGTCCTTTTGCATCGAGCACGAAGACGGCCGGATGGGGGATGCCGTCTTCCTTTTTCCCGGCGTATGTTTCGTCGCGCAGCGCGTAGCGGTCGACGATTCGCGATCCTGGATCGGACAGCAGCGGGAATGTCACGGCTCCGCGGTGATCGGTGGCGAGGAGCTGCGCGAAATTCTTTCCCTCCTCCGTCGAGTCAGGGCTGATCGCGTAGAACTTCACCTCGGGATACGCGCGCACCAGATCACGAAGCCCAGCCAACTGCCGGGCGCAATACGCTCACCAATAGCCGCGGTAAAAAACCAGCACGACCTTGGTCCCCGAGGCCTCGGCCAGGCTGACGCGTTTGCGATTCTGATCGAGGAGCGCGAAGGACGGCGCCTGCTGGCCGATCTTCGGCGGCGTCACGCGCGACGGCGCGGAACTGCGGGCAGCGATGGTGAGGAGCAGTGCGGCGAAGAATGGCAAGCGACTAACGATATCAGCCGATTCATTTTTCGGAAGTAGCGCGTCGCCAAAGATCGACACCGGATCGGATGGCCGCCTCTTTCATCCGCATGTCGTTCGATGCAAGAGGCAATTGCCGGCGCGCGGCGAGCTCGATGTACGACGCGTCGTAGATTGTCAATTTATGTTCTGACGCCAGTTCGACGAGGCGTGTGAACGCGACCGCTGCGGCTTCGTGATCGATCACTACCGGCAACTCGCGGATGATCTCGATCGCGTTACGAGCTTCGTCAGGCGTGAGCTTTCGCCTGCGGCGCAGAATCGTGAGCGCATTCGCCACCTCGAGAGGCCAAAGCGCCGGAACGACGAGAGAGTCGCCTGCAACGAGAGCATCGAGCATTGCCTCGGTCTCGGAAGTAGCTTGCGCAGGATGGACCCACGCGATCGCGACCGAGGCGTCGGCGACGAAGGAACGGTTCACTTCCGGCCGTGTCCGATCGCGGCGCGGACCTCAGCAGCGGACAGCGCGGACCGTCCGCGGCTGCGCTTACGAATGCGCTGCTGCAATTGGCGCAGCCCTTCGACGGAACGCTTTACCGAATCGAGGTTCGGTGCCCCTTCCCGCACCACGCGCGCGACGGGACGGTCGTGCCGCGTGATGACGATCTCCTCACCACGTTCGACGCGCTGCAGCAGCTCGCCAAACCGGGTCTTCGCTTCAAAGGCAGTGATCCGTGACATGGCCCTATGTTAACCAGTCATTAGCTAGTTTGCCACCCATGCGCTGCGAGTCGTTATGCTTCCTCGTCTTGAATCGCCGACTCGTTCTTACGTTCGCCCTTCCGCTGCTTGTCGTTGCGTGTGCGTCGAACTCTCGTCATCCTGCCGTGATGCCGGAGACGTTCGTGCTCGACTACAACACCTGTTGATGCTCGCCTGCAGCAGCCGCTGGAAGAGATCGATGCGCGGCTTCGCGCGAAATATGGGATGACTACGGAACAGACGGCCGTCGGGCTCCTCGACCTCAACCGGCCGCGCCTGGCGATGACACATCCGGATCGCATCGAGTACGCAATGGAATCGGGGGTCAGACCCTCTCTCTTAGCCCACTGATCGAAAAGCCTCAATACCGCCTCAGAGTTCAGCGCCTGCTCGCGACGCACGGCAACGTCAGGTGGGAGGATGCCGTTACCCGCGAGGAATGGGGATGACGGTAAGATATTCATCCTTCCCTATGAAGTGAGGCGGGTGACTTGATGGGTCTCAGTGCAAAGCTCAACGCTGTACTGGTGTGTGCGTTCATCGCGGGGCTGGCGATGTTCTACTTCCTTTCCGAGCCGTTCCTCAGGCGAGTCGCGGAGGAGGAAGTGCTCACCCGCGCGCGCATCATGATGGGGAGTGCGGCGGGAGTACGGAAGTACACTGCGGAAGAAATCGCGCCGCTGCTCACCGGTCGGATGAACGTCAAGTTTCACCCCCAGACCGTCGCCGCCTACGCCGCCACGAAGAACTTCGGCGTGCTCCGGGAGCAGTTTCCCGACTACCGCTACCGCGAAGTAGCGCTGAATCCGACGAACCCCGCATCGCGCGCCTCGGACTGGGAGGCCGACATCATCAACGAGTTTCGTGCCTTTCCGGACAAGCCGGAGCTCGTCACAAATCGCGACACGGCGGAGGGTCCGTTCATGTTTCTCTCCCGCCCCATTTTCGTGAAGCAGAACTGTCTGGTCTGTCACAGCCGGTGGGAGTCTGCGCCGGCCAGCATGATCGCGACATACGGCAGAGACAACGGCTTCGGATGGAAAACGGGCGAGGTCATCGGAGCGCAGATCGTCTCCGTCCCGATGACCGTCTCTCTGCAGCACGCGCACGAGATGCGTTCTCTTTTCATGAAGCTTCTGGCCGCGGTCTTCATCGCGCTGGCAATCGTGCTCAACGTTCTTCTGCGGATCGTCGTCCTCAATCCGATCACGCGCATGTCGCTCGTCGCGGGCGACGTGAGCATGGGAAAGACGGACGTGCCCGAATACCAGAGGCCCGGCTCCGACGAGATCGCGTCACTCTCCGCGTCGTTCAACCGCATGCGCCGCACGGTGGAGCAGGCCATGAAGATGCTGGGCGACAGCCTCAAATAGGGATCGCATGCCTCAATACTTCCTCAGCTATGCGCGCGCCGATTCGCAGTTCGCGTTGCAGCTCGGCGACGATCTGCGCGCCTCAGGTGTCGATATCTGGATCGATCAGAAGGACATCAAACCGAGCACGCACTGGGACCGCGCCATCGAAGCCGCTGTGCGCGACTGCGCTGCGGTCGTAGTGGTCCTTTCTCCGCATTCGGTGGCGTCGGAAAACGTGCTGGACGAAGTGGGCTTCGCCATCGATTCCAGCAAGAGCGTGATTCCCGTTCTGATCGAGGCCTGCGACATTCCGATCCGGCTCAGCCGTCTCCAGCGTGTCGATTTCACCGGCGACTACGCCGCGGCACTCGATCGCTGCCGAATGGTTCTAGGCGGCATCGATCCCGAGCTCGTGCAACGCGCCGAAGCAGAGTTGACCGCATACCTCGGGCCGCTCGCCAGCAAACTCGTCGAAGTGGACCGGATGGAGTCGCGCAACTCTGCCGACTTCTATCAGAAACTCGCGTCGCACATCCTCAATCCCGTGAAGCGAGCCGCATTCCTGAAGAACGCACCGACCGAGAACGGAGCCCGGCGGCCTGCCGCACCAGGCAGGCAACCTGTATCAGCCACGCCGGCGGTGGTCTTCAGCCAGCCGTTGCTCGAGGCCGTCACCCTCGAGGTCACTAAGATTCTGGGTCCGATTGCCGTCCACCTCGTCAAACAGGCCTCGCGCCAGGCGAGGGATGCCGAGGATCTCTGCGAGCGCGTCGCCAGTCATGTTGCGAACGTGCAGGAGCGCGAGACGTTGTTGAAGCGACTACGTGCTCTCTGACGCAGGCCGTTATCCTTCCGTGCAATGAATCGACGGATCGTTTGCTTCAGCGCCGCTCTTTCGCTACTCCTGATTGCGTGCATGTCGAACTCTCGTCATCCTGCCGTTACGCTGGAAACGTTCGTGCTCGACTACAACACGCCTGTTGATCGCCGCCTTCAAAACCAGCTCGAATCGATCGATGCGCGGCTTCGCGCGAAATATGGGATGACGACCGAGCAGACGGCGGTCGGGCTGCTCGACCTCAACCAGCCGCGCCTGGCGATGACGCATCCGGATCGCATCGAGTACGCCGCCAGCGTGGCCAAAGTCGGAATCCTGCTGGCGTACTTTCAACTGCATCCCGATGCGGCAACAGCCATGGATGCCGCAACGGAACACGAGCTGGGGCTGATGATCAAAGCATCCAGCAACGAAATGGCCGCGAAGTATTCGCGGGCCATGGGACTGCGCGAGATCCAGCAGGTTCTCAATGATCACGGTTTCTACGATGCCGCGCACGGCGGCGGCATCTGGGTGGGAAAGCATTACGGTCCGAACAGCGAGCGGATCGGCGATCCGGTCGCGAATCACTCGCATGGCGCTACGGTGCGCCAGCTTCTTCGTTTTTACTGGCTGCTGTCGCGCGATCAACTCGTCTCCCCTGCCGCCTCGCAGAAGATGCGCGCGATTTTTCTCTCGCCCGACATCCCGCACGACGATCACAAGTTCGTGAAGGCGCTCGCCGGCCGCGGACTGACACTTCTCCGCAAATGGGGCAGCTACGAGGACTACCTTCACGATTCCGCAATCATCGAAGGACCTGGCCGGCGCTACGTCCTCGTCGCGCTGACGCACCATCCGCGCGGAGACGACTATCTCGAGGATCTCGCACGCGAAGTTGACGACGTGATGACCCGATCGCAATGAGTTCGTCGGCGTAGCCGGACTAAGATTGGTCCGCGGCGAAGCGATGAGTGGTAGCTCTCCATGAGAAGATTCCTCAATGCCTGCATTGATCATCGCCGACATCGAAGTGCTCGATCCCATCCGTTACGAGGATTACAAGCGTTTAGCGTCGGCCGCCATCGCGGCGCATGGCGGGCGGTATCTCGTGCGCGGCGGGAAGAGTGAAGTTCTCGATGGCGAGTGGGAGCCGCGGCGGCTCGTGGTGTTGGAGTTCGATTCCGTCGAGAGAGCGAAGGCGTGGCGCACGTCGTCCGAGTATGCCGAGGCGAAGAAGGTGCGCGATGGCTGCGCGCGGGCGAACATGATCGTCGTCGAAGGCGTGTAGCGTTTCTGGGCGCGTTACCAGATCGGATGAATCGGCGGCGCGTCCGCGGCGAGTCCCATCTGTCGCACGCGGGCGACCGGCTGGCGTTCCAGCCCATATCCGTATGAGATCGGCTGCAGGTCGGGACTGAGCGCGCGGAAGACGCGGAACGGGCCGGTGGCGACGTCGGGAGAAGTGACATCGATGAGCGCGACACGGATGTTCGCCGCGGCGAGGAGCGTCGCGCATGCGGCCAGGGTTCGCCGAGATTTTCTGGCCCGCACTTTCGCCAACGGCATCGGCGCGCGCCCGCGACGCAGGAAATCAAACGCCGAGGCGCGCTCCACGGGAAAGTAGTACGCAGCGTGGTCCATCATTTGATGCACGTCGGAAGGAGTTGACGGTACGGCGATGGCTTGCGATCGCATCAGTTGACGCAAATACGGAGCGGTCTGGCCGAGCTCGAGCACTGCCTGCCGCAATGCACGCCGCGGATCGAGGTCGGCGGCAAGAGCGACCGTAGCACCGGGATAATTCTGGCCATCGCCGCGGGCAAGACAGAGCACCGTCGTGCCGCAGGCGCTGGTGGGGAGGATGTAGATTTCAATCGATGCGCCGAGTTGTTCCACGCCGCGAAGTACAGCAGCAAGCGACGGTTCGAGCGTGTCGTCGAGCATGATCGGCCGCGCCGGCGTGGAGGTCATCCACGCCGACATGAACGCATCACGCTCGACCAACTCGAACACGGCACGCAGTGCTGCGTCATCGGCGTCCGTCGACGCGGCCAGTCCGTTCGATGTCCCTTGAGCGATGAGCTGTTCGGGGCGTATCCGCGCCGAGAGGAACGCAAGTACCGCCGGTATCCAGACCTCGCCTCCGCCGGCAAGCCATCTGCCGAGAACCCAGGGATGTTTGATGCTGCGATTGAACTGCCTGTACGGGAACGCCGTTCGCCGGTATTGCGCGGCCGAGTAGAGCGGAAACGCGCGTGGATCGAGGATCTCGCCCTCCAGATCGCGCGCACGGCGCCAGACCAGCCGTGCGGGATCGGGCAGCGACGCCGAGTATCGCTCGATGGCCTCCCCGACCGCGGAGAGCACGGCATCATTCAGCGTCAGCCCTTTGCCCCAGCCAACCGACAGCGGCCGCAGCGTTTCATCGTCTTTGACAATCCACGGCGGTGCCGTGGTCGCGACGATCAGCGCGGCGCCATCGGCGGCATCTTCGATGTGCAGATCGCTGATGACGCCGGTCACCGGACCGAGCCACCCGTCCAGCGATCGGATCGGATCCGCGGACGAAGCCGCTGCACCTCCGCAGACGCTGCAGCGTGAAAGCGGAATGACACGGTGCAACGACTCCGAACGAGTGCGAACGTCGATGGCGAGTACGGCGTCACGGAGGCGCGATTCGTCGATGCCGCGTTCCACGATGGCAGCGACTTCGCGCAACACGATTCGCTGCGCCAGGACGCGGGCGCGCTTCGTAGCTGCAGCGGGGACAGTGCGGCCGACCGCTGCGCCTCGCAACCGCTCGTGCGCGCAGTGCGCACAACCGACCTTCCCCGCGATTGCCAGAGGACCGACGAGAATCCGATCGGAGTCGACGGTAACGATCAGAGCCGCGACGCCGGCGCCATGCGTCCGCCGTTCGAACGCGCAACGCCGGCGATCCAGGCCCGCCGTGAAGAAACCGATCGCAAGATCGGCAGCCGCGCGTCCGGAAACTCCGAATTTGCGGATGAGACTCTGTTTGAATTTCCCGTCGTGCTTGCCGGCCGCGACGATCCTCATTGGCCGCGGCGAACTAGCGGGCTTTCGCGGTCGCCTTAGCAATCTTCGTCGCCGCGCCCTGGAGCGATTTCACGTTCGTCTGCACCTGCTTGAGCAGATTGCTGGTGGCGTCGAGGTGCTGGCCGACGAGATCGAACTCCGCGACCGAGGTGATCCCCTTCAGGATCTCCCAGAATCGCAGGCGGTCGGCGGCGGTGCCACCGAGAAGTTTGAGGAGTCCTTCAATATTGAGTTGCAGGGCGTCAACTTTCCGGGAGAGATCAGCCATAACGTACTTCCTCCTTTTGCGCGGAAAGTATACGCGCGTTCCGTACTCCTCTCCTTCCTTCCCGCCATCCAATCCGAACGACGGTTCCGTCCTTCGCTCCTACCGCGGCGGCGGCTCCGGTCGCAGCTCCGCGCGCGGGGGACGTGTGCGCGCGAACACTCTGGCTGCGTCTCTGGTGGCCAGAACGGTGACGTCGATGATGCAGGCGTCGAGCAACGTTTCGTCGTTGACGCCTGCGCCCACGCACGTCGCTCGCGCAGTTTCGTAACTCCTCGGGTCGAGATCCTTCGCGTAGAACGTCGTCGCGGGAGCGCTGCGTTCGATGTCCCTGTCGCCGCAAAGATTCGACAGCAGCGAATCGCGCGATGCGAGGCGCCAGCTGTCGGCGTAGGGGTGATAAAGGTCGGCGAAGGAAACCGGCTGCGCAAGCACGGTTCGATTGCGCATGGCCAGATCGTCCTCGCCCATGTTTCCGTTCGCGTTGCCGAGGAGGCCGTAGACCTTCGCCTGCGGTAGAGCGCCGAGGCCGACGGAGACGTTGATGTAGCTCGAGTTGACTTCGGCGCGAACGCTTTCGCCGCTGGGGCGCGTGAAGAGAAACGCGTTACCGCCGCGGGCGACGTGGACGCCGCTCGGCAGCGTAAGCGACTGGTCATCGGCCAGAGCGGTCTGCTGGCCGTCGATGATCAGGCGCGTCGGATCGAGACAAACCGCGGCGCGGGTGCGGCCGAGTTTCATCGCGACGGCTTTGTTGACGCTTGCATTCGGCCAGTTCGGCGCGCCCGACTTCTGCCGCGTCTGCACGACGAAATCGGGATTCGTTTCGGCGAGGAGGAAGTCGCCTGACGCCTGAAAATCGTAGAAGAGGCCGTTGAAACTCGTCAGATGCGTATCGCCGATGCTCGTGCCGCCGGAGCACGACGAGGTCGCGCCCGGATTGTTGCTCAGCCAGAACACCACCGCCGGAAAGGCGCCGCCGTAGGGGCAGCATGGCGGCACGAGATTGAGGTTATTCGTCTCGCTGGTGTAGCCCTCCAACGCGCAGGTGGGCGCGTTCGTGGTGCCGTCGTCGACAGTGGTCCGAACCGCCATCGTCGCGCCGGCGTTGAAGGTCGCATCCGATCCGCCGCCGTCGCCGAAGATTCCAAACTCGGCGAGCTTCCATCCTTGCGCGAGACTGAGCTCATCGTCCTGATACATCGCGCTGAGATCGCCGCCGGACGTCGACATGATCAGCGTGTCCGATCCGCCCGCCGCCGCGGTGCCGGTCAGGCTGAGCTGGATCAGGTTCGCGATCGGCTCGGCGGCGACAGGGATGGCGGCGCTGTTCTTCACGCAATGCACGGATACGCTGTTCCATCCCGCGGGACACGGTGCCGCGTAGTCGATCAGCCAGTACTCGATGAATGCGGAGGCTAAGCCGGTGGAGTAGATGAACTGCTGCCATCCCTTGCAGACATTCGGATTCGCGGCACCGGCGCACGCGGGCGATGTGAAGTATTCGGAGTTGAGCTGGAGCGAGTACGTGTCAGCGTTTCCGGAGTTGTTCTCGCTCGTCACGTTCACGGCGTCGAACGACCCTGTCGCTGACGCGATGTGGCCCGACACGACGGCCGAGAAATCGACGGCGCTGCCGACTGTGTAAAGAAGACGCGGCGGATACGAACGCTCCGGAGCAGCCGTACACGGCACTTCGCGCCAGTCGGTATTCGGATACGAGGTCTTGAAGCACCCCTTGTGCGGCAAGCGAACGCGCGCCATCGATTTGCGCCAGGCGTCGAGCTTGCGGTGGTCCTCCTTGCTGGCGACCGGGGGCGCAGCGATTGCGCTACTTGCGAAGAACGCGGACAGCAGGAACGCGACGAGAAGGTGCGTGGCAACGGAAGGTTTCATAATTTTTTCCTGAAACGCTGAATCTAGGACGGATGTCGTGGCGTGTCAAAAAAAGTCTTTTTCACGCGGAGACGCGGAGGTGAACAAGACTTGCATTCATGCTCCGGCCAACGAATCGGCGGTCGCGCGCGGCGCTGCGCAGGATCGAGAGAAATGAGAGCTGGCGGACGATTCTGATCGCGCTGGCGGCGAATGTCGTCATCGCCATCGCGAAGCTGGTCGCCGGATTGATGTCGGGATCGACGGCGCTTCTCGCGGAGTCGGCGCACTCCCTCGCCGACGCCACCAACGAAGTTCTCCTCGGCATCTCCCTTCGCCGCGCCACCGCTCCCGCCGATGAACTTCATCCGCTCGGACACGGCCGCGAGCGATTCCTCTGGGCGTTTCTGGCCGCGATCGCGACCTTCCTCATCGGCGGCTGCTTTTCGGTCGGGATGGCCATCCACCAATTGGCGCACACCGAGCCGCTCGGCAATCCGACGGCCGCATGGATCGTCCTCGGCGTCGCATTCATCGGCGACGGCGTCTCCCTCGTGCAGAGCCTTCGGCAGGCGCGCAGCGAGGCCGCGGAGCGCGGCTGGAACGTTTGGTTCCACCTCTTCCGATCGAGCGATCCGACCGTCCGCGCCGTGGTTGTGGAAGACAGTGCGGCGCTGATCGGCCTCGTGTTCGCCGCCATTGGACTGGCGCTCAGTCATCATTTCGGAAGCGACCGTCCGGACGCGATCGCATCACTGCTCATCGGACTGCTGATGGCCGCAACGGCATTCGGACTCGGACGTCCTCTGGCCGATTTCCTCGTCGGGAAATCGCTGCCCGCCAACCTGCTTGAAGAAATCCGCGCCGTCATCGATCGCGATGATGCGGTCGAAGAGATCCTGACGGTGCAGGCCGTCTACATCGGGCCGGAAGAAGTGATCGTCTCCGCGAAAGTGCGCCCGTCGCCGCGACTAACAGTCGAGCAACTCGGCCGCGCGATGGACGATCTCGATCAGGCGCTCCGCGAGACGTCGCCGTACGTCGCGGACGTCTTCATCGACGTGACCGCGCACCACGCCAGCGAATTGAACGCCAAATCGTAGCGCCCTCGGGCCGACGCCGCTACGGGACGCCAACGATTAATTTTCGATCTCCTCCCCCGCCGCCAGCACGCGCTGCCGTAGTTCGTCGTCGCCCGCTGCCTCGGCGGCTGCATCGGCGATGCGGAGCCATTCGCGGACGCGATTGCGATCGGCGAGTTTCGCGAGCCGCATCGCCGCTTCGACGACGCCAGGCGCGACGTTCGTGGCGACGTAGAGCCGAAACGCTTCCTCCCACAACTCCGCTGTGTCTTTAATGATGGCGAGACTTCGAATCGCGTTCGCGAGATCGAGCGGCGGAGCATCTGAGGTGCGATACAACGCGAGCGCCTCGTCGTACAGCGGTTCAGCGAGATCGTCACGGCCGTCGTCGTGATGAAGATCGCCGAGGTGGCGGAGGGTGTGCGCGAAGAGGAGAGGATCACCGATGTCGCGGCAGGCCGCGACTGCTTCTTCGTAAGACGGCAGCGCCTCCGCGCGGCGTCCGAGGTCGCGGTCGATCTGCGCGACGCCTTTGAGTGCATCGACCAGTTTGCGGCGGGCGCCACGTTCTCGCGATTTCTTCGCGGCCTCGGCGAACAACGTTCGCGCTTCTTCAGGCTGCGAAAATCGGACGCGTCTTCCGCGTTGCATCAGCGTGTCGATCGGATCGGCATTGAGACCAAGCAACTCGTCGATTTCGGGGATGCCGGTGATCCAATCATCTTCGACCTTCGCGCCAGCGGCGATGAGCACCTCCACGATTTCCCGATGCGACGGCATCGGATGATTCACCGCCGACCAGAGCGTCTGGTCGAGGACCGTGCCGCCGTAGGAGTTTTTCGCTTCGAGCGGTGCGCCGTGCGCGAGAAGCAGTTCGACGATCTCGAGATGACCTTCGTGTGCGGCCAGGTGCAAACCGGTCATGCCGGCTCCGACGACGCCGGTTGGGGCAACACCGTAATCGAGGAGAAATCGGACGACGTCGTCGTAACCGTAGCCGCAGGCCCACACGAACGCTCTTGCAATCGCTTCGTTCGGAGTTGAGGCAATGAGCTCCTTCACGCGATCGAGATCGCCGAGGCCCGACGCGTTCTCGAAATCGAGATACGCACCATGCGCGGCGAGAAAATGCGCCGCGAGCGGACGCCCGTTGGCTAGACAATCACGAACCGCTTCGCCCGCGATGCGCTCGATCACCGCGCCGCGTTCCAGCAACAATTGCATCAACGCGATCTGCACGCCTGCAACCTCGGGATGCACGCTCGTTGCGGTAAGACCGAGCGTCATCGAATGGCCGCGATATGCGTCCGACTCCGCATTAACGTCAGCGCCGGTGTCGAGCAGCAGCCGCGTGATGTCGACGATGTTCGGCGGCGTCCGCTGGCGAAAGTCTTCGATGCCGTTCGCGGAGACGTAGTGGAGCAGCGTCGATCGGTGTTCGCGGCTCGATCGCTGCCGGATTAGCTCCGGCGTTTCGTCGAGAAGCCGGCGAATCGTGGCGATGTCGCCGTAGACGATGGCATCGGCAGCCTGCTCGAATTTCGATTCCGCCGAGCCGGCGTGCTGCAGCTCTTCAACGTGACGAGAGAACTTCGGCCAACTCGCGAATCCATGCGCGCGGGCGATCAGAAATTGCGCATCGGCGAGCTTGGCGATCTTCGCGGACCCAATGTGCCTTTCGACGCGCTCGATCTGATCGGGCGCGAATCGCGTCGCCCACGCATGCAACGCCGCAGGATCGTCGCAAGCCTTGACGAGATCCTTCGCCAGTTTCTTGTAGTAGCCGAGGTGAGGATGGGATGGAAGAGGAAGAGCGTCTGACATACGAAACTCCTTTCATCGCATGCCTGGAGTCCGCCCGTCAGGCTGAAAGAAGGTTCGTGCCTTCGATGAATTCAGTGGGTGGGCACTGCCCTTTCCGCGGACTGGATGCGCCCCAAACGCTGAGGAATTGTAGCTCGAAGGCCGCGCTGCGTCAGGTTGACAGCCCCGCATCGAGGTCCGTCCCCTTGAGAATGAACACCAGCGCCACCACCGCGAGCGCGACTCCGTTCACTTCGAGCGCGGTGCTGATCGACCAGCGCTGCGCGACGAAGCCGGCCATCAGGTTGCCGAGGGGCATGCCGCCGCGGAAGGCGAGCATGAAGATCGACATCACGCGGCCGCGCATGGCGTCGCCGGTGGAAAGCTGGACGAGCGAGCTGTAAAGCGAGACCACGCCGACGATGCAGGCGCCCGCGATGAAGGCGATGACCAGACTAGCGGTCAGGTGCCGCGACAGTCCAAACGCGACGAGCGTAGCGGCGAAGACGAGTTGCAACGCCATCGCGAGCCGCCCTTTTTTGGCCGCGTGACTGCAGCCGGCGACGAAGAGCGCACCGACGACGGAGCCGATGCCGTAGTCCGCCTGCAATAGCGACAGCCCCTGCGGCCCGAGGTTGAAAATCTTCTTCGCCACGACCGGCATCATCGTAAAGAGCGGCATGCCGAGGAACGTGCCGGCGAACGAGAGAAACGTCAGAAGGAGCAGCGATCGTTTGGACGCCACGAACGCGAAGCCTTCTTTCATCTGCGCCATCATCGACGTCGACGTCGCGCCAGCCTGCAGCGGCGGCATCCTGATGCTCATCAGCGCCAGGATCACGAAGATGAACGAAATTCCGTTGATGCCGAAGCAGGCCGTCGCGCCCCACAGTCCGAACACGACGCCGCCGAGCGCCGGTCCGATCACGCGAGCGAGGTTGAACTGCATCGAGTTCATGGCCACGGCGTTGGCCATGTCGTCGCGCTTGACCAGCAGCGGAAGCAGCGACGCATAGGCAGGTCCGCTGAGCGACTGGGCGCTACCGGTCAAAAACGACAGGATGAAGATGTGCCAGATCTTGACCGTGTGAAAGTAGATGAGCACCGCCAGGATCAACGCGAAGCTGCCCTGCAGCACCTGCGACAACAGCATGATCTTGCGGCGCTCCATCCGGTCGGCGATGACGCCGCCGAAAAGCGAGAAGAGCAGCATCGGACCGGTGGAGAGGAATCCGTCGATTCCCAGGAGCAACGCCGAGCCGGTCATCGTGTAGACCAGCCATCCCTGCGCGAGCGTCTGCATGAACGTGCCGGTAGTCGACGCGAACGCGCCGAACCAGAGCAGGCGGAAGTCGCGATACCTCAGCGCGCTGAAGGTTCGCTGGAAACGTCCACGCGGAATGCCCGTCTGCGCATTCGCCTCGACCGTCTCTTCGTGGGGAAGCGAAGAGCTCATCGAGCGATCCGCAACCTCTCGGCGGTGCCCGCGGTGTGCGCGTGACAGATGGCCACGGCCAGCGCGTCGGAGGCGTCGGTCGACATCACCAGGTTGGCGCAGCCCGGCAGCAGCATCCGCACCATCTTCGCGACCTGTTCCTTCTCCGCGGCGCCATATCCGACCACCGCGCTCTTGACGCTGCGCGGCGAGTATTCGAAGACGTCCAGCTTCGCCGACCGCGCCGCAAGCAGGATGACCCCTCGGGCATGCGCAAGCTGAATGAGGCTCTTCACATTCTGTCCGCCGAACGGCGCCTCGACCGCGACCGCTTCGGGCGCACATCTGCGAATCACAGTCACCAATTCGTCATGAATCCGGCAGAGCCGATCGGCCAGCTCCGATCCGCGAACCGTGCCGATGGTTCCCTGCTCGATCAACGCGAGCCGCCCCTTGACCTGCTCAATGACGCCAAAACCTGTAGTAACCGAGCCGGGATCGATGCCGAGAATTCGCACGGGTTGGATTGTAACTGTCGCGCGAGGATCGAAGGGTTACGGTTTCACGCGGAGCACGCGGAGAGGCGAAGGGGTTACGTCAAACGACTGCGCCAGTACCTCGGCTTGCGGCTGGTGTGCGCCAGGGCGATGACTTCGAGGTAGTCATCGCGTTCACGATAGATGAGAAGAAATGGGAAGTGGCTTAACCGAATCCGGCGAACTGCTTCGGGGAAGCGGATCCGCTGCACCCTCGCGCCGATTTCAGGATGTGTAGAGATCAGATCAATCGCTGCTTCAATTTCCCGCCACAGCCGATCGCCGAGACCGGGACTTCGGCTCTCGTACCATTGATGGCCTCGCGCAATTCGGCTTTCGCGGCGGCGTTCGGGCGAACCGGTTTGCTCACCGGTGAAAGATGTCGCGCTCAATACCAGCTCGCACATCGTTCCAATCAGACGTCGGAAGCGTCCCATCGTCCACGGCCGCACATCTGCTCTCGATCTCTTCAGCCCACGCGGCGTCGATATCGGCCTGGGGTTCCGGCTCGAGACTTTCAAGAAGCCGGACCGCGATTTCAGCGCGCTTCTGCTCCGGAAGACTCAGTACCTGATCCAGCAGCGCCACGGTGTCGATCATGCGAGTTAGTTTAACCGACACGCGAGGTGTCCGCATCCTCCTTCTCTCCGCTGGAATCGGATGGCGAATATCATGTGGTAGGGTTTTCGAACTGAAATGTCGATCGATCTGAATATGCTCGATTCACCGGAGAAGATTGCTGACGCTGGTGAACGGATCTACGAAGAGCGGTACAAGGAGCAACTCGAGCCCCGCCGACACGGGCACTTCATCGCGATCGACGTCACCAGCGGAAGCGGGTACGTCGCGGAGTATCCGGAGCAGGCACTTCAGGACGCGCGAGCGGCGGCGCCGAACGGAATCTTTCATCTGATCCGCGTCGGTGCACGAGGAGCGTTCCGCGTCAGCTTCGGGCTCACTCGTCATGACTTCTGGGACCGGCCACTTCGACAGTCTCGGTAACCCTTGTCTCAAGTTCCACCTGTGCGGGGTCGCTCACGATCCGCCGGGACTTGAGTTCGAAGCGATCATCGACACCGGGTTTTCCGGATTCATTCAGCTTCCGATGCAGCATGCCTTCTCGCTGAAGCTTCCGCTCGAAGGCACCTCTTCCTATGTACTGGCAGACGGCACCCGCGGAACATCGCTGACTGCACTTGCACATACGACATTCGGCGGAACGACCGTGCTCGGTGTCGTAAGCCTGACACCCGGCTCACTCGATGTGCTCGTCGGCATGGATTTCCTGCGAAGATTCAAGCTCGGCCTGATCATGACAAAGGGCACGATCGTCCTCTCGGATGACGATCTCGATACCTGAGCTCTCCGCCCCTCCGCGTACTCCGCGTGAACCCGTCCCCTGTCACGATCGCCAGAACCGCACCTCGAAAATCTGCCGCCCCTCCTCCCGGAACTTCGCCTCGTAGTTCGTTCGCGGCGGATCGTCGGCAGTCGGGATGCGGCGTTCGCTGCGGAAGAACGATTCGATTACCGGCGCGGCCGCTTCGTAGTAGTCGCGGTGATCGGTCACGTAGATGCCGCTGGCGCCGGGCACGAGCACGCGCATCATTTCCATCAGCACCTCGGCGCGGATGATGCGGCGCTTCTGTTCGCGCTTGCGCGGCCAGGGATCCGGGAAGTAGATGTGGATCTCGTCGATCGACGCATCGGGGAGCATGTCGCGAAGGACGAGGAACGCGTCGTGGTTGATGAGACGGACGTTCGTCAGCCCTCGCTTCGCCACACGATCGCGAATCACGCGGTGGTAGTGCAGCGACTTCTCGATGCCGATGACGTTCACATCCGGCTGCGACGTCGCCGCGGCGATGAGAAAACGTCCCTTGCCCGATCCGATCTCCAGCACCACGCGGCGCGCGTTTCCGAACAGCTCTGCCACGTCGAGCCGGACGAATCCGGAGTGCCGCGGGTCGATCACGAATTGAGGATCATTCACGCGCCGCATCATACGAAACGGACGAAACTGACTCGCATGCGGGACGGTTTTTCGCAAACAGTCGCGCATGCGCGTCGCTTCGCCATTCTCCTCTTTACTTCGTCTTCTTTCGCTCTATCCTTCGGGCGTGTTCGCTGGTCCGGCATTCCATCCATCCGAGGAGATCCAGTCGCCGATCGCACCGTCGTGCGAAGTCGATAATCTCGAGTTTGGAGAACTGTACGAGGGCAATCTCAGCCTCCTCGTCGCGATCGCCGTCCGCAAGTTTCAGGTGCCCGAAGTCGACGCCGAAGCGCTCGCGCACGAGGTGTTTCTTTCGTACCTGAAGCGGAAGAACGAGATCCGCCAACTGCATCCGTGGCTGATCGGCGCGATCTGTCATGCCTGCCGCTATTTCTGGCGGCAGAACGGGCGCCGCACCGACCAACTCGATCAGGAGCTGGCCATGCTCCGGCCAGATCCGGACTCCATCAACATCTTTGATCTGTTACCGTCGCAGCTTGCCGTACGCGAGGTGCTCGACGCGCTTCCTCCGCGATACGCTCGAATTCTGCGCATGCGCTACTACGACGGCTACACGATCCGCGAGATCGCCGACGACCTCGGCGTGACCGCGAAATACACGCAGAAACTGGTGGGCAAATGTCTGCGCATGGCGGAGCAGATGTACAACGCTGCTCCGGCAAGGAAGAAGACATGAAGCATTCCGACGACCTCCGCCACCTCGCCGAATGCGCATCGTGCCGTCAGCGATTTTCCAGGAACGTGGTTCCGTTCGATGCCGCGCGGCGGCGCGAAGACGCACTCAAATTTGCGGCCGCGGCTGCGCGGCTCGAGAACGAACGCGGCGAGACGGCGGACATCGCCGCGCGGCAGTTGCGGGAGACGCCGCAAGCCGATTGGCCGCGCCTGGCGCAGTCGAACGCGTTGCGCAACAACGCGGCACTCGAGCAGATCAGCGAGGAGGTGCGCAAGCGTCTCGAACGTGATCCGGCTCAGGCGCTGGCCGTCGCCGACCTCGCCGCCGCAATCGTGGAAACGATTCCGACGAGCTCCTACCCGCCGCTGGTCATCGCGCAGATCCGTTCCACCGCGCTTCGCGACCGCGCCAACGCGCTTCGTTACCTCGGCCGGCTCGACGAGGCATACGACGCGATCGAAACCGCCGAGTCGCGACTGAACCAATTTCCGGCCGCGGTACACGACCGCGCTATCATCTGGATGGTCAAAGCGATGATCCTGGCCCAGATGGATCATTTCGAGGAAGCGGAGCAGGCGATCAGCAACGCCAGCGTGATCTTCGCCGACGTCAACGATTCCACCCGTTTTCTACAGGCCGGCGTCGTTTACGGAAACCTCCTCGGCCGCCAGGAGCGCTACACGGAAGCGGAAAACATCTTCCGCGACCTCCTCCCGGTCGCCGTCAGCAGCCACGACGCCGAAACCGAGGCGCGGCTGCATAACAACCTCGGATTTTGCTATGTGAATCTCGGCGATTACACGAAAGCCACGATTCATTTCTCGCAATCGATCGCGAAATTCACCGACCTCGGATTGGTAACCGAAGTCGCGCGCACGGAGCGCGGCGCCGGCACCGTCCTCATTGGAAAGGGCCAATTCGACCTCGGCTGCAGCCGGCTCCGCGAGGCGCGTGCTGCATTTACGAAGCTGCAGATGCCTCAAGAGGCCGGACTCTGCGCCCTGCGGCTCATTGAAGCGATGGTCGAGCGCGGCGAAACAGACGAAGCGCGCGATCTCGCGGCAACAGTCATCAATGAATTTACGGCCGCCATGCTCGATATGCGGGCCATCGACGCCGTAGTCCGTCTGCGTCAGTCACTCGACGCGGACGGTGCGACGGCCGAAGCCGTGCGCACAGTCCACGCCCTCGTCGAGAGCCTTGCGGTCAACGAGGCCCGCGCGAGCTGACTTACGGTTTCGGCCAGGACCAATCGTCCAGTGCGACGATCTGCCTGATGATTTTGACGATCCTGGAACCAACGGTCTGTTGCGAACCGCTTTTTGACGGCAGCGCATAGACATTCGAGACGGTGAGTACAGCGATCAGCGAAGCAGCAGCAAGACCTTTGGATACGCGACGCATAAGCCCTCCGGATGTGCCCGGCGACACGCCGGTGCTCGGTTTTTCGGGAGGGCGCCCTCATTCCTAGGCGTGACGAAAGTCCTGCTTTTGCTACCCCGCTGATGAGAAATATTTTGCACACGCTCTAACGAAGCGCGAGTTGTCACTGACGCCTTTTCGTCTGCTTTGCAGCGTGCTATCGTTCCGGGATTCCTGACAGTCCGAAACCACCCGAAGAGCCGACGCCTCCGTCATTCGAAATGCCGCCCCTGGCGCCTGAAGCCATCCACGATCCGCTGCCGGTTCCTCCGCCCCGCGGCGTCGATGAGACTGTGTTCGTCCGCGTCTATGAAGAAAATTGCGATCTTCTGGTGTCGCTGGCCGTGCGCAAGTTTCAGGTTCCCGCCGTCGACGCGGAGGCGCTCGCACACGAGGTCTTTCTCTCGTATTTGCGGCACGCGAACGAAATTCGCGATCTGCATCACTGGCTGGTCGGCGCGATCTGCAATGCCAGCCGCTATTACTGGCGCAAGCGCGGCCGCAACATCGAACAGCTCGATACAGATGTGGCGGCGGAGCGGCCTGATCCCCAATTGCAGAACGTGCTCACGGACCTGCCGAATCACATTGCAATCGCCGAGGTGCTGGAAGCGTTGCCGCCGCGGTGGGCGCACATTCTCCGCCTCCGTTATTTCGAGGGGTATTCGATCAAAGAAATCGCCGAGCACCTCGGCGTGACCTCGAAGTACACACAGAAACTGGTGACGAAGTGCCTGCGCCGCGCCGAGGAAATCTTCGACGGAACCCGGGCGAGGACAAAAGAATGATGCATTCCGACGACGTAGCTCACCTCGCTGAATGTTCCACCTGCCGCCAGCGCTTCGCGGCCAATGTGCTGCCTTTCGATCCGGCGGCCCGCCGGAACCGAGAACGGGAGTTCTCGTCCGTGGCCGCGAAGCTGGAGCGCGAACGGGATGAGTCGTCAGACGTAGTCGCGCGGTATTTGCGAGATACGCCGCCCGACGAATGGTCGCGGCTCGCGGAAATGCCCGATCTGCGCAACAACGCGGCATTGGAGCAAATGAGCGAAGAGGTACGGCGGCGCTTGCACCGCAATCCGCGCGAAGCCCTGGCGATCGCGAATCTATCCGCGTCGATCGCGGAATCGCTGGCGCCGAGCCAGTACCCAAGCGTAGTGCTCGCCCAGCTTCGCGGGACGGCGTGGAAAGACCGCGCCAGTACGCTTCGCTACCTGGCGCGCTATGACGAGGCATTAGAGGCAGCGGACCGAGGCGAAGAAGCGGTGGCGGCATTTGCTAGTCTGGAACATGACCGCGCAATTGTCCGGCTTGTAAAAGGAATGATCCTCGCGCAACAGGAGCGATTCGAAGAAGCACACGCGATTCTTTCGGAATGCCGACAGGTGTTTCGTGAATATGGCGATATGAAACTCTATGTCCAAGCGGGCTTGGCCGAGGCCGGCGTGTTATATGAAGCGAATCGTATTGATGAATGTCGCCTACTACTGCTGGACCTTCTTCCACATGCGGACGGAGATGTCGAGACTCAGGCTAAGATTCACAGCAACATCGGATATTGCGAGATTCGAACAGATGCATTCGCCTCGGCCAATATTCACTTTTCGGAGGCAGTCGCAGCCTTTACCGATCTTGGTTACACTAGCGAAGTCGCACGCACGGAACGCGGTGCCGGCCTCGTGCTAATTGCTCGCGGCCAGGTAACAAGCGGGCTCGCGCGGTTGCGTGATGCACGTCGCGCGTTTACAGCCGCTGGCATGACCGAAGACGCTGGCTTATGCGGCTTGAACATCGCCGCAGTATTGATCGAGCGAGGCGACCGGACGGCTGCCAGAGCACTGGCGCAAAATGTAGTTGACGAATTTATCGCGACGGGCACCAGCGAACGCGCAATCAGTGCCGTTATCACGCTTCGCGATGCAATTGACGCGGACGATGCGACGGCCGAAACCGTCAACACCGTCCACGCTGTTGTTGAAAGCCTGCGAGAAGATTTCCACGGCGCCGCCAACTAAGCCGAGTTATGGATGCGGCCAGGAAAAGTCGCCGGTATCCAGCCCGATGACCTGTCGGATAATCCTAATGATTTTTGATGCGACTGACGGCTGCGAGCCGCCCTTTGACGGAAGCGCATAAATATTCGAGGTTGTGAGCGCGATAAGAAATGAAGTGACAGCTATGGCTTTGGAGACACGACGCATGAAGCCCTCCGGCGAGTGACCCGGCTACGAGCCGGGCGGTTATTCGGGAGGGCGCCCTCTCTCCTAGCGTGACGAAAGCGCAGCGCGTGCTACCCCGCGCATGGGAAATATTTTGCGCACGGTAAGTGGAAGCGTCTTATGGACGACTTAAGTGTTTAATAGACTACCAAAGAGAATCGGACCGAGCGCGTCGTCGCCCGCGGCGCGATAGGGCGCCAGCAGTTCGAGCACGATGGAACGCGTTTCCGCGCTCTCCTGCGCCTCACCGATCAGCGACGCCACAACGCCGCCCATTGCGCCGCTCATCAGCGCCTCGAACGCAGCTCCGAGATCGCCGTCAGGCGCCGGAACTTCGCGCCGCACAGTCTCCGCCGCCAGCGCCGCCTTCGACGGCCACCGCCGGTAAATCGACGACTTCGCCGTCCCCGCCCGCCGCGCCACCTCATCGAGGCTCAACTCGCGGTATCCACCCGCCCGCAGCATCGCCACCGCCGCCTCCAGAATCTCCGCATCCGCCTCGGCGCGCCGCGGGCGCCCGCGTCCGCGGTGTGGGGGTTCGGTGGGCATCATTCGGGTTGCGTCAGTCGGGTGATCGGCAGGATTCGAACACGCATGCGATCCGGCTCGATCGTGAGGAGTGCTCCGGCTGTCAGGTGAGCGGCATGTTCGATGATCGCTGAAGCGACCAGAACGCCGATTACGTCGGGAACCGGATCTTTCGATCGCACTTGAATGACACTCGGCCCGACGGCTTGTGTCAGAGTGAGAATGGCTCCGAAATCAAGGTCGTGAGTGAACACGACCATCTGATGACGATGCGCGAAGTCCATGATGACGCGATCGGTAGCCTTTGGATCACCGAGAGCTGACCAATGCTCCGCTTCGATCGCCTGAGTGGCGAGGTATTCAAACCCACTCGGGACTGAGACACATATCGACGAGGATTTTCACTTCGGAGAGATAGCTACCTCAAACTCATTCGACCGCCACGCCGCATACGCGAGCGCCTCGCTGATGTCATCGGGTTCGAGATATGGATAGAGCTTCAGAATCTCCTCGCGAGAGTGCCCGGCAGACATGAGACCTACGATCGTGCCGACGGTGATGCGAATCCCGCGAACGCACGGCCGACCGCCCATCACCTCGGGATCGACAGTAATGCGAGACAGCGTTCTCATAGAACGAGTATACGAGCCGAAGGCGGCGGAGCAAACCTAGATGCTCTGCCCGCTCGCCGGCGGGTAATCATCCGCGCGGACCAGGATCTCGCGCGGCTTCGAGCCTTGCGACGGACCGAGGATGCCGTTCGCTTCCATGATCTCGACGAGGCGGGCGGCGCGGGAGTAGCCGAGTTTGAGACGGCGCTGGAGGTACGACGCGCTGGCCTGGCCGGTGGAGAGGACTACGCGCACGGCGTCGTCGTACTTCGGATCGTCGAGGTACTCGATGCCGTCGGCGCCGCTCTTTTCCACGTCGATCTTCGTGATCTCCTCGAGGAACTGCGGCTCGCCCTGGTTCGCTTTCACGAAGTCGACGATCTTCACGATCTCTTTTTCCGATACGTACGCGCCGTGGATGCGGCGAATGCGCGCGGTGCCCGGAGGGAGGAAGAGCATGTCGCCGTTGCCGAGGAGTTTTTCGGCGCCCTGGGCATCGAGGATCGTGCGGGAATCGATCTTCGATGCAACCTGGTAGCTGATGCGCGACGGGAAGTTCGCCTTGATCACGCCGGTGATGACGTCGACCGACGGACGCTGCGTGGCGATGATCAAGTGAATGCCGACCGCGCGCGCTTTCTGCGCGAGCCGCGTCACCGAATCCTCGACGTCCTTCGAGGCCACCATCATCAGATCCGCGAACTCGTCGATGATGATCACGATGTAGACCAGCGGCTCCGGCACTTTCACCGGCTCCCCTTCCGGCAGCTTCATCGCGCGGCGATAGCCGTCGACGTCCTTGAGCAGGCTGTTGTACTGATCGATGTTGCGCACACCGCACTCGGCCAGGCAGCGGTAGCGGTTCTCCATCTCGTTCACAGCCCAGATCAGCGCGACCGAGGCGAGCTTCGGGTCGGTCACGATCGGATGGAGGAGGTGCGGAATGTCTTCGTACATCTTCAACTCGACCATCTTCGGGTCGATCATCAGCATGCGCAGTTGCTTCGGCAGCGCTTTGTAGAGCAGCGACACGATCATCGAGTTGAGGCCGACCGACTTGCCCGCGCCGGTGGCGCCGGCGACGAGCAGATGCGGCATGCGCGCGAGGTCGGTGACGATGGCGTCGCCGTGGATGTCCTTGCCGAGGGCCAGGGTCAGGAGCGACGACTGCTGCGTGAAGGCGTCGGTGTCGATGATGTCGCGCAGCGTGATCAGCTCGCGGCGTTTGTTCGGGACTTCGATGCCGACCGTCGACGAGCCGCTGATGCGCTCGATGCGGATCGATTCGGCCTTGAGCGCGAGTGCGAGATCGTCGCCGAGGTTGACGACTTTCGCGTACTTCACACCGGCGGACGGCTTGAACTCGAACGTCGTCACGACCGGGCCGGGGTGATACGCGGTCACTTCGCCATCGACAGAGAATTCGCGGCAGCGCTCTTCGATGAGATGGCCGATGTCGAGGAAGTGTTTGTGAACGTCGTCATTGATCGTGTCCTGCTTCGGACCGGCGGTGAGCAGATCAACAGGCGGAAGGTAATCGTGTGTGAGTTTTGTCTCGCGCTTCGCCGGCGTCTCTTTCTGCTTGCGCTGCACCGGCCGCGGCATCTGCGGCTTCGGACGCGGCGGACGGATGGCGGGCGGATCGTCGAGGTAGAGTGGATCTTCAAATTCGCCGTCATCGTCGACAGCGACCGGACGCGAGAACTCAGCGGCCTCCACACTATCCGCCTTCGCAGCCGCCCACAGCGCAAACGGATCCGGCGTTTCCTGCCTCGACAACTCCTCGGCCGCCTTCCGCAGATCGGCCTTCGTCACTTTGCGAATCTGGAAGCGCCCGGCGCCGCGGACTTCGCGCACGATCGGACCGGCAGTCGGCAGCGGAGCGTCGTCCGTGGTCGGCACGAGGCGCAGTGACGGCGCGTCGAGATGCTTGCGGACGATTGCCGTCTTCATCTTTTCCTTGCGCCGCCGTTCAGTGAAGCGCGCCCACTGCAGCGAGAACGCGCGTCCGAGGCCGAGCAGCTTGCGATGCAGCGCAACGAAGATCGCCGCGAGGCTGATGCGCGTGGCCAGCAGGAGGCCGACCAGCATCGTCGTGACGAGCACGATCGCCGCGCCGATGCCGTTGAGATTCGCCGATGCGGCGCGATTGAGCTCCTGTCCGAGGTAGCCACCCGAGGGGATCAGCGCACCGCGAAGCCAGACCTTGCCGAAGGCGAGATCGCACAGCGGCGGCGCGGCGATGATCAGGATGACGAAGCCGATGGCCTTCGTCTGGAGATATTCGATCTCTTTCGCGCAGATGCGGTTCCAGCCGGCGACGAGCAGCGCGCCCGGAAATAGCAGCGAGGCGAACCCGAAAAAGCCGACGAACAACCACGCAATCGTGGCGCCGTAATAGCCGATCGAGTTGGCGACGGCGCTGTTCGTGGAGGTGTAGAACGCGGAGGAGTCGTCGGGATGGTAGGTGAGGAGCGCGAGCGAAAGGGAAATACCGGCCGCCAGGATGACGATCCCGATCAGCTCCCCTCCCCGTCTACTCCTGGCAAATTGCAGCAGTTCCATCACACACCCATCACGTTATCTGCAATTGCAGAGAGTAGCAGAAAACTGCGCGGACGCTAGCTCTTATGGGAACGCGGGCGCGACGCCCGCGGTCCCAGGTTAGCTCTCGCGATACTCCGGATGCAGGATGTCGTCGTACTCGTGATGCCGCTTCAGCCACGCGGCCACGTACTCGCACTGCGGAATCACGCGCAGATTCGCGCCGCGCGCGTACGCCATCGCATCGGCCACGAGCCTCCCCGCAATCCCTTTTCCTTCCGCCTGTTTCGGCACCTCGGTATGCGTAAAGGTGATCTCGTCGCCGTCGATGATGTACTCGACGAAGGCGACGCCGCCCTCCGCATCACTCTCGAACCGCTCGTCTTTTTCGTTATGCCTCACAGTGCTCATCGGACCGCTCCCGACGCGAATGTATCGCAGTCGCTGATCCGGCCCGCATCAAATCCGCGCTTGAACCATTCCGAACGCTGCGCCGAGGAGCCGTGCGTGAAGGAGTCAGGATTGACGCGGCGTCCGGCCATGCGTTGCAACCGGTCGTCGCCGACGGCGGCGGCGGCGTTCAAACCTTCCTCGACGTCGCCCGCCTGGAGCAGATTGCGCTCCTGCGTCGAGTGCGCCCAAATGCCGGCGAAGCAATCGGCCTGCAACTCGAGCCGCACCGAGTACTGCTTGGCGCGCTGCGGATCGTTCTCCATCGCCTGATGAACCTTCTCCTCGATGCCGATGACCTTCTGCACGTGATGCCCGATCTCGTGCGCGAGGACGTACGCTTGCGCGAAGTCGCCCGACGCACCGAAGCGCTGCTTCAACTCGTCGTAAAACGCGAGATCGATGTAGACCTTCTCATCCTCGGGACAATAAAACGGACCCGACGCCGCCTGCGCATAGCCGCATCCCGACTGCGTGGAATCGCGGAAGAGCACGAGCGTGGCGTGCCGGTACGTCGCATTCGTCTGCTGCGGCACGATCGACTCCCACGTCTTCTGCGCATCGTGAAGCACGAACTTGACGAACTCGGATTCCTGATGCTCTTCGGGAGTCTCCTGCACCGGCCGCGAGTCCGCCGCCGGAGCGGCGACCTGCGTGCTGTTGCTTCCGGTGCCGAGCAGCGCGAAAAAGTTTTTGTGGAAGAGAAGACTGAGGACGAGCAGGATGATCGCCCCACCGCATCCGATCGGCGCCCCTCCGATTCCGAATCCACCAAATCCGCCGCCGCTCGATCCGCGCCGGTCTTCAACGTCGCTGTTGTCGCCGCCAGGTGTCCATCGCATAACGAGCGGGGCAATAGCAGGATGGGGGCCAGCTTCGGGAGTGGGGAGTTGGGGTAGGGAGTGGTGGACGCGCGAAGCGATCGACTGCTCTGCTTTTTTTCTCCACTCCCCACTCCCTACATCCCACTCCCCGATGCACATGGCGTCGTCCCGTACAACGGCATCACGTTGACCGTCACAGAAGACCCATTCACCGTCACCGTCGTGTAGTGAAAGTACGCGCCCGGCTTGCCGCCCTTGCCGTTCTTGCATCCGCTGAGCGGCGCGCCCGCGCCGCCGGTGACGATGAACACCGGCTTGCCGCTGTTCGGAACGCTGCCGGTGAACGGACCGCTCGTATTCGACGGCGCGGGATCGACGTAGAGCAGATGATCGTGCGACGCGAAGACGAAGGTGATCTTCGAGTTGCTGCTGCTGTCGAGCGTCTTCCGAAACGCCTCGACCTGCGTCGCGTACGGCGACGTATCGCCTTTCGCCGCGCCGATCTGCGAGCCGCCTTTGTCCTTGATCGGACGATGCATGAAACAGAAGACATGCGTCACCGTTGCATCGTTCTTGAGGGTGGTGAGCTCCGCCTGCAACGCGGCGAGCTGCGTCTTGCCGACGTACCCGTTGTAGTCGCAGGCGTTCGCGAGCGTGACGTCGAGAACGTCATCGGTATTAATAATGAGGAAGGCGGCGTTGCCGTACCGGAACATGCCGTACAGCGGCGCCATCGATTTCGTGTAGCTGGCCATCATCGAGCCGCTGAAATCGGGCAGCTCGCCATTCCATGGATCAGTGGCCGTCCCGCACGCGACCATGGTCTGCACGACCATCTCGTGATTCCCCGGCGCGTTGAACACCGGCACCGTCACCGGTTTGAACGCCGCCAGAAACTGCGCGTACTGCGCATCGATGCCGATGTCCTGCTTGCCGTAGACGGTGTCGCCGCCCCAGACGACGAACGCCGGCGGAGTCGCGGCGAGTTGCTTGACGATGTCGAGCAGCGGCGTCGTCAACGGATCGCCGTCATGCGCCGGCCGGTTGTCGCCCGCGACGACGAACGTGAAGTTCGTCGAATTACTCGACGCCAGCGCCGGCGCCCCCGTCGGCAACTGCGTCATCACCGGAAAGGTCTGCCCAAACGCGGACGCCGCAACGAAGAGGAGCAACGCACAGATTTTCTTCATGCCCCAAGTGTCGCACGAGACCGGTATAATTCGCGCCCTCGGAATTCTCCTCCGGGACGCTGCCGTTAGCAGCGAAGTTCCAACATCGTGGGGCTGTAGCTCAGTTGGGAGAGCGCCTGAATCGCACTCAGGAGGTCATCGGTTCGATCCCGTTCAGCTCCACCATTCCTTCCCCTCGCCTCGGTCTGTGAATTTCCGACCTCCGCCCCCTGGCACTTCAACTGAATCCGCGAGTCTCTATCGGTTTGCCAGTTCCCAGGCTGTGGCAAAAGCGAAGCGGGCGATGCGCTGAACCTGTGCTATGTCCAGACGGTCAGGTGTATCGCCCGGCTTGTGATAGTCGGGGAAGAAGTTGCCGAAGAAGCGGATGAAGGGGACTCCGGCGCGCGCGAAGTCTCGGTAGTCGCTGCCGCCGTACGTTCCATCGGTCCAGTCGATATGCATGGCGAGGCCATTGCCGCGTGCCGAATCTCGCACTGCTCGCTCCAGTGCAGGGAAGCCTCGGGGAACTCCGGGCTCGACGAAGCTCTCGGCCGTTATGGAGGCGAGGTACGTAGCGGCGTCGGGAAGGTGGTTATCGTCGACGAGTTTGCGGATCTCGCTCGTGAGCCATGGGTGCCCGATCATGTCGAGGTTCAGATACGCGTGGATGTGCGCGAGCGGCCAGCGCGGATGGTTCACGTTGAATGCGGAGCCGAGGTGGCCTTCCTCTTCACCGGTCCAAAACGCGAAGATCAATGTGCGTTTCGGTTTTTCAGGCGACGCCGCAAAGGTCTTTGCGATCTCCAGCAGCGCCGCCACTCCGGAAGCGTTGTCGTCGGCGCCCGGATGAATGACGCCGTCCGCCATGCCGAGGTGATCGATGTGAGCGCCGATGATGACCGCCTCATCGCGAAGCTTCGGATCGGAACCGAGGAGGATACCGAGTACGTTGCGGCTGACGATCAGGTGTTCTTCGCCGCTGATGCGGATGGTGGCCGTGGCCACAGACTGCGGTGTATGCGTCGAGTTGCTCACCGGTTGCGCGAACACGTCCTCGCCCGCGATCGCGTATGCGACCGATCGCGACACGCGCACGAGCATCGGTGGCTCGTGAGGATCGCGATCGTAGGAACGGAAAGCGCGCTCTTCGTCGGCGACGTTTTCGGCCAGGCCGGTGGCGAATCCTTCGTCCTCCACAGCGAATACGGCGGCCGCGCCGAGTGCGCGAGCGGTTTCCAGTTTCACGGCGTAGCGTTCCCGCGTGCCGCTCGCGGCGTAGCGCGCGAGGAGCTCCGGGGTGTGCCACGCGGCGCCGCCGGGAACACCCGCGACGATGAGCACGATTCGTCCGCGCACATCGAGCCCGGCGTAGTCGTCGCGTCCCAGTTGCAACTCGCGGATTCCGAAGCCGGCGAAGACCACCGGCGCTTTCAGCGTCTGCGCCGGCTGCGCGGAAAACAGACAGTCGACACCGGATGCGAATGTGCGTGTGGCGATCTCGTCGTGGTCGCGGCGCTCGATCTCGACCTGTCCTCTGGTCCCGGTGATCTGGCGCAGCGGCACCGCTTGGTAGTAGCTGTCGATCGCTCCATACGGCGGAATCCCGGCGAGGCGAAGAGTCGCGGCGGCGTACTCGGTGGCCGCCTCGAGTCCCCGCGTTCCCAGGCCCCGGCCTTCCAATGCCGGTGAGGCGAGAAGGTTGATGTGGGCGCCTATGCCAGCGGCGGAGATGTCGGCAACGCGGCTCGCCAGTGGCGCCGGGAAAGGCTTCCCGGACACTGGCGCCACGAAATCAGTAATCGCAACGTCGGGGGTGGTGAGAGATGGCGTCTGTGCGGCGATGAACGTGCTGGTGGAAAAAATCAGCGTAAAGGCGATACACCTGATCGACATGGAGAATGTACTCGGGCGGTTCATCGCAGCCGCTCCGTCTGCAACGTGACCTTTTTCAGAATCTCGTGGTTGATCCGCACGCCGGTCCCAGGTCCCTCGGGAACGGCGATGAAGCCTCGTTTGTCGAGGACGACCGCGGGCTCGACGATGTCCTCGTGAAAATAGAGACGGGTTTCCGATGTGTCTCCGGGAAGTGTGAACGACGGAGACGTTTGCAGATGGATGTTTACCCCGCGGCCGATGCCCGTTTCGTCCATGCCGCCCGACCAGACCGGGATGTTGTGCGCGGCTGCGAAATCGGCGATCCGCAGCGCTTCCATGAGGCCGCCGACGCGTCCCTGCTTGATATTGAGAATGCGGCAACTGCCGAGGGCGATCGCGGCACGGGCGTCGGCGAGGTCGTGGATGGACTCATCGAGACAGAGCGGCGTGGACAGACTGCGCTGAAGGATCGAGTGGCCGTAGATGTCGCTGTACGAGAGCGGCTGCTCGATCATCATGAGGTCGTATTGGTCGAGTAGGTGCAGGTGTTCCGCGTCTTCGATCGAGTAGTCTCCATTCGCATCGACCATCAGCGGCACGTCGGGAAATCGCTCGCGTACCGCGCTCACCATTTCGATATCTGCACCGCGTTTGATCTTCATCTTCACGCGGTGATAGCCGGTTGCAATCGCCTCCGCAACCGAATCGATCAGTTCCGCGGAGGTCTGCTGGATGCCGATGCTGATGCCGGACGGAATCGGCCTGCGGGGAAAGCCGAGGAGCTCATGGAGCGGGCGTCCCTCACGCCGCGCGATCAAATCGATCAACGCGTTCTCGATCGTCGCCTTCGCCATACGATGACCGCGCACGCGTTGAAACCGGCGCTCCATCTCCGCCAGCGAAATGCCATCCTCGACGACGGGAAGCAGAAAGTCTTTGATGACGTGATACGCGGTCGTTGTCGTCTCCGAGGCGTAATACGGATCGGGATCGGCGACGCACTCTCCCCAGCCGGAGATTCCGCCGCCATCGATGCGAAGCAAGATCGCTTCCTTCGCCGTCCACGTCGCCGAGCTGATCGAAAACGGCTTCACGAACGGTAGCCGTACCGTGAGCATCTCGATCCGCTCGATGGCGCCAATCGAGCGTTCTTCGAGTGCGCGGATATTCGAACCCGATTCGTCCATATCCACCTTCAGCGTATGACGCGCAGCACCGGAATTGCGCCGTCCGAACCGACGAGCGGCCGGAAGTTTGCGTACTGGTAGATGCCGTACAAGGCCGCCGGCTCGAGCACGAGGGCCGCGCGGAGGGCTGTCTCGCCGCGCAGCGGAACCAGCAACGATCCTGCCGGCAGCTCCCGGCGCGCGAGCGGATCGACACGTACGATCTGGCGCCCTTCGTATCGCGAGTAGACGTCGTCGAACTGATCTTCGAGACGCAGGAGCGTGCATGCTTCGACCTCGAAGCTTCGCGGGGACGTCAGTGTTTCGTAGGGAATCGCGTGGCGGTCCAGAAGCGCGCCGATCGCGCCGGCGGCGCGTGACTCCACAGCGTACGCAATCGGAGTGGTCACGCTTTTCTTGACCGCGACCACGGTCATCATGTTCGCGGTCGGCACGTCGATCGTTTTCCGTGTGGCAGTCTCCGTCACGGGAACATGCGTGATCGTTCCGCCCGCATTCACCCATGGGTAGTTCGTGGGGATGAAGGGAGGCAGCGATCGTGCGCGAGCCTTCCGGATTGCGGCGCGATCGCTGGCAGCGTGCCCATCGCCTTTGACGAACATGCGGAACAGCACGAGATAGGCGTCGACGCGGTTGCCCAATTCACGAGCCACTGCACCATCGCCGTCGCGCGCCGCCGCTTCGATGATGAACGACAGGCCGCCGTAGGTACCGATGGCGTTCATCGCCGAGTCGATCTCCGGCGCGGAATGGCGCTGTTCGTCATCGGGCGGAGCGCCGCCCACCGTGTACCGGAGAAACGGATGACCGGCCGCTGCTTCCGCCTTGGCCGCTTCAGCAAACCAGCGCTCGCCTGCGGCGACTCGTGCGGCATCGAATAGCGGATTGTTCAGGCGGTCCATGGTGATGTCGGGCCACTTCTCCCAACCTTTCTTCCGCCATGCGCGTGCGAATTCATGACAGTCGACGGCGACGTCGGGACGAACGCGCCGGATGACGCGATAGAGCGCCTGGGTTTCGGGTTGTTCGAGTGTGATGTGATCGCGGTTGAGATCGACGCCGGCTCCGCTGACGCGAGTGCCGGCCTCCGCGCCGTCCGGATTCATCATCGGGAGGATCCAGACGCCCGTATCCGCCGGCAGTTTTTCGGGATGCTGTGCGATATCGCGGATCAGGTAGAGAAGCGCGTCCTTGCTGGAGATCTCGTCGCCATGCTGCTGCGCGTAGAACACGATCTTCCACGCAGGATTGGCCGTACGGGCGAGGCGCACGAGATAGACGGAGCGTCCCTTTGTCGTCGACCCCTCGATCGAGACATGCACCGGTCCCGTGCCGTCAACCGACTCGAGAAATGTCTTCATCTCCCCGTAGGAAATCGTCCGTGTCAGCGCGCGGTGGTCGGACGGCATGACCGCCGCGAAGAGCGAGGCGGAACGGAACGCGATTGCGGCGATCAGAAGCGTCTTCAAAACGGCCCCCACTTCACAAGCACTGGCGGAATGAGCAGCAGCAGACTCAGGATGATGAGAACGATCATCAGCGGAAGGAACCAGCGAGCCCACTTTTCCCACGGGATCTTCGCCATTCCGAGGACGCCCATCGTCACGGCGGAGGTCGGGAGGATTGGGTTGATGAACTCGCAGAGCTGGTAGGCGTAGACCGTCGTCTGCCGGGTGATGCCGACCAGATCGGCGAGCGGCGTCATGATCGGCATCGTCAGCGCGGCCTGCGCCGTCCCCGAGTGGATGAAGAAGTTGATGAGGGCCTGGATGAAGAACATCACGTAAACCGCCGCGATGGCCGGAAGGCCCGAGATTGCCTGCGAGCTGGATTGAAGGATGGTGTCGAGGATAGCGCTCTCGCGCGCAATGATCAGCAATGAACGGCCGCAAGCGATGATGAGAGCAACCGTCACCATGTCTTTCGCGCCCGCGACGAAATGCTTCGCGATCTCATTCGCGCGCAGGCCGGCCACGACGCCCATCAACAGGCCCATCGCGAGAAAGAGCGCGCCAATCTCCTCGATGAACCATTTGGCTTCGAGGATTCCCCAGATCAGCGTCACCATGCTGATGAGGAAGAGCACGAGCACCATCGCGCGGCGTGTCGTCCACGGCTCGGGCGCAGCGTTGGCGTCGTAGGAGCTCAGGTCGCGGGCGCGATCGAGCTCGTAGACGGGACTCAGTTGCGGATTCTTCTTCACGCGCGCCGCGTAGACCATCACCCACGCGATGGTCACGCCCGTGCCGATGAACCACGTCACGACGCGATAGCCGAATCCCGAATAGAGCGGCAGACCGGCCAGTCCCTGCGCGATGCCGACCGTGAACGGGTTGAAGAAGGCAGCGCTGAATCCCGCGGCCGCACCGAGGAACGGGATGGCCGTGCCGACGATGGAGTCGTAGCCGAGCGATAGCGCGAGCGGAACGAAAATCATGATGAACGGGATGGTCTCTTCGCCCATGCCGAAGATCGAGCCGCCCAGCGAGAAGATGATCATCAGCACCGGGATCAACAACTTTTCGAGTATCGGCCTCGACCTCAATGCAACCGTCACGCGCTTGATCGCGAAGTGAATCGTTCCGGTCTCCTGGATCACGTTGAACGAGCCGCCGATCAGCAAAAGGAAGGCGATGATCAGCGCGCCATCCACAAACCCTTTGATCGGAGCGATCATCAGCCACTGCCCGCCCAGGTAGACCTTTGCGACCTGGTGATACGTGCCGGGAACCGTGACCTGCCTTCCGGCGCGATCGACGCGCTGATACGTGCCCGATGGGATGACCCACGAAAGCACGAGAACGATCACGATGAGCGCGCCGACGATGACGAGCGTGTGGGGCATGCGGTAGCCACGAGGTTTTTGATCTGCCACTTCAGACATGCGCTTCGTGCCTCCTGCCGGACCAGAACTGCTATGAGTGAGGGCTTCGTGACGTGTTCGAAGGCCGCGCTGCTACAGCGTCGCGAGCAGATCTGCCAGAAGAAGAATGCGCGGGCCGAGCGAGTCCAGATTCAGGAACTCGCCGCGGATATGCATTCCGTCGCCCGTCGGGCCGAGGCCGTCGACCACGGGTGTTTTCGCCGGATCGGCAATGAAGTTCGGGAACGAGACGCCGCCGCGGTCCTCTTCGACTTCCAGATTCAAGCCGCGTTTTGCCGCGAGGGCGACCGTGCGTTGGATGAGGTCGGCGCCGGGGCCATTTGGATCGACCGGGGCGACGTGCATGCCGGGCGTGAAAGTCGCGGCGACTTCATGACGTGCGGCGATTTCTCCGGTCAGACGATGGAGCGCGGCGAGCATGCCGTCGCCATCCGCTGCCGTCAGAAACCGAAACTCTCCCTCGGCAATCGCGTAGTCCGAGATGACGTTGAGTTGCCGCGACGTCCCCACGAGGCCGTGATGTTTGGCGAGATCGCGA
Source organism: Thermoanaerobaculia bacterium (assembly GCA_035996815.1). Classification (GTDB taxonomy): domain Bacteria; phylum Acidobacteriota; class Thermoanaerobaculia; order Gp7-AA8; family Gp7-AA8; genus JADGNZ01. The sequence goes on along the minus strand of DASYJF010000065.1, from coordinate 32,591 downwards.
ACAAAGTCAGCTCCGCCGCCTACAAGACGTCCGACGTTCACCGTAGGCGCGGTACCTGTCTGTGAAAGTTGCTGCGCCTGCGCACACCAGTCGGCCGCGGCGGCAACAGCCGATCGCCCGGCCCAGTAGGCAAGCCCCGAGTGCGCGGCACGGCCAGTGATCTCGAGTTTCCATTCGGTCATCCCGCGGCGGCCCGCTACGAGTGTTTCGCCGTTGGCGCGAGCCTGACCCGGTTCGAGCACCAGTACAGCGCGCGCATTTCTGCTCCAGCGATTCGTTGCCTCGCCCGAAATGAGACTCTCCGATTCCTCATCGGGGACGAGCACGACGAGGAGATCGGACGGAAATCGCTGTCCCCGCGCCGCGAGTACATCGAGTGCGCCGAGGAGCATCGTCAGGCCACCCTTCATGTCGAGCGATCCGGTTGCGAAGAGTGTTCTGCCCTCAATGTGCGGCTCGATTGCGGGCAGCACGGTGTCCATGTGGCCGAGGAGCAGGAGATGAGAGTTGCCGTCCGCCGAGGGGCCGCGCGCGATCAGGACCGGTTGCGGTTTCCCACCGGCGTCCAGCTCGTCGGCGACTTCGACGCGCAAGCCATGGCGCTCCAGCCCAGGCCGCAGTTGATCCGCGACGTTGCGAATTCCGGCCGCGTTGCCGCTTTCCGATGAGATCGCGCAAAGCTGCACCAATCTCTCTTCGGCCACCGCGACGATTCCCTCGATCGCTCCCTCTTCAGTTCGTGTCATCGCTCTCCATCCCGGACCCGAGTCTACTATTCTCTTCCGCGGTCCCGCGCTCGTTTCGGCGCGACGGAAATGCAAGAAGGAAGGCGGTCACGAATGGCTTGTCTTCCATTGACATCGGTCGCGATTGCGTGCACGGTTCACATCCAGGTCCGGAGCTCGACCACTTCAAAAAAGGTAAGGGGGATCAATGAAGCGATACCAGGCTTTGCACCGGTACGTCCCGATTTTCACGGCGATCGTAGCGGGAATGCTGTTGTGGGCAGCACCGCTGGCGCTGGCGCAGACTGCAGGAGGAAACGTCGTCGGCAAGATTGTCGACTCCTCGGCGGGCCCCCTGCCCGGCGTCACCGTCACGCTTTCAGGGATCGGAGCACCTCAGGTTTTTGTCACCGCAGCGAACGGAAGTTATCGATTCCTCAACCAGTCGCCGGGACGCTATGACGTCAGCGTGGAGCTGAGTGGTTTCGCGACCTCTCACCGTCCCGTCGACGTCAACATCGGAGCAAATTCCGAGATCGACTTCACCATGTCGCCCTCGGTCTCCGAAGCGCTCACCGTCTCTGCGTTGACTCCTCTGATCGACGTCCGCAATACAGGAACCGGTTCAGGTTTCAACGAACAGGAATTGCGCGAGGTACCGTCCGCGCGCGATCCATGGGTCGTCCTCCAGACCGTCCCGGGAGTCCTCGTCAGTACCGTGAACGTAGGGGGCAACCAGTCCGGGCAGCAGTCCTACTTCATCGGCAAGGGCATCGAACGCCATCAGACGGAGTGGAACCTCGACGGCGTCAACGTCACCGAGATGCAGTCCACCGGCACCTCCGACTTCTACTACGACTTCGACTCGTTCCAGGACATGCAGATCAGCACCGGCGGATCCGATCCGCGGCTGCGCACGCCCGGCGTGCAGATCAACCTTGTGTCCAAGCGCGGAACGAACGAGTTCTCGGGGTCGAGCCGCTACTTCTGGACGGACAAGAAATTTCAATCTGACGCGGTGATTCCGAACGAAGCCACGTCGTATCTCACGTCGGCGAACTCGATCAACAACATCGACGACTACGGCTTCGAAGCCGGCGGTCCGCTCATGAAGGATCGTCTCTGGTTGTGGGCAGCGTATTCGAAGAACGACATCAACAACTTCATCGCCGGCCCCACCATCCCCCAACTCACTCATATCAACAGCTGGAACGGCAAGCTGAACCTTCAGCTCACGCCGTCGAACAGCGGTTCCGGCTACTACATGTTCAATGACAAGACCGTCCACGGCCGCGGCCTCAGCATCACCCGCCCCATCGAGACGGCCAGCGATCAGAGCGGTCCTGGACATGTGATCAAGCTCGAAGATACGCAGACGTTTGGTAGCAACTTCTACATGACCGGCCTCGTCGGCATCATCAAGAACGGCTACACGCTCGATCCGATCGGTGGCCGCGATCAGAGTGCGTGGTGGACGAGTTCCAGCTATACCAATAAGCATCCGGATGTCTCCTCGGGCTGGCATCGCACCTACAGCTATTTCCAGCAGGACGTTCCGCAGAAGGACTACCGGCTCGACGGGTCGAAATTCGTCACCGTGGCGAAGGTCGATCACGAGCTGAAGTGGGGATTCGAGTATCGCAGCACTCCGGCCAGTTCGGTCACGTCGTGGCCGGGCAATCAGACCTTCGGTAATTTCTATGACGGCTCAGCACTGGCCGCACTGACCCGCAATGCCGTTCCCAAATTCGGATCGAAGTACAAGGACCTGTACGTTGGCGATACGATCATCCTCGGGAACCTGGTTGTGAACGCCGGCGGACGCTACGACCTCCAGAGCGCCAAGAACTTCGCCAGCTCCGTGCCGGCGAATCCGCTGGTGCCTGACATCCTGCCCGCCGTTGACTACGCGGGTGATACCAAGTCATTGAAGTGGAATGGATTCTCGCCTCGTGTGGGCATGACCTACGCGCTCGGCAAAAATAAACAAACAGTGATCCGGGCGAGTTTCAATCACTACATCAACCAGCTGGGATCGAGCGACGTCGGCTCGTCGAATCCGTTCTATCGAGTCCAATACCTGTATTACTACTGGGATGACTTGAACGGCGACCGCAACGTACAACGAAACGAGATCGACTTCGCCTCCGGCGTCTATTCGTTTGCGAACATCGACCCGAACCACACCTCGGCCGGTTACTCGCCGGGCCGGGTTGACTACGGCATGAAGCCTCCGAATACAAACGAGATCATCGGCGGCGTGCAATTCGAACTGACACCCGGATTTGCGCTCTCCGCGAACTACACGCACCGCTACAGCACGGACTTCACCTGGAATCAGTTCGAGAAGACCCGCGGTGCCGGCGATTACTACACGAGCGCCGATTATGTGCTGGCCGGCACGAGAACCGGCAAGCTGCCGGACGGTACCGCCTACAGCGTGCCGTACTACACGATCAAGCCCGGTGTAGCCGTTCCCGTCAACTACGTTTTCACAAATCGTAAGGACTACTCGCAAACGTACCAGGACCTCGAGCTCTCCGCAGTCAAGAGAATGTCGAACAAATGGATGATGCGGGCGAACGTCACACTATCCGACTGGACGCAACATGTCGGACCCGGCGCAATCATCGATCCCTCGCCGCTGCTGAGTAACAGCACGAATTCCTTCGACAGCTGCTCGATCTGTAGCGGCGCCCAGGTGGCGTCGGGCGGCGGAATCGGCAACAACTACATCAATTCGCGATGGGCTTATAGCCTTACGGGCGTCTACCAGCTGCCGTGGCAGGTAAGCCTCGGCGCGGCATTCAACGGGCGGGAAGGTTACCTGAACCCGTACTACGTCAGCTTCAAGGACAAGAAAGAGGGAACGACGAAGCACTTGCTGGTGTCGACGAATTTCGACGATAACAGGCTTCCCAATATTGCCAACCTCGATCTGCGCATCGCCAAGGACTTGAAGGCTACCGGTAAGATGACTGTGAATATCTCACTGGATGCATTTAACGTTCTCAATAACCACACGGTGCTCGATCGCAATACACTGCTGGACGTGGGCGCCGACGGTACCAGCCCGCTGTACAACCACATCTCGACCCTCATGAGCCCTCGCGTGCTTCGTTTCGGGGCGCGCCTGAAATTCTGAGATCGGTAGTCACACGGAAGGTCCGCCGTCACCGGCGGACCTTCTTTTTTCTCCCGGCCCCGGTCCCTATGTCGCGAACCGTTTCCCGAACGCGAAGCATTCTGCTTGCCGTCGTCGTGATGACGGCAGCGGCGTGCAGCCGGAAAGCACAGATAGACGCTCGCCCGCCCGTCATCATCATCTCTGTCGATACACTGCGGTCGGATCACCTGCCCGTTTATGGCTATCGCGGCGTGGAAACGCCTGCCATCGACGCGCTTTCGCGTGAAGCGATCGTCTTTGATAAAGCATTCAGTCACTGCCCGCTGACTCTGCCGTCGCATGCGACGATTCTTACGGGACTGTTGCCGGCCGACACGGGCGTGCGCGACAACATGGGCTTCAACCTCGATCCCGCGAAGCCGACCCTTGCCGAGGTCCTGCAGCGAAATGGATATGCGACGGGGGCGGCAGTCTCGGCGTATGTTCTGCGGCGGGAAACAGGAATCGCTAGGGGCTTCGAGTTCTTCGATGACCGCATCGCCGAACGCGCGGACCAGTCGCTCGGCGGAATCCAACGGAACGGCGTCGAGACCGAGGCGATTGCGGAGACGTGGATCGGCGAGCATGCCGGACAGCCGCTGTTTTTTCTGTTGCACCTGTACGAGCCGCATGCCCCGTATGACGCGCCGGAGCCGTACCGCTCCCGCTTCAAGCCCTACGATGCCGAGATCGCTTTCGCGGATGCCATCGTGGGGCGTTTCCTCGATTCGCTCAAGCGACAGAAGATTTATGACCGGGCGCTGATCGTCTTCCTCTCGGATCACGGCGAAGGCCTTGGCGATCATGGAGAAGATGAGCACGGGATCTTTCTCTACCGGGAGGCGATCCACGTTCCGCTGATCGTCAAGTTGCCCGGTTCGGCTCATGCGTCGCGTGCCCGCGAGACCGTCGGTTTGCGCGATGTAATGCCGGCGATCCTCGAGGAGCTTCACATCGCTCTCCCTCCCGGATTGGCCAGCCGGCCGTTGTTCGGAGGAAATGCGCCGTCACGTGACGTCTATAGCGAGACGTTCTACCCACGCTTTCATTTCGGCTGGAGTGACCTTCACTCGCTCACCGACGGCACGAAGCACTACATCGAGGCGCCGCAGCCGGAGCTGTATGACCTTCAGACCGATCCCGCCGAAAGGACGAACCTGACCGGCACCGATCGCCGCACGTACTTTGCGATGAAGCAGGCCATCAAGCCCATGCTCCAGGACGCGGCGGCAGCGGCGGCCGTCCCTCCCGAAGAGGCGGCCAAGCTCGCGGCACTCGGATACATCGGCAGCGCCGGCGCAGCAACTCCGGGCGAACTGCTCCCCGATCCGAAGGACAAGCGTCAGACGTTTCGCGATCTGCGAAGCGCGTTCGCCCTCTTCCGTGCCGGAGACAATGAGCCGGCTCTAGCCGCGTTTCAAACGATTCTTCGCGAGAATCCACGAATGACGGACGTCTGGGACGTGACGGCCAAAACGTACTGGCGTCTCGGGCGTGAGGACGAAGCGATCGCCGCCGCCAAACAAGGTCTGAAGACGAATCCCGGCTCGCCCATCCTCGCCTTGACCGTCGCGAACTTCGCCCTCGATGCTGGCCGGATCGACGACGCCCGGCAACACGCGGAACTGGCTCTGCGATTGGATCCTCCTCGAGCGCACGAGGTTCTGGCGCGCGTCTCCCTCGCTCGCGGCGATCTCGCCAACGCGGAGAAGGAAGCGCGGCTGGCGACCGGCGGCGGCGACCGCGCAGCAGCAAACGTGACCCTTGCGCGCGTCCTCAAGCAGGCCAATCGTTTTGAGGAGTCGCTGGCCGCCGCCAACGAAGCGGAACGCATCGTCACGGCCGAGCACAAGCCACCCTTCGCGGGCCTTGGGTTTCTTCGCGGCGATCTTCTCGCTCGGCTCGGCCGCAACGAGGAAGCGGAGCGTGCGCTCAAGCAGGAGATCGCGTTATCTCCGGGCGACGCCCGCGCCTATCAGAGCCTCATCGTTCTGCTGGTGAGCGAAGGACATGGAGACGAGGCCACCCGCCTCGTCTACCAGCTCATCCACGCCGCACCGACAGCCGCGAACTTCGCCGCAGTGGCCGAGACGACCGAGACTCTTGGCGATCGAAACGGCTCGCGCTACTGGGCCGCGCAGGGATTGCAGAAGTTCCCCGGCGATCCCGTGCTGCGAAAAATGGCCCGAAAGTTCGCGGGGTAGAGCCGATGGTCAGGAAACCACAGAAGGTCTGGCTCGTCGCGCTCGGCGCCCTCGCGCTCATCATTGTGCTGGCGATCATCGCGCTCCGGCGCCGGCAGCAACCGCCCGACGTCATCCTCATCACGATCGACACGCTGCGCGCGGACGCCCTCGGCTTCACCGGAAACCAACGCGTTCGCACGCCCTATCTCGACAGCCTTGCCGCGCGCGGCACCGTGTTCACGAACGCCCATGCGCACAACGTAGTTACGCTCCCGTCCCACACCAACATCCTCACCGGTCTCTATCCGTATCAACATGGCATTCGTGACAATGCCGGCTTCACGCTGGACCCGAGGCACCCAACACTCGCGACAATGTTGCGCGAAGCCGGTTACGCCACGGCTGCGTTTGTCAGCGCCTTCCCACTCGACTCGCGCTTCGGACTCAATGCCGGTTTCGATGTGTACGACGACAAGTATCGCGAGGGCTCCAACCCGCTCGATTTCGTGGTTCAGGAACGGCCCGCCGAGGAGACGCTGAACGCTGCGCGCATCTGGTACGACTCCATTCCGAACAGAAAGAAGTTCCTCTGGATCCACCTCTACGACCCACATGCGCCGTATGACCCACCCTCACCGTTTCGCGAGCAGTACCGCGATGCCCCGTACCTCGGCGAAGTCGCGTACGTCGACATGCAGCTATCGCGATTTCTGCAGCCGCGGCTGCTGGGTCATCCCAACACGCTCGTCGTCATCACCGGCGATCATGGCGAGGCTCTTGGCGAACATGGCGAACAGACGCATGGCCTGTTTGCCTACGAGTCGACGCTGAAAGTCCCGCTGATCATCATCGATCCGGGTGAGGAGCCGAGGAGAGAGGCGGACTACGTCAGGCACATCGATCTCGTCCCCACCATTCTTCACCGCCTCGCCGTTCCTGTTCCTCCTTCCCTTCCCGGGCATCCACTGCTTCCCGGCACAGGCAACTCCGACAGTTACTTCGAGGCAATCTCCGCATCGCTCAATCGCGGATGGGCGCCGCTCGTTGGGCTGATCCATGGTGGCCGGAAGTACATCGACCTGCCGGTACCCGAGCTCTATGACCTCGCCGCCGATCCGGGCGAAAAGAAAAATCTGGCCGAAACTGATCGCCGCGATCTCTTCGCGATTCGCAAGCTGCTCGCGGATGGCGCTCCGCCGGCGCAGAACATCAAGCGCAGCGTCGATCCTGCCGAGAAAGCACAGTTGATGAGTCTCGGCTACATCTCGGGCTCCGCGGAAAAGAAGACGTACACAGCGGCCGACGATCCGAAGAATCTCATCGGCGTCGACAACGAGCTGCACGAGGTCGTCGCCCTCTATCAGACCGGGCAGTTGCCGAAGGCGATCGATACTCTTCGCAAGATTCTCAAACGCGATCCAAACATCAAGGTGGCCGCGGAGATGCTCGCCTTCATGCTCCAGCAGAACGAGAACCCGGCTGCCGCGATTGACATGCTGCGCCGCGCCGTCCGTGCAGGCGCCGCCAACGAAGCGATGCAGGTGCGCCTCGGTTTGCTGCTCAGCGCCACGGGACAGACGAAGGAGGCTCTCGACACGCTGAAGCCGTTCGCCTCAGGACAGGATCCCGACGTCTTGAACGCGTACGGCATCGCGCTCGCCGACAACGGCGATCTGGCAGGCGCGCGCGCCGAATTCGAGAAGGCATTGTCGATCGACCACACCAACGCCACCGCCTATCAAAATCTCGGTGTCGTTGCCCTGCGCCGCGGCGACGTTACAGGGGCCAGGGCCAGCCTCGGCAAGGCGCTGATCCTGAATGACCGCCTCCCGACGGCGCTCAATCTCATGGGCGTCATCGAAATGAAGAGCGGCCATCCGGACGAGGCCATCAACTGGTGGCGTAAGGCAGTCAAAGCCGATCCGCGCCTTTACGACGCGATGTACAACCTGGCCATCGTCGCCAGCCGCACCGGCAGGAACGACGTGGCCCGCGAAGCGCTGCAGCGCTTCATCGAGACCGCGCCGCCGCAGCGGTACGCCGACGACATCGTGACGGCGCGGGCACTGTTGGCACAGTTGGAGCGATGAGTCCGTGGCCGTCGCTACGATCTACTGAATCTCCCGAATGACAAAGTCTCCGCCCGGCGACGTCGCTTTCAGTAACGCATCCAGTTTTTCGAGAGTTGGTGCAGCTTCACCGCGCTCATACCTTGCATAGGCATTTCGCGAGGTCGCACCAAGCCGCGAGGCCATGTCGCGTAGAGACACGCCGCTCGCTGCTCTTCGCCGCCTCAGCAGGAGCGCGATCATCGATGTGGCATCGGAGCCGGAAACCTCAAACTCTGCGCTGCCCTTTGCGTGCACCGTCGCTTGGAAGCCGGGGCGATTGACCGCGGTCTCGATCCAATCCTGGATCATCTCGAGCGCTTCCCGGCGCGTGCGCCCTTGCGTCAACGCATCAAGCATCGGGATTTCGGCCAACCACCAACGGCCATCCCGCTTCAGTTTTCCGACAAATCTCATCGTCAATCTCCGCAGGCTCGTCGCAGAATCGCTCTTGCGAGTTGTTCATTCACTTCCGCATGGCGCGGCACGTACTCCTCGCGTTCGCCGTCCGTCCAGACGTCATGCCGGGCGCCGTGCCTGAGGAAGCGCCAGCCACATTGCAGCAGCCGCCTCTCAAGCTCGCGCTTCTTCATCGCTCACTTAGTGTACACGAAGATGTGTCCTGACCGGGACAAGGGCAACGAGCGAACGCACCGGGCCGTATCCGGCTAGTACGGGTCCCCGCTCAAAACGCCGTCGATCACATCGATCGTCTTGTAGCCGGTCGCAGGGAGCTTCGCCAGATCGATGGTCTGGCCGTTGTCGAAGTGCCAGATCTTGAATCCTCGATACGTGAGCGGCTTGCCTCGTTCGAGGACTTCGGCCGGATGGTCGGCAACGACGACGTTCACCGGCCCGTTCCCGAATACCGTCGCGATTCCTTTGGCATCCATGATCGCGTCTGCTGCTTCGTTGACACCAAGGCCGATGAGGCGGGACTCGCGCTTTTCGTCGAGCGCACGGGCGAGAAAGACGAGCAGACGGCCCATCCGATCGCGCTTCTTGAAATGCGTGTCGGTGATGACATCGCGCAACGGTGGCCACTCGAAGAATCCTCGCGAAAGACTGACGTCGATGCTGAACGGATCCTTGAGGACATCCGCAGAAACCGCGCTCTGATCGGGGCATGCGTCGTAGGCGATCTCCCCCTGAATGGCCAGTCCTGCGCTCGTTCCGCCGACCCCTCCGCCGCGACGGTAAACCGACTTCACCGCATCTTCGACGGGCGTCCCTTTGATCCAGCGGATGTAGTTGCACTGATCTCCGCCGGCGAAGAAGACGATCTCCGCGTTCCGGACATCTTTGATGACGTCGGGGCGCGCGGCAACCGTCCTGTCTCTGATGATGAGCGTGATCGCTGAGCTCACGCCTTTCATCCCCATGAAGTATGGGTTGTAGTCGTCGCCTCCCGTGGCGCGGAGAACGACGACGTCGAGCTTTCGCTCGCAATCCGTGCAACCACGCACGCGGTCGATTGCCGCCTGCATCGCCACGTCATGATCGCCACCGCCACCGGCGAGAATCAGAGTCGGGCCATGAAGATTCGGCGATACGGTACTGGGATCGCCAGCGGCGTAACGAGCGAACGGAGGAAGGGGCGGTTCCAGCTTCAAGTACTTGTCGTACCAGGCAACATACCGCTCCAGCCGGTCCGCGACGTAGCTCGGCGTGGTGATGCCGTGGTGCTGACCGGGATAGATGATCAACTGCGTGTCCACGCCCATGCTTCGCAATGCCTGGTACATCTGCTCACTGCCGATGAGCGGCACGTTGAAATCGGATGTCCCGCCGAGGTAGAGCGTGGGAGTCTTGATGCGATCGGCGTGCAGGAATGGGTACGACACGCGGAGCCAGGCCTCCGGATTCTTCCACGGCGGTCCGAGCTCGAGCTCGTATTGTGCGATGTACTCGTCGCTGCCATACATCGACAGCTGCAGTGCGCTGCCGGCCCCGGAGATCGCGGCCTTGAAGCGAGGATCGGAGGCAGTGGTGTAATCGGTGAGGATCCCGCCGTAACTCCAGCCGCCGATGCCGAGGCGGGCCGGGTCGGCGATGCCGGAGGCGACCGCATAGTCGACGGCGGCGAGCAGGTCGATCACTTCCTTGTTTCCCCAGTCGGCGAAGATCGCCTTCTGGTAGGCGTTGCCGCGGCCGGCGCTTCCGCGATAGTTCACGGCCAGCACGACGTATCCATTGGCCGCCAGAAACTGGCGCTCGAAGCTGAACGCGTGCTGATCCTGCGAATTCGGTCCGCCGTGAATGTTCAGGACCGTCGGATACTTCTGCCCGGACACGGATGACGGCGGCTTGAAGATCAGCCCGTGCACTTCGTTGCCGTCTTTCGCGGTGCAGGTGAAATCGTCGACGCTGGCCAGGGCGATCTTGCCGAGCCACTCGTCGTTTTCGTGCGTGACCTGACGCAGTGCACCCTTCTCGTACACGTGCACTTCGTCGGGCGTGCTCGCCGTTGACGACAGCAGGGCGAACGCGCCGTCGCTTCGCGGAGAAAGGGATGACACCACGCGCCGGCCGGTCGTCAACTTCTCGATCGGACCACCGGCGGCAGGCATGCGGCCGATGTAAGTGATGCGATCGTCCTGCACGACGAACGAGATCTGTTTGCCGTCAGCGCTCCAGACGAGCGGCTCCTGCACGGCCCGGTCGAGCGCGGCCGTCAAAACGCGCGACACGCCACCTGCCGCGGGAAGGACGGCCAGCTTGTTCATCTGGTAGGCGGTGAATTTCGGCTCATCGCCCTGCAGATACGCGATCGACTGGCTGTCGGGACTCCACGAAGGCACTCCCCGATCCGGCCCGCTGAACGTCGTCAGCTTCCTCGGCTGCGCTCCTGCTTTTGGTTCGATGACGAAGATGTCGGTGTTGTCGGCGCGGTCAGGATCGTGTTCGCGATTGCTGACGAACGCGATGAGGCGACCGTCCGGCGACCAGCTCGCATTCTCCTCATTCCAATTCCCTGAGGTGAGGTTCTCAGCTTTCTTTGAGTCGATATCGAAGAGTTGCAGGTGGGTACGCAGGGAGCCGAGATATCCGTCGGAATCTTCCTTGAAGTGGTAACGGTCGATGACGATGGGAGGAGCGGTCTTGCGCTTCCAACCCTCTTTCTTCTCCGGGTCAGAGCTTGGATCGAAGTCGTTGACGACCAGCACGAGCCGCTTCCCATCGGGCGACCACGCGTAACTGGAGACGCCGCCTTTGATGCTGGTGAGCTTCACGGCCTCGCCGCCCCGCCTGTCGAGCAGCCACACCTGCGCTCCCAGCTTCTTCTCGTCGTCGTCTCCTCGCTTCGCAAGAAAGGCCAGATAGCGTCCATCCGGACTCCACCGCGGCTTGCTCTCGCTGTTGTCGGGCGTTGAGGTCAGGCGTACGCGATCTGCGCCATCCCATCCGACCATCCATAGATCGCTGTCGCGCTTGTCTTTTTCCGCGTCGGTGGTGCTCACGGTGTAAGCGATCCACCGGCCGTCCGGCGACACCTGAGGATCGGCAACGCCACGCTGCTTCGCCGCGTCGGCGAGAACCAGTGGCTTCCGTTCCGCGATCGCCTGCGCAGTGACCGTAGTTGATGAGAAAAGGGCGGTGATGAGGACCGCCGCGTGACACACGTACGCAAACCAGCGCTTCGCCATGAACGATCTCCCTGCCGAGGTGGACCCGATTGGACTGCGACCGGATTCTAGCCGACGGGAGGAGTGCGTCCATTACATCCACTAAACAGGCCGCGGCGTGCAAGCGCCCGATGGCGCGGAGAGCCGGGCGGCGTTCCCTTGACGCGCTACCATTGGCGGGCTGATGCGTTCCTCTGAAACACCCAGGCCTCGCCGCCGGCTGCAGATCGGCTTTCTTGGACGCATCATCATTGCGCTCATGGCGGCGGGGCTGATTCCGCTCGCCCTGCTTTCGTTCCGCTTCGCCGACCTCAATCGCGAGGCCATGACCTCGCAGGTGCTGCAGACGCATGCGCTCTCGGCGAACACCGGGGCGGACCGCATCGACAGCACGGTTTCGGCGTGGGAGACGTTGATCGATGCGCTCGTCGCGGCGCCTGAAGTCGAGAACGATCCCTCCTCGGCCGCGGCGAAAGAGACGGTGCGGAGCCTTCTTCAATCGCGCGGCGATCTCGTTGCGGTGGTCCTTCGCGATCCCGCCGGAGCCGAGATCTTTCGCGGCCAGAAAACGTCGGCCGCGTCCGTCATCCAGGCCATCCTGGCAAATCCGCAGCGGGAGCGCCTCGAAGTCCACACGGGCAACGGCGGCGCGTGGCTATCGATCGTGCGGCCGCTAACGAACGGCGGGCAGACGACGGCGATCTTCGATGCCGGCGCGCTCGAAGACGATCTCCACTCCTCCGAGCTCGGCGAACAAGCGATCCGCGTTCTGATCGATCGCAGCCGGCATGCGGTCGTCGGAAATCCGGCGGACGTGGCCAGCATCCCCCCTGCCCTGCTCAACCTCGCCGCCACGGGCCGGATCCGCGGCGCCGGACGCTTTCCGGCGGCCGGTGGCGCGGTGGCGGTGGGCGCCTACGCGCCGGTGGATGGGACGCCGTGGGTCGTGGTCTCGACGCAGCCGGCGACGGTAGCGGAAGCGATCGCGCAGAACTTGCGGAGGCGATCGCTCTTCGCGGTCATCGCCGCGCTCCTCCTCGTCGCCGCGCTATCCGTCGCCGCTTGGTTCGCCGTGGTGCGGCCGTTGCGCGACCTGCTCAACGCGCAGAGTGAGATGGGATTCATCCCCGCCGGCGGCGGCAGCGACATCGACCGGCTGCGCTCCTCGCTCGATCTGCTGCAGAAACGGGTGCACGCCCGGGAGGAGCTCGGGAACGTTTTTCTCGGCCGCTATCAGGTGCTCGAAGTGGTCGGGCAGGGCGGAATGGGAACGGTGTTCCGCGGCTGGGATCCGAAACTCCAGCGGCCGGTGGCGCTGAAGACCATCCGCCTCGGCGATGACGTTCCGGCGCCGGAGCGCGGGAACCTGGTCGAGTCGCTGATGCGCGAAGCGGTCACGGTGGCACAGTTCCATCACTCGAACGTGGTGGCCGTCTTCGACGTCGAGGAGTCGGGCGATTCGGCGTTCATTGCCATGGAGTTCGTCGACGGCGTGAGTCTCGACAGTCAGCTCGATGGCCGCCCGCTCTCGATCGAACAGACGCTCGTGGTCGGCCTGGCGCTCGGCCACGCGCTGGAAGCGGCGCACGGCGCCCATGTGATCCATCGCGACATCAAGCCGGCGAACATCCTCATTTCGTGGAACGGAACGGTCAAGGTCACCGACTTCGGGATCGCCGAGCTGTTGAGCGCTCTCACGGACATCAGCATGGTCTTCGGCACGCCCGGCTACATGGCGCCCGAGCTGATCGCGGGCCGCGGTTCGCTGCCGGCGGGAGACATGTTCAGCGCCGGCGTCACGCTCTATCAGTGTCTGACCGGATTCGCGCCGTTCGACCGCCCCGGCATGAAAGAGACGCTCGAAGCAACACTCCGCTCTGTGCCTCCGCTGCCGACCGCGGCGAATCCTCTGACTCCGCTATTGTTGGAAAAGACCGTGATGAGAATGCTGGCAAAGGATCCGTCGGAACGTCTCTCCAGTCCCGGGGAACTGGTGGCGTTGCTGCGCCGGATGACTACGGAGCAGAAGTTCCAACTCAACCCACGCACGAACATGGCTCGGCGTACTGGAACGAAGCACGCCGATCCGATGTACGTGCCAACCATCTCGTTATCGAAAGCCGATGCCTGACCGAAAAATAGTTGCTCTTGCCGCCGTCCTTTTTATGGCCGCCATCGCGGCGTCGGCCCAAACGTCCGAAGGTCCACCGCCGCGCCCGGGCGATACCGTGGCCTGGCACACCGTCCGTCCGGGCGACACGCTCATCGGCATCACCATTCATTACCTCGGCTCTCCCTCGCTCTGGACGGAGAACCTCCGGCTCAACCCGCAGATCCACGAAACCAGGCATTTGAAGCCGGGATCGCGAATCCGCGTGATCGTCTCCCGACAGCTGCCGAAGAGAAACGCGTTGGTCGATCGCGTGGCCCGGCGCGTCGACGACAAACCGGACCCCGAGCCGTGGGCGACGGCGCACGAGGGCGACCTGCTCAAGGAGAACGATGGCCTCAGGACCTACGAGAAGTCCTCGGCCGACCTCAAGTTCGATGATGGCTCGCACCTGACCATGACAGAGAACTCGCTGCTCTTCCTGAAAGAAATGCGGCCGGCGCAACGCCGCCCAGCCAGCGAGACCATCGAGATCATCGACGGACAGATCGACGTCGCCAGCCGTCCGAAAAAGAAAGCGACTGCCGAGCTCCACGTCGTCATCGGTGGAACGTCGATCAGTCACAACGCCTCGGCAAACCGCCCTGTGTCCACGCGCAGCCGGAAGGCGGCCGACGCGAAGGCACAGGTGATGGTGTACGGCGGTTCGTCGGTGGTGGCGTCGGCCGGAAAAAGCGTCGACGTCGGCGCCGGAATGGGGACGCAGGTCGAGCTGGGGAAGGCGCCCGAGCGTCCGCAGAAGCTGCTGCCGGCACCGGCGCTGGTTGAGCCGATAGCTGAGCCGGCGGCAGAGGCAACGCTCCACTCCGGCTTCAGTTGGAAGAGCGTTCCCGACGCCGCCTCCTACACCCTTGAGATTTATCGCGATGCCGATGCGACCAAGCTGATCGAACGTGCGACGGGAATCCATGAGACCTCGTGGCGGCCAAACGCGCTTCCCTATGGCGACTTGTACTGGCGCGCCACCGCCGTCAATACGACAGGGCTCGACGGGTTCCCGGCCAGATTGGTTCACTTCCGATCGGCGGCGGGGTTGACCGGGACCGTGGCCGAAGATCGTGGCGCCAGAGGCAACATCGACGCGGCATCTCCCCTTGCGAGTGTTCGCCTCATCGCATGGCGCGATGACGGCAACGGCATCCCCGACGACGACGATGTCCGCGCGGGTGAAACGCATACGGACGCGGCTGGGCGATTCACATTCGACGGACTCGCTCCCGCGATCTACTGGATCGCCGCCGACTCGCTGACGATCGCGCCGAGCAGCGGATTGAACGCATCCGCGACGTCAGAGTCGATCTGGGCCGAGCAGACATTTGGCTCCACGGGCGCGCAATGCGCTGGCGAATCGGGAGAAGTCACGCGGACGAGTGCAGGCCCGTGCGTCGGCGGGCGTTGGGCAGCACAATCGGACGACCCGAGGAAGTTGTCGACGTCCAAGCATGTCGTGCGCGTCGACACCACCGATCCGGCGAGCAGCGCAACGGCGTCCTTCGGCTTCAGCTTCAACGTCGTCGACAACGATGACGATGTAGAAGAGGTGATCGCCGGAAGAAGCGGCCAAGGCTCCTTGCGGCAGTTCATCCGCAACGCGAACGCGATCGCCGGTCCGAATGCGATGCGGTTCCTGCCCGCGTCCGCGCCGTCGAACGGACGTTGGACGATACGCTGTGCGACTCCGTTGCCGGCCGTGACCGACCGCGGCACGTCGATCGACGGCGTCGCCTGGATGGCGTCCGATCCGGCGCGGCCTCGCAGCAGCCCGCAGCAGACTGACCTCGAAGTGGACGTTGCTGGACAAGGAGACGCACTCACACTCGCGGCCGAGACGATCATCTCGTCGATCGCACTGCATTCAGAAGGCACCGCCATCCGCGCGACGGCGACGTTGAACGCGAAGAGGTTGAACGTGCGGAGCACGGCACCGTCCGGCCTCGCGGCGGTAGTCCTCGACGGGCCGGGATCGTCGATCGACCAATCGTACGTCGACGGTGGCGGTCGCGCCACGGGGATCGTGATCGAGTCTCATGCAGCCAATGTTCGGATCAGCAACACCGCCGTCATTCACGCGACCAACGGCATCGTGATCCGCGCGGGATCGTCGGATAACAGCCTGCTGCATGACCGGTTCGACGACATCTCCGGTACCGCCATCCTCTTCGACCCGACGGCTGGGTCGCGGCCCGCCAGAAACCGGATCAGCCAGGCTGAATTCGTCTCGGTCGGTACGCTCGCCGGCAGCACCGGCAAACCATCGTCGGCCAAGGCCGGTGCATGCGCCTACGACGACGCGGCCGCCAACCGCGGCCTCGCCACCCCCATCCTCTTCGGATCCTACGAACGAGTCCCCGGAGGCCTCGGCTCGCTCAACGGCAAAGCCTGCCCCGGAACGACCGTCGAGATCTATGCGGGCAGCAGCGGCAGCCGAACCACCGCCAGGTTCGTCACCGCCGTCGAGCCGGACGGCGACGGCACCTTCCGGGTCCTCGACGTGATCGCGTCCGAGCGAATGCTGGTGAACCTCACCGACAAACAAGGAAACACGTCCATGTTCTATGGATCGGAGTCCCCTAAACCAGGAAACGAAAAGTAAGCTTCGAACGCGAGAGAAAACCGGCGCCTCTGATCTAAACTGTCCGGGCAAGGGATAACGGCTCAACGGTCCGAGCCACCACCATGACAAAACTGCTTCGTAGATTGGGCTTGGCGAAGGAACGCCGAAGCGAGGAGCGCCTCAAGCTGACCGTCATGGTCGTCGTGGGGATCAGCCGCCATCAGGGAACCCTGCTCGACATTTCCAGGAAAGGGGCGAGCGTCCAGTCCTTCGCCGCGACCAAGCCGGAGGAACGGGTCTTGTTCACGCTGCGCTTCCGGAACCTGAAGATCGAGCTGAACGGAATCGTCCGCGGCTGCCGCGTGGTGGCCATCAATCCGCGTCCTACCTATATCTCCCGTCTGCAGTTCACCGACGTGAGCGAGACCGCCCGTCAATCGCTCGACGAGTTCATGCGCATGATCGAGGAAGTAGGCAAGCGGACGTGGAAGCGGACGAAAGAGGGATACTCGCGGCGCAACACCGGAACTCCGCGCGCCATCATTGCCGTCTACACGCAGCTGGTGAAACGCGACAGCAATTGGGAAGAGATCCTGGTCTTCGATCCCGACCAACCTGATGAAGACGGCGTCACTCTTCCCTCCGGCACACCAACCGCGGAGATCGCCCACTTCTGCGAACTGTACGACGCCGCGGACAAAGACGGCCGGACGTTGCTGCGCCAACAAGCCGAGACCCTCTGCAGCGTGAACGCCGACGCGCACTGACGCTCGGAGCAGACAACGAATGAAACATACGAAGGCATGGCTGATCCTTCTCCTCCTCTGCGTTACCTCCCCCATTGCAATCGCGGAGGAGCCGCGTTCCGGGAAGACGCCGTCGTTCGATCCGGAGCTCGCCAGGAAGCTCGGCGCCGATGAACGCGGAATGAAGACCTACGTCCTCTGCATCCTGAAAACGGGCCCGAACGATGCGAAGGTTGTGGGGAAGGATCGCGAGGACGTCTTCGCCGGTCACTTTGCCAACATCGGACGGCTTGCAAAGGACGGGAAGCTCGTCATCGCGGGTCCCTTCGGCAAGAACGACAGGTCTTATCGCGGTCTGTACATCTTCAATGTCCGGACCGTTGAAGAAGCCGAGAAGCTCGTGATCCTCGATCCGGCAGTGAAAGCAGGTGTCTTCGTCTACGAATTGACCCCCTGGTACGGCTCCGCCGCGATGATGGTCGTGCCCGAAACGCACAAGCGGATCGAGAAACCGGCAAACTGACGCGCCTCATCAACTCTCGATAAGACAACCGCATCCTGTTGTCCGGCAATCATTGACGCCTGGTTAATACTAACGTTCCAGACGGGTCGTCATTGCGGTCGTGACCTATGAGGTCCGTGTAGATGAGTGTCAATGCCTTGGGTGTATCGCTCGGAACGAGTCCGCGAATGATTCCGCTCTCGCCATGGAGATTTTCATAGATGAAGTAGACGCGTCTGTCACGAATTACGCCTACCACGGTGGTGAAGGTCGTCGCTTCCACGCCCGTGATCTCGCCACTCATCTGGAGGATTGGATCGCCATGACGTTGTCGAATGGTTACGACGCCAGCTTCAGCCCCTCCCTTAGACGTCCTCAATTCGATTGACCATTCGCCGGCGAGCGAAATCGGTGTTGTTACACCAGGATCAGCCCGAAGTCTGTAAAATGCGGCGAAGAGAATACTAAAGAGCAATACAAAACCTGCGAGCGACCCACCGTATTTGATTGTGCCGCCGAGAAGTTTGCCTTGTCCTTCTGCCTGCGATTGCAAAAATCGAAAAAGAACAAATGTAAGCACGAGGGTGACAATAGCCAGTCCCGTCACTATCAAGAAAAATCGAGCATCATTCAAGCGCCTGCGCCCTCCGTCGCCCGAAGTGTAGCCTCCTTTCCATCGGCTGCTTCGTCATCTGTCACAGCATGAGTGCTGCTCTCCTGCGTCGGCGCGCACCGTTCTGCTTGGAAATCCCGCTCGAATGCCCTACGCTCCGCGTCCCTTGAAAGGAGCGCGCAATGTCGAAGGTCATCGCAATCATGTCCATGTCGCTCGACGGCTTCGTTGCCGACGTCAACGATGGAGTGGGCGAAGTGTTCGACTGGTACATGAGCTCGGGCGACGTCGAAATCCACACCGGAGGCTCGGACCCGATGACCTTTCATGTGTCGCAGCCGAGCGCCGACCACCTTCACGGTCTCATCGACGACCTTGGTGCCGTGCTCACCGGCCGGCGCACGTTCGATAAAGCCGAGGGATGGGGCGGAAACCACGCCTGGGGACCGGCATTCGTTCTTACCCACCAAATCCCCGATGGGTGGCCGCGTCCCGGCTCGACCGTGAACTTCGTGCTCGACGGCATCGAAAGCGCCGTGAGCCAGGCCAAATCCGCCGCCGCCGGGAAGAACGTTGGCGTCCATGGCGCCGACACCATCCAGCAATTACTGAATGCCGGGCTCCTCGACGAGATAAGCGTCGACATCGCCGGGGTTCTGCTTGGCTCCGGAGTCCGGCTCTTCGACCGCCTCGACGGCACGCCAAGCGCCCTTGGCAACCCGACGGTGATCCAGGGCGTCGGCGTGACGCACCTGCGCTACCCGGTGCGCAAGGCATAGTCGGACCCACACTCGGCTTCCCGGCGCGCGCGTTTGCGATTCTGCCGTAGCTGTCAGTGCACCAGAGACACAAGGGAACGGAGAACCGGGTTCACGCGGAGACGCGGGGATCGCGGAGATTATGGTTTCCCCAAACGTACACCCCGGCCCCGATCGAGCCGCAAAGCGTGCGGTCCTCACGTCCGCTTGCGCAGGATCACATGCGCCGCCGCGCGTCCGCCGGCGGCGTGCTTCACGCACTCGTACCCAAGCGCTCGCAGGTCGATTCCGTGCAGCAGCTCCTCCCCTCGGCCGAGGAGAACGGGCGAGATGACGAGGTGCAGGTCGTCGATCAGCCCCGCCTGCAGGTACTGGCGGATCGTCGATACGCCTCCGCCGAGCCGGATATCCTTGCCTTGCGCCGCATCACGCGCCTGCTGCAATGCGGATTCAATCCCGTCCGTGACGAAACGGAATTCCGTGCCGCCCTTCATCGGGAGCGTTGCGCGCGGATGGTGCGTCAGAACGAACGCCGGCACGTGATACGGCGGCTCCTCACCCCACCACCCTTTCCACTCCTCATCCGGCCACGGACCGCGCACGGGACCGAACATGTTGCGCCCGAGGATCCACGCGCCGATGTTGTCGAAGCCCTGCGCGGCGAAATCGTCATCGACTCCCGTCTCCCCTTCCCCGCCCCCGTGCATCTGTTGGAATGTGCGCGTGTGAAAGAACCAGTCGAACATCTCCGGCCCGCCCACACCAAGCGGATTCTGAAGATCCTGATCCGGCCCCGCGCCAAATCCGTCGATGGACATCGAGAAGCAGAGGACTCGTAGTCGTGACATTGAATGTTCTTCCTTCGCCGCCGAAGAGTAACGCATGACGGTCACGCCGTCGGATGCCGTGGCGCTTCGATCCGCAGCGGCGAGCCGAAAGCGAAGGTCTGACACCCATCGTTCTTTGCTTTTTGCAGCTCTCCCATCTCCAAATCGCCATGACGGAACGCTGGCGTCTCGCCGGCTGGCTCGGCTGCGTCCTCGCTGCCGAATGGGAGGCTCGCGCAGACGTAGTGTTACCAGCAAAATTTGAGGTCTGGCGGCGAGGACGCCAGCGCTCCGTCCGGCGCGATCCCTCCTCCTGGAGGGTAGGGAAAATCGCGGTGGCATCCCTCCCTTAGTGACGGAGGGAGATCAGATGGACATCTCGAAGGTTCGCTCGTGCCGGATTCACCCGGCGATTGGTATCGCGCGCGTCGGCGGCAGCGTGGAGGGTTACTTCATTGGCCCGGAGATCCCCGGAGAGCAGCGCGTGCCACCCGATCCGAAGTACGGCTTCAAAGACAAGAGCGGACAGCTTCTCCGGCAGGTAGCGCGCTTTCGCGTCTATGGCTACGACGCGGCGGGGAACGTCGTCGGGGAACTGAACGCCGGCAACGCCGACGTCGCGTGGCAGGTCCATGTAGCCAACCATAAGGCCGCGTGGTACCAGTTCGACGAGGCGATGGACATCCCCAACTTCGACGGCAGCGGGGGGACGACGCCGCAGAAGAGTGCGCGCCGCAACGCCGGTATCACGGGCGCCGAGCGCGCGAAGCTGGTCATCGACCCCGGCGCGCGCACCATCAGCGGCCGCAACACGAAGGGAAAGAAGTACCAGTTCGACGGCGGCAAGTTCTTCGGCAAGCCGGTCTCGCTCGGCGAAGCGCGCACCGACGAAGACGGCCGCCTGCTCGTCTTCGGAGGCCGAGGGGTCTCCGCGTCGAAAGACGACGCTCCCGCAATCACCTTCGCCAACAACGACGGCTGGCATGACGACGTCAGCGACGGACCGGTGACGGCCTCGGTGACGGTCAATGGGCGAAAGATGGAGGCCGGCCACGCCTGGGTCGTCGTCGCTCCGCCCGACTATGCGCCGGGCGTGATCGCCCTGACCACGATGTACGACATCATCCGCGACGCCGGCTGGCAACTCGATCCCTCCATTCGTCCGAAGCAGCCGTCGTACACAAACGACATCGGCCCGATCTTCCAGCGGTTGATGCAGAACCAGTGGGTCAACGCCGGCTTTGGCAAGATCTGGGGCTTCAACAGCATCGACGACCTCCGAAGCGTCATCGCGACACTGGCCGAGAAGGCGGAGTACGCAAAGCCGCTCCGCCGCAGCTACTTTGAACGATTCCGCAATCCCGCATTCAGCAGCATCGAGCCCGGCCTCATCCCGCCTGTTTACGGCGACAGCGTGAACCTTCCGGCCATCGATCCGCGCGAGTGGTACGCCATCACCAGCTTGCAGTACGACATGTTGCGTCAGTGGGCGGAGGGCGATTTCCTCGCCGACTACGATCCAAAGGCAACGCCGCCGGCTTCCTTCGACGACATCCCGCTCATCGAGCAGCCGCACGCGCTCGACTTCGCCGCGCTCGACAACACCATCGGTGGCCCGTTTCACCCCGGCTGCGAGATGACCTGGCCGATGCGGCAGCCGATCATGTACGAGCAACCGTTCCGCCTCAAACTGCGGAAAGGTTCTCCGAAAGACTACGGCGAGACCCTCGATTCCGCCGTGGCGCTGGCGCCGGGTGGACCGCTCGACGGCAGCGGACCCGGCGACGTCAGCCGCTGGATGGCGGTGCCGTGGCAGACCGACACGTCGAGCTGCCTCTTTGCCTACATCGGATGGCAGGAAGGCGTTTTCCTCCCCACCTTCTGGCCGGTGCGCGTGCCGAACAGTGTCTTCACCGAGGAGCAGTACGCCACGGTGATGGATGCGAAGAAGTCGTACTCGGAACGATTCGACGCCTTTCAGTTCGACAACCGCGAGTACTGGCTGCGCTTCCTGGCGCCGCGCGAAGATTACAAATCCGTGATCAACGAATTCGTGAAGGAGTGGAATGGCGTCGGCGTGGTCACGCAGATGCCCGGCACCACCGATCCGAAGGATCCATACCACAGCTCCTTCCCCTCCACCATGCACGTCGAGCGCAGCGTGACCATCGAGAAGAAGCGGAAGCAGAAGACCGCGATCGCGATGGTGGCGGCGGACGAGTCGCGAGTCACGGAACGGCCGGTCGACGGCGGCGTGCGGCCGCGCAACCTGCCCAACCCGAGGAAGTATCGCTGATGCGAACACCCGTGGCGATCGTCGGAGGGGGGCCGGCCGCGTCAGCGGCAGCACTGTCGCTGGCCCGCCGCGGCATCGCTTCGACGATCATCGAACGCGGCGACGACCAAGGCGAGAAGCCTGGCGAGTCGCTCCCCCCCTCGGCGCGGCCTTTACTTCAAACACTCGGCATCTCCCCCGACGATCATCTCCCCTCCACCGGCAACCGCTCCGCGTGGGGCAGCGACGCCATCGACGACATGCCCTTCCTCTTCTCGCCGTATGGCAACGGCTGGCATCTCGACCGCCGCCGCTTCGAGCGAATGCTCATCGACCGCGCCGTCGCCGCCGGCGCCACCCGCCGCACCAACACCCGCGTCACCTCGGTGACCCGCGACAACCGCAACTGGCGCCTGCAGCTCGACGACGGCTCGGCGATCGACAGCGCCTTCCTCATCGACGCCACCGGACGCGCCTCCTGGCTCGCCCGCCTCCTCGGCGCCCGCCGCGTGATCCACGACCGCCTCATCGCCACCGTGGCCTTCCTCGACGGCGGCCACTGCGACGCCACTACGCTCATCGAGGCCGCCGAGGTTGGCTGGTGGTACAGCGCCCCACTGCCGGATTCGCGGCTAGCCGTGATGCTGGTCTCCGACAAACCGCGCCCGTTTACTCCCTCCCCACTGACGCAGTCGCGCATCGACGAAGGCGGCTATGCCATGACTGCGCAGCCGAGGCGTGTCGACGCGGGAAGCGCCCGCCTAGACCGCGCCGGCGGCGACGGCTGGCTGGCCATCGGCGACGCCGCCATGTCGTTCGACCCGATCTCCTCGCACGGCCTGCTCACCGCTCTCTCCACCGGCCTGGCCGCCGGCGAGACCTCTCTCCCCGATTACCAGTCCTTCATCGACACAACCTGGCGCGCCTACACGCGCATGCGCCACGCGTGCTACGCGAGCGAGGGGCGGTGGGGGGAGGCGCCGTTCTGGCGGAGGAGGAGGGATGCTGCTTCCCACGCAACCGACTGAGAGTGGCTATCTTTGGTTCGCGCCTTCGCGTGAAAATCGATCTCACGCGAAGGCGCGAAGAGGAAGAACCAACCTCTCCAGATATCCGTTAGATATACTATAGGGATGCGCAAGGTTCTCGTTTCACTGCCCGAGACCGATCTCCAGATCATTGACGCCGCGGCACGCAAGGCAGGCGAAACGCGTAGCTCCTTTGTTCGTCGAGCCGCTCTTGCGGAGGCACACCGTGAGCACCGCCCCATCGATGACCCTGCCGGTCGCAGAGCGTTTTCCAGATTGCTCCGCAGGGCCGAGCTCCGCGCTCCCCTCTCGACCGCCGAAGCTCTTGAGGCCCGCGATCGGGGGCGTCGCTGATCGATCTGGTGGTGGATGCCTCGGTAACGTTCAAGTGGCTCATTCCCGACGCAGCCGAGGAGGACGTGCCGGTCGCTAAGGCCCTGCTCGTCGATCACATGGAGGGACGAGCGAGGATCATCATCCCGTCTCTTCTCTATTACGAGGTCGGGAACATCCTCCTGTTTGGGCGCTCTCGACCGCCAATCGAAGAGGCTTTGGAGGCGCTGACCGATCTCTTTTCCATTCCGCTGGAGGTTGTACCGCCCACGATGGCCAGCGCGACCGCCACGCTGCAACTTGCCTCGCTTCGGGGACTGTCGTACTACGACGCAACGTACGTGGCCATCGCAGAGATGTTCGACTGTCCGCTGATCACTGCCGACCGGCGTCTGGCGCAACGAGCGCGCGACACCGGCCACGTGCGCCTGCTCGGCGCGGTTTGATGTCGTCGACCACATTGAGGGTGATTGTCGGGACAAGTTAGGTCAACCTGAACTGGGGCGACGCTAAGTTGATTTTCCAGACCCCCAACTTGGACGCGAAGCAGGACGCCCGCATGATGGCGCGACACTCTCCCTGACACGTTCCTACGTGGCCTCGGACGGCTGGACCGAGATGTGGCCGATCAACCGCCATGCACCTGATGATGCTGCCTGGTTTGGGTCTCGGTGAGGGCTTATCATGCGAGCTATCAAATGAATATCAATCACTTGCGGGCTCTACTCCGCCAGCATGTAATTGCGCTCAGTGACATCTCTACTCACAGTCTGATCCCAACCCTCTGCAGAGATCTGGGACTGCCCACTACCGACCAAGGGTCCAAACGAGAACGGATGACAGCCAGCTTTGACGCACTCCAGGACGACGATGTCCGGCGGGTCGCCGAGCGCTTCCTCCAATTGCGTAAACCGGCACCATCTACACGAAACGAAATCGAAGATGCCCTTTGGGCTCTGACACAGAGCCCCGAGATACAAAGACGCTTTCGACGTGATGTAGCGCGCACGATATCGGTGAACGACCTCTACGTCGACGTGAATCGCTTCGACGCCCTCTTGGACAGCCTTTTTGTTCTGGACGATGACCCGATGGCCATCTTTTTAGGCGCAGCAGATCGATCCCTCCGCGCAGAAGTCCAGCAGCATGTCTACCGTAACCCAGGAGATTGGTCGACCGAGGATCTCTTCGACAAGCTTGGCGCATTGGAGGTGTCCGACCGTCGCTTCGCGCGCTTTCTCGAAGGTTTGGCTTCCTCTAACGTTCGGCCGGACGAAGCAGCTCAACGACATTTCGTCGAAATTGTGAACGGACCTCTCCGTGCATGCGGTGTGGAACTGCGCGAGACCGATATCGAAGGTGGCTACCCTGTCTTCACCATCATTTCTATTGGCACCGCGCCGGCCGGGCGTCCGAAGAATCTGATATTTGCATCTTCCATGAAGCCCGATCTTCGCTTCCGAGACGCGGTCAACAACGACTTCGAGATCGTGACGAATGCCGACAAGGTGCTCGTGTATGACCGACCCATCGGCAAGGACGGACTTCTGTGGCGCGATCTGCAATCATGGTGGAGCGAAGCCAGTGGAATCACCGACGATCAGGAAGCTAAGGCAATCCTTTACCGAAGACTACGCGAAAGTCTTCCAAAAAACTCACCTCCGCAAACCTTGCTCTTCGACTCCTTCTACAGGGGATTCAGCGCAGCCGTACAGGGACTTCCGGCCCTGCTTCCCGAGGTCTGGCTACATTGGGACCCGAAGACCGTGAAGGAACGAGGACGCGACGCTCTACTCAGGTTTCGAATGGACTTTCTACTCTTGCTGCCTAATGGTGTTCGAGTCGTTCTAGAAGTTGACGGCAAGCATCACTACGCGCGCAATGACGGCCAAGCCGATCCGACCCGGTACGCAGCAATGGTAGCCGCTGACCGGGAGTTGACGTTGGCTGGGTACCATGTGTTCCGGTTCGGCGCGGATGAACTGCATGACGAGGCAGCGGCTCACGTAGCGGTGAAGATGTTCTTCGACGCTCTATTCAAGCGGCACGGTGTTCCCGTTCACCTGGCCTAAGTATCTCGATACGGGGAGTGCTTTCTCGCTACACCTCTGCGTTTCCATCGAGGCGGCGCCTTTCACTGTGACGGGGTAACGCCAAAGCGTGGACTTGCGTCAAACTGGTCCATCTCCGCGAGCATCGCCTTGAAGCCTTCGACCGTGTCGAATCCGGGATACCGAGATCCCATCGCCAGCCGATCACGTCGAGGCCTCTCGCGAGGTCTCGACCCAGGAACAATCTCGGGGATCAGGTCTAAAGTCTAAACCGCCGCTCCAGGCCGACCGACACTCACTTGGCTTTCGCCACTCTAGACTTTAGACCCCAGATTTGGCTCAAGGATGAATTGCTCGCAACGGACATCGGTACTTCTCTCGATGACATTTGATTGCCCTCATCTATGGGTCGTCCCGGCCCGCACTACGGCACTCCTACACCTACTGTTTGGCCTGCCAACGCATCGGTTGATACTTCGAAGTGCATGGGGTTTCGTTGTACGCCGGCCCAATCGCCACCCCACACGAAACCATTGCGCTTGAACACAGTGACCAGCCGTGGATCCATGTCACCGACAGTGCCAAACTGATTCGTGTCGGCGTTCAGATCTATTGCGACGCCGTAAATATGCCCCGAGAACCCGGCGCCCGGCTTGTTCAGCAACGGATTCCAGACACGGTCTACAGTTTGAATCGCAGAATTGAGATGAGCACTGAAAATGTCGCCGAAAACTGCCTTAAAAAACGGGGCGGCAAGACGATGCACACGGACCCGAGTGAGCACCCCTTTTGCGAAACCCATCCTGATAGTGAACGGCAGGTCTACAAAGGTGCCGTTAAGATCTTGCCATCGTTCTCGTTCTGGTCCGGACATCTTCTCGATTGGACCGAGCACCGATTCAAATGTTCGAATCGTACCTTTGATGACCCTGCTCCGGTCGTTCGCTAGGTTCTGAGCTATCCCTGAATTTGTCGGCGCGGCAAGCGCTGCTTGAACATCTTGATCGTCAAGAACCGACTTCGAAAGAGCGACAAGCGTGTTGTCCAGCTTGCTTCCTTGCGCAAGAAAGTTGCGTCTGTAGGTCGTCATGGTGTTCAAAGTGCGCAGCTTCACTCTCGTATCACCGGAGTTTGCCGCATCGAAGAACGTCTGGTAGACCTTCAAATCGTACTCTGCTTGTGATAGCGCCTGGCGCTGCTGGTCAATGAATACGAAGGTAAAACCGGCCGCGACAATTACTCCTATTGTCTTCGTCAACTCAAGGGCGTTCTTAAACGGGTCGGATTCAGTCCTGCGAAAGATATATAGGCCGACTGCAAAGACACCGATCAAGAAGATGATCGCGCCGGAAACGACCGCAGCAACTACGAGCGATGACATGGGAAGCGGTTAATGATACAACATCACAGCCGATCAGACTCGCGGGCCAAAGGTGCACTGGCCTTGTGGAAAACATGGGAGTCAGACCTTCGCTTGGGGAACAAAGCTAAACCACTGGACAGAAGGTACTTGCGACTTCTTGATTTCGCTGTTCGCTTGCGACGAAGTTATTCGCGAAAAGTGGCAAGGCTGGTGGCGCTGCACGCCAAGTAGCATTCCGTCCAGTTTCATTTGGTTCTCCTCGTCACTTGGACAGGATGGACGAGAGACTTGTCTTGTCGAAGACGCTTACGAGCTTTGCCACCTTGCATTCGAGCGCTACCGCCAGCCGGAGCATCGTCATGAGGTTCGGAAGCTTGATTCCTCTTTCCATCGCACTGATGTGCGTGTGAGGAAGGCCGGCGCGCTCCGCGAGCGCTTCCTGCGTTAGACCACCGGCGTGCCGGAGCTCTCGGAGTCGCGTCCCGAACAGTTCTGCGACCGCGGAGGAAGATCGGCTCATCTGCGTCGCAGCCTATTGACAAATGCGTTCATAGGACTGATACTTTTGTATCAATTCAGGAGACGCGAACCATGGACGAAACCACCCGCTCCCGCATCCGTCATATCTTCCTCTCTCCCCGTCCCAACTTCGCCCTCATGACGGCGGCGGATCTGCTCGGGTTCACCCTCAAGGAGCTGAAACAGGAGATCGAGGATGGAGCGATTGTAGCGGTTTGGACGGCCATCGGGCAGCGGATGACGCGCGAGGAGCTGGTGGCGGTGGCGATGCAGACGTGGGAGCAGTCGGTCATCGAAGACGCGCTCGGGAAGGATGCCCCGTCGGTGCTGCCGGAGGCGATCCGGCTGGTGGAGCTGCGGGCGAGAGTTCCGCGGTATCAGCGGGACGTGCTGCGGGCTCTGGCGCGGCGGGAGGGGACGTCGGTCGACGCGGTGCTGACGCGGGAGCTCGAGGACGTCGCTTGTGCGTATCGCGACGAGCTGGTCGGGGTGGTGCCGGAGCTGGCGTCGGCGATGGCGTGGCCGGAGGGGAACTGAGCGTGGATGTCTGCACTTCGCGTCTTCGCGAAAGGGACGAGGCACTCATCTGCGTACATCTGCGTCATCTGCGGACAAACGTCCAATCCGCAGATGGCGCAGATGTACGCAGATAAAACCAACTCCGGCTCACCGAACGACCTGCCTTCACGGGAAGGATGCCCCGTCGGTTGTCCGCCTCGGTGTCGCGTTCCTCCGCCCTGGTCTCATGTTCCACCGCCTGTGTGTCGTGTCCCTTCGACTGTGTGTCGTGTTCCTCCGGCTTGGTATCGTGTTCCAGCGCCTTGGTGTCGTGTTACGCCGCCTTGGTGTCGTGTCCCTTCGCCGGTGTGTCGTGTCCCTCCGCCCGTGTGTCGTGTTAATCCGCCGGTGTGTCGCGTTACGCCGCCGGTGTGCGACGAACGCCGGCGGTGTACCTCTTGACATCCGGAAAAGGGATGGCTAAACTTTCTGGTAGCGGCCAACTGACGAGCCGGAGCGCTGGATAGTGCCGGGTGCTCGTCAATGCGGGAGTCGAGTTGTACTCCTCCTGCCGTCGGCTCCCGGAGTGCGCACTTCGGGGAATCATCAACCGGAAGGGCTCGGCGTGAACAACCGCGTCCTTCCAGCCGGTGGCCGCCTGCACGCGTGCACACGTGCTCGTCGCTCCCTCCGGCCTTTGTAACCCGGTAAAGGAGAATAGTCATGTCCACAATCAGTTCGAATCCCCAGGAAGTGGCAGTACCCACGCCCACCCCGGCACTGACGCCGGAACAGGTCGTGGCGCAGTTGCGGGCGCTGCAGGCGCAGATCGGTGAGATCACTCCGTTGACGGCGGATCAACGCAAGACTCTCCGGCAGCAGTCAAGGATGTCCGAGGCGGTCGTCCAGGCGTCGCTCAACGTGCTCGGGGCCGCGGACATCATCACGCAGGCGGTCGGTCAGCCGGTGGAAGAGGTGCAGTCGATGATCGAAGAGGCCAACCGCTGGCGTGCGGTGGAGGGGGAGTTGCGTGCAACGCTGAACGGCGTGGCCGGTACGAACCTCATCCGCCGCCAGCGGATCGCTCTGGTGGCCGTGCGGTCGTTTCTGATCGGCAAGCAGTTGGCTCGCGGTCCGGAACACGCCTCGCTCGTACCGCACCTGGAGGAGGTGAAGCGGTTGAAGAGCTTTACCCGCCGGAAGAAGCGCGTCGCGACCACCCCGGCGTCTCCGGCACCGGTTCCCAATGCACCGGCGGTTTCCGCGCCGGAAGCAACGGAGACCCCGGTAGCAGTCAGGCAGTAGCTGTTTGGTTGTGGACCGGGCGCGCCGTATGCGCGCCCGGTCGTTTTCCAATTTCGGGAGTCATCGGAGAGAATAGAAGGAGGTCGGTGATGAGCCGCAAAACACTCGAGGAACGTGCCGGCGAGATGGCCGGCGACTTCAGGCGCCGGATCGAAGCCGTGACGGAGGCGCTCGCGAACACTTCCAGACCTCCCGACGAGCTGTCGCTGCGCGTGCAGCACCTGCCGGACGCCAGGCTCCGGCGTGACATCGCCCGTCTGCGTTCCGGAGTGCTCCAGCCACGCGACCCTTCCGTCAAGGCCGGTACGCTGGCCGACGACCTGGAAAAGGAGCTGGCCTGCCGGCTGCTGTCGAGACAGATCCTGGCGCAGGTTGCCTACATGCGCGACCTCCTCTCTTCGGAATTGGAATCGGTATCCGCCCGCATGAGCGAGCAAGCCCTGGCGGCGTTCCGGTCGTGGAACGACCTGCCCGAAGCCCATGACCCAACGACCGCACTGTCGGCATCTGTCCGCCGGCTGCACCGGCTCCTTCATGACGAACAGGGGCGATCCAAACGAAAAGGGCGGCCGGCCGCGGCATCGGACATTTCATGACCTCTTCCATGACCTCTGGGGGTCCGCGAGGGGTCAGGCCTCTGCACTGAGCTTGATGTGGGGGGTCCGCTTGTGTACGAGGGGGTCAGGCCTCTGCTCTCTGGGTCATGTACGAGGGGGTCAGGCCTCTGCTCTGCGCTTGAAGTAAGGCTCCCCGCGGATTCGCGAGCATTCGCTGACCGCTGGAAATGTCACGCGACGCTTGTCTGCGCGTAATTCCAAAGTTCCAGCGACTTAGCGGACTACCTTCTGGACGCGTGCCGACAACCGCGCTGCCTCTGGACACAGCTGTGCAGATCCACTGCGCGCCGGCGGAGGTTATTACGCGAGCTGCAATGCAGCGATCGCTTGTCGCGCCAGGTCTTGTAAGGACTCGTCGCCGGCCAGTTCGCGATCACCGTTGCGGATCAGCGTTGAAATGTAGCCGGAGCTTCGAAGGCGGAGCGCGGCGGCGATCTCCCGCAGGCGCAGCAGCCCTTCGTTCCAGCCGATCCAGGCGGCGAGCATTCGAGGAGCACCGCCGTGGCGATGGCGGAGATCTTTTTCCTCGATGCCACAAATCTTCGCAACGGCCTTCACAACCGTCGCCATCTTCAGACGCGGGACCAGTCGTTGCGCCCTCGCATGCTCATCAGACCGCGGCTTCTCGGCGACAACCTTTCGCATCCTCGCGACCCACTCCGCGCTGCCGAGATAGATCTGGCCGACGAGTTTCTCCCATATGGACTCGGTCGTCGCGAGCTTCGCGAGGACGTATTCGCGATACATCTCATGGCATTTCGCCGCATCGGGATGGAGGTCGAACAGCCATTCGGAGTAAAGCCACTCCGGAATCGGCTCCAGACCAGCGTGCGCGCGGTAGCTCGACCAGCGGTAATCGGCCGGACCGGCCACCATCCCTGCCCGCACGGGATTCAGGACGGTGTAGCGTCTCACCTCGTCCAGGTAGTTCTGCTCGTCGACAAGGATCGACTTGTAGCGCCCCTGGAAGAGGTGCCCGACACGTTTGTACCGCTTGTTGAAGATGCGTGCGTATTCGCTGTTCAGCCAGTGCATCCCCTTCGCGAGTGTGCGGCACGGCGTCTCGATGACGAGATGGTAGTGATTCGTCATCAGGCAGTATTCGTGGAGACGCCAGCGAAATCGCTTGACGGCGGTCGCGAGGAGGGAGAGAAACTCCAGCCGGTCGCCCTCCTGCCGGAAGATGTCTTTCCGTTCATTGCCTCGCGATGTGATGTGCCAGAAGGCACCTTCGAACTCAAGTCTCAGCGGTCTTGACATGCCCCCGAGGATCCCTCGGCGTCAACAAAAAACGTCAAAACTCCACTGAATCGACCGAGGATGTTTCCATTCCGAGGAGGTATTGGGCCATTTCGATACACCGTGTAGAGTCGCAATTCGACCGACAAGAAGCAGAGGCCTGACCCTACTCGGTGACCCTACTCTACTCGGCGATCGGGTTCTACTCGGCTGGTTCGGACGAACGGAAACGCAGGTGTGGCCGCCTTCAGCGAGGAACGTAGTGGAAGTCGACGAGGTAGACGTTTTCGCCTCGCCCATGCCTCGCGACTTTGAGCAGATCGCTGACACCCGCGAAGCCGCATTCGCGGGCGAGACGAGGCGTGATCTGTTCGATCGTAATCGGTGTGATGGAGTCGATTTCGATCTCGCCTGCTTCGAAATGGTATCGCCTGCCGGCACGAACATTCGGACGCATCCACACGCGAACGCTTCGTTTGATCGCGCCGCTTCGAACGCCATCGCGCAGGTATTTCGTGAATAGCACCGTACAAGCTTAGCGCCAGCTGACCTGGGCCGGCCTTCGATCCGCGAGAGCGAAACCGAAGGCCGAAGGTCTGACCCCACCCCAATGACCCGAGCGAAGGCCTGACCCTGATCCGATCCTGATCCGATCTTCCGAGGAGGTATCCGGCCATTCGACACACCGTGTAGAGTCGCAATTCGACCGACAAGAAGCAGAGGCCTGACCCTACTCGGTGACCCTACTCGGGACCCTGTGTACGAGGGGTCAGGCCTCTGCTCTGCGCTTGAAGTAAGGCTCCCCGCGGATTCGCGAGCATTCGCTGACCGCTGGGAATGTCACGCGACGCTTGTCTGCGCGTAATTCCAAAGTTCCAGCGACTTAGCGGACTACCTTCTGGACGCGTTTCGACAACCACGCTGCCGCTGGACGCAGCTGTGCAGATCCACTGCGCGCCGGCGGAGGTTATTACGCAAGCTGCAACGCAGCGATCGCTTGTCGCGCCAGATCCTGTAACGACTCGTCGCCGGCCAGTTCGCGATCACCGTTGCGGATCAGCGTTGAAATGTAGCCGGAGCTCCGAAGGCGAAGCGCGGCGGCGATCTCCCGCAGGCGTAGCAGCCCTTCGTTCCAGCCGATCCACGCAGCGAGCATCCGAGGAGCACCGCCGTGGCGATGGCGGAGATCTTTTTCCTCGATGCCGCAAATCTTCGCCACCGCCTTCACCACCGTCGCCATCTTCAGACGCGGGATCAGTCGTTGCGCCCTCGCATGCTCATCAGACCGCGGCTTCTCGGCGACAACCTTTCGCATCCTCGCGACCCACTCCGCGCTGCCGAGATAGATCTGGCCGACGAGTTTCTCCCATATGGACTCGGTC
>DASYJF010000064.1:0-13525 GCA_035996815.1 Thermoanaerobaculia bacterium | reverse complement strand
CCGCTTTGGGAGGGCGGTGGAATCGTGACGACTCGCAGCGTGTGATGCTTGCGAAGTACGCGGCGAATGCAACACTTCGCGACGCATCAAACGATGCGCGAAGCCACGTTCCCCCTCTCTCCCAAAGCGGTGGCTTGATCGCCACCGCACTCCAAAGTGCTTCGCACGAAACGGACGCCACATTCCTTCACACGCTCTCAGGAAGACAGCGTCACTTCACCACCGGCACTCCCGCCGCGAGCTTGTTGAACGCCGGCAAGTCCGTATCCCAGATCGCCTTCAACTTCGCGAGCTCGACGTTGATCTGAGTTACCAGCTCATCGCGCACCGCGATCTGCTGCGCCGTCGGCGCGTAGGGACCGGTTGCCGCGGAGTCGCCAACGCCGGCCAACTTGTCGTTCAAGCGGATCGGATAGTTCAGCGGATCCTGCGAGCTCTTGTTCTTAGTCTGGTATAGCGCCTCTTCGACGGCGGTCATCTTCTTGTCGAGATCGTTCACCGCGGCGACGACGGCCTTGTTGTCGACCACCCGCTTCTTCACGTCAGTAAGCTGCTTGCGCACTTCGCGAATGCGCGCAACCGCGTCGTTCACCTCGGAGAGTTTGTCGTGAACGCTGGTAACGAAATCGAACTGCGCTTTGAGATCGGCCGTGGTCGATGTGCTGCGCGGGTCCTGCCGGATTTCGAATGACGTCGTCACCGGCGGCTGATCGCCGACGGTGAGTTTGGCTTGATACGTTCCCGGAATCACACGCGGTCCGAGCGTGCCGCCGCTCCACATGATCAGTCCGGGGAAGCGCTTGGCCTCGGCGGTGCGCAGATTCCAGACGAAGCGATTGTGGCCGTTGACGACGTCGGTGAGCTTGTTCGAATCGCGCCCGCGCCGTCCGCCTTCGTCGCCGCCGCCTTCTTCCTCCGCCGCATCGCCCTCGGACTTCACCGCTTCTTTCGGCGGTTCGGCGTCCGGTATTGGCTGCACGGTCGACATCCCACCCGCCTCGCGCGGTTTCGCGGCCTCGGTCTGCACGGTTCCGGTGTATTCGCGGATGACTTTTCCGTCGCCGCCGATGATGGCCATGGAGACCTTCGTGCCGGGCTTCTGGTCGTGGATGTAGTAATCAATGATGGCGCCGCTGGGCGGATTCGTTCCCTGCAGTCCGCCCGGCCGTCCTCCCCCGCCTGCCGTCCGCCAGGTCAGAGCGGGCGTAAAGATGTGCGCTGGTTTCGTGACGACGTCGGGAGTGAGCTGGCGCAACGGCTCGAGGTCGTCGAGCATCCAGAACCCGCGGCCGTGCGTGGCGGCGATGAGCGCGTCGTCGTGCACGAGCAGGTCGTGTATTGGAACAGTCGGCAGCTTGTATTGCAGCGATTGCCAGTGACCGCCGTCATCGTACGAAACGTAAACGCCGCGCTCCGTGCCGGCGTAGAGCAGGCCGCGCTTTTTCGGATCGGCGCGGATGACGCGCGTGAACTCGGTGGCCGGAATCCCGTCGACGATCTTCGTCCACGTCTTGCCGTAGTCCGAAGTCTTGTACAAGTACGGATGGAAGTCGTCCCACTTGAAGTTCGTCGCGGCGACGTACGCCGCGCCCTTGTCGATCGGGCTGGCGTCGACCTCGTTGATCATGATCCATTCCGGCATGATCGCTTTCGGCGGCGTGACGTTGTCCCAATGTGCGCCGCCGTCGCGGGAGACGTGCACGAGACCGTCGTCTGACCCAACCCACAACACACCCGCTTCGACCGGCGATTCGGCGCCGTAGAAAATCGTGTCGTAGTACTCGACGCTGGTGTTGTCTTTCGTGATCGGTCCGCCGCTCGACCCTTCCTTCGTTTTGTCGTTGCGAGTGAGATCGGGGCTGATCACCTTCCAACTCTGCCCCGCGTTTGTCGACTCCATCAGGTATTGCGACGCGGCGTAAACCTTGTTCGGATCGTTCGGCGAAAAGAAGATCGGGAAGTTCCACTGGAAACGGTGCTTGATGTCGGCCGCGCCCGCGCCCATCGGATTGTCGGGCCAAGGATTCACGTCGCGCTGCTCAGCCGTCTTGTGGTTGTAGATCGTCAGCAGGCCGCCATACGAGCCGCCGTAGACGATGTCGGGATTCTTCGGATCGGCCACGATGTAGCCACTCTCGCCGCCGGCCGTCTCCTCCCAATCGCGCGGACCGATTCCGCCACCGCCGCTGCGATGGCGGATGCGAACGGCGGTGTTGTCCTGTTGCGGCCCGAGGAGGCGATAGGGGAAGTCACTATCGACAGACACGCGGTAAAACTGCGCGGTAGGTTGGTTGTCCTGTTTGGTCCAGTTCACGCCGCCGTCGGTGGTGACGTTCACGCCGCCGTCGTTCGCCTCGATCATCCGCTGCGCGTCGTTCGGTGCGATCCAGAGATCGTGATTGTCGCCGTGCGGCGTGTTGATGGCGCTCCACGTCTTGCCGCCGTCCTTCGTCTTGTGAAAGCGGACGTTGACGACGTAGGCCGTGTCCTCATCCTTCGGATCGGCATAGATCCGCGAGTAGTACCAGGCGCGCTGGCGAAGGTCCGCGGAGTCGCTCGTCTTCGACCACGTCTCGCCGCCGTCGCGCGAGCGGAACACGCCGCCCTCTTTCGCCTCGACGATCGCGTAGACGTTCTGCGGATTCGACTGCGAGACGCTGACGCCGATGATGCCGAGCGTTCCCTTCGGCATGCCCTTGTTGCGCGACAACTCTTTCCACGTGTCGCCGCCGTCAGTCGATTTCCAGAGCGCCGACCCTTCCCCGCCGCTGTCGAAAAAGTAGGCGCCGCGCCGGAAGCGCCACGTCGACGCGTAGAGGATTCGCGGATTCGACGGATCCATATTCAGATCGACCGCGCCGGAGTCGCGATTGACGAAGAGCACGCGCTCCCAGTTCTTGCCGCCGTCGCGCGAACGATAAACACCGCGCATGTCGTTCGGCCCGAAGGCGTGCCCCATCGCCGCGACATAGAGCAGGTCGGGATTCGACGGATGAACGCGAATGCGCGCGATCTGCTGCGAGTCATCGAGCCCGATGTGCGTCCAGCTCTTGCCCGCATCGGCCGATTTCCACATCCCCGCGCCCGGCGAGACATTGCCGCGGACGGTCTCTTCACCGGTCCCCGCGTAGACGACGCTCGGATCGGACGGAGCGACAGCAACCGCGCCGATCGTCCCGCCGAAAAATCCGTCCGACACCGGCTTCCACGACTGTCCGGCATCCGTCGTTTTCCAAACGCCGCCGCCGGTCGAGCCAAAGTAGTAGACGTTCGGCTGATCGGCAATCCCGATCACCGCGTCCGCCCGCCCGCCGCGATACGGCCCGACTTCGCGCCACTGCATCCCTTTGAGAATCGACGCATCCGGCAACGCCGGCGCCGCGACCTTGGGAGGTGTTGCCCCATAGGCAACCGGGACCAGGAAACCGGCGACACACAGCAGCCGCAGCAGACGATTCATGCGCTCTCCCTCCGAGGCGCGCATGTTTACCACAAACGGTTGTTAGGGCCGCGAAGCGCGATGACGCGGCGGCACCTGGTCATCGTCGACGATGACAACCGCGGCAGATGCCCTCTCGATCGTCGCGTTGACAGCGTCGAAGAGCAGGACGGAGAACACCTCCGCCGGTTCCACAAACGGATCGCCGAGGACGTGAAGCTCGATCGAGCGAGTGAGTTCGCCCGGCGCAAACTCGACCACGCCGCTGGCTTTCTCGAAGTCCTCGCCTTCCTTCGCGCTGCCAGCAACTGTGGAGAAGGAAACACGAACCGTTACGGGTACGGGCGCCGAAAGTGTGACTACGACCGTCGCCGTGGTGACACCGTGGTTGCCTTCGGGGATGCGGGTGCCCGTGCAGGAGATCGTCGGTAGTGTCACGGTCTGAACTACGGTCGCGTTGCTCGCGTCGAAATCAGAATCGCCGCTGAAGGTGACGAGCAACGAATGATCGCCGGACGGGAGCGGCGCAAGCGTGAAACTGACCGCTCCATGCGCAAGCGGCGAGGTACCGAGCACTACGCCAGCCTCGCTGATGGTGACAGTCCCCGAGGGAATGAGGTCGGAACGTGCCGGAACGCTCACGGACGCGTTGATGACCGGCGAGGCGCCGATGACGACACTGTGCGCGCTCGCATCAATGCGAGTCGCGGCCTTGGCAACCGACTGCAGGAACGCAGACGCGGTGCTCGTATTGAAATTCGCGTCGCCGCTGTACGTCGCTGTGATTGACCTCGTGCCGGCGTGCAATGAGGCGGTTTCAAAGGCGGCGGTTCCATTCACGACCGGCACGGTACCGATTACGTTGCCGTCGGACAGGAACGTCGCGTTTCCACCCGGCTGGCCGGCCGCGGGAGCGACGGCACTGACCGTCGCCATGAAGCGGACAACCTGTCCATACACACTGTTCTGGTGATCGGCAGCGAGGTCGGTCTTCGTCGCACCTTTCGCGGTGACATACGCGATCGTGGTGGAAACGGAGCCGAGGAAATTGGCGGTGCCGGCGAACGTGGAGGCAATGGAGTGGGTACCGACGGAGAGGTTTGAGATCGCCAGCGCGGCCACGCCATTCACGGCCGGCACGGTTCCGATGGCGTTGTTGTCGGCGAGGAACGTCACATTTCCGTCCGGCTGGCCGGCCGCGGGAGCAACGGCACTGACCGTCGCAGTGAAGTGCACCGCTTGCCCGAACACACTGCTCTGAGGATCGGCCGCGAGTGCGGTATTCGTCTGGCCCGGAGACACGACGTGCGAAAGGACGCCGGAGACGCTGTCAGCGAAGACGCCCGTACCGAGGAACGTGGCGATGACGTTGTGCGTGCCGACGCTGGCCGGTGCGATCGTGAGCGACGCCACTCCATTTACGACCGCGACGGTGCCGAGCGGGACTCCATCCGCCGCGAATGAGACGTTGCCCGTCGGGACACCCGCGGCACAGCTCACGGTATTGGTCAGCGTCCATGGCTCGCCGACTTTCGTATCAGCCGCGTTTTGCGTGAGGACGCTGCTGGTGTCGGCGAGAACGGAAAGAACGACATCGTTGCCGTCGCCGCCCTGGTAACTGAGGCGAATCAGCTGGCCGCCGAGGGGGATCGTGGTCCGTTCCGGGATTCCTGTGAATGTG
Organism: Thermoanaerobaculia bacterium; assembly: GCA_035996815.1. GTDB lineage: Bacteria > Acidobacteriota > Thermoanaerobaculia > Gp7-AA8 > Gp7-AA8 > JADGNZ01. The sequence continues at coordinate 8,405 of DASYJF010000064.1, read as the reverse complement.
CCGATTACGGGATCCGTTCCGTCGTTGTCGATGATCGTGATGGCCTGCCCTACCGCGGGCGCGCCGCTCAGAATGTCGACGGTCAGTGAGCCGCTCACCGCCACCGTTCCCGTCACCTGCACCTGATCCGATGTTCCTCCCGGAGCGAGGTCGAACCTGGCGCCGGCGTTGAGCACGAGCGACTTCGTGTGCAGCACTCCCGCGGCGAGGTCAAAACCGAATGTTTTCCATGGCGACTCGTTGCCGGGAGAGAACGGTGACGACGCGGTCGCGTTGCCGACCGTCCCCACTCCTGACAGCCGCCCGTTTACCGTCGCATTCGGAACTGAACCCGACACGTTCATCGGCCCGGTGATCGTTCCGCTGAACGTCCCAGTACCTTTGATGTAGGCGCCTTCTCCGATGATCGTGATTGTGCCGCTTCCGTTCAGTGCGCCCTTGAGCGATGCCGTCTCGTTGAGCGTGCTGCTTTCGTCCACCGTCAACGTCTGCCCATTGACGTCGATGGCCCCGTTGTAGTTGTTCGGTGCCGATCCGAACCTCACCGCGGTGGCGATCTTCATGTCCGCATTGAACGTGACTGTCACCGCGGGCGCGCCGTTCGCCTGCAGAAACGACAAATCGCCGTTGAGCGTCAGCGCGTTGCCCGACAGTGTGTAGTTGTCGTTGAACGCGAGCGCTCCGACCGACGCCCCGGGCGGAAGATCGTTCGTCATGCTGAGCCGGGCTCCCGCTGGAAAGATCAAAACCTCGCCCGCGGCGGGCACGATCTGCGGCGTCCAGTTGCGCGCATCCGACCATAGGCCGCTCACCGACCCGTTCCACGACTTCTGCGCTGACACCGCCGTCAGGACGACATCGTTGCCGTCGCCGCCGTGATACGAGATGACGAAGGCCGAGGTCGCGACGGCAATCGCTGCCCCTTCCGGGAGACCGGCGAAGGTGCCGCTGACCGGATCGACTCCGTCGTTGTCGATGATGGTGAAGGTCTGACCGGTCGCCGGCGCGCCGCTGAGAATGTCGACGATCAGAGAGCCGCCGATCGTGACCGTCCCCGCCACCCGCACCTGATCCGAAGTCCCTCCCGGCACCAGATCGAATCTGGCACCGGCGTTGAGCACCAGCGACTTCGTGTGCAGCACTCCGGCGGCGACGTCAAACCCGAATGTTTTCCACGGCGATTCGTTTCCCGGGGAGAACGGTGCGGTCATCGTCGCATTACCGACCGTACCCACTCCTGAGATCCGCCCGTTTACCGTCGCATTCGGAATCGATCCCGATACATCCATCGATCCGGTGATCGTCCCGCTAAACGTCCCAGTGCCTCTGATCCAGGCGCCCTGTCCGGTGATCGTGATTGTGCCGCTTCCGTTCAGTGGGCCATTGAGCGACGCCGTGTCGTTGACCGTGCTGCTTTCGTCGACCGTCAACGTCTGGCCATTGACGTCGATCGCGCCGTTGTAACTGTTCGGAGCCGATCCGAACGTCACGGCGGTGGCCAGCTTCAGGTCCGAATTAATCGTGACGTACACAGCGGGCGAGCCGTTCACTTTCAGAAACGACAAGTCGCCGTTGAGCGTCAGCGGGTTGCCTGACAGCGTGTAATTGCCGTTGAACGTCATCGCTCCGACGGTCGTCCCGGCCGGAAGATCGTTCGTCAGGATCGCGAACACGCCCGCCGGAAACAGCAACTCCTCGCCGGCGCTCGGCACGGCTTGAGGATTCCAGTTCTGCGGGTTCGACCAGACGGTGCTCGCGAAACTCGTCCATGACTTTTGCGTCGACAGCGCGGTCAGAACGACGTCATTGCCGTCGCCACCGTGGTACGAGATGGCGAAGCTGGCAGTTCCGGCGGCGAGCGTTGCTCCTTCCGGTAAACCAGTAAAGGTGCCGGTCACGGCATCCGCTCCGTCGTTGTCGATGATCACAAAGGTCTGACCTGTGGCCGGCGCGCCGCTCAGAATGTCAATGGTCAGCGAGCCGCCGATCGTGACGGTCCCCGCCGCCTGCACCTGATCCGATCCGCCTCCCGGCAGCAGGTCGAACCTGGCGCCCGCGTTGAGCACGAGCGACTTCGTGTGGAGCACTCCCGCCTGATTGTCAAACCCGAACGTCTTCCATGGCGATTCGTTGCCGGGAGAAAACGGCGCAGTGACCGTGGCGTTGCCCACCGTCCCTGCTCCTGACACCCGCCCGTTCACGGTCGCATTCGGGAGCGATCCTGATACGGTCATAGGTCCGTTGATAGTTCCGTTGAAGGTGCCCGTGCCTCTGATGTAGGCGCCCTGTCCGGTGATTGTGACTGTGCCGCTTCCGTTCAGTGGGCCATTGAGCGATGCGGTCTCATTGGCCGTGTGGCTTTCGTCGACCGTCAATGTCTGTCCATTGACGTCGATCGCGCCGTTGTAATTATTTTTGGCTGATCCGAACGTCACAGCAGTCGCCAGCTTGAAGTCCGTGTTGAAGGTGATCTCCACGATTGCGACACCGTTTGCATCCCTCAGGAACGAGAGGTCTCCGTTCAGCGTCAACGCGTTCCCGGAGAGCGTGTAGTTATCGTTGAACGTCATCGCTCCGACGGTCGTCCCGGCCGGCAGATCATTCGTCATCGCCAGATGCGGCGCGCCCGCCGGGAAGATGAGCGAATCGACAGCCGCGGGGATGCCAGCCGGAGACCAGTTCAATGGATCCGACCAACTCGCGCTCGCCGCCCCGCTCCACGAACGGGTGATCGCGAAAAGCGGCGAAGTGATGAAGCAACAGAGTGCAAGCGGCAGGAGTGCGCGTCGATAGGCCATGGTTAGAGCCTCGGCCAGCGAGACCGGTGATTGTTCACTGATTGAACGGAAGGACCGAGTTGCGGATAGTAACTGACAAAACGACACCCGAAGCGGCGTCAGCAGCAAATGAATTGAACTACGAGATGTAGTCGCGCGCTCAAATCGTCGGACTCTCCTACCCTGGCACCACTCACTTGAAACCGCGAAGCAACTCGCTGATTGTGATGCCGAGCGCTTTCGCCAGCTTCACCATCGTTGACAGCTTCGGATCGCTCGCCCCGCGCTCGATGTGACCGACCTGCAGTTCGTTCATCTTCGCCGTCTCTGCGAGTACTTCCAGAGTCCAACCCTTTGTCTCGCGGAGCTCCCGCACCCGTTTGCCGAACGCGATCCCGACCGCAAGCCGGTCTCCCTTCTTCCGAGGCGGCATGGATTGCTTCATAGCCGTGGCTAAGGATATACTCAATTAGCCCGGGCTACGTACGATGCCGACAACGACGCGACTGGAAATGTTTCTGAGGGAGTGGGGCGCGAAGCCCTCCGCCTTCGCCCGCCGTGCGGGCATCAGCCGGCAGCACCTTCTCCGGCTGCGGCGGGGCACCATGGAGCCGACCCGCCGGATGATGGTCACACTCGCGAAGGCGGCCAGCGCGATGAGGTTTCGGACAGTTCGCGTGGTCGAGCTATTTGAGCTCTCTGAGGGAGACGAACTGCCATCTGATCGAATCAACGACTCACGGCCTGTCGCCACCGATAAAAAAAACGCCGCCTTTCGGCGGCGTTTTCAACCATCATCAATTGATTCGAACTATGAGTTTCCACCCTCGTCGCCGCCGCCCGTTTTCGGGGCGTCGGAGGCTTCGCGGGCGCCGCTGTCGCTGTTGAAGCGCGGGCCGCGGTCGCCTTCGCGGGGGCCGGAGTGGCGCGGGCGGTCGTGATCGCGGCGCGGGCCACGGTCGCCTGAACCTCCACGTCCGCCACCACCGCCGTCACGGCGAGGTCCGCGATCGCGGTCGCCGAAACCGCCGCGTCCTCCGCGGTCGCTGCCACCACCGCCTGGGCCGTCGCGGCGCGGAGCGCGTGCAGCGGCTGCGGCTTCCTCCTCGGTCGGAGGCGGAAGGAGCGGCTTGCGGGACAGGCGGATCTTGCCGCTGTCCGGCTCGATGCCGACGACCTGCACTTCGACTTCATCGCCGATCTGCATGACGTCCGTCACCTGGCCGACGCGGCCGTGGGCCATTTCCGAAATGTGCAGCAGGCCGTCCTGGCCGGGCATGATCTCGACGAACGCTCCGTACGGCTCGATGCGCTTGACGGTGCCTTTGTAATTCGTCCCGATCTCCGCCGAGGCTGTAAGACCTTTGATGATTTCGATGGCGCGATTGGCCGAGGTCACATCGTTCGAAGCGATGGTCACCTTGCCGTCGTCCGCGACGTCGATCTTTGTGCCGGTCTCTTCGACGATCCAGCGGATGGTCTTGCCGCCGGAGCCGATTACGTCGCGGATGCGGTCCTTCGAAATCTGGATCGTGTAGAGGCGCGGCGCGTACTCGGAAAGCTCGGCGCTATGCGTGGAGATCGCCGCATCCATCTTGTCGAGGATGTGAATGCGGCCTTCCTTCGCCTGCGCCAGGGCGCGGGCCATGATCTCGCGCGGCAGACCAGCCACCTTGATGTCCATTTGCAGCGCGGTGATGCCTTTGCGCGTGCCGGCGACTTTGAAGTCCATATCGCCTTCGTGGTCTTCCATGCCGGCGATGTCGGAGAGGATGGCCACTTCGCCGGCGTGCTCGCCGGTGACGAGTCCCATCGCAACGCCGGCGACGGCGGAGCGAAGCGGAACACCGGCCTGCATCATCGCCAGCGAGCCGCCGCAAACGGACGCCATCGACGACGAGCCGTTCGACTCGAGGATGTCGCTGACGATGCGGATCGTGTATGCGAACTCTTCCTGCGGCGGCAGCATCGGCGCGAGCGCGCGGCGGGCAAGGTTGCCGTGGCCGATCTCGCGACGGGCCGGGCCGCGCATGAATTTGACTTCACCGACCGAGAACGGCGGGAAGTTGTAGTGGAGCATGAAGCGCTGGAACGTCTCGCCTTCGAAGTCTTCGATCTTCTGCGCTTCCTGCGGCGTGCCGAGGGTCACGGTGACGAGCGCCTGCGTCTCGCCGCGGGTGAAGATGGCGGAGCCGTGCGTGCGCGGGAGCACGTTCGTTTCGATCGTGATCGGACGGATTTCGGTGAACGAGCGGCCGTCGACGCGCTTCTGTTCCTTGAGCATGAGGTTGCGGAAGATCTGCACTTCCATCTCGCCCCATGCGGCGTGCGTCGCGGCGAGGCGCTCGGTATCTTCCGGCGCAACCGCGCCGAGGATCTGCGTCTTGAGGGCCTTCAGCGCGTGTGAGCGCTCGTGCTTGCCCTTGGTCTGCATGGCCGTCTTGAGCGTGTCTCCGTGCCGCCCCATCAGCTCCGTCACCAGCTCGTCGGTGAACTTCGGAGTGAAGGTGACTTCGAGCTTCGGCTTGCCGGCTTCAGCGCGCAGTTCGAGCTGGAGCGCGCAGAGGCGGCGGATTTCGTTATGCGCCGCTTCGAACGCGTCGAGGACGACGGTCTCGTCGACTTCGCGGGCGCCCGCTTCGACCATGACGATCGCGTCCGGGGTTCCGGCCACGACGAGGTCGAGGTCGGAGAGATCGCGCTGCGCGTTGGTCGGATTGACGACGATCTGGCCATCGATGTAGCCGATGCGCACGGCGGAGATTGGATTCGGGAAGGGGATTTCGGAAATCACGAGCGCCGTGGAGGCGGCGTTGATGGCGAGGATGTCGGGATCGTTCTCACCGTCGGCGGAGAGCACGAGGCCGATGATCTGCGTCTCCTGGCGGTAGCCCTTCGTGAACGAGGGACGGAGGGGACGATCGATGAGACGGCAGGTGAGGATTTCTTTTTCGGTCGGACGTCCTTCACGTTTGAAGAATCCGCCCGGGATGCGTCCGCCCGCGTAGGTGTATTCCTTGTAGTCGACCGTGAGCGGCATGAAGTCGCCGAGGACGACGCCATCTTTGTAGCAGGCCGTGGCGAGGACGACCGTGTCGCCGTAGCGGATGACGCAGGCGCCATTGGCCTGGCGCGCGATCGCACCGGTTTCGATCGAGAGCGTTCGCCCACCGATCTGCAATTCCTTCTTGTACATTTGATTCCTTTGGTGCTCGAGGCCACTCATCACCTCGAAGCAGTAGATTTGTCCGCTGGTGGCCGGATGATGGGATCCGGCCGGAAGGAAGTAGCACGTGCGAGCCACGCGCCAGAAAAACCTCGGGCGCACTTGCGTGCGCCCGTTTGCTGCGGGCGCGTTCGCGCCCCGATCTGGTTACTTGCGGATGCCGAGTTTGTCGATGATGGTGCGGTAGCGCTCCATGTCCTGCTTCTTCAGGTAGTCGAGAAGCCGGCGGCGGCGGCCGACCATCTTGAGCAGACCGCGGCGGCTGTGATGGTCCTTCGCGTGGGTCTTGAAGTGCTCGGTGAGGTAGGTAATTCGGTTCGAGAGGAGCGCAATCTGCACCTCTGGCGACCCGGTATCGACGTCATGGACGCGATACGAGGAAATGAGCTCGGTTTTCTGCTCTTTGGTGGTCGGCAAAATCATGTCTCCTTAAGACGTAACCCTTGTAAATGCAATCATCCGCTTTGAAACGCGACACCATAACAGCGGCGGAAGCCAAAATCAATCCCGCGAGGACGCAGCTACGGCGGTCCGGCCCACAACCCCGCATCCTCCCGTAGAATTGCACGCGATGCCCGCCACCCGCGAGTTAGCCATCCCGATCCCGCACGAGGAGATCGCCGCGTTCTGCCGGAAGTGGGGCATCAAGCGGCTGTCGTTCTTCGGCTCGATCGTGCGCGATGATTTCGATCCGGAGCGCAGCGATGTCGACGTGCTGGTGGAGTTGCGGCCGGATACGAAGGCACGGGGGCTGGCGTTTTTCGGAGCTCAAAGCGAGCTGGCGGATATTTTCGGCCGAAAAGTTGAACTGCTCGAGCCGGTGGAGATCAGCCGGTGGATGATCAAAAACGTTCTCTCTGAAGCCATCGAGGAGTATGTCGAACCCGCGTGATCTTGCTCTGCTCGGCGACATGCCCGACTATTGCCGCCGAGTCATGCTGAAGACTGCGAGCATTTCGCGAGCTGATTTCGATCAGGATGACAATCTTCAACTTGCCTGACGCACCTGATCCAGGTCGTCGGCGAAGCCGCGGGACGAGTCAGCGAGAGACGTGTTTACTGCATCCGGAGGTCGATTGGCCGAACATCGTGAGCCTGCGAAACAGAATCGTGCATGACTACAGCGGGCTCGCGATAGGACGAATCTGGGACGTTGCCACCATCAACGTCCCGCAGCTCATCACTGCCCTCGAAGCGTTCATGCCCTCCGATCCGCCATAATCCGCGCCGCATCAAACGCACGATCGCCTCCCTCCTCCCCACGACTCTCCGGTTTTTCTCGGCCTCTCCCGCGCACTCCGCGTGAAACCGTCCCCCGAAACCCGCCGCGCGAATAGACGTACGTAGCCGCATGCGCACGCTGACCACGATCGCCCTCCTCCTCACCGCCGCCACCGCCTCGGCCGACATCTTCGGCGACTGCTCCTTCACCGAGAAACGCAACGTCGCGATGCCGGCGGCGGGCGTGAACAGCATCGTCATCATCGGACGCGCGGGCTACCTCCACATCAACGGACGCCGCGGAGCGGGCGAGGTCCGCGCCAGCGGCACTGCATGCGCCTCCAGCCGCGACGTGCTCGCCGACACGAAGCTCACGTTGTCGCGCAGCGGTTCCGAGTTGCGCATCGAAGCCGAGACGCCGGATAACAGCGGCATCTTCAGCAGCGCCAAACTCGACTTCGACGTCACCGTCCCCGACAACATCGCCCTGCGCGTCGAAGACGGCTCCGGCGATCTCACGATCGACAGCGTCGCCAGCGTCGATCTCACCGACGGCAGCGGCGACATCAGCATTCGCAACATCATCGGCGACGTCGCCGTGCGCGACGGATCGGGCGATATGAAAATCGACAACGTCTCCGGCAACGTCCACGTCAGCGACGGCTCCGGCGACATCGACGTCAATGGAGCCGGCAGCGTCGAGATCGCGAACGACGGCAGCGGCGGAGTGGATGTCCGCAACGTCAAGCACGATGTCCACATCGGCAACAAAGGCTCCGGCAGCGTCGAAGTCTCCGACGTCGGCGGCAACTTCCGCGTCGGAAACAAAGGCGGAGGCTCGATCGACTGGGCGCGCGTGGCCGGACACGTCGATGTGCCGGAGCGATTCCGGAGATAGGGTGTTGGAGGTGGGGAGTAGGGAGTGGGAAAAGAATCAGCAGCCGAAGAATGCGGTCCTCCTCCCACACCCCCCACACCCCACCCCCTACTCCCCACCCCCGCCGTGTTATCGTCCGACCTCCTCATGCGGGGTTAGCTCAGCGGTAGAGCGTCTGCTTTACACGCAGAGGGTCGCTGGTTCGAATCCGGCACTCCGCACCATCATTGCGGCGGGCGCAACGCGCGAATCGCGGCGATCTCTCCCTTAACCGCCTCGTAGTCTCTTGCAAAGTCGTCCAGGA
>DASYJF010000063.1:0-47764 GCA_035996815.1 Thermoanaerobaculia bacterium | reverse complement strand
ATCGGCTCATACCTTTGCTCGGCGCTTCTTTCAGACGGCTCCTCGCGGCAGCCGCCCTTGCGCTTTGCTAGCCCTTCACCTCCATCAGGTTGGGCAGAGGACTCTCACCTCCTAGCTATCAAACATGCTCGGCACACTTGTGGCGGCCGCCTCCGCGGCCGCAAATCGCAACCGGCCGTTTTCCCCCGGCAAGGCCGGGGGCTGCATTGTGCGGGCGCGCCTCCGCGCGCGGCTTCCTAGTCGGGGCGACGACGCGAATCTCGGCTCACTCCATGCCTCGTTGCGTTACCGTTGCCACAGATGAACGACATCGAAATCATCGAGCACGATCTTCGAACCCGCTTTCCCGGTACCACCGTGACGATCGATGCTCCTGCGGATCCGGCCGGCACCTGGTATGTCGACGTTCGTGGCCTACACACGTGCTGACGATTCAATGGCGGCGCGATCGAGGGTTCGGAGTCTCCACCGCGCCCGGCGAGTACGGAGAAGGCGCGGAAGAGCTGTATTCGACAATCGCGCAAGTCGAAGACCGCGTCGCAGAACTGCTCCACGCGACGCCGGCGGCAACGCGATAACCGCGTCAGTGATGCACGTGCATCAGGATGTAGCCGATCAGCACTAACGCGAGCACCACGATCACAATGATCGTGATCATTGCCGAGTGGGAGGAGCCGCTTGTGGCGGTGTGTTCGTAGACGACTTTGCGCGACACGCGCTCGTCGTCTTCAGGTGGAAGTTCTGACATGCTCGGGTTCGGCAGCAAGTGAAGTGCCACCGAGGCGGGCGGACGTCATGGCGAAGATCGGGATCGCGAAACAACTCAGCGCGGCGGCGATCAGAAACGCGTTTCCGAGGCCGTAGCGTTGGCCGATTGCGCCGATGCCGAACGAGCCTAGGCCGATGCCAGTATCGAATGCCCAGACGATCGAGCCGAACGTGCGCCCGCGGCGGGCGGGATCGGTGCTGCCGAGGATGATCGTCACGAAGGCGGGATAGACCGCGCCGAAGCCGATGCCGAAGAGCGCGGCAGAAGCGATCATTTCCCATCGCGTGTGCGCGATGCCGAGCCAGCCGAATGCGAACGGCACGAGCACCAGCCCGGGATAGAGCATCCGCTTAGGTCCAATGCGGTCGCCGAGGTGCGAAAAGCAGACGCGGAAGAGGACCAGCGAGATCGCGTAGGTCGTAAGGTAAATCGCGGTCGGTGTGACGTGGCGCTCGATGGCGATGATCGCGGCGTAGCTGGTCATCCCGCCGTAACCGAAGGACGCCACTGCCAGCGACGATGCCGCGGCGATGACGCGCCAGTCCCATGCGTCGGAAACCGCGAGCCTCCGTTTGGCGGGACCTTGCCCGTCGGAGCGCAGCAGCAGCGCGCCGAAGACCATCATCACCGAGACGATCGTCAGCTCGGTGCAGAGCGTCGTCCAGCCGAAGTGAAAGACCCAGAGGCCTACCGCCGGCGCGACGGCGATGGCGCTGCTGCTCGCCAACCCCCAGTACGCCATCCCCTGCGTTCGCCGCGATTCGGGGATGTACTCGCTCATGAGCGCGGACGCCGAGGCCATGAGGCCGGACCAGACCGCGCCGTGAATCGCGCCGATGACGAACAGCAGCGGAAGATGCCGCACCACGCCGTACGCCGCGGAGAAACCGACGAAGAGGATCGACGCGGTGATCAGAAACCGCCGCCGTCCGAAGTGGTCGGCCAGACTTCCCATCACTGGCGCGGAGAACGCGCTCGCGAGCGTGTAGACGGTCAGGAACCATCCCGCCTCCGCGACCGACCCGCCGAGGGACCGGATGCGAAACGGAATCGCCGGCAGCAGCTGAAACGCCGAAAAAAACGTGACGAACGCGTACACCCACAGCATCGCGAAGCGGGGCGTAAACAGAGGATCGCGGACCAACGGCATGCGCCGCGATTGTACGTGGAGGTCTTAGCTCACCGCGTCATCCGCACAAGCGGTGGCCTCGGCCAGGAGCGCGTTGAGATCGAACGGCTTCTCGATGAACCGCACGGCCGGAGGGATTTTTTCGAGCGCCTTCGAGCCGAAGGCTGTGACGACAATGAGGTTCGCCAGCAACTCGGGGCGATGTTCGGTGAGGTACTTCACGACCGCGAAGCCGTCGATGCGCGGCATCATCAGATCGAGCGTGATGACTTTGTAGTCGTGCTGCAGCACCATCTCGATGGCCTCGGCGCCATCGCGCGCGGTTTCGACGATGAAGCCGTTGCGCGTAAGGATCCGCGTGACGAGAACGCGGATGCCGGGGTCGTCATCGACAACCAGCGCGCGCCGTTCACCAGCCACGGCCTCCTCCAGATGCCCAAACAGTCACAGCACCATAGGTAGCAATGGTGGCGCCAATGTGCACATGGCGCGTTGCAATCACGTTACGGCCTCATCTCGGCGGGCCGCATCGTACGGGCCGGAAACGCCTTCTCCGAGAGGTTGACGAGCGACTGCAGATCGAACGGTTTCCCGAGCACGCCGATGACCATGTCCGAGGGGACTTTGTCGACGAGTCCGGGAACGGCGGCGGTCATGACGATGATCTTCGGCAGGTTGCCGTCGAGCGTCGCAAGATACGCGAGCACACCGAAGCCGTCGGTGCGCGGCATCATCAGATCGAGGACGATGAGGTCGAACGAATGGACCTTCAGGCATCTGATCGCCGCCTCGCCATCGACCGCGCTCTGGACCTTGTCGCCACGCCGGGCGAAGACGCGCGTGACCAGCATTCGTATTGAAGCATCGTCGTCGGCAACCAGGACTTTCATGGTCGATCAATTCCGTCGGAGCGACTCGATTGCGCGAGCCAGCTCCACCGGCTCTACCGGTTTCTGAATGTATTTTTGAAATCCCGACGCAAGGATGCGGTGGCGATCCTCGGGGCGGCCGTACGCGGTCAGCGCCATCGTCGGGATGTGCCGTCCCAGTTCGGGCTCGATCTCACGAATGCGCCGCATCATCGCGTAGCCGTCTTCTCCGGGCATGGCGATATCGCTGACGACAATATCGGCGGAAAAACTACGAAGCGTCTTCACCGCGGCTGCCACGGACGTGACGGCCTTGGCATCGGCGCCCAATTGGCCGAGGACGAGCGCGACCAGCTTTCCAGCCTCTTCGTCGTCGTCGACGACGAGAATCTTCACGCCATTGAGCTTCGGCATGTCCGGTTTCGCGCGCAGTTGCTGCAAATCCGCCGGCTCGACGCGCACCGCCAGGAGCGGCAGCGTGATCGTGAACGTCGTCCCGCTGCCGATGCCGTCGCTCTCGACGGAGACTTGTCCGCCGTGCAGCGTCACGAGGTGCCGCACGATGGCGAGGCCGAGGCCGAGACCGGCCTGCTGGCGCACCGTGGTGTTGTCGAACTGCCGGAATCGTTCAAAGACGTACGGCAGAAACTCAGGACTGATGCCCTGCCCGGTATCGGAGACGCGCAGGATCACTTTGCTTTCGGAGCAGTGCAGCGCCACGCTCACGCGTCCGCCCTCGGGTGTGAATTTGATGGCGTTCGAAAGCAGATTCCAGATGACCTGATGCAGGCGCGTCTCGTCGCCGAAGACGCTGAGCGGCCGATCCTCGATGCCCGTTTCGATGGTGATCCTGCGCTCCTCGGCGCGCGCGTGAAACATCTCCACGACTGCTTCGACGACCGGCCGCAGTTCGACCGGTGCGAGGTCGACGCGAAGCTTGCCGGCGATGATGCGCGAGACATCCAGCAGGTCTTCGACCAGCCGCGCCTGCACGCGAGTACTGCTCTCGATCATCTCGATCGCGGCCGCGACGTCGGTCTGCTCCATCCCCTCGGACTTGAGCATCTGCACCCATCCGAGGATTCCGGTCATCGGCGTGCGGAGCTCGTGCGCGAGCGTGGCCAGGAAGTCGTCCTTGGCGCGATTGGCGTCCTGCGCTTCGCGATACAGCCGCGCGTTCTGCACGGCCACGGACGCCATCTGCGCGAGCTGCGTGAGCACCGTTTCGTCGTCGGTCGTGAACGCGGCGTTCGGTTTTTCGGCGAGCATCAGCAGACCCGCCGGCTCCCCTTCGCGTTCCAGCAGCGGGGCGGCCAGCAGCGTCCGGAGCCCTTCGAATAGTGGAGTGCCGCCGAGGTTCTGCAGCTGTTCGCCGGTCAGCTTGACCGAGCCTCGGATCTGATGCGCGATCGCGTCGAGCAATTCTTCCGTGCGGTCGTCGATGCCGTGGCGCGATCCGGTCGTGTCGTTCGACATCACCAGGATCGTGCGGCGGCCTGCGTTTTCCTCGACCTTCAGCCAGATCAACGCGAATGCGGAATGGATCACCTTCGCCGCCTGGTCGGTGATCATTTTCAGGACATCGTCGATCGAGAGCGCCGACGCGATTACGAGCGATGCCTCCGTCAGTCCCGACAGCCGCAGCGCTGAGGCGCGCTCCTTCTCGATCAGTTTCTGTTGCTCGGCGAGAAGATCGCGGATGTCGTATTGACGCAGGCGGCTGCGCAGCGATGTACGCACGGAGCTGAGCAGCGTTTTGACGTGAATGGGCCGATCGACGAGCGTCACATGCGCGCTCGGGCCGAGCGCTTCGAACGAGCGCGCCGCGCGGTCCATCTCCGGCTGCGCGACGAAAATCATCAGCGGGATTTCCGACCACGGCGGTTGCTTCGCGAACGTCTCCGCCAGACGCCGCATCGCACGCGGCGTCAATGCTTCCGCGGTGACGATGGCCAGCCCGGCGCCTTGATCGATCCCTCGGCACAGTTCTTCGGCGTCCGCGCATGCCTCCGACGCGAAGCCGGCCCGCGACAGGATCTGCACCGTCGTCGTCGCGTCCCGCCCCGTCGGTGCGAGGAGCAGAATGCGAAGCGGCCGGCTGCCCACGTCCACTTTCTGTTCGATCAATGCCGTCATTTGTCTTCGACGATCGGGATACCGGTAAGAACGCCGCGGAAGCCTTTCAACGGAGGACCTACTTTCAAGCCTCCTTCACCCATGCTGAACTCACGGATGGCTTTCTCGTGGTCGCCGCTGCGCTTCTTCATGACGGAGATAGCCTTGTGCAACTCGCCTTCCGCTTCGTAGTAGCGCATCAGCACGACGCAATCGGCGAGGTAACTGACGTCGACCGACGAGATCATGTTCGACCCGATGAGCCCGTGCTGTGCCATGACCAGAATCGTGGCCACGCCGTGATCGCCGAGGTACGTGAGCAACTCGTGCAGATGCAGCGTGAGGAAGCGCTCCTCGGGCATGGCGTTGAGGTAGCCATTCAGACTGTCGATGACGATGGTTCGCGCGCCGCGTTTTTCGACCGCCTCGCGAACGAGATTGGCGAACTCGCCGGGCGCAAGCTCCGCGGGATCGACCTGCTGCACGGTGATGAGCTCGTTCTCCAGCGCCGCCGTCAGATCCATGCCTACTGCCGCGGAGCGTTTGATCAGACTGCGGCGGCTCTCGTCGAAGATGAAGAGCGCAGCCCGTTCGCCGCGTTGTGCCGCCGCGACGGCGTATTGCGTCGCCAGCGTCGACTTGCCCGCGCCGGCCGGACCCATGATCAAGGTGCTCGATCCGCGATCGAGACCGCCGCCGAGGAGCGCGTCGATTTCGGCGATGCCGCTTTCGAGCTGGCCTTCGCCGCCGTCACCGCCATCCTTCGCGGCTACCAGCCGCGGATAGAGCTCGATGCCGCCGCGGCGGATGGTGAAGTCGTGATAGCCGCCGTGAAAGTCGACGCCGCGCAGTTTGATGATCTCCAGCCTACGCCGCGGTGAGCCATACAGCGGCGCGCGCCGCTCCAGCACGATCACGCCGTGCGGCACGCTGTGCAGCTGGAGATCGTTCCCTTCCGAGGTGCGGTCATCGAGGAAAAGCGAGGTCGCGCCGCGATTCGTGAAGTACTGCTTGAGCGCCAGGATCTGTTTGCGATAGCGGAGATTGCTCTGCGACAGCAGCCGGATCTCGGAGAGCGAATCGAGCACGACGCGTTGCGGATTGACGCGCTCGACCTCCTCCAGCAGCCGCGCCACCGTCTGTCCGAGCTCGATTTCCGAGGGATGAAAGATCGTCGTGTCTTCTTCTTCGCTCAGCGTCTCCTCGCGCACGAGATGCTCGCAAATCTCGACGCCGTCGAGCGACCATCCGTGCGACTTCGCCACCGCATGCAGCTCGCGCCGCGTTTCGGAAAGCGTGATGTAGAGCGCCTTCTCGCCGAGCTTGACGCCCTCCAGCAGGAACTGCAGCGAGAGCGTCGTCTTGCCCGCGCCGGGATCGCCTTGGAGCAGATAAACGTGATCTTTCGGAAAACCGCCGCCGAGAATCGCATCCAGTCCCGCGATCCCGGTTGCGGCTACCGGCTCTGTTGAAGCCTGCATTACTGCCCTCCCAGCCGTCTTTTGGCTGGGAGGGCCATTGCAAATGCTGAACCTGTTTTGTGCGCCGCTTACTGTCGCTAAATCAAGGAGTTAGCGATGCCCGTCAATGCCTTACCGCTCGGTGTTTCGGCGGCGGAGGCGTACCGACCGTGACCGTCGCCGTGGCGGTTGCCGTCCCCGCGGCGTTGGTGGCGGTGAGGCGGTAAACGGTCGTCGCCTGCGTCGGCGATACCGTGCGCGTTCCGACGGCGAACACGGTGCCGATGCCCTGATCGATCGTCACGACGTCGACGCCGGTCACGGTCCATGAGAGCGTGCTCGAACCTCCGGCCGAAATGACGCTCGGAGTTGCAGTGAACGTAATCGTTGGCGGTACGACAATGGTCACCGTCGCCGACGCGGTCGACGTGCCGCCCGGCCCGGTCGCGATGAGCGTGTACGTCGTCGTCTGCGACGGCGAGACGGTCGTGGTTCCGCTCGCGGCCTGCGCGCCAATACCGTTGTCGATCGAGACGGACGTGGAGTTCGTTACCAGCCATGTCAGCGTCGATGAGGAGCCGCTCACGACCTGGGGCGGAGAGGCCACGAACGCGATACTCGGCCGGTTGCTGACGGTAACCGTGGCCTGGCTGGTCAGCGTGCCGCCCGGCCCGGTCGCGGTCAGCGTGTAGGTCGTGGTCGACACAGGACTAACGGTCACGGAACCGGAGACTGGCTGCGCTCCGACACCGTTGTCGATCGTCACCGAGGTCGCGTTGGTCGTGCTCCAAACCAGCGCCGAGCTCTGACCGGCGGCGATGTTGGATGGTGTCGCCGAGAAAGAGATCGTCGGCGGGGGCTGAACGACGGTGACCGTTGCCGTCTTCGTGATCGTCCCTCCGGGCCCGGTCACCGTCAGCGTGTAGGTCGTGGTCGAAGCCGGAGTGACGCTCGCCGTGCCCGACGCCGGCTTGCTCCCGACGCCGTTGTCGATCGAGATGGACGTTGCGTTGGTCGTGGACCACGTGAGCGTCGACGATTGGCCCGCATTGATCGACGTCGGCGAGGCCGAGAACGTCGCGGTCGGCGGCGGCTGCGTGACCGTGACCGTTGCGGTCTTCGTGGTCGGGCCTCCCGGTCCGCTGGCGGTGAGTGTGTAGGTCGTCGTCGAGGCCGGACTGACGCTGACCGATCCGTTCAGCGCCTGACTGCCGACGCCGTTGTCGATCGATACGCTGGTGGCGTTGGTACTCGTCCATGTGAGCGTCGACGATTGCCCGGCTGTGATCGAGGTCGGTGCCGCGGAGAAGGTCGCCGTGGGAGGTGCCGCGCCGACCGTCACCGTCACCTGCTTAGTCGGCGGCGATGCGTTGGCGGTGGTGAACGCGCTCAACGTATAGGTCGTGGTGCTGGTCGGATTGACGGTGGCCGAACCGTTCGCAGGCTTCGAACCGACGCCGTTGTCGATAATGACGCTGGTAACCGACGCGCCGGTCGTGGTCCACGAGAGTGTTGACGCGGCGCCCGAGGAAACGGTGGCCGGACTGGCGGTGAAGGAGACGATACAGGCGTTTCCGATGTCGAAGGTCCTGGAAAACGTTCCGTAGTCGCGTTCCGTCCAGGTGCCGCTCACGTTCTCTTCGAGCACGAGCGAGACGTAGTAGCAGCCCGTGGGCGGAGTGGTAAAGGGAACGCCCGTGCTGCCGGCGTTCACCCCGTTGATGCTCTGCCCCGCGGCCAGCGACGGCGTGATGTCGTAGCTGGCTGTCGAGAAGCCGGCGGAAGGAAAGGGGGCGGAGGTGAACCAGAGGCTGAAGCGGAGTGGCCCGCTAGCGGTGCCATTTGGATTGGTGACGGTGTCGGCCTTCAGAATCGCCTGTCCGCCTCCGATCGAGTAACCGAAGCTGCCGCTGAAGAAAATACCCGCATCTTCGGTGTGCACCGACTTCGACGCGACGATCATTCCGCGGGAAGCCGCCCGCGGCCGGAGAGTTGCTGCGAATGAGGGGAACGCGAGGACTGCCGTGAAGAAGACCAGTAACGCCAGAACGCCGCGACGTGCGTAGGACATGCTCTCTCTCCTGTTCTGTTTGACCTTGCCGGGTCAGGCAAACCGGAGGTTTGCCTTGCAGGAGTCAAGACGGACAGTGGCCGCGGTTTCCCAAAAAGGTGCGTTCCTACGCGCTACAATCGCTCCCCTTTCGCGATGAGCAAGTTCTACATCACCACCGCCATCCACTACGTCAACGACGATCCGCACATCGGCCACATGTACGAGAACGTCGTCGCGGACGTCATCGCCCGTCATCGACGGCGGATGGGCGATGACGTCTGGTTCCTGACCGGTGCCGACGAGCACGGCCAGAAGATCGAGCGCGCCGCGGCGAAGGAAGGAATCCTGCCGATCGAGCTGGCCGACCGCGTCGTGGCCAAGCATCACGAGATGTGGCGCAAGCTCGACATCAGCCACGACGATTTCATCCGCACCACCGAGCAACGCCACCGCCTCGGCGTGCTGGAGCTGATCCGCCTCATTCAGGAGCGGATGCCCGACAACATCTACCTCGGCGAGCACGCCGGCTGGTATTGCCAGAGCGAGGAAACGTTCATCCCCGACAATCAGGTCCGCGACGGCAAGGACGAAAGCGGCCATCCCGTCGAGATGACCGCGGAGCGCAATTTCTTTTTCAAACTCTCGCGCTTCACCGAGCCGCTGCTCGAGCACTACCGCAAGAATCCGAGCTTCGTCTATCCGCAGACGCGCATGAACGAGGTCGTGTCGTTCGTCGAGCAGGGTCTCAAGGATATGTCGATCTCGCGCACGGCCGTCAGCTGGGGGATTCCGTTCCCCGGCTATCCAGATCACGTCATCTACGTCTGGATGGAGGCGCTGACGAATTACATCTCGGCCCTCGGCTTCGGCAGTCCGGAGCACGCGCGCTTCGATCACGACTGGCCGGCCGACATTCATCTCGTCGGCAAGGACATCACCCGCTTCCACGCCGTCTACTGGCCGGCGTTCCTGCTCGCCGCGGGACTGCCGCTGCCGAAGCAGGTCGTCGGCCATGGCTGGTGGCTTCGCGACAATCAGAAGATCTCGAAATCGCTCGGCAACGTGGTGCGGCCGTACAACATCATCGACGAATTCGGCGCCGATCCGCTGCGCTACTTCCTGCTGCGCGAGATGGTCTTCGGCCAGGACCAGAACTATTCAGACGAGGCCTTCCTGACCCGCTACAACGCGGATCTCGCCAACGACCTCGGCAACACGCTTTCGCGCGCAATCAAGATGACGGACACGTATTTCGGCGGCAAGACGCCGCCGGTGTCGTGCCCCGCGAACGAACTGCTGCGCATGTCCGAGCAGGTCGTGCCGGAGTATCTGAAAGCGATGGACGAACTGGCGTTCGGACGCGCGCTCGACGCCGCGTGGAAGCTGCTCGTCGCGGTGAATGGCTACATCGTCAACCGCGAGCCGTGGAAGAAGTTCAAGGAAACCGGCGCCGACGAATCGCTCTCGCGCATCCTCTGGAACACGCTCGAAGCGCAGCGCATCGTCTGGGTGATGATGGCCCCCTTCATGCCCGCGACGACGCGCGAAGCGCTGACCCGCCTCGGCGCCAATCCCGATTTCATCACCCGCGATGCGCTGCAGTGGGGCCACCTCCCCACCGGCACGCCTGTCCGCGCCACCGACGCGATTTTTCCGCGCATCGATGCAGCCGCCTACATCCACGGAGGAGCAATGGAAGAGAAAACCGAAACGCCCGCGGCGCCGCCTGAGGCACCCGCGAATGCCGGCCCGCCAATCGAAACGACCCAGGCTGCACCGCCGGACATCGCGAAAGTCACCATCGATCAATTCATGGAGATCGACCTGCGCGTGGCCGAAGTCCGCGCCGCCGAACGCGTCCCGAAATCAAAGAAGCTCATGAAGATGACCGTGTTCACCGGCGACGAAGAACGCACGATCGTGGCCGGCATCGCCACGAAGTACACCCCCGAGGAGCTGGTCGGACGCAAGATCGTAATCGTGGCCAACCTCCAACCCGCCAAACTGATGGGCATCGAATCCAACGGCATGATCCTCGCCGCCTCCCTCGACGGCGAACCGTCGCTGCTAAGCGTCGACCCCGGAGTTCCCGCGGGCACGAAGGTGAAGTAGAGCGGAAGCGATTTCCACCACAGAGACACAAAGAGCACAAAGGGATTCTGTTCGTGTCCTTTGTGGGAAACGGTTTTCGGGACGCAGACGAAGAAGCCCTCCGGCCCGCTCGGATGCGTTCAGTGCTCCGCCGGTGCCACCACGGTCACTTCCTGCGTGTCGTTGTTGGTGATGGTTGCGAATGCCCAGATCGTCGCGCCCGGCGTTGTCGAACGAATCTCAAGCCGCATTAGCGGTGGCGGCGCGCCATTGGTAACGGTCGTGAAGTCGCTCAGGAAAAAATAGTTCGGACTTACATCCGGCGGCTGCACATAGTGTGGCAGCCAATCAGGTGCCGCCGCTTTCGGCAATGTAATTGTCTGCGTGCCGAGGAGCGTATCCTCGAAAGAGGGATTGCTCGCGAATGTCGTATTCATCGCGAAGGCCTGCACCGTCACCTGCACCGGGATGTTGGTGTTCAGCGAATAGAAACGCACGTTGACTCGAAAGTTCGGATCCCGTCCCGGTAATGCCAGGAGTGTCACGGCGTCCGTGAAGCGATTCTCCGGGACGATGGGCACCATACTCCCCCACGCCTTGTCCTGACGGCTCAGGTCGTGGACGCGCAGCGAGGCACGAATCGAATCGGCGTACTGCTCCTCGATGCGCAGGATGACTCCGTTGCGCGATGGGGCATCCCTGGAGAACCACGTCGTGTAGATACGCGCTGGCACGGTGACGTGCGGTGCGAGGATCTCATCGGGCAGCTCGCAGCCGTCGGCTGAACAGTTCAGGCTGCGCCACACGGGGTTCACATAGGCTGGCGACGAACCTTCGTTCGTGAGGAGCAAGACTGTCCCCCAGAGTGAACCATTCGCGCCCGGGACAGAAGAGGGACCGTCGAGGACCACCGGAAGAAGCACCCGGCGGTATTGCACTCCCGGAATTTGAGCATACGTCACCGGGACAACCAGGAGAACGGCGAAAAGAAGGCACCGCGCGGAACGGGTCATGAGAGCTTTTCTTCCTCCCCATTTAAGGGTACTCCGTTGAGCATGTGGTTTGCCCGTACATTCGTGCAACCTGCTTGTTATTCGTTCCCGAGGGCTCGATGGCCGATGAGGGCAATGCGCTGGAGCTTTGCAGCGCGCTCCATGCGGCGGCAGGTGTCATCGTGCCGTAGTGCTGCTGGAGCCGCGCGATCAATCCGGCAACGATCGGGGCAGAAAAGGACGTGCCGGAAAGCTGGTTCGTCGCGGTCGTCGCGGTCGTTCCGGTCACCCACGCGCCGGTGATGTTGTGCGCGGAGGCGTAGATATCCACCGTGTCGCCGTAGTTGGACCCTTTGAAATGCGAGTAGCCGCAGCCGTCGGCAACGTAGCCGGCCTCCGACCAGAGCGCGTCGTACTCATCGACGCCGCCGACCGAGATGACGTGGCCGCCGGAGGAGAAATTCGCGGCATTGTGGTAGGCCATGCGTGCAGGCGTCGTATCGCCCGCGTTGCTGCTCAGGTTGTTTGCGGAGACTACGATAGGAATGCCGTACCAGTTGTAATCCGAATAGCCGGTTTCGTGGACTACATAGGGCGTGTAGAACAACCCTGTGGATGAGTTGTACCCATAACCGAGCAGAGCGTCGATCTCGTTTTCGAGGTAGCTTGCCTGCGTCTGCGTGATGGCGGTCTGCGGGTAGCTACTCGCGCACGAGTCGCTGACAAACTGAAAGACGCTCATACTGAGCACTGCCGGCCTGTTCGCGCGGTACGGATTGTAGTGGCTCATGATCCAGTCGATGGCATAGTTGAGGTAGACCGTCGTCGTCGTGTTGTCACTGCACTTGAAAATCCTCAGCGGCACAATGGATGCGCCCTTTGCGACCCCATACGTGTTACCCGCGAGAATCGACGCGGTCATCGTGCCGTGGTTCCAATAGCAGGGCGTGTAATTGGGGCTGCTGCCGGAGAACGGGAAGTACCCATAGTCGGCGGAGTCGCCTGGCTTCACGAGGTAGTCGCCAGATCCGGATGTCCATGAGTTGCCCGGCAACACCCGCGATGCGCCGTTCGTCTGGAACTCGCTGTGATCCACCCACACACCCGTATCGATCATGTATGCGGTGACGTCCGCTCCTTTCTCGCAGTACCAGTACTTCCCATCGTAGGAGCTGTCGAGCCGATCGAGCCAGTAGCCGGCACTCGTCTGCTCGCTTGAGAGGTGGACTACCGCCGCCTCTTCGACGAATCGCACCATCGGGTCATGGGAAAGTGCGGCGGCTTGGGCGTCGGTCATGGAGATGGCGAAGCCGGTGCTCGCGGCGTGGAACTCGCGATCGACCTTGCCGCCGAAACGGTGCGTGAGCGCCGCAGCTGCGGCCGTCACGTTGCGGCCATGCTCGTTTTCAAGCATGACGAGGTACTGCCCGCGAATCGGCTCACGCATCCGACGGACGTGACCTTCACCAGCGTAAATAGTTGATGTGAGTGTGGCAACGGCGATACCGAAAGCAACTGTGAGTCGTCTCATGATTCGCTCCTTCTCTCATATGCAGGCAGGACGTAGTCGCGGTTTTCGCCGGTGTGAGAGGCGGAGACTGTTCCGTAATTGCGTACGACCATGCACAAATAGAGTGACGTGCGCAGATTTTCTCTACCCGTCCAGGAACATTTGTTACGGCAGACGTCAGTTTCCCGTCGAGGTGAGTTAGGGTCGTATCTGGAAAATCAACTTAGCGGTGAACGTTAAGTTGATCTTCCAGATACGACCCCCAACTTCAAATCCGTCGACACCATCCTCGCCCGCGAGCTACGCGATCTTGTCTCCGCCGAATCTGATTACCTCGCCGCGACGATCCCCGGCTTCACAGCGGCTCTTCGATAGCGGCATCGTGTGACCTCCGTCACTTTATTGGCGGCTTGCCATCCTTCCGACTATATTCATCAATCGTCTGAAGGAGGTCATTGAATGCGAAGGTTCCTCTCTCTCGTCTGTTTCCTCGTCGCTCTCCCACTCGCCGCGCAGAATCTCGAGATCCACGTCATCGATGTCGGTTGGGGACTCTCGGTCCTCGTAAAAGGTCCGAACGGTACGACCGTGCTGATGGATGCCGGTGATACCGGCAAAGGAACGGCCTACGTCGTGCCCTACCTCAAGTCCATTGGCATCCAGCCCGCGAATGGTCTGGACTACACCATCGTCAGCCACCAGCACTGCGATCACGTTGGCGGGATGGATGAAGTGGTGAACGCCGGGTACAACATCCACACCGCGAACTACTACAACGGATCGACCTACAGCTCCAGCTGTGCCACCGGCTGGAACACCGCGGCGGCGACAACCACGGCCGGTAGTCCCACGGCCATGCCGGTCGGCACCGTCATCAATCTCGGCAACGGCGCGACGCTCACCTGCGTCGCCCGCAACGGCTCGATCATCGGCGGCGGCACCGTCAGCGTCTCCGATGAGAACGACCGCTCCATCGCCGTTCTCGTCAAGTACGGGCGCTTCGACTATCTCTGGGCCGGTGACCTCGGCGGCGGCAGCGACGCCTGCACCGGACGCTCGACCACCCAGACCGACGTCGAGACCAGCGTCATCAACGCCATCAGCCCGGGCGGCGCGAATCCGCTGATCACCACGGGCGGTATCGACGTACTCAACGTGAACCATCACGGCTCGGAGAGCAGCACCAATCCCACGTACTTCAACAAAGCCGCGCCGGCGCTGGCTGTGATCGGCGTAGGAGACGGTGAGTCGACTGGATGGGATCTTCCGCGGATCGACGTCGTCGATCACGTGCTCCGCGCCGGCTCGACGTCGTGCGTCACGTCTCCTGCTGCCTTCGTCCTGCAGACCGAGGAGGGAAATCCCGGCTCGACGGGCATGAGCACGACCGGCTATTGCGTCGGAAACATCAAGATCAGCACGGACGGCACCAGCACGTTCACTGCCGACGCGGACGGGCTCGTTCACCAGGGTCCGAACGAAAAGACCGCTGCCGGGCTGCCGCTCACCTTCAACAATGACGACGCCATCGACATCAGCGGATACCAGCTCGTCCAGGCGAATGCGACGCTCACCTACAGCATTCCATCGAACACGCTGATCCCGTCGCACGGCTACGTCGTCGTCGGACGCAACGCCACGAAGGCCGCGTTCGAATCGTTCTGGGGCGTCACGCTCGCCTCGAACGTCGTCTACATCAACAGCGCCGACGGCATGCCGCAGATCAACGGCAGCGAGACGTACACGCTGAAGAACACTGGAGGCACGGTCATCGATGGTGCGACGGTGGCAATGGACGCCAGCGGCGGCAAGAGCCTGCAGCGCGCAAACTGCGGCGCGGTCGGCACCGCCGGCACCTGGAACAAGGTAGCGTCGACGTCCGGCACCCCCGGCACCGTCGGTCTGACCGGTTGCGCGAAAGGCGTCTTCATCAACGAGTTCTCCGACGCCCTCGGCACCGGCAACTTCATCTACGAGTTCGTGGAGCTCTTCAACGACAACTAACGTCTGAGGGCCGGGGCGCCTTGCGCCCCGGTCCTGGTATTGCTCGTCGATCTCTTCAACCTTCTAAGTTGATCTTCCAGATACGACCCCAACTTCCTCGCGCGCCGGAGAGCTATTGACCGGCTTCACGTTCGATGTGCTACGGAAGTTGAAGCTGTAAGCCGCTGTCCGTTCTTCGTCAGTGGCGGACAGCGCGCGCCTTCTGTCCGCACGGCGTCGGCAGAAGCGGCAGTATCTTCATCGTGAATGATCCCGTCACTGGCGTCGTGTTGTTCGACATGGCGTAGATGGTGACGTTGCCGGTCGTTGGCGCTACGTAGAACGTCGTCAGAGACGTTGCCGGTGCCGTTGCCCATCGGTATCCAGCGCTCGTATCTGGTCCCTTGATCTCGATGTACGGCTGATAGCTGGCCGAGTAGTCAATCTCGAATGTGTCCCCAGCACTTACGGGCAGCTTGTATGCCTTGCCGTAGCTCTCCGAGTATCCGCAGGCCGCGTCATTCGCCGTCAACTGGTCGGGAACATCTTGACAGAGGGTCAGGCCCTTGCCTGTTTTGCTTTGCTTTCAGCGAAGGCTCTGAATCGGCAGTTCTTCGCTCCATGCCGCCTAGCTCCGCGGTCTCCGTTGCGGGGGCGTGAGTTGGGGTCGTATCTGGAAAATCAACTTACCGGTGAACGTTAAGTTGATCTTCCAGATACGACCCCAACTTCACGGTTCCCACCATCGTCGCCGGCATCGCCACCAAATACACCCCCGAGGAGTTGGTCGGACGCAAGATCGTAATCGTGGCCAACCTCCAGCCCGCCAAACTGATGGGTATCGAATCGAACGGCATGATCCTCGCCGCCTCCCTCGACGGCGAACCATCCCTACTCAGCGTCGACTCCGGAGTTCCGGCGGGTACGAAGGTGAAGTAGGGATTCGCGGGTAGGGGTTTAGCCGGCCCCGGGCTCCCCTGTTACAGGTGGATAAGAACGGCAGAGTTCAGTCCGGTCTCCGCGATAACGCCGATCGCCGGATTCTGATGCGGACGGCAAGCGTCGTCATGCTCGTCGCCGTGGCCGGCGCGATGCTTCTTTGGTGGTGCGTCGCAAGTGGCTATTCGATCGACGAACAAGCCAAAGCTGCAGCGATTACAAAAGATGCGTTGACGATCGTCGCACTCGTCCTCGGCGGCTTCTGGACCGTTCGGATCTATCTGAAGCAGCGGGTCGACGCATCTGCCGTCGATGTCCGCCAGTCAGTCACCGTCATTCGTTTCCCGGAAGGAAAATGGCTGCTCAAGGTGAACCTTGCGATCCATAACGTGGGCAAGACTCGCGTCGAATTGTCGGAATGGAGATATCGCGCCGATGTCTTGCTCCTCTCACACGCGAGGGGGAGGAAATGATGAACAACGCGAGCGCATTTTCGGAGTTGCACGCACCTTGGCCCGGCGTCGCTGAAACAACGCTCAGCGGATTGGAGTTCGGACTTTCGATCGAGCCCGGCGCGACGCAAACCGAGTCAGCAAACATACTCTTGCCAAAGGTCGCCGAAGTCGTGCAGGTATACTCCTTCCTATCCGCTCCGACGAATCGCAGTCGCGGCTGGTGGGATCAAACGGTTGTCGACCTGCGAAAGGAAATGCCAAATGGCCTACCCACTACCTGATCGGCCGCAAAATCCTGATTACCCTGACCTTCCTCCGCTTTTTGTACCGGCGAAGCCGATGCCTCCGGAGTGGCGTGAGCTTTGGATCGAGCAGATCGACAAAGGCGATGAACCAACCGGCCACCACAAGACTCCCACCGGCGCCGAAAACGAGCTCTGATTTCGGTACGAAGGTGACGTAGGCAGCTCGCGCACAGAACCGCGCCATTGCCGCTTTGAGGTAGCTCGCCGGTTCCTGCCCTCCACTCGTTGAAAACGTTCGTGGCTGGTCGTGTCGCCACGTCTACTGCTGTCGCGCCGTTCGATAGGACCGATTTCCTCATCGAGAGGACCGACCTCCTCATCGAGAGGACCGACCTCCTCATCGAGAGGACCGACCTCCTCATCGAGAGGACCGACTTCCTCATCGAGAGGACCGACCTCCTCATCGAGAGGACCGACCTCCTCATCGAGAGGACCGGCTTCCTCATCGAGAGGAGCGACCTCCTCGTCGAGAGGACCGACTTCCTCATCGAGAGGACCGACTTCCTCATCGAGAGGACCGACTTCCTCATCGAGAGGACCGACCTCTTCATCGAGAAGACCGACCTCCTCATCGAGAGGACCGGCCTCTTCATCGAGAAGACCGACCTCCTCATCGAGAAGACCGACCTCTTCATCGTCCGAACAGGATCTCGATTAGCGTGCTAATTTCGAACGCTCCTCCGAAATCCGAACAGGCGAGCGAGCGCGGGGCGACGCGGTTCTCCTGATGAATCAGTGACTTAGCCAGTTGCACGCCGTGGCAGCCCCCTTGGACTAACGGCATCCCGAGTCCATGAGCGGAAAGGGGTAGCAACTATGAGCCTTGCTGAAATCGCAGTTCCTCGGGTGCCGTATCTCGAAGTGGCGGCGGACCTGCCGGTCGTGCTGGTCGTAGAGGACGAGCGGAAGCTGCGCTGGTCGCTCATCGAACAGTTCCGGGCGATGGGCATCGAAGCGCTGACGGCCAGCAGCGGATATGAGGCCATCCGTGTCGCGGGAGAGAGCAGGCCCGACCTGATCCTGCTCGACGGGCTGCTGCCGGAGATGCACGGCTTCGAGATCGCGCGCTTCATCCGGCGCATCGACGCCGACTACCGGCCCCACATCGCCATCATGACGGCGATCTACAAACACACGCGCTACCAGAACGAAGCGCGGCTGAAGTACGGGATCGATGACTACCTCATCAAGCCCGTGCTGCCGCATTCGCTGGCGGGACTGGTGCGGCGCGTTCAAGCAGGTGCGCTATGAATACTGCTTTCAAAGCGCGCGGCCGCGTCCTGATCGTCGACGATGAGCCCGACCTGCTCGCAGGGATGAAGATGCTGCTCGAGCTCGAAGGGATCGACGTGATCATCCACGACTCGATGATCACCCTGCCGCTGATTCTGCGCGAGGCTGACCCGGACGTCGTTCTGCTCGACATCAGCCTGCCGGCGCTTTCCGGCACCGCCGCGTTGCGGAGCGGATTGCGAAAACTACTGAGGACCGAGGGCGTCATCCTGTTGTTCTCGGGCCGCTCCGACCGCGAGCTGACGACGTTGGCAGAGGAGCTCGGCGCCGATGGTTTTATTGGCAAGGCCGGAGACCCGATGGACATCGTCAGACGGGTTCAGACGTGGATCGACCGGCGCCGGCTGAAGCGCGCCAATGACCAAAGAGAGGATGGTAATGGAACACAACGCACCGCACTTGCTGCTGCTCGCTGACCGCGAAGCGCCGCGCACGGCGACGTTACTGCGCGCGGCCGGCTATGCCGTCAGCGCGATCAACCACCCCGCCATGGTGGAACCGCTCGATGACGGCGTCGTCGTCGAACTGCCGGCGCTCGCTGCGATCAGCATCGTCCGCAGAATTGAAGCGCGGCGATGTGGTGTGCCGATTCTCGTGATCTCAGCCGAGGCGGAATCGGTGAGACGCGCGCTGCCGTCGGTCCGGGTGATCAGACCTGATGACGTCGACGACGATCTCGTTTCGGCGATGGATCTGGCGCTGGCGGGGCGGCAACTGCGGCTCACCGGATAAAAAAATGCCCGTTGCGCGGCCGTCGCAACGGGCTGGCGCGCTAGAGTGCGCCCACTGGGTCGCCGCAGTTTTCGGATCAGCGACGGCGGCCAACTTACAGCCGCCGCGGCGGCGCGTCTCTACGTTTTTGGAAGGCTCAGCCGCTACATCCCGATCGGATGCCACACCGTCTTCATTTCCTGGAAATCGAAGATGGCGTACGGCGATTGCGAGCGCGTGGCGTCGTCCCAGCCGATCTTGTCCGCGTTGAAATGCACCACGCGCTTGACGTTCTCCGCGGCGGTCTTCTGGACGCCGGCGATGGCGGCGTCCGCGACGCCGGTCGTGTCGATGGCGTTGACGTCCATGTGCGACGCTAGCCACGGCACCAGTTCGGACTTGAGGCCGGAGATGAGGTTGACGACACCCGCGGGTACGTCGCTGGTCTCGAAGATCTCGCCGAGGGTGACGGCGGCGAGCGGACGCGACTCGGACGTGATGGCGACGACCACATTGCCGCCGACAATCGCCGGCGCGATGCGGCTGACCAGGCCGAGGAGCGAAGGTTCCTCGGGCGCGACCACGCCGACGACGCCGGTCGGTTCGGGGACGGTGAAGTTGTAGTACGGGCCGGCCACGGGATTGACCGAGCCGAAGACCTGCGGGTATTTGTCGCTCCAGCCGGCGTAGTAGACCCAACGATCGGTGAGCGCCGCCACTTCGCGGCGGGCGTCGGCGGCGGTAGAGCCCTGGCGTCGTAACTCGTCGACCAGTTCCGCGGCGCGCGACTCACAGACCTCGGCCAGCCGATAAAGAATCTGACCGCGATTGAAGGCTGTTTTTCCGCTCCATCCGGAGAATGCTTTACGGGCGGCCTGCACGGCATTGCGCAGGTCTTTTCTCGATCCGCGGCAGGCGTTGGCGAGCAACTCTCCCCCTTTGCCTTTGACGGCATAGAAGCGGCCGGATTCCGTGCGGGGGAACTCGCCGTTGATGTAGAGCTTGTACGTTTTGCGGACGTTCAGTCTCATGAAAGCACCACATACGGAGACAGTCCGTGCAATCCGCCCTCGCGGCCAAAGCCCGATTCCTTGTAGCCGCCAAACGGCGACGCAGGATCGAATTTGTTATAGGTATTGGCCCAGATCACGCCGGCGCGGAGCTTCTGCGCCATCTTGAGAATGCGGGATCCTTTTTCGGTCCAGACGCCCGCCGATAGTCCATACGGCGTGTTATTGGCCTTCTCAATCGCTTCTTCCGGCGTGCGAAATGTCAACACGGACAATACCGGCCCGAAAATCTCTTCCTGGGCGATGCGGCTCGAGGCGGCCACGCCTGTAAAAAATGTCGGACGGAACCAGAAGCCGCGGTCGGGGACGCTGCACGACGACTGGAAAATCTCCGCCCCCTCCTCGGTACCGCTATCGACAAGCTCCTGAATTTTTTCGAGTTGCGCGCGCGAGTTGATCGCGCCGACGTCGGTGTTCTTATCGAGCGGATTGCCGACGCGCAGCGTTCCGATCCGTTCGCGCAGCTTGCGGACCACCGGCTCGAGGATCGATTCCTGCAGAAAGAGCCGCGAGCCCGCGCAGCAGACGTGTCCCTGATTGAAGTAGATACCGTTGATGATGCCTTCGACGGCCTGGTCGATCGGCGCGTCTTCAAAGACGATATTCGGCGCTTTGCCGCCGAGCTCCAGCGTCAGTTTCTTCTTCGTGCCGGCCAGCGAGCGCTGAATCCGCTTGCCGACGTCCGTCGATCCGGTGAAGGCGATCTTGTCGACGTCGGGGTGATTGACCAGCGCCGCGCCGGTTGCACCCGCGCCGGTGATGATGTTGACGACGCCCGGCGGCAGATCGGCTTCCTGAATGATTTCGGCGAGCATGAGCGACGTAATCGACGTCGTCTCTGCCGGCTTGAGCACGACCGTGTTCCCCGCGGCCAGCGCCGGCGCCAGTTTCCAAGCGGCCATCAGCAGCGGGAAGTTCCAGGGGATGATCTGGCCTGCCACGCCGACAGGCGAGACAATGCGATTGGGAAAGGCATATTCGAGTTTGTCGGCCCACCCGGCGTAATAAAAGAAATGGGCGGCGGCGAGCGGGATGTCGACGTCGCGCGATTCCTTGATCGGCTTGCCGCCGTTCATGGTTTCGGCGACAGCCAGTCCGCGCGATTTTTCCTGAATCAGACGGGCGATTCGATAAATGTACTTGGCGCGTTCGGACGGCGCGATTTTCCGCCAGGTTTTCTCATAGGCTCGCCGCGCTTCTTTGACCGCACGATCGACATCTTCGGCGTCGGCTTCCGCCATCTCCGAGAGCGTCTCTTCTGTCGCGGGATTGATGGTTTCAAACCATCGCTTCGAATGCGGCTCGACGAATTTTCCGCCGATGAAGAGGTTATAGCGCGGCTGGATTTTTACGTGGTCCGTTGCCTCGAGCGACGGCGAATAATGCCACCCCGCCAATGCACTGGACGCGGCTCCGGGAGTAAGGCGGTCACGGGTCTCGATCGTTGTCGTCGTCATGAAGTCCTCAGTCGAGCGTGAAATAATCGCCCGATTGATACGCGCCTGTTTTTTCTTTGCGCAATTGCATCAACACGTCATTGAGAAGCGACGACGCGCCGAAACGGAAGAGGTCGGGTGTCATCCACTCGCCACCCATGGTCTCGTACAGGAGCACGAGGTACGCGAGCGCGAGTTTGGCGTTGGCGATGCCGCCGGCCGGCTTCATCCCGATCTTCTTGCCGGTGACGTGCAGAAAATCGCGGATCGCTTCGAGCATCACCAGCGTCACCGGCAACGTCGCGTTCGTGGTCACTTTGCCGGTGGACGTCTTGATGAAATCGGCGCCGGCGAACATGGCGATCAGTGACGCTTTGCGGACCTGATCGTAATTGGCCAGCTCGCCCGTCTCCAGAATCACCTTCAAATGCGCCGGGCCGCACGCTTCCTTGACCTCGGCGATTTCATCGAACACTTTCTGATAATTGCCCGACAGAAACGCGCCGCGGTCGATGACCATGTCGATCTCGTCCGCGCCGGCAGCGACCGCCTGCCGCGTCTCCGAGACTTTGACGTCGATGTACGTCTGTCCGCTCGGAAATCCGGTTGCGACCGACGCGATGTGGATGCCGGTACCAGCCACCGCCTGCTTCACGAACGGCACCATTGCCGGATAGACGCAGACGGCGGCCACGTGCGGGATATCGCGGTCGGAGGGATCGGGGCGGATGGCCTTCTGGCAGAGCGCCCACACCTTCCCCTGCGTGTCTTTTCCCTCGAGCGTGGTGAGATCCATCATGCTGATGATCAGCTTCAGGCCCCACACCTTCGACTCTTTTTTGAGCGACCGTTTCGCCAGCGACGCGGCCCGCTCCTCGGCGGCGATGGCGTCGACGCCATGCGCCATCTCAAGGGCGTCGGCAATGCTGCGGCGAAAGAGCGCGGGAGGAAACGCAGGCGGCTGCGTGATGAGGGATTCGCTCATGGACTGTGGAAAATAGCACGCGAGGGGGTGGGGTGTGGGGAGTAGGGTGTGGGAGATGACGACGCGAGAGTCATTCGATCGTCGATCATCTCCCACTCCCCACCCCCAACTCCCCACCCCCCGAAACTCAGTGCGCGGCGCGGCGACGGTTCAGAACCTCGGTGACCTGCGACCACTGGCCGTTCGCGAAGGTCCAGAGATCCGACAGATAGAAGCCGCTGTAGCCGCCGAACATCACCAGCTGATTACGAATCGGATCGAGCGCGAAGCCGGCGTTCTCGCGCGCGGGCGGCGTGAGGGCCGAGGTGACTTTCGTCCAGTTCGTTCCATCCCAGTCCCACGTGTCGTTTGCGTAGACCTGCACCTGATTGTTGGTCGCATCGGTGTCGACGCGGATTCCGCCGAACAGGATGAGGTGGTTGGTTTTCGGATCGATCGCAATCTCCGCGCCGTAGCGCATGCCGGGGTTGGTGCTCGGTGTGAGCAGCGTCCAGCCGACGCCATCGAACGACCACATGTCGTTGAAGCGCGTCAGGCGACCGTCAGACGTGACGCGCCCGAGGCCGCCGTAGAGGACGGTCTTCTTCAGGATCGGGTCGTACCACATCGACGTCAGCGACCGCGACGGCGCCGGATTCTTCTTCACCTGCGTCCAGACGGTTCCGTCGTAGGTCCAGGTCTGATCGAGATAGAGGTTGTTGGCGTCCAAGCCCCCGAAGAAAACGGTCTTCTTCAGATTCTGGTCATACACGAGGCTTGAGAACCGGTGTGGGGGCGGCGCCTTCTTCGTGGCGTCGAACTGCGTCCACGTCGTGCCGTCGAACTCCCACGTGGCGCTGCTGGCACAGAGGACCACTGACCTGGAACGATCGGTATCGTAGGCGGCGATCGGCGAAGTGCAGTCGGTCGGCTGGTTTGTGGTGGTCAGCGGACGGAACATGCCGTTCTGATAGGTCCAGAGGTCGAAGAAGGAGAGGGCGTCGTTGAAGCCGCCAAACATGTAGATGACTTTGTTGACCGGATCGCTCGTGAACGTGAAGAGCGAGCGCGGCTCTGGATACGCGGCATCGCCGGCAACGGTCCACGCCTTATTCGCATACGTGAACGTTGCGGTGTCGAGCACGCCAGCTACGGGCGCACCCCCGAAGAGCACGGCGTTCTGGTGATCGGGGTCGAACGTTAGCGCCGCTCCGGCATACGCACCGGCGAATTGCGTCAGATCGACCTTCGTCCAGTTCGTGCCGTCCCACTCATACGTCTCTTCGGTGCCGGTCGTCGTCGCGCAGATGCCGCCCGTGTAGAGGATGGTGTTGTTCGAGCTTTGCCATGTCATCACCCCTCCGTTGGCGCACGTGGGCAACACGGTCGGAGTGAGTTGGTTCCATTTTGCCGCCGCCGGATCCCACGCGTACATGACCGTGGCCAAGGAGGCGTTGAGGGCAAGCATGATGGTCTGTTTGCGGACCGGGTCGTATTCGAGAATGGGCTTGGTGACGACGGGAGTATCGGCGAGGAGCTGTGTCCAGTTCGTGCCGTCGAACTCCCACGTGTCGTACAGCGAGTTGTCGGTTTCCGTCTTGCCGTCGGCGCTGTAGGTCTGATGGAAACCGCCGAAGAGCACCATGCGATCGCGCACGGAGTCGTATGCGGCACCGGCGAGCTCGCGGATCGGCGGCGCGGTGGCGGTGTTGATCGGAGTCCAGTCGTTGCCGTCGAAGCTCCATGTGTCGTTGAGATCGGTCTTGCCCAGGCGGCCGCCGAAGATGACGACGCGATTTCTTGCGGAGTCGAACACCATCGACTGGGCGGCGCGCGCCGAGGGGCTGTGCGGGGGGAAAATCTGAAGCCAGCGGGTTCCGGTCCACTCCCAGGTGTCGGACAGTTCGTACTGGACCTTTGTGCCGGCATCGACGGCGGTGAGGCCGCCGAAGAGGACGGCGCGGTGAATGGCGGTATCCCACACCATCCTGCTTTGGAAGCGGCCCGACGGCGAGGCCGCGAACGCACTGCCTGCGGCGAGAAGGATGATGGAGAAGAAAAAACTGCGCTTCAGCGAGTGATCGCTCATCAGTATTTGTTTGCCCCTGAAAGGTATGAGACCTGGAAATTTGCTCCCGTTTCGAACCGGTCGGCCGGAACACAAATTTCTCCTGTATGACGGGCCAGGGGACAAAAAGAAACGGCCGGCAGGGCGCCGGCCGTGGACGCAAGCTAGGGCCTTGGATTGAGGCCGTAGTGTTCCGCAATCGTGACGAGTTGCTGCTCGGCATCATCCTGGCCGAGCTTGGTGCGGATGCTCTCGATCTCGGCGAGATCGGAGCTTTCGAGCACGAATCCGTGCGCCGAGAGCGCCTCCTGCGGATTCTCGACCAGCCGCTGCCTGAACTCCGGGTGTTCGATGGCGCGCCGCACGACGGCGCCAATCATCTCGTTTCGCATTGATGTTCCTCCGGCGTACGGAAGAGCAAGGGGCGGGCCTGCCAGCGTAGCGACTAAATGCGGATTCGCACCGTCGCCAGCGTTTCGTCCGGATGGATCTTCTTCGGCGCACCGATGTTGTTCCGTGCGCGCTCGATGGTCAGGTCGACGTGTTTTGCGAAGGCGATACGGATGCCTGCGTCGATCTTGGTCCAGTTCCACCAGATGCTCGGCGCCGGATATTGCGCGCCGTTCCCTTTGAATCCGTAGTGGAGCTCGCTCCAGCGCACGGCCGGCTGGATGCTCTGCAGCAGCGACTCGCCGCCGATCGACGGTCCGCCGGACAGGTTGAACTTGTATCCGAACTCCCCCTCCGCTCCGCTACGGTGCATGCCGGCGACCGTTTGGCTCGTGAACTGGATGGTCGAAGTCAAGCCCCTCCACTCGGTGTAGACACGGGCGCCGGTCTCTTCTTTTTTGTTGCCGCGGATGGGTAGGCCTTTGTCGAGCGGTCCGTTGAGCAGGTCGAGATCGACGCCATAAAACGTTCCGGTCAGCGGCGCGTTCTCGCCGTCCAGCAGGTTGCGGCGATAGTGAAACGCGACGGCGTCGAAGCCGAAGGTCTGCGCGTCGTTCTGCCAGCGATAGCCAATGCCCTGTCCGAACGACATGTTCTTCGTGTCGAGCGCCAGGTCCTCGACGCGCGTGTCGTAGAGGATCGGGAAGCCGGACTTTAACTTCGGATCGGGATTCGGCTGCAGCAGTTCCTTGATGCCGTTGTCGCCGGCCAGCGCGTTCGGATCGCGGAAGTAGAGCGGATTGCCGCTGGTACCGGTCAGCCGCCAGTAGAGATTGCGGCCGATCGAGCCGCCGGTCATGACGCCGACGTCCTCGAAGCGATTGAACGACGTCGCCACGAGCCCGTAACTTTCGAGCACGCGGATCGGCTGGCGTTCCATCTTCACGAACTTGCCTAACTGCACGAAGAAGGATGTCCGCTCCGGACGCGCCAGGAACTCCGGGCGCGGTCCGATCTGGATCCAAAGCTCGTCGGCGTCGACCTTCCGGTCCGCGCTGGTCGGATTGCGGCGGTACTTGTCCTGCCCGTGCAGCTGCGTGTGCGCGAGGAACCAGGTGCTGTAGCCGAGGTCGAGCTTGATCTGCGCGACGCTTAGCTCCGCGTGCCTGC
This sequence comes from Thermoanaerobaculia bacterium, assembly GCA_035996815.1. GTDB lineage: Bacteria > Acidobacteriota > Thermoanaerobaculia > Gp7-AA8 > Gp7-AA8 > JADGNZ01. The sequence continues at coordinate 21,992 of DASYJF010000063.1, read as the reverse complement.
CGGCATCGACCGTCTCCTCGAATCCGACCGTCTGTCCGACTGGCAGGAAGCTCGGCGGGAAGGGAAACTTGAGCGCGAACTTCTCTTCCTTGCTGTCGCGATAGTTGGCGCGCAGCTCGATGCGCGACTTGAACGTCCAGTCGCTGGCTGTCTGCGCGAAAAGAGGGATGGTTGTGAGTAGGCCGACTGCCGCCGCGGCGATTCGTCGCATGTATGTCTCCAGGTACGTGGCGGGGAGCCGAACGGATTGTAGCGGATCAGTGGATTAGTAGATTAGTAGATCAGTCGATTAGTCGATCAGTCGATCAGTCGATCAGGACGCGGGCGGCGACCTCACCTCTAATCCACTAATCTACTAATCCACTAATCCACTGCCTCACCGGAAACACATTCGGCACGCGTCATATCCCGCGCCGCTCGCGTCGACGGCGCTCATGAAGACGACGCGCGTTTCGTCGGCGAAGCGTTTGGCGGTGGCGCAGTTGGTGCGATGAAAACGTTTCGTCTTCCCCGCCGCGTTCGCGACCAGGATCTCCGCGTTCGATGTGATCGCTTCGATGTTGTGCGTGATCTCGTGCGCGGCCGAGGAGATGTCGTCGATGACGAGATCGGTCACTGCTTCGTAGACAATTCCGGCGACGTCGATGGCCTCCGGAACGTCATCGCGAGCGTGAAGCTGGTGCACGATCAACTCCGCCACGTCGATACGCAGCGGGACGAGTTGCAACGTCGGGATCTCTTCTTCCACGAAGACGTACTTCGCGTCGGTCCACGTGGAGAGCTCGCGGATTTCGTCCTCTGCTTTCGCGCGCATGGCGTCGTGAAGCTGGTTTTCGGTCAGCGCGCCGAGGATGACCAGGATGCGGCCGAGGGCCAGTTGGGTTTCGCGCTGGATGTCGAGCGCCTTCTGCCGCTGCTCCTCGCTGATCATTCCGACGGCGATGAGCCGCTGCGCAAGGAAGCGCGCTGGATCGTTCGATGAGCAGGAAATGATCTTCCCCTTGTCGATGAAAAGCTCTTTCTCCTGCTTGCCTTTGGCGATGACGAGGCGGCCCGTGCGCAGGTTGGACGCGTGTTTCACGAGCAGTTCCGCGGGCGTGGCGCTGCCGATCGGTTTCCACTTCCGCTGCGGCGGCATCGACGTCGAGACGATCTCCGACTCCGCCGGCGCCTTGGGCGGCACGACCGCTTTCGCAACCCGCTCATGAATGGCGCGCAGCTCTTCCTCGGCGCGTTTGCGTCGATCGAGCTCTTTGCGCAGCGCGTCGGTCATGATCTTCAGCTCGCCCATGGTCTGCTCGCCATTGACACGCAGCTCGTCGATCGCCGATCGAAGTGCCTCCTCGGTCTGCTGCCGCTTCTGAAGTTCCGCACGCAACGCATCGAGCTGTTTCGTTTTTTCGTGCGAATCGAGGGGCGCGTCCGGTGCACGGATGATTTCAACGAAGCCCTTGATCGCGCCGTTGATGCGCACCGGCGTGAGGCTGGTGCGGACCCAAAGATGCCGGCCGTCCTTCCCGACGCGCCAGTCTTCGAGATCGATCCGTCCCGACTCCCGCACCTCCTGCAATTGCGCGGTCGACTTGCCGCCCCAGTGCTCGTGATCGCGATACAGCATCCGGCGCGGACGCCCGATCACCTCTTCGCGCGTGTAGCCGAGGATGCGTTCCGCGCCCGCGTTCCATCCGGCGATGAGGCCGTTGTCGTCGGTACGAATGATTGCGAAATCGGTGAGCTGATCGACGACGGCGATCAGCAACTGCTCGCTGCTCTGCGCCGCGGGACGGACCTGGCCCTGCACCGTGCGCGCGCGTTCATCGACGATGTAGACGAGAAAGGGCGCACCATCGTCGCTGCCGGCAATCGAGCAGAGAACTTCGACGTCGCGATACTTTCCCCTCTTCTCAATGATCCGTTTTTCGATGCGATAGCCGCCCGCGTCGCCGCTGAGCATGCGGCGCATCAACGTAGCCTCGCGCCGCGCATCGTCGGGATGCGTGAGATCGGTGAACGTCAAACGGCTCAACTGCTCCCGCGAATAACCGGCGATTTCGCGGAAGCGTTCATTGAACTGCAGCCACGCGCCGTCGATCGACGCGAGCGCGATCCCGACCGGCGCGTGCTCGAACGCGTCGCGCAGCCGTGCCTCGCGCGGCGCGCCCGGCAACAGCGGCGCACCAGGCTTGCGCACGAGCGAGATCATTTGATCGACGATCGGCAGCTTCACCATACGTTGTGGAGGGAGTGATTGTAGTGGATTAGTAGATTAGTCGATCAGTAGGTTAGTAGATTAGAGGGGTCCTGGTGGTCAGCGGTGTCAGCTGTTAGCCCTCCAATCCACTAATCCACTAATCTACTAATCCACTGCCTCACCGCATTTTCGTAAGCGTCCCCGCGCGGAACACATCCTGCCTTCGCTCGCGGCGTCCGACGAACGTCTCCTCAAACGCCACCTGCAGAATCGCGGCGACCGGAATCGCCATCAGCGCGCCGACGATGCCGAGGAGTGAGGCTCCGATCATGAAGGCGATGAAGGCCGTCAGCGGCGAGATCGACACCTTCCGCGACATCACCCGCGGCGCGATCACCAGGTTCTCCACCTTCTGCATCACCACCGCGATGATCAGCACGGACCAGAACTGCCAGCGCGAATGCAGAATCGCGATGGCCAGCGCCGGTGTGAAGCCGACGATCGGTCCGATCACCGGCACCATTTCGCCGAGCGTGGCCAGGAGCGCCAGCGGCAGCGCGTACGGAATGCGCAGCAGCAGCATGGCCACGAACATCACCACGCCCATGATTCCGGAGAGGATCAGTTGCGCCGAGAGCCAGGAGCTCATCCTCCGCGCCATCCGGTTCATCGTGTCGCGCCGGTCGCCACGCACGTTTTCGGGATAGAGCAAAAGGAACATGTTCCGCAGCCGGTGCGCGTCGATGAGCATGTAGACGACCATGAACAGCACCGCCACGAACGAGCCGATCACAGTCGCCGCGCCGCGCACGTAGCCGAAAACATGACCGCGCGGCAGCGTCACCCCGTTCTTCAGATAGTCGCGCGCGGCAGATATTGGGAAGTAGTGCTGCAACGGCGTCAGAACGTTCTGCTCGATGAGCGCCGGAAGCTGCGCACGCAATGCGCTCGTCTCCCCGATCAGCCGCGGCACCATCAACACGGCCAGCAGAATGACCAGCAGAAGGAACGGAAAGTAGACGATGACGGCGGCTGTGCCGCGGCTGATGTTGCGCCGCAGCCGATGGCGGCCGATGACGCGCACGCGATGCACCGCCGGCGAGATTCCCGCGGCCAGCACTGCGGCGATGAAGATGAGGATGAGCACCTCGCGCACGGCCCACAGAAGCAGCAGCACCACCGCGACGGCCACAATGACGCCTACTTTTTTCGCGAAGAGGACGAGATCGCGTTCGCTGTTCGATTCCCTGGGATTGAAGGCCACGATGTCCTAGCCGAGGTATTGGCGGATGGCCGCTTCGATCTGAGTCCGTGGAACGGCGCCGACCACGCGTCCCTTCTCCACGCCGTCTTTGAACAGCACGAGCAGCGGAATGCTCATCGCCCGATACGTCTGCGCGCTGCGCGGATTCTGATCGACATTCAGCTTCGCAAAGCGGACGTCGGTGCGCGAGGCCGCCATCTCCTCGATGACCGGCGCAATCATCCGGCACGGTCCGCACCAAGCCGCCCAGAAGTCCACAAGAAAGGCACCACTGCGGATGGTGTCGGCGAAATTAGCGTCCGTAAGCTCGATCGGATGCCCGCCCGTCAGCGGCGTCTTGCACTTGCCGCAGACGGCCTTCTTACCGTCGCCGACAGTGGGCAACCGATTGGCCTGTCCGCAGTTGGAGCATCGAACGATGTCGTTCATCTCCCGATGCCATTGCGAAAGATGCGCCGGTGTGGCGTGACGGCGCAGTTTCGCCCGTCAAGTTTTGTGCGAAGCACTTTGGAGTGCGGTGGCGCGGCCACCGCTTTGGGAGGGCGGTGGAATCGTGACGGCCCGCCGCGTGTGATGCTTGCACGTCTTCGCGATAGTCACGCGCCCCCCTCCCTCCCAAAGCGGTGGCTCCGTCGCCACCGCACTCCAAAGCTTCGCGAAATGTGCCGCAAGTTGCGCGAGCATCAAGCGTCCATTCGACTCCCCAAACACCCGAAAATCGAAAAGCGTTAGGTCCCAGACCTATAGGGTTAGGCTCCAGACCTATACCAATAGGCGTTTTACCTTTTCGAAGAGGCTCTGGACCTTTTAACGGAGGCTGGCCGCACGATCTGACGGACGAACAGATCCTCGAACGCCTCGTAGCGCTGAACGCCCAGCGCGCCGAGGAGGAACGGCGCGGCATCATCCGCTGGCTCCGTCCCGAGTTTCAGAATCCGGCCGGCGCGAAGAGCGAACAGCAGACCACCATGGCCGGCATCGAGATCGAACAAAAAGAAGCGCAGGCCAAACCGAAAGCCGCCATCCCCTGGCCCAAAGACCTCCCTCCCAGATCGCCGCTGTCCGCGACCTCATCTCCAGCGACCCCACCGAAACCTGGACCCTCGACCGCACCGCCCAATCCTTCAAAGGCGCCAAACGGACGCAAGTCCAATCCGTCCTCGACTCCCTCGCCGCCCTCGGCCTCATCGTGACCTTCGGCGACGCAATGGCGCGCGAGCGCATAACTACAAATCGGCAGAATCGACAAGCCGCTCGGCGAGAACACGCAACGCCAAAGCCTTGGTTCTCGCCACACCTTCCTCTTCGGTCGCGCCATAAGCGAGAACTCCCGGAAGCTCGGCCACTTCCCCGATCCACCGGCCGTCGTCTTCGCGCTCGGTATCAACAAGGAAATCGTTCATCGGTCCGATTGTAACCATCTCCCGAACGATGCGGTGTGGCTTCCGCGCCCGTTTGATGCTTGCGCGAACCGCGGCACATTTCGCGAAGCTTTGGAGTGCGGTGGCGACCGAGCCACCGCTTTGGGAGGGAGGGGGACGGTAATCATCGCGAGGAGGGCGCAAGCATCACACGCTGCGAGTCGTCACGATTCCACCACCCTCCCAAAGCGGTGGCTCGGTCGCCACCGCACTCCAAAGTGCTTCGCACGAAACCGGCATCACATTCGTTCTTCAGACGTCGCGGTTGGCCGAGGTATCGCCGCTGATGAATCACACCCGATATTTCTTGAGAGGCGCGCTCACTTTCAGCATTGCATAGTCAACAATGATGACTATTTCGAACGCCACTTCACAGCATCACCGCGGCACTCAGTGCTCTTCCAGCAGTTGTGTTTCCAGCTCACATTGTTGTTTTCTTCGCACGCGATATTAACAACGGCATCGGCACCCAGCTTTCCTGCTTCAACCTTCATATTCTGCCTTGCCGCCTCCACCGATGGCGATGAACCGACCTGACGAGCGCAGGAGATACCAGTGACCTCTTTGAGGATTTCGAACGATCGTGGCGCTGGAGCGGATCGCCATCCGCAACGGACGCTCGGTCGATGCCGTGCTGGCGCGCGAGCTGCGCGATCTCGTCTCGGCGGAGTCGTCGTGGTTATCCCGCGAGATTCCGGGGTTTGCTGCGGCGCTCAACTGGCCGTAGGGACCGGTTTCACGCGGAGACGCGGAGGCGCGGAGAAAAGCTGTTCCCCGCGTCTCCGCGTCTCCGCGTGGAAGCATCAGTTGCTCGCGGAACTGATCTTTAGTTCCGCCGCAACCGCGGCGAGCCGCTTGTCGCGCGTCCAGAGTTGCGCGCCATCCGTCAACGTAATCGACGCCAGCAGATGCGCATCGATGTAGCCGATCCCTTTCCTCATCAGGTGATGGCTCTCGATGAAATGCAGCGTTTCCTCGTCGGTTGCCATGACACTCGACGGCAGAGTTGCGAGCAGCCCCAGGACTTCGCTCCTCTGCTTCATTTCTCCGCACGTCAATTCACCGATCACGAATGGGTGCACCAGCACGTCCTCGGATTCCAGTGCATCGGCCAGCAGCGGAATTGACGTCCGAAGATGATCGATCCAGACCGATGTGTCGACCAGGATCAAGAAGGCCGCCGTCTCCGCGGAGCTTTGGCGTTGGGATCACTTCCTCCGAGTTTCGCGAGACGCCGCGCGCTTTCGCGTGCGATCAGCGCACGAAGTCCATCGTGGATCAGGGCGGTACGTTCCTGCGTCCCTGTCATCCGCTGCGCCGCTTCGACCAACTGCTCATCGAGATTGATTGTCGTACGCATGTGAGCACCTCATCTGATGCATCAAGAGTACATCACATGATGCATATTCCGTGGTAAAACGGCAAATCAAATTGATACCCAAAAGGCCTCTCTCCGCGAGCTCCGCGCCTCCGCGTGAAAAGCCGTCTGCCCCTACTCCGGCAAACTCGGCGGCGGCGATCCGCGATGGAACGCGACGTCCGCGGCATGCTGCGACGCATGCACCGGCTTGCCGTCCTTGAAGTCCTGATACGCCTGCGCCGCTTCGCGCAAACAGATTCCGCACTCCTCGGCGTGATTGGTCTGGAAGCAGGTCAGCAGGCTGACGTGCCCTTCCTGCTCATGGCACTGGCAGTAGCAATACATCTTCGAGAGCCGGTCGGTGATCTGCGCGGCCTCGGCATAGACGTTTGCGGCGGCGGGATTGGTGAGCTGCGCGGCGGTGAGCACCGGCGCGTTGCGGTCGGGGATTGGCTGCGATGACGTCATTTGCATCGCTGGCATCTGCGGCGGTGTGCCGATGACTTCGGCCACCGGCGTTTCCTGCTTGCGGCAGGCTGCCGCGATGAGGATGAGAAGGATCAGCGCGCGCTTCATGCGAGGACTGAACGAATCGATGCCGCGGCGTAATCCTCCCGTCACCGCGCGGCGTTCGCCTTGCGATACTCGTCGACGAACATCCGCGCAAACTTCATGTGCGGCTTCAATGATTGGATCCTCGACGCCGTCGACTTCTGTTCGAAGAGAATTCGCGCCTTCCCCTCCGTCAGCGGCCGGTAAACGATGAAGTGCGTGATGTCCGGATCGTTGTCCGGCACGATTGCAATCACGGCCTCGGCATCCTCCGCGTGATCGGTAACCTTGAGACCGGGCACTTCCCGCTCCAACTGCCCGGCCATCTCGTTCCGCATGGTGATCTCCGGGCCCACATTGATGAAGACTTTGTTCACACCCTTGATCTCACCGGCACTGCCGTACTCGAACGAAAGAGCGGAGCCGCACGGAGCGCCGGTGGCCGCATAGGCGAAAAGCATGGCTGCAACGAGCTCGCGCATAGTTGTCTCCTGAAGCGGCGATGCTACACCCCGTGATGTAATCCTTCGCCGTGATCCGCATCGCCACACGCGCCGACCTTCCGCGCATCATCGAGCTGTTTGGTAAATCCAATGATGCGCCGTATGACCTTGGTGTCGTCGCCGAGGAGAAGTGTTTCGGGGCGGGAGTGAGCGGCGAAACGAATGTGAGCGTCTTCGGCGACTTTGCCGGCGTCGCGGTTACCTGCGGCAAATCGCTGCGCATTCTCGCCGTCGATCGCAACCAGCGGTGGCGCGGCGTCGGAAGCGCGCTGCTCCGCGATGCTGTATCGCGCGGCGCGCGCATCGTTGCCGCGGAAGCGGGCAACTACTTCACCCCCGGCGTCGTCACGACCGATACGCCGTCGATCGACTTCTTCACGAAACGCGGCTTTCGGGAGACGGCGAGTACGTACAACCTGGTTGTTGAATTGGGAGTGGGGGGTAGGGAGTGGGGAGTGGGAGATGAATCGCCGCCAGTAGTTAATGACGTGAGGTCTCTCCTACCCCCCACCCCCCACTCCCCACTCCCCACTCGCGTTTCGTCCGCGTCCCGCGACCGCGTCCTCGCCTTCATCGAAAAAGAATTCGGCCGCATCTGGCGATTCGAAGCATCGAACGCCGGAGACAACCTCTTCTACGTCGATGTCGACGGCGAAATCGCCGGCTTCGCCGCGCACGACGCCAACAACCGCGGCCTCGGCTTCTTCGGCCCGACCGGCGTCGCGCGCGAGCATCGCGGACGCGGCCGCGGCACCGCACTTCTGCGAGCCTCGCTCGCCGATCTCCGCCGTCTCGGATACGAACGCGCCATCATCCCCTGGACCGACGCCCTCGATTTCTATCGCAAAGCCTGCGGCGCGACGGTCGCGGCACAGTTTGTGACTCTGACCCGTGAGGCTTGAGAAAGTCGCGGCATATTTCGCGAAGCTTTGGAGTGCGGTGGCGGGCGAGCCACCGCTTTGGGAGGGAGGGGGACCGCAATCATCGCGCTGGCAGAGCAAGCATCACACGCTGCGTGTTGTCACGATTCCACCGCCCTCCCAAAGCGGTGGCCCGGCCACCGCACTCCAAAGTGCTGCGCACGAAAAGGGCGCCGCAGGGTAGACTCCGCGCCGTGAAGAAAGAGCCGCAGAAAACGCCGAAACGGCGGCATCGTTTCCTGCCGCTGGCCATCGGCACGAGCGGCAGCGTGGCCTTGGCCGGCATCGCGTTCTGGTTTTTCAAAAAGCAGGCGGAACAGGTCGTGGCCGGACGCGCCGACCGGTACGACGACATCATCATGGATGTCGTTCACCGCATCGACAATCCGCCGATGCACGCCGCGATGGACGCCATCACGCAGCTCGGCTCGCACATCGCCATCGGCAGCGCCGCGGGCGTCACCGCGCTCGCAATGTGGCGTCAAGGACGGCGCGAAGATGCCTGGACCGTCGTCATCTCCACCGGCGGGGCGATGGCCATCAACACGCTGCTCAAGAACATTTTTCAGCGCCAGCGTCCGATCGAGCGCGCCCGTCAGATCACGCTGCCGAACTCGCACAGTTTTCCGAGCGGACATTCGCTGCTATCGGCGGCCACGTATCCGATCGTCGCGCATCACTTCGTGCAGCACCGTTCCGTCGCCACGCAGGCGGTCGTACACACGCTGTCCACGCTGACCATCCTCAGCGTCGGCTTCTCGCGCGTCTACTTCGGCGTTCACTTCCCTTCCGACGTCTTCGGCGGATTCGCCGCCGGCTTCGGCTGGCTCGGGCTGACGTCGCTCTCGCACACACTCCTCGCAGAACACGAATAGCGCGCCGGCCGCGCGCGAAATCCCCGCAGCACGATCATCGTTAGGTACTCCGCTATGTCATCCGTCACGCAGACCTACGGCGCCAACACGGCATTCATCGAAGAGCTTTACGAGCGCTACCGCGCCAATCCTGAATCGGTGAGCACGAGCTGGCAGGAGTTCTTTCACGACTACGAGCCGCGCTTCGAGGAAGAGTTCGAAGACGAGGCGGACGTGCAGGTCGCCGCCGCGGGCGGGACGCAAGCTGTCGCCGCGCCCGCACCGGCGGCTCCGCAACCCGCGCCCGCTCCCCGTCCGACTCCCGTTCCATCCGATCACACCACCGTTCCGCTTCGCGGCGCGGCCGGCAAGATCGCCCAGAACATGGAGATCTCGCTGACGATCCCGACGGCGACCTCCATCCGCAACATCCCCGTCAAAGTTCTCGAAGAAAACCGGCGCGTCATCAATAACCACCTCACGCTCACCGGCCAGCCGAAAGCGTCGTACACGCACATCATCGCGTGGGCACTCGTCAACGCGATCAAGCAGTTCCCGCGCATGAACGCGGCGTTTGCGATGCAGGAAACGACCCCCGCCCGCATCGATCGCGAAGACGTCAACCTCGGCATCGCCATCGACGTCGAGCGCAAGGACGGCTCGCGTTCGCTCGTCGTCCCGAACGTGAAGCGTTCGCAGACGATGGACTTCGCGCAGTTCCTCAAGGCCTACAACGAAGTCGTGCGCAAGGCGCGCAACTCCACGCTCGAGATCTCCGACTTCGAAGGCACCACCATCTCGCTCACGAATCCCGGCACCATCGGCACGATCGCTTCGGTGCCGCGGCTGATGCAGTCGCAGGGAACGATCATCGCCACCGGCCAGATCGACTATCCCGCCGAATACTCCGCCGCCGATCCATCAGTCCTCGCCGACCTCGGCATCTCGAAAGTGATGACGATGACGTCGACCTACGACCATCGCATCATTCAGGGCGCGGAGTCGGGCGCATTCCTGGCCCGCGTCCACGAGCTGCTCCTCGGCGCGGACGGCTTCTACGAAACGATCTACCGCGACCTGCGCATCCCGTACGAGCCCGCCGTTTGGGGACGCGATCGCCATCGGTTGAATGGCAGTGAGGATGCCAAGGTCGCGCGCGAAGCGGCCGTCTTGCAGATGATCAACGCGTATCGCGTGCGCGGTCATCTGCTCGCCGATCTCGACCCGCTCGAGTATGAGGTCAAGCGCCATCCGGAGCTCGATCCCGCGTTCTACGGCCTAACGATCTGGGACCTCGATCGCGAATTCGTCTGCGGCGGTTTGTGCGGCAAGCTCACCGCGAAGCTGCGCGACATCCTCGACACATTGCGCGAAACGTACTGCGGAAAAATCGGTCCGGAGTACATGCACATCAGCGAAACCGTGCAGAAGAAATGGCTGCAGGATCGGATGGAGCCGTCGCGCAACCACGGGCCGCTCGACCTGGCCACGAAGCGCCGCATCCTGATGAAGCTCAATGATGCGGAGTCATTCGAAAAGTTTCTCCACACGAAGTACGTCGGCCACAAACGTTTCTCACTCGAAGGCGCCGAGACCACGATTCCGATGCTCGACTACGTCTTCAACGAAGCCACGCAGGATGGCGTCACCGAGGCTGTGATCGGGATGGCGCATCGCGGGCGCCTCAACGTGCTCGCGAATATCCTCGGCAAGTCGTACGAAAAAATCTTCCACGAATTCGAAGGCGACGTCGATCCGAACACGACCCAGGGTTCCGGCGATGTGAAGTACCACCTCGGCGCGGACGGCATCCACCAAACGCCCGAGGGGACGCACATGAAGTTGACGCTGGCGTCGAATCCGAGCCATCTCGAAGCGGTCGATCCGATCGTCGAAGGGATGGTCCGCGCGAAGCAGATGCTCATCGGCGACAACAAACGCGCATGGGTCCTGCCGATCCTCATTCACGGCGACGCTGCCTTCGCCGGACAGGGCGTCGTCGCGGAGACGCTGAACTTTTCGCAGCTCCCCGGCTACCGCACCGGCGGAACGATTCACCTCGTCATCAACAATCAGATCGGCTTCACAACCGGACCGGAGTCCGCGCGGTCAACCATGTACGCCACCGACGTCGCCAAGATGGTGCAGGCGCCGATCTTCCACGTGAATGGGGACGACCCCGAGGCGTGTATTCGCGCGGCGAAACTCGCGTACGACTTCCGCCAGCAGTTTCACAAAGACGTCGTCATCGACATGATCTGTTACCGGCGCCACGGCCACAACGAAGGCGACGAGCCGTCGCTGACGCAACCAAAGATGTACAAGTCGATCAAGGAGCACCGCTCGGTGCGGAAGATTTACACCGAGACGCTGCTGCGCAAAGGCGACATCGATCCGAAAGAAGCCGAGTCGTGGCTCGATCAGTTTCAGGGCAAGCTGCAGGAGGCGTTCGACCGCACGCGCGAGGACGACACGCCACCGCCGTCGAACGAGCGTGGCGCGCTCTGGACCGATGAAGAACTCACCGGATTTCAAAACCAGCCGTCGCCCGACACCTCGGTGCCGCGCAACGAGCTCGATGTCGTCGGCAACGCGCTGACGACGGTTCCCGAAGACGTCGCGCTCCATCCGAAACTGAAACCGATCATCGCCAAGCGCAAAGCGATGGCCGAGGGACGCGACGCGATCGACTGGGCATTCGCGGAGATGCTCGCGTTCGGAACGCTGATGACTGATGGGTATCGCGTGCGTTTGTCGGGACAGGATTCCGGCCGCGGCACGTTCTCATCGCGCCACGCAATTCTCTTCGACTACATCACCGGCAAAGGCTACGTACCGCTGAACGCGTTGAGCTCCGCTCCGAAGACCGAAACACCGGTCATCGCCGAAAACGCCCTCGGCGAGCAGACCGCAACCGAGCCACGCGCCGACGTCAACTTCGCCGTTTACGATTCGCTCCTCAGCGAATATGGCGTCCTCGGATTCGAATACGGCTATTCCGTCGCCGATCCCGGCGCGCTCGTGTTGTGGGAAGCGCAGTTCGGCGACTTCGTCAACGGCGCGCAGATCGTCATCGACCAATTCATCTCATCTGCCGAAGAAAAATGGGGCCAGCACAGCGGCCTCGTTCTCCTCCTGCCGCACGGTTACGAAGGTCAGGGACCGGAACATTCGTCCGCGCGCCTCGAACGTTTTCTGACGTTGTGCGCCGAGGGAAATATGCAGGTCGTCTATCCCACGACGCCGGCGCAACACTTCCACGCGCTTCGCCGGCAGATGAAAAACGATCCGCGCAAGCCGCTCATCGTGATGACGCCAAAGTCGCTGCTGCGGCATCCGCAGGCGACGTCACCGATCGACGCGCTCACCAACGGCCGCTTCGAGCCGGTGCTGATCGACGCCGCGTCTGACCCCGCGACCGCGAAACGCATCGTCCTCACCAGCGGCAAGGTCTACTACGACCTCCGCACCGCACGCGAAAAAGCAAACGCGAATATCCCGCTGATCCGCCTCGAACAGTTCTACCCATTCCCCCAGTCGATCCTCGCCGACGCGATCGCGCAACACCCAAACGCCACCGAAATCGTCTGGGTCCAGGACGAACCGCGCAACATGGGCGCCTGGCCGTTCCTCCACGAACGCCTGGCGTCGCTGTCCGTCAACCGCACGCTGCGCTACATCGGACGGCCAATCAGCGCGTCGCCCGCGACGGGATCGCATCACAGGCACGAGGAACAGCAACAGGCGCTGGTACAGGCGGCGATCGGGTAGGGGTCGTTCCCATCTGCGTAAATCTGCGTAATCTGCGGATGAGGGACCCCCTGCGCGAGGATGGACAGGGAGACGGTTCACGCGGAGGGGCGGAGAAAACCTGAGACACCTACCCCAATGCCGCTTCGATGCGCTCCTCCAATTGGTGGATCGCGGATTCCAGCTCCGGCAGCAGCTCCTCGGCCATCGCGAAATCGGCGGCTTTGCCGGCGCGCTCTAACCGCGCGGTCGCTTCGATGGCGTGGGGGACGTCGAAGTTGCTGATGGCGCCTTTGAGCGTGTGGGCGGTCTGGAAGAGGGCGTCGCCGTCGCGGGCGGTGATGGCTTCGCGGAGGGCGGCGAGTAGCCGCGGGGTCTGCATGGCGAAGGCGTCGCGGACGCGGGCGAGGAGGCGGACGTTGCCGCCGACCGCGTCTAGGATTGCGTCCGCGGGGGCGGCGGGACTCGTCGACGGCATCGCGGTGCCGGTGACTTCGCGGATGATCGCCCCGAGCGTCGATTGCATCGCGGGCTTGGTGAGGACCGCGTCGAAGCCGGCGGCGGTGCAGCGGTCGCGGTCTTCGACGGTCGTGTGCGCGGTGACGGCGACGATTGGCGTGCGCGCGCCGCGTTCCATCCCGCGGAAACGGCGCGCCACTTCGAGTCCGTCGAGTCCCGGCATCTGGATATCGAGCAGGATGACGTCGAAGGTCCGTTTGGCGAGCATATCGAGCGCCTCTGCGCCGCTCTCCAGCGTCGTCACGATGTGGCCCAGCCGGCGCACGGCCTCGGCGGCGAACTCCTGATTGACGACGTTATCGTCGACCACGAGAACGCGCAGCGGGCGCGCGACCTCGGGGCGGCGCTCAAGTGTGTACGTCACCGTTTGCTGCGTGACGCCGAGGGCCACGCCGATCGCGTCGAGCATCTCGCGCTCGCCGATCGGCCGCGTCACCAGCACGCCGCCGTGATACGTGGGCGCGAGCGGTGAGGTGATGCGCACCACCGGCACGGGCGGAATCCATGGCGTCGTGGCGAGGATGTTCGCGTCCGCGACCAAGCACGCGTACGCGGCGCGGATGGACGGCTGCAATGCGCCGTCGAGCGTCGCGTACGACTCCGGCACCATGCCGTGTGCGCGCAGCGTCTCGGCGAGAATCGCGCGCGACGCCGCATTCGGTTCGATCAGCAGCACGCGCATTCCGGCCAGCGCGTTCTCCCACTCCGGCGGTGGCGCCGTACCGACTGGCTCGCACGGCATCGGCAGCACGAAACGGAACGTGCTCCCTTTCCCCTGTTCGCTCTCGAACGTCACCATGCCGCCCATCTCCTCCAGCAGCCGCGCGACGATGGCCAGGCCGAGTCCGGAGCCGCCGTAGCGGCGCGAGTGGGAGGAGTCCGCTTGCGCGAATGGATCGAAGATCAGATGGCGGCGCGACGGATCGATGCCCACGCCGGTGTCGCGCACTTCGAATCCGATGGTGACGCGATCGGCCGCCATCACCTCGCACGAAACGCGAACGACGACATCGCCTCGGTTCGTGAATTTCAGCGCGTTGCCGACGAGATTGACGACGATCTGCCGGATCCTCAACGGATCGCCCCACAGCCTGTCGGGCACCTCGGGTGACACAGCGAACGCGAGCGTGAGTCCCTTTTCCGCCGCGGTGATGCCGAGCGTTTTCAGCGTGTCGGTGATCAGCTGCCGGATCGAGAAATAGACCGGCTCCAACTCCATCCGCCGCGCTTCGATCTTTGAGAAATCGAGGATGTCGCCGATCGTGGCCAGCAGCGTCTCGGCGGAGCGGCGGGCCATCTCCAGCTGGCGGGCGCGCTCGGCGGAGGTCTCGGTGTCGATGGCCAGTTGCAGCATGCCGATGATTCCGTGCAGCGGCGTGCGCATTTCGTGCGACATGTTCGCGAGGAACTCGCTCTTGGCCGCGCTGGCCTCTTCGGCACGCTGCCGCGCCGCCGCGAGCTCGGTCGATTGCGTTTCCAGTTTGCGAATGAGATCGCGCGACTTGCGGATCGCGTTCGCGAGATAGCCGCGCTTCAATTCCACGCCGCGCGTCGTCAAAGCGACGTACAGACCGCCCGCGAAGACGAAGGCGATCTTCGCCAGAGCCACCGCATCGGGAACGGCGTGGCCATCGACGCTGACGACCCAGATCAGCATCGACGCATAGCAGAACGTGCCGAACATCACGAAGCCGAGGGCGCGGCGGAAACCGCTCTGCGCCTGATCGGCCACGCGTAGAAAAAGAATGAAAAAGAGCCAGCTCCGCTCCGCGCCGGAGTAGTAGATCGCCAGCGTCCAGATGGGGATGTCGAGGATCAGAAAGAGCAGGCTGACGTCGGCCTTCAAACGCTCGTGCAGCAACGCGATCAGCGGCCACGAAACGGCGCAGAAAATGCCAAGGATGATCGTCATGCGCAGCCAGGCCGCGTTCGAATCGAGATGCAGCAGGAAGTGATTGTTGAGGTAAACGCCGAGCGACAGAAGTGCAGAGCCGATCAGTCGAAAGGTTGGAATCTCGACGACCGCAACCTCGCGGGCGCGCTGCCGCTTGCGGCGCTCGCCCTCATCTGCCTGACTTATGAAGTCGCTGCTCACCGCGAAGACTGTACGCGCTCCCGGCGCTGCAGGATGGCCCGCACGCGCGGCAGCAGGTTTTCTTTGCGGATCGGCTTGCGCAGAAATCCGGCCGCGCCGAGCTCCAGGCTGCGCGCTTCCACCTCGGCGCCGGCCACGCCGGTGATGAAAATCGCCGGCGTCCCGATCCCCTTCTTCATCATGATCTCGAAGAGCTGCAGGCCGTTGAGCGTGGGGACGTTGACGTCGAGGACGATGAGATCGAACTCGCGGCGCGCCAGTTCGACGAGCGCGTCGCCGCCGTCCGCGGTCGCGACGACTTCGTATCCCGCTTCGACCAGGAATCCTTCGACGAGCGCGGAGGAGACAGCGTCATCCTCGACGAGCAGGATGAGCACCGGACCGTCGAGCGCTTTGTGAAAGGCATCGCGCGGCGCGGGAGCCTTTTCGAGCGCCTCGAGAATCTCCTCGCGAAGCCGCTCAGTCTCAGCGCTCGGCTGGCGATCGAATTCGCGCTCGAGGATGTCCGCGCATTCCTGATAGCGGCGCAGCGCCGAGTCGGGACGCCCCTGCTCGAGTTGCAACCGCATCAGCGCGCGATGAACCACTTCCTGCGTCGGATCGAGCGCGAGCAGGCGGCTGGCCGTGTCGGTGGCGTTCTCCCACCAACCGGCTTTGATCTGCGCCGCGAGGAGCTTGCCCAGGATGGCGAGCGCTGCGTGCCAGTAATGGAGACGGCGTTCGGCGAGCCATTCGTCGAAGCCGGGGACATCGCTGTCGAAGTGATCGAGAAGATTGCCGCGATAAATCTCCGCCGCGGCGCGGACCGCGTTCAGCGAATCGTTCGCAGCGAGATCATCGAAGCGGGCGACGTCGACCTCGACCCTGTGCGGATTGAATCGCAGCGTGTCGCCGGATCCGATCAAAACATCCGGCGCGGCGAAGCGGAGGGCGTAGCGAAGATCGCGGCCGAGCGCGCCGGCATTGTCGCCGCCGAAGAGCGACGCGAAATCGCGCAACGGCGCGGGCGCGTCCAGGTGCAACGCCAGCCACGCCAGCGCAGCATGCGTACGCCTGCTGCCAAGCGCCAGCGTGTTTCCTCGGTGATCGACAGCCGAGAATTCGCCGAAGAGACGAATTTTGAAGGAGGACATGGGTTCCGGACCGGCACGGAGAGTACCACACGCCGAGTTTATTAAGGAAAGATGTCTGGTGTGGGGTGTGAGGTGTGGAAGAACAGCCACCTCTCGGCGCCCTGCGGCCAAGCCGCCGTCCTCCCACACCCCACTCCCGATTCTGGAACACTCATTGCTCAGTACCGCGCCGGAGGTAGTCGTAAATGAAGAAAGCATTTGGATCACTGGTACTTTCCGCTGCCCTTGTTTCTGCCATCGGTTGTTCGAACTGGAACCGGAACACGCCCGCGTCGATGGACAACACGTCGATGGAGAGCGAGATCCGCAAGAATCTGGCGATGGATCACATCACCGGTCTGCAGATCGAGGTTCACGACGGCATGGTCACGCTGAACGGACACGGAAGCGCTTCCGACCGTCAGAAGGCGTACGACGACGCCGCGAAGGTCAACGGCGTGAAGAGCGTCACGAACAACATCACGGTGCAGTAAGAGACAGATTCACAACGTAGCGTCGGCGAGCCGCCGGCGCTACGATTGCCGATCACTTCACGTCGAAGGCGCCCTTCGGCGTCTGCGGCAGGATCTGCAGATCGTCGAAGCGCACGGTCTGATTCTTTCCCTTCACTTCGCGCCGCATCGAGATCGACATGCCCGCCACACGTTTGAAATCGTGGAAGAACACCTCCACCGGCTGGTCGGTGACGCGCGCGGCCGGCGCTCTCATATCCCATTCCTCGACGAGACCGGTTTCGCGATTGATCCAGGCCCAGACGATGTACGTGATCTCGAGGCTCGGATCGAACGACAGGCGAACGATGTCCCACTTGTGTCCCGCGTCATCGGTGCGTTCGCCCTGGCTGATGCGATGGACACCCGGATCGAGCATCAGCAACGGCATCAGCAGCCAGTAGGTGTCGTTGTTGTAGCGGCGATAGCCGAGGGCGAGCAGTTCCGTCAACGCCGCCGGATCCTTCACTTCGACGCCCTTCTGCCACGCCCGGCCGTTCCTCGTCTTCGTATTCAGGCTGACGGCGAACGGCACGCCCGCGGGATCGACGCCGCTGACGCGATAGTCGCCCGTGATGCGATCCCACTGCTGCGGAAACGACGCGGCCACCTTTCCATCGCGCTCGACGACGAACGTGAACGAGAGGAAGCGCGCTTTTGCCAACGCCGCTCCGCCCTGCGCGTCGATGGTCCGCCTCGCCAGCGCATCGGCGGCGGGATCAGGCGGCGTGGCCACGGCGGCGGAAGCTGGCGGCGGCGCGATCGTGACCTGCGGCGCGGTCTGGCCGAGGATGGGAAACGCGAGAAGAACAAGAAGCACAGCTGGCAACGATCGCAAAAAGCCTCCGGAGAAATTCAAGTCTGCTGCGGGAAAAGCTCTGCGCACTCGGAAGCATTCCTGTCATGCATCACACATCGGATGCTTGCGCGACTCGCGGCATATTTCGCGAAGCTTTGGAGTGCGGTGGCGAACGAGCCACCGCTTTGGGAGTGCGGTGGACGCTCATCATCGCGAAGACGAAGCAAGCATCACACGCTGCGCGGCGTCACGATTCCACCGCCCTCCCAAAGCGGCGGCTCGATCGCCGCCGCACTCCAAAGTGCTTCGCACGAAACGGCGCCGCATTCAACATCTTCAGATCCAGCCGCAGCCATGACACGCATTTTGCAATCTTTCCCTTGTCCACCACGTTGACGCGCGCCGAGATGCCCAACCAGCGAATTGTCATCACCGGCATCGGCGCTCTCAGCCCGAACGGCGTCGGCCGCGAAAATTACTTTGACGCGTTGAAAGCCGGCCGCTCCGGCATTCGCACCATCACCCAATTCGATGCCTCCGCGCTTCCCTCGCGCGTGGCCGGCGAAGTCGATTTCGATCCGACGCTTTGGGTCGACGCGAAGAACATGAAGCACGTCTCGCGCGTCGTGCCGATGGTCATCGCCGCGACGGATGAAGCGTTGAAGGACGCCAAGCTCGATCCCGCTGCCGTCGACCTCGAGACCCGCCGCAACATCGGCGTCATGCTCGGCTCCGGCGGTGGCGCCATCGAATTCAGCGAGCGGATGTACGAGCTGTGGTTCAGCGATCACGAGAAACAGGCCTCGATCTACTCCATCCCCTCGGGCACGATCGGCACGATCGCTTCCGAGATCTCGATGGCGTACGACTTCCACGGCTTCTCGCACCTGATCTCCACCGGCTGCACCTCATCGACCGATGCTCTCGGATACGCCTATCGCAACCTCAAGCTCGGCGTCTGCGACTACATCATCTGCGGCGGCGGCGACGCCACGATCACCGAGGCCGTAATGACCGGCTTCTGCATCATGCGCATCATTTCGAATACGCAAAATGATGCGCCGGAGAAGGCCTCGCGTCCGTTTTCGAAGGATCGCGACGGCTTCGTGCTCGCCGAGGGCGCGTGGATGTTCGTGATGGAGCGCGAGGAGACGGCGCGTGCGCGCGGCGCGCATATTTATGCAGAAGTCGCTGGCTACGGCTCGACGTGCGACGCCTATCACCGAGTGCGGCTCGATGAATCAGGCGAAGAGCCGGCGCGCGCGATGACGCTGGCCATGAAGGATGCCGGCGTCAGTCCATCCGAGGTCGGCTACCTGAACTACCACGGCACATCGACCGATCTGAATGACCGCATCGAAACGCGCGCTGTGAAGCTCGCGTTCGGCGATCACGCGAGAAATCTCCCCGGCTCCGCGACCAAATCGATGATCGGACATCCGCAGGGCGCGTGCGGCGCCGCGGGCGTCGCGGCAACGCTGATGGCGTTCCGCGACGGGATCCTTCCACCGACGATCAATCTCGACACTCCCGACCCCGACTGCGATCTCGACTACATCCCCGATCTCGGCCGCCGCGCAACGATCAACGCCGCGGTCTGCAATACGATCGCATTCGGCTCGAAGAACTCGGCGCTGGTGTTGAAGAGAGTGGATTAGTCGATTAGTGGATTAGTAGATTAGGAGGCGGCTCCGCATCGGACGCGAATCTCCTAATCCACGAATCCACTAATCCACTAATCTACTCATCCCATGCGCACCCTCACCGTCCGCTTCTTTGCCGCCGAGGATGGCACTCCGATCGACGGGAGCGCGACGCTGCTGGCCGGGCGCTGGCGCACTGCGGTTGGGGTGAAACAGAAGCCGCTGCACGGCGGTCCCGAAGTCCGTTTCGAGGTTGACGACACGACGGTCGTGAACGAAGTGCTCGTCAGCAGTACGCGGCGTTTTTCGCATCACGAGCCGTGGCCAAAGTCGGATGTGCTCGAAGTCCGGCTGGAAAAATCGACGGAGCTGATCGTCGCCGTCAATCACGACGATGAGCGATCGATCACGCTGCACGCCACCGGCGGGCAGCATCTCGACGATTTCGTCCGCACCCTCGGCAAGGAGCCGTACGCGCTGCGTTGCGGCCGTTCGCTGGATTGCTCGCAGCTGCTGCCGGGGCCGTACGTCATCGAGGTCTTCGATCGCGCAAAGCAGTCGATCGCGAAACTTCCGGTCGATCTCGTCGCGTGGCGAACGACGTTCGTCGAGGTTCCATGAAGCGGGTCGTCACCGAGGAGTTGCTCGATGAGCACGACGCACCGCGCGAGGACATGGAGCGCTCATTGCGCGACCTGCGGCGTTTCAACCGTTGGGCCGGCGGAACGCGAACGTATCTCCGTCTCCTGCACCGTTTCGCGCCGAACGCGAAGATCGTCGTCGACCTCGGCGCCGGCACCGCGGACCTGCTCGACGCGCTGCCGGCGAATGTGATGACGATCGGCGTCGACCTCAACATCAAACACCTGCTCTACGAACGGAGTCGATCCCGTGCGATGCGAGTGGTTGCCGACGCGAACCAACTTCCCTTCCGCGATGGCTCTGTCGACGTCGTCACGTCGTCGCATTTCTTTCACCACTTCGAGCCTGAGGAAAACGCGTCCATCCTCCGCGGCGCGTTGCGGATCGCGCGCATCGGCGTGATGGCGAGCGACACGCGGCGAAATCGGCTGCCGTTTTTGTTTGTGAAACTGCTCGGCATCTTCCACCTCGTCGGCCGCATCACCGCATACGACGCGCCGGCCTCGGTCGCGCGTGGCTACACCGCGGATGAGGCGCGCGCGGTGGGCGAGATGACCGGCGCGCGCGTCGAGGTCGTCACGATGATGCCGTTCCGCTTCGGGCTGCTGCTGTACAAACATCTGCGCTCATCTGCGTAATCTGCGGATAAGGTTTTCATCCGCAGATGACGCAGATTGACGCAGATGTGGCTATCGTCGGGGCCGGTCCGGGCGGGTCGACACTTGCCGCGTTGCTCGCGCGGCGCGGTATCTCGGTCGCGCTCATCGACCGCGATATCTTTCCTCGGGACAAACTCTGCGGCGAGTTCCTTTCCTACGATGCGTTGCCGATCGTTGAGGCGCTGAATATCGATCTGAACGGCGCGCCGGAGATCACGAACTGCCGCGTGGTGGGCCGCAATCGCACGTACGCGTTCGATTTTCCGCATCCCGCCCGCGGCGTCTCGCGCATGTTCCTCGATGCGGCGCTGCATCGTTGCGCAGTCGCCAGCGGCGCGCGGGCGATCACCGCAACAGCAACCGGCGTTTCGCGCGACAGCGTCACCTTCGACGGCGGCATCGTTCGCGCGCGCGTCGTGGCGGGCGCGTGGGGACGCTGGGGACGATTCGATCAGCAACTCGGACGCGCCTTCGTTCGCGATCGCTCGCACCGCAACTTCGGATTCAAACGTCACTACCGCGGCGACGGTGCGAAAGGCGTCATCGAGCTTTACTCATTCGCCAATGGTTACCTCGGCGTGAACGACGTCGAGGATGGCATCACCAACATCTGCGGCCTCGTACACGCCAGCCGCCTGCAGGGGCACAAAGGCCGCTGGGATTCGTTCGTCGAAACGATCCGCGCCGAGGAGCGGCCGTTGGAGTCGATGTACGCGCGGTATGCGCCGGCGCAGGACGGATTCCTCTCCTCGGAGCCGGTCATCTTCCGCGCGCGCTCCGCCGTCGAGGAAGGCATCTTCATGATCGGCGACGCATCCGGAGTCATCGATCCGCTCACCGGCAACGGGATGGCGATGGCGATGCAGTCCGCCGTCGTGGCCGCGTCGTTCATCGGCGCCGCGCTGACGGGCGATCGCGATGGCGCCGAAAACGGCTACCGAAATCGACACGCAGAAATGTTCGGACCACGCATCGCCTGGAGCCGCCGCGCGGCGTTTTTCCTCTCACGTCCCGCATTGCTCGACGCCGCGCTACGCATTCACCCGAAAAATGCCGGCGAGTTCTTTCTGCGCAAGACACGAGCGGACAAAGATGCGATTGATCAGATGCTTGACCGCGTATAAACGCAGGCAGCATTCGTCGCGCGCGGAGGCGCGCTTCACAATCCAGCCCCCCGCTCGGCGCGGGGTAATCGT
>DASYJF010000062.1:0-76310 GCA_035996815.1 Thermoanaerobaculia bacterium | reverse complement strand
CCCACAATCATTCTCGTCATCGCCGCGCGGCTGGCTCTGATGCCGATACGCGTCGATCAGGATCCGTGGGAGATCTTCCGGTTCGATCTCTTCGCGTCGCGGATGCTCGGTCCGTTCAGCCGGTCGCCGTTCGATCTGCTCGCCAGCGCGGCGGCGATTCTGGCCATCGTCATCGCGGTGACGAAAATCCGCGGCAGCGCGACGGTGATGCAGATCGTGCGAACGATCGTCGCGCTGGCTGTCGCCGGCGGCTACATGCTGTTCATTCGAAATCTCGTGGACAACTCC
The DNA here is from genome assembly GCA_035996815.1 of Thermoanaerobaculia bacterium. Taxonomy (GTDB): domain Bacteria; phylum Acidobacteriota; class Thermoanaerobaculia; order Gp7-AA8; family Gp7-AA8; genus JADGNZ01. The sequence continues at coordinate 76,022 of DASYJF010000062.1, read as the reverse complement.
CGCATCTCCACGCTGCCGGACCACATCATCCCCGTCTCCGCCGCGCAGGGCGTGCTGCTCGCGGCGCTGCTGCTGTTCGGCTTCGCGCTCATCCAGATCACGCGCCATGAGTCGTCGCGCGTCGCCACGCTCCTCGGCATCGCCATCGTCGTCATCCCGATCATCGTCACGGTTGTGAATCTCGCCTACACACCGAAACGCGCGTTTGCGTGGATCGCAGCCGGTGTGCTCCTGTCGCTGCTGCTGCACGCGCTGACGGCGAACTTCACGCTCCGAACGCTCGGCAGCGCGCTGCTGCTGGTGATGATCGTCTACATGCCGCTGAGCCTTTTCGAGCGTTCCAGCGCGCGGCACTTCATCGCCGATACGTACGCGCCGCTGGTGGTCGGAGAAGCGGGCCAGCTCCGCGCGATGATCGAAGACACGCTGCACAACGAGTTTTCGACGATGGAGTTGAACGCGATGCTTCCGGACGATTACCGGAAGATGAACCTCGAGGATCTCGCCTACGCACTCTGGCTTCGCAGCGATTTGTCGAAATGGCGCGTGCCGGCGGTGATCTCCGTACACGACATCTTCGATCATCCGCTGAGCCGTTTCGGCGTCGGGCTGCCGCAGTTCAGCGATCGGGGCCGCGAGCCGGGAGGCGAGGTGCTGCAGGTCGGCAGCGTGACGCGCGTGCTGTTGCATCACGATTTCGATCTCACCATCGGCGGGATTCCGGTGGCCGAGGGAAGCGTGCACGTGGTCAATCCCGCGGACCCGGGAGCGACGACGTTCGCCGACGTTTATCGCGACTTCTTCGAGCCGTCGTTCGATGCTACCGTCACCGGCCTGCGGCCACAGCGCGAGATCGTCGTGTACGACCGCGACGGCAATCCGCACGGCACCACCACGGTGCGATTGCCGCAGAGTCCCGCGTCGTATTTCGCGGCGTTGAAACCGGGACGGGGCGTCTGGATCGAGGAGAACGAAGGCGTGGGGTCGGCGGTCTACGTGCGCCGCACCGAGGACGCGCTGTACGCGTTTCCGCTGCAGGTGCCGACGCGCGGACAGCAGGTAAGGCGCGCGGGCGGCGTGGCGGTTTGGGCGATCGCATTCGTGCTGGTGGTGATCGTGTTGCGCTCGCTGCCAGTCATCGCGTTCGTGATCCACCGCGCGCCGCGCAACCTCGACTTCCGCACGCGCACGTCGCTCTATTTGACCGCGGTCGTGATCCTGCCGCTGATCGTGTTCGTGCTCTTCGTCCGCGCGTATCTCTCCAACCGGCTCGAGGCGGAGTATCTCGACCGAGGACAGACTGCGCTCAATGCCGCGGAGCGTGTGATCGAGGATTACCTGGCGTCGACGACATCGACGTCGCATCCGGAACAGGTGCTCGACGACGACGTTCTGAGCTGGCTCGCGCGCGTGATCGGCCACGATCTCCATCTGTATCGCGACGACAAACTGATCGCGTCGAGCCGCCGCGATCTTTTCGCGGCGCGCGTCGAGTCGCAGCGGCTGCCGGGCGACGTCTACTCCAGCATCATCGTCGGCGGGCGTCAGCTCGCCATCCGCAACTCGGGGCCGAACCACTTCATCGAAATCTATTCGCCGATCAACCTCGTGCGCGGTCAGAACTACACGATGGCGCTCCCGCTGATCGTGCAGGGCCGCCAGATCGAGGCGCAGGTAAACGATCTCGCCACGACGATCTACATGCTGTTGATCTTCATCATCCTCGCGGCGATTTTCGTCGCGTACCTGGCGGCGCGCAGCGTGACGCAACCGGTGCAGGCGCTGGTGGCGGGATCGCGCGCCGTCGCCCGCGGCGATTTCGACATCGATCTCCGCGTCCCTTCCGACCCCGACCTCGGACTGCTCGTTACGACCTTCCGCGACATGGCGCGTTCGATCCGCCGCCAGCAGAACGATCTTCGCCACGAGCGCGATCGCCTGCAGACGCTGCTCGAAAACATCAACGCCGCCGTGGTCGTGCTCGACGGCACGATGCAGGTGTCGGGGACGAACGCCGGCGCGCGCAGGCTCTTCGGGGAGTCGATCGAGTTTCACGACGAGGTGCACGACTTCCTCGCCACGCATGAACGCGGCCGCGCCGAGGCGAAGGAAATCGAGCTGAATGTGGACGGGAACGCGCGAACGTTCCGCGTCTCGGTCGTCCCGCTACCCGGCAGTGACGAGGAGATGTTGATCGCGGAGGATGTGACGGAGATCCTGCGGTCGAACCGGCTCGAAGCGTGGGGCGAGATGGCGCGGCAGGTCGCGCACGAGATCAAGAATCCGCTGACGCCGATCCAGCTCACGGCCGAGCATCTGCGCGCGGTCGCGTTGAACAGCGATCCCAATCTCTCGAAAGTGGTGATGGCCGCGGTCGACAACATCCTTCGCCAGGTCGTCACGCTGCGCGAGACGTCGAAGGAGTTCAGCGACTACGCGTCGCTGCGCACGGTGCAGCGCAAGCCGGTCAAGCTGCGCCATCTGCTCGAGGAGATCGCGTCGAGCTACGCCGAAAGCGGCGAACGCGGCATTAACTTCCGCGCCGACATCGCGCCGTCGACTCCGGAAACGTTCTCGGGCGACGCGCGCCTGCTCCGTGGCGCGATCGCGAACCTGATCGAGAACGCGTTCCAGGCCGCGCCCGGCGGCGAAGTGCGGTTGGCCAGCTACGGCGTCGATTCGAAAGTAGTCGTCTCGGTCGACGACAACGGCCCGGGCGTCGCAGCCGAACTTCTGCCGAAGATTTTCGATCCCTACTTCTCCACCAAATCCTCCGGCACCGGCCTCGGACTGGCCATCACGCGCAAGGCGGTCGAAGAGCACGGCGGCTCCGTGCACGCCGAGAATCTCAATCCCGGGTTTCGGATCTCGCTCGAACTTCCGGTTCGCTGAGCTTTCCCTCGCATGGAACGTTTCTGGCGTACGAAAAAAGTGGTAGGGAAAATTGCTCTTCCGGCACTCCTTAATCTAGGGATTGAGGAGCAACTGATGGCCATTGACAGGATTCTGATATCGATTCACGGAATCGAAACGGACGGCACGTGGCAGGACGAAATCGACCGATCGTTCCAAGGCATCGCTGGTCTGGCCTACGACAAGTACAAGTACGGCAAGTTTCACTTCTGGGAGACGGCTTTCGCTTCAGCGCGTGAAGACGAGATTGTGGCGTTCGCGAAAAAGTGGGATGAGGTCTACCGCGAGACGGGAGTCGTGCCGTCAGTAATCGCGCACAGCTTCGGAACGTACATCATCTGCCGCGCCATGATTCAGTTCCCAGTGCTGAAATTTGACCGCATCATCCTCTGCGGGTCGATTCTGGATTGTGACTTCGACTGGCCAGGAATGATCGCGGCCGGACGCGTTCAGGCCGTATTGAATGAGACCGCGGGCGATGACGGGGTCGTCGCCATGTTCCGAAACGCCGTCTTACGGTCCATCATTAACGGGAGTGGTCCATCCGGTCTCGATGGATTCAAACGTGACACGCCACTGCTGGAACAGCGACACTATCCCGAGCTTAAACACTCCGGCGCATTTGTCTTGCGGTCGCACTGCGACGATTTCTGGCGTCCTTTCATTTTCGACAATGTGGCCTTCGCGGAGCAATGCGGTCGTGCACGCAACAATCATTCAGAGAGGGAAACGCTGCGAAAGCAATGGATGCCGGTCATCGGTTCCCATCTGCGTAAATTCTTCGGCCCGACCGACTCCCCGGCTGCAGCAGCGCTGGCAACGGTGGTATTCGACCACATGGTCAAGTACGGCGTCGAAGGCGTTCATTCTGCAGAGGGACTCATCTTCGCAATCGTGAGCGGTTTGTGGCAGAAGAGCCAATGACGGATGAAGCGGACATCGTCGCGCGCCTTCGCGAAGAGCCGGGGGATGAACGCGCTTGGGCGGACTTCTACGCGCACTATCGGCGCCAGATCGTCGCCGTCTTGTATTTTCGCGGCATTCGCACAGCGATGGATCAGGAAGACATCACCGCCGATGTGTTCTTCCGATTTCTGATGAACAGCCCATGGCATGAGGACTGGACGTGTCTGCCGAGTCCACCCGAGATTCGGAAGTATTTGCTGGGCCGCGCATCAAGCCTTGCCTCTCATGCGCGGGAGCGGAGCCAACGCCATGCGAGGATCGAAGCGGAACTTTCGCGAATTGCAGACTGTGACTCCGGCGAAGCGCCCTTTGTCGATTTCGCGCATGTCCTCGACAACCTTTCTGCCGATGATCGGGAGCTCGCGATCCTCTACTATCAGACGGGCATCTCGCTGGCTGAGATCGCCGAGCATTACAACATCACCTACGCGGCATCGGGAGTCCGTCTTCACCGCTTGCGGAGGAAGATGCTTGCCATCATCAGGGAAAAACCTTTCTCGAAGAAGTAAAAAACGCCGATCACGCCGGCATTACTAGATGACGGAGGTGCGTGTGATGAGTGTCAGCGAAGTAATTCAAGAGCCCGTACAGGAGCGCAATTCTGAACAGATCGATGAGGCCGCGGTCCGAATGGCGCAGGTTCTCGCGCTTCCCGACTCGGAAATAGCGGAGGCGATTGAGGTTGCGGTTCGCGGCTACACGCCCTCGTGCATCACCTTGGATGAGATCGGCATTCTCGACTCGCTGTCACCCGCCCGGCTGGAACACATTGCGACTTGTACCTTTTGTATGGATCTCAGCGTTGCTGTCCGTCGTTCGGCTCGAGGGGCCGCCGAGGCGTTCACTGATCTCGCGACGACGAAGCATTGCCCGAACTGCGGCGCGGTCATTCCCCCCGATCACGAACTGCACGGCTTTCTCGGCCGGTTTGGGATCAGCGAGAGCATGATCAGCTCGCTGAAGAACAGCATGGAAAACGTAAACGCCGACGAATGTCTAAACACCGCGCGTAACTACCTCAGTGTTTCGTCGTCGAAAGCGACAGATTTCGCAAAAGAGAATCCGGGCAAGGTTGTTACCGGTGTTGCGGTTCTTGCTCTCGGCGCTGGGTTGCTCGTCTCCGCGCTGCGCGAACGCAATTAAGTTCACGAGATGAATCACGTCAGGTACTAGCAACGGCGCGAGTCTCTATCGATGCTCATCCCATGGAAGTCTCCGACGCACTCCCCGGCTCCGATCTGATCCGCGAAGGTCTGCGCGATCTCGCCACCGGCACGGAGTCGATCTCTTCGCTGCTCGTCATGGTGGGCGCTCCGCGCCTGAACCGTCTCGGCTTCGACATTCCACTCGACACACCGTACTTTCCCGAGGATCGGCTCTACGCGAAGCTTGCAAATGAAGACTGCGACACGGCGCATTCGCGCTATAACGCGCTGATCCGAACACTGGTCAGCTTCGAGCGGGCGATGGAATGCGTGAAACCGTAACCGAGCCTCGGCTGCGCGCGTTCATGCGCGCCATCGCCGCAGACGCTCGTGAGGCGGTACGCATATACCTGACAGGCGGCGCCAGTGCCGTCCTGAAGCGTTGGCGCGAGAGCACGCTCGCCATCGACATCGCCGTCATCCCGGGGAGCGATCGAATCCTGCGCGCCATCCCCCACATCAAGGAGCGCCTGCACGTCAATGTGGAACTGGCTTCGCCGGCTGACTTCGTACCGGCCTTTCCCGGATGGAGGACCGGAGCCCGTTCATTGCCCGGGAAGGGGTCGTCGACTTCCATCACTTCGATTTCTAGACGCAGGCGCTTTCGAAGCTCGAACGTGCGCACCACAAAGATCTCCTCGACGTCAACTCGATGGTGCGCGATGGTCTCGTCGAGCCGCAGCGCCTGTTGACGTCGTTTGAAACTGTTGAACAGACGCTCTATCGATATCCAGCCATCCATCCGCCATCATTGCGCGCGGCTGTCGAGCGGCTCGCATCGGGCGCTCTACAATAGCCGCCGCATGGCGCAGGCGCTTCCGTACATCCTCATCGTTGCGGCGTATCTGATCGGATCGATTCCGTTCAGTTTTCTCGTCGTGAAGTTGGTGGCTGGGGCGGACATTCGCGCTCACGGCAGCAGGAACGTCGGGGCGACGAATGTGGCGCGGAACTTCGGGAAGGTGCCTGGCATCGTCGCGCTGCTGCTCGACATTGCGAAGGGCTACGCGGCTGTGGCGCTGGCGCGATGGATCGTGGCGCGGCCGGACTGGCCGTACGTCCCCGACACTGCGCACGCAACGCCGCTGTACTCGATGTCGTTTTGGATCGCGCTGGCGGCGCTCATCGCCGTGCTGGCGCACATGTATCCGGTGTGGCTGCGGTTCCATGGCGGCAAAGGTGTGGCCACTGCGGCGGGAGCGTTTCTGGCGCTCGATCCGATCGCGGTCGCCGCGGGCATGATCGTGTTTCTGATCGTGATCCTGGCGACGCGTTTCGTATCGCTTGCGTCGATCCTCAGCGCAGCATCGATTCCGATCTTTCTTCGCTTCCTGGTTCACGCGCCGTTCTGGACGATCATCATCAGCACTGCCATCGCGGTGGCGATCATCCTCAAGCACCACTCCAACATCGCGCGGCTTGCGCAGGGAGCGGAGCGGCGGATCGGCGAGCGCAAACAGCGATGAAGATTTCGATCATCGGCGCCGGCTCGTTCGGTACGGCTATGGCCGCGGTTGCGGCGAGCTGCGGCAACGACGTCGTGCTGTGGGCGCACGATCCCAATGTTGCCGCGGAAATCGAGGCAACGCGACGCAATCCGATCTATTTGCAAAGCGTCGCGCTCAACGGACGCGTGCACGCGACGAGCTCGCTGGCCGAGGCCGCAGAGTTCAGCGATGTGCTGTTCATGATCGTGCCGAGTCATCACTACCGGGCCGTGCTCGCCGACATTCGTCCGCATCTTCGCGGCAACATCGCCATCGTCAGCGGGACGAAGGGGATCGAGAACGACACCTTGCAGCGGATGTCCGAGGTCACGGCGCAGGAGTTGGGCGGCGCGTTGCGCGCATTCGCGGTTCTTTCCGGACCGACGTTCGCGCTCGAAGCAGCTCGCGGCGATCCGACGGCAGCGGTCGTCGCGTCGGTCGATCAGGCACTGGCCGAGCAGGTCCAGCAAGCCATGTCCTCACCGACGTTCCGCGTCTACAACTCGCATGACGTCGCCGGCGTGGAACTGGCTGGCGCGTTGAAAAACGTCATCGCCATCGCTGCCGGCGTTATCGAAGGTCTCGGCCTCGGCTCGAACACCACGGCGGCGTTGATCACGCGCGGCCTCCACGAGATGACGAAGCTGGCCATCGCCCTCGGCGGACGCATCGAAACACTGGCCGGTCTGGCCGGGATGGGCGATCTGGTCCTGACCTGCACCGGTTCCCTCTCGCGCAATCGCAGTGTCGGCGTGGCCCTCGGACGCGGAAAGCCGCTCGCGGAAATCCTGGCCGAGGCGAGGACGGTGGCCGAGGGCGTGCGGACGTCGAAGGCGGCCAAGGAGCTGGCCGATCGCCACGGAATCGACATGCCGATCACTGCTGAGATGTATCGCGTGCTGCACGAAGGGGAGTCGCCGCGGGCGGCGCTGCAGAGGCTGATGACGCGGTCGCTGAAGGCTGAAGTAGCGCGTTAAGCTCCTTACACGTAACGACTTACGTCGCATCACAAGTGGCTTCTGCCTTGCACTTATTCAAGGCAGGAGGCCGACATGCTGCACTTTCTGAAGAAGCTTCTGATGTTCCGCGTGGGGCAGAAAACGACACGCGGTGTTGCGCGCTCGATCGGACTCGGCAAGCTCGCCACAGTCGCGGGTCTGGTCGGCGGCTACAAGTACATGCGCAGACACGAATGAGCCCCGGGGTGCGGCGAGGAACCGCCGCACTCTACTCCGGCGGTTTCTGGGGCTGGGTCGTCATCTGCGGCTGGCCCAACGTTTCAGGCGTGTTCGGCTTGACCGTCGGTATCGGCCCTTCTAACGCTGGCGGATCGTTGTACAACGCTTCCGGCGTATCGCCTTCAGCTCGCGCGGCCGCTTGCGCCGCGGCAACTCTTTTCTGCTCCTGCACTTTCGCGGCACGTGCCGCGGTGGCGGCCGACGCCGTTCGCGCACGACGCTGCTCGGCGGCCATCTGGTCCATCGTGGGAGTGGCCGCCGCGACGGGTGGCGCTGGAAGTTGCGCCTGCGCCGCGGCCGTCGTCGTGGTGAAGTGCCCACCGGCGTGGATCAACGTCTCGTTCGTGATGACCTGCCCAGGCTTCTTGTTCAAACGATTCGTGGCCTTGGCGGCGCGGACAAGCGGTGAGTCGCCGACGCCGACCGCTTGCTTCGATGACAAAAGCGTCTCGGAATGCTGCGGCGGCGTCGCGTTCGTCGCTTGCGGGTCGGCGGCGTACAGCGAGAGCGCGGCGAGCGCAAGGCAACTGCTGATGACGATCGGTTTCATTGGGAGCCTCCGGTTGAAGGGTTCAATGTTACGCTTCCGGGGCCAAATTTCATGAACGTCCCGAATCTTGCACTCTGCGTGTTTGAATGACACCCGAGCTACTGCTGACGAAGTTCGGATATCTGGCTGTCTTCGTCGGGACGTTCCTCGAAGGGGAAACGATCCTGGTGATGGCCGGCTTCTTTGCCGAGCGCGGCTATCTGAAGCTCCCGTTGGTGATCGCCACGGCATGCGGCGGCGCCTACGTCGGCCACGTCTTCTGGTTCTTTCTCGGCCGGACCCAGGGCGTCAAGCTGCTGGAGCGTTTTCCGCGCATGAAGCGTCACTTCGGCAAAGGCATCCGGCTCTTCGAACGCTACGGCGCGCCGGCCATCTTCATCACGCAGTGGCTGTACGGCCTTCGAATCACGTGCGCCGTGATCATCGGCATCTCAAAAGTATCGACGATCAAGTTCCTGATCTACGAAGCGCTGACGTGCATCGTTTGGGCGATCATCATCGGCACCGCCGGCTACTACTTTGGCCGCGCCGTCGAACGCGTCCTCGGACGCGCTGCGCACATCGAGAAGTACGGCCTCATCGTCCTGCTTGTCGCCGGCATCGGCATTTGGGCGTACCACAAGTGGAAAGAGAAGCGCGAAGAGACCGAGGCTGGGCCGACGCCGGATTAGGCCGCGCGCGACCGCGCGAAGCGATCTTTCATCGACGCGCCTACCAGCCAGGCCGCGCAAAGGCCGACCATCAGCACGGAGATCCATTTCCCGTAAATACCGACCGGTGAGTACGGCTCGGTGGCGTTGTGAATCGCCTCGCTCCACTTGCCGAGCATATCGGCCTCGGAGAACTCGTGGATTGAGTAGAAGAGGATCTGGATCGTGAAGAGCAGGAGGAAGAGTCCCGTCACCTGGAAGAAGCGTTTGACGTCGATGCGGTGGCCGTAGTGCGCCCAGGCCCATGACATCGCGGCCGCTGCGGCGATGCCGAGGAGTGAGCCGAGGATGAAGCGGCTGTTGCGCACCTGGATCAGCATCAGCGCCGTTTCCATCCCTTCCCGCGTGACCATGAGCATCGTGAAGAAGAAGACGCCGGCCACGGCCATCAAGCGAGACGCAGGCGAAGAGTAGACGTTCAGTCGCCGTTCCATGTCGCCCTTCATCTTCGGCGCGGTCCGCCAGACATGGACGACGAATGACGCTACGAGCACCGCGGCGACGAGTCCGAGTACGCCTTCCCAGAACGACTGATTGACGCGCATCAGCCACCAGCCGAGCCCGAAGCTGGCGATGATCGAGGCGACGATGCCGGCGTAGACGGCGGGCCGGAGCCAGTCGCGGCCGGTCTTGCGAAGGAAGGCGAAAATGATGGCGACGCTGAGGAAGGCTTCGAAACCTTCGCGAAAAACGATGATGAGGGCTGGGATCATGGTTTGGTCATTTGCGGAGCTTCATGGCCCCTTCGCCGATCGTCACGACGCGATCGGGCGAGGCAGGCTGCTCCCCTTTCCGGTGGCAGGAATCGCAGACCCCGAGGATCTGCAGGTTGTGAAACGTGGGAGTGAATTTCTTTCGCGCGCAGATTTCGAGCTGGCGCTGTTCGAGCTCGGGATCGTTGAACTCGATGACGGATCCGCAGGCCGTGCAGACGAGATGATCGTGATGCGAGTCGCCGCGGACGTGTTCGTAGTGGTAATGATCCTCGCCGAGGTGGACCCGGCGAACCAGACCTGACTTCACGAGCAGCTCAAGCGTCCGGTAAACCGTCGCCCGCGAGATCTTCACGCTCTTCTGCTTCATCTTGAAGAGCAGCTCGTCGGCCTCGAAGTGGTAGTGCGTCGAAAAGATCTCGCGCACGAGCGAGGTGCGCTCCTGCGTCAGCTTCTGCCCCTGGCGTGACAGGAAGTCCTGGAAGCGTGTGATCTCTCGTTCGATGGGAGGCATGGGATGATGTTGAGACTGAGTCTCAGGTGCGGGTAACAGTCTACGGGTGGGGATATTTCGTGTCAATGCTCAGCCGCACGACGCTGGCTGTCCCCTGCGCGGGCCATCCCGATGCCGACCCGCGAGGCAGAGGCTGTGCGGAACCGACGATCGGACGTTCGCGCGCGCGCGAAGGCGCGCTTGACAAACTTAGCCTCGCGCTCGGCGCGGGGAAAACGGGCGTGGCTGAATTCCGTGGCCGCGGAGGCGGTCACCACAAGTGCTCCTGCAGCGCGAGTCTTTCTAGCGGCCGCCTCCGCGGCCGCACATTCCTCCGGCACTCGCGAACCCCGCGCCGAGCGCGGGGCTAAGTTTGTTAAGCGCGCCTTCGCGCGCAACCTACACCTCGCGAACGGTGATCATCCGCACCGCATCGACGATGTCGCTGGTCGACAGCGGCTTGAGCATCACATCGGCTACGCCTGCTTTTTGGAACGCGGTGTCGAGTTGGACGAGCGTGTCGTCCGTCATGAGGATGATCGGGACAGGGCGGAGGCGCTCGTCGCGCTGGACGATGCGGACGAAGCCGAGACCGTCGGCGGCGAGCTCTTCGCCCGCTTCCGGGGGTAGATCGAATCCGCCGCGAATTTTCGCGTCGAGAAAAATCATGGCGGGCGTCTGCTCGAAGGCGAGGTTCACGCCCTCGCGGGCGTTGCTCGTGGCCAGTACGCGATAGCCCTCGGCCTGCAGCACTCCGGTCAGGAACGACAGCGCCTGGAGATCGTGCTCGATCACCAGGACCGTGATCCGTTGCGACGCGCTGCGGGTCATGCTCGCGGCTTTCAACATCGCGTCGATGCGGTCGAGCAGGTCGCGCGCGCTGCGCGGACGATCGGCCACTTGCTTCTCCAGCATCGACGCCACCAGTTCGCGCGCGGCGGGCGTGATGTCTAGCGACTCGTCGATCGGTTCGGGCGCCGCGTTCAGGTGCGCCTTCAGAACTTCGTTGATCGACAGTGCGCGGTACGGCAGGACGCCGGTCAGCATGCGATACAACACGACGCCGCACGAGTAGAGATCGGACGCCGGCACGACCGCCTCGCAGCGGAGTTGCTCGGGCGCCATGTAGTCGGGCGTGCCGGCCAGCTCTTTGCGCACGAGATCCTGCGACGTGGCGATGCCGAAGTCGGTGATGAAGGCCATGCGGTCTTTGTTGAGCAGGATGTTTTCCGGCTTGATGTCGCGATGCACGATGCCGAGGTCGTGGGCGGCGCGGAGGCCGCGCAGAACCTGGCGCATGATCGAGAGCGCGGCGTGCTCGTCGAAGTGCGGACGGCGCGTGAGGTGCTTGAGGAGATTGTCCGCGTCGATGTACTCCATCGAAATGAACGGATAACCCTCCGCGAACCCGAGGTCGAAACTCTGGACGACGTTGCGATGACGAATGCGTCGCGCCAGTTTCAGTTCGTTCTTGAATCGCTCGAAGGCATCGGGATCGTCGTGAATCGGCATCGACAGCACCTTGAGCGCGATCACTTCGTCGATCGATTCGTCGACCGCGGAACAGACGTAGCCCATCGCGCCCGATCCGAGGAATCGCTGGATGCGGTAGCGGCGCGCGAAGACGTTGCCCGGCGCGAGCATCGCTTCGACCGCCTGCGTGCCGGGACGCGTCTTCTTCCGTACCGACTTGATTAACGTGGCCTCGCCGAGCGCCTCGGCTGCGACGAATGTCGGATACGTTTTCTCGCGGTTGCCGGTGTCGCCGCTAACGAGCGTCGGCGACGTCAACTCGGGATCGTCGCCGTGCAACGCGCGGTCGGCCGGATCGCGCCGCCCACACTGGCTGCAGAAACGGTCGATCGGACGCACTCCTGCGCCGCAGCCGAGGCAGGCCAGGTCGTAGCCCGGCTCCGAAACCAGGTCAGCCATCGATCTCCGCCGAAACGACGACGTTCGGAGCGAGCTTGGCCAGCGTCGGAATCGACGAGCGCTGCCACGTAACGTTGCGGTCGTACTGCAGCACGAGGCGGTAACCGTCGCCGTGCGATTTGCAGCGCGTGATCCAGCGGACCAGCGTCAGGATTCCAGAGCTGTTCATGAAGTTGAGATCGCGGACGTCGAGCTCGACGACTTTGAGGTCGCGCCGCCGCGCCTCTTCGTCGATGAGCGTCCAGTACGGATTGAGCACGTCGCCCGGATCGCGCATCTCCACCGCGCCCGACATCGAAACGTGGAGCGTGTCGCCATTGAGACGCGGCGTGATCGACAAGGTATCGACGGTCAAGGGGACGAAGCCGGTCATGCCGCCTCCAGTTTGAAGATGGCGTGGATGGAGACTTCGCCGTCGTTGACTTCGAGGCGCAGCTGCGCGCCGGCTTCGAACAAAATCCGGATCAGCCCGAGCCTGCTCTGCCCCTCGGTCATCGCCGCCTCTTCCATCTTCTTGAGATACACCGCCTCGGGCTGGCCCGATTGGATCAGCGCGAGCTCGCGGCGAAGCGTGTTGATGTGATGCGGCTCCGCTTTGTTTTTCACGCAGACGTCGACTTCGTTGTCGGCTTTGGCGATGGAGATTTTGAGGTAGCCCTCTTCCTCCGACGCGTACTTCACCGCGTTTTCGAGCAGCTCGGAGGCGGCCATCGAAATCTGCTCGGCGCGCTCTTTGTCGGACAACCCGATCATGAAGAAGCTGGCCACGAACCTGCGCACGCAACTGATGTACGTCCAGCGAGGTCCGAAGCGCATCTCCACATAGTCGGAGGAAAGCCGTTCCGTAATCATCTCAGCTCCTTTTGACCGCCATCAGGCTGACGTCATCTTTCGGCGTCCCAGCCCACTGCCACGCCGATGCCGCGATCGTGGTGACGATCGCCGCGGCCGGTTTGTCGTGAAGTTTTTTCAGATCGTTCGTGAGCCGCTCCATGTCGTAACACTCGCCGGCCGCGTTGCGCGATTCGGTGACGCCGTCGGTGTGGAGCAGTGCGATGTCGCCGCGATTCAGCGTGATGCTGCGATCCGTGGTGAGGTGCTCGACGTCGTCGCTGATGCCGAGCCAGACGCCGTCGGTTGGAAGCCGCTCGATGGTTCCACTCTCAGATCGATAAATCAGCAGGTCCGTGTGCGCGCCGGCGTAAACGAGCTGGCCGTTCTCGCCGATGCGCGCCACAACCATGGTCATGAACTTCTCCTGACCGAGGCGCTGAAGGTTGGAAAACATGGCGCGGTTGAGCAGCGACACGAATTTCGCCGGCGACTCGTAGTGGCCGTTCTGTTCGCAGAGCATCGTGAACATCGATTGGGCCATCATCATGATGAGACCCGAGGTCACGCCGTGGCCGGTGACGTCGCCGACGCCGATCCAAGCGCCGCCGGTCGTCCGGCGGAATTCGTAGAAATCGCCGCCGACCTCTTCCGCCGGCAGCATCACCGCGGAGATGTCGTAGCCGGGCAACTCAAACGTGCGCGGCAACACGGACGTCTGGATCGAACGCGCCAAAGCCATTTCCTGATCGTGCTTGGCCAGAATCTCCGCATCGCGCGCACGGATTTCGCCGAGCATTTCGTTGAAGCCGTCGATGAGCAGACCGATCTCATCGTTCGCTTCCTTCTCGACACGCAATGTGTAGTCCTTCTCGCGCGAAACCCGTTTCTCGGCGCGCAGTAGCGTGTGAATGGGGCGGGAGATGGCTCGCTGAAACACCGACGCGAGCAGCAGCGCGACGAACGCCGCGGCGATGTAGATGCCGCCGGCGATCTGCAGCGTCCGTGCGCGGCGGACAGCCATCTCACTCAGATCGGAGCGAACGGTCAGCGTGCCGACGCGCGCGCCGCTGAAGAGAATCGGCCGCGCCACGCCGATGTGCTGCGCGTCGATCCACGTTCCGTCATGCGGCTGCGCGCCCGGCTTGTCGCCATTCTTCGCGCGAACGTACGTCGCGAAGAGTGCGCCCTTGCTGTCGTAAATCGCCGCGCCGGTAATCTGCGGTTGCGCGCGCAACGCCGCCAGCGTCGCCTCGGCCTGCCGATGATCGTTAAACGCGACTGACGACGACGCGTTCTCGCCAAGGATGCCGGCGAGTGTGTCGACGTCGCGCAGCACCTCTTCGCGAAACGTGGCGCGGTCGTACCAGGTGAGCGCGCCGACCGTCAGCAGCAGCGCTGCCAGACTCGTCAGCATGAACCCGGTCATCAACTTGCTGCGGATCGAGAGATCGCGGAAACGCGCCATGTTGGGTGTGTGGGCGGTAGTTTAAGCGAGGTCTCGCAGCCCGTAACGTCGCGCGCGGAGGCGCGCGCGCACAATGCAGCCCCGCGCTCAGCGCGGGGTTCAAGGGCGCGCCACAGGAATCTGCGGCCGCGGAGGCGGCCGCTATATGAATCTCACGCGGCGCGAACGTTATGTAGTGGCCGCCTCCGCGACCACCAATTCCGTTCGCGCTCGTTTCCCCCGCGCCGAGCGCGGGGCTGGATTGTTCAGCGCGCCTCCGCGCGCGCCGCCAACGATCACTCCAGCGCCGCGTGCGCGAACGATCCGATCACGGCCGGCTTGATGTGCCAGATGTCGCGGGCGTATTCGGCGATCGTTCGGTCCGAGGAGAACTTCCCCATCCGCGCGATGTTCAGCAGCGACTTGCGATTCCACTGACTGCGATCGAGCCAGGCCTCGTCGACGCGCTGTTGCGTTTCGATGTACGGCTCCAGATCGGCGAGGTGAACGTACTCGTCGCTCGTGCTGAGAAGTTTGGCCACGATCGGGCGGAACATGTCCTTGTCGCCGCGCGAAAAGTGTCCGGCGGCGATCGTGTCGACCACGCGGCGGATGTTGCGGTTCGCGCCGAGGTAGTGCTCTGGGCTGTAGCCGGTTTTGAGGAGCGACGTCACTTCCTCCGCGCGCAGACCGAAGATGAAGATGTTCTCCTCGCCGACTTCATCGCGAATCTCGATATTCGCGCCGTCGAGCGTACCGATCGTCAGAGCCCCGTTCAGCGCCAGCTTCATGTTGCCGGTGCCTGACGCTTCCTTCCCCGCCGTCGAAATCTGTTCGCTCAACTCCGCAGCCGGAATGATCGCCTCGGCGAGCGACACGCGATAGTCCGGAAGGAAAACGACGCGAAGCCAGTCGCGCGTGCGCGGATCGGCGTTCACGACTTCGCCGACCGCGTGGATCAATTTGATGATCAGCTTGGCCATGAAGTAGCCCGGCGCCGCCTTGCCGGCGAAATAGAACGTGCGCGGCGCGAGCGGCTGCTGCTGGTCTTCGACGATCTGCCAGTAGCGGTCGATGACGTGCAGGATGTTGAGCAGTTGCCGCTTGTACTCGTGCATCCGTTTGACCTGCACATCGAACATCGACGCCGGATCGACGATGATCCCGGTCAGCTCCTTCGTCAGCTGCGCGAGCGCGAGCTTGTTGCGGCTCTTGACCATCTCCAGGCGCTCGAGCAGGCCCGCGTCGTCGGCGAACAACTCCAGCCGGCGCAGCTCGTCGAGATTGCGGATCCAGCCGTTGCCGATGGCGCGTGTGATCAGCGACGCCAGCGAACGATTCGCGTGAAGCAGCCAGCGGCGCGGCGTCACGCCGTTCGTCTTGTTGTTGAAGCGCTCCGGGTAGAGCTTATGAAACTCCGGCGCCAAGGTCGTCTTCACCAGCTCTGAATGCAACGCAGCGACTCCGTTAATTGAATGGCTGCCGGCCATCGCGAGATTGCCCATCCGGACGTTGCGCCGGTCGCCATCATCGAACAGCGAGACGCGCTGCTGCATCACCAGATCGCCCGGAAACCTCCGCTCGACCTCGGCCACGAGTCTCCGATTGATCTCCTGCATGATCTGCAGGTGCCGCGGCAGCAGCCGTTCCAGCAGATCGAACGGCCATTTCTCCAGCGCCTCGGGCAGCAGCGTGTGATTCGTGTAACCGCACGTCGCCACCGTCGTCGCCCACGCCTGCTCCCACGGCTGGCCGTAATCGTCGATGAACATCCGCATCAACTCGACCACAGTCAGCGCGGGATGCGTGTCGTTCATCTGGATCGCGACTTTCTCCGCGAACTCATCGAACGAATCGTGCGTCTCGAGGTAACGCTTGACGATGTCACGCACCGAACACGCCACGAGGAAGTACTCCTGCAGCAACCGCAGCTCGCGTCCTCGGTCCACCAAATCCGACGGATAGAGGATTTTCGAAATGGCCTCGGTGTTGATCTTGTGCTGGACCGCGGCGATGTAGTCGCCGGAGTTGAAGATGCCGATGTCGAATTCGTCCGACGAGCGCGCCGTGAACAGCCGCAGCACGTTGACCGTCTCGCCGCCGTAGCCGGCGATCGGCATGTCATACGGAACGCCGACGATCAGTTTGAAATCGACCCACGACGGCTGGTAGACGCCGCCGACAGTCGTGTGCGCGATGGCGCCATAGACCGGAATGACGATCGCCTCATCCGGCCGCTCGATCATCCACGGCGAGCCGCCTTCATCGAGCCAATGATCGGGCTTCTCGTGCTGATAGCCGTTGACGAACGTCTGCCGGAAAAGTCCGAACTCGTAGTTGATGCCGTAGCCGAAACCGGGCATGTTCTGCGACGCGAGCGAATCGAGAAAGCAAGCAGCGAGTCGTCCCAGACCGCCATTGCCGAGGGCCGCGTCGTGTTCGAGCGATTCGAGCTCTTCGAGATCAGCGCCAAGCTCCGCCATGATCGTCCTCGCCTCGTCATACAGCTCGAGGTTCGCGAGGTTGTTGCCGAGGGCTCGTCCCATCAGGAACTCCATCGACAGGTAGTAGAGCCGCTTGGAATCCTGATCTCGATAGCGCCGCTCGGTCTCGCGCATCGCATCGAGCATCGGCCGGCGCACGGCGATCGAAAACGCGTGCAACCGCTCGCGCATCGACGCCTCTTCCCACACCCGGCCGCGTGCAAATCGAAGATAGGCTTCGATGCCCTCGCGCAGATGCACGAAGCGAAGCGAGACGTTGCTGTCGGATGCCGAGGAGACGGGACGCATTGCGCGGATTCTATGGGAGTGGGGAGTTGGGGGTGGGGAGTGGGAACGATGCGTGCGGCGCGGTTCTCCCACACCCCACACCCCACACCCAACTCCCCACCCCCAAAACCACTACTGCTGAATCGTCGGTGCCACTGTCGAAGTGGTCGTCGTGACGACATTCGGTTGCGCAACCTGCGCTTGCGCCTGCACCGACGGCTGCGACTGCGTTCGCGTCACGGCTTTGTTGCCGAGGTAGGCGGCGTGGCTGATACCCATCAGGGCGATCAGGTTCTCCGGTAGTTGCGGGATCAGCACGTCGCCGATCGACTTCATGTTCGTGAACATCGCGTCGGCCGTGCCGAGGAAGACGACGGCGGAGACGATCGTGAAGAAGAACATCTGCACTTTCGAGAGATCGGTCGTGTGCGCGTCGGCCAGCTCATCGCCCTGAAACATGTCGCCGACGTTCGCGTCGCTGATGTCTTTGTTCTTGTACATCACGCCTTGCGCGGCGGTGAAGTTGCCGGCTTCGTCGTTCAGATTCGCTTGGGCGTCAGCGACCGCGGTCGGCGGTGTCCGCTTGCCGGCCTTGTTCGCATTCACGATCGACGTTCCGACCGCGGACGCGTAGCTGATGCCCATGAGCATCAGGAGATCGGGGCGAAGCAGGTCCTTCGCGTCGACGAGCGACATCCCCTGCCATGCGCGGCCGAGGAGGATCGTGGCGTAGTCGGCGAGGATGAGCACCGTCCAGAGCACCGCCTGAAAGCGCGAAAGGCTCATCACGTTGCGCTCGTTGATGAGGATTCCCCAGAAGCGGTGCGTGACGCTGACGCCGACCGCGATCATCAGCGCGGTGAGCGCGGCCCCTTCGACCCAGAGAACGACGAGTGCGTTGTGCGCGGCGAAGCGCGGCGCAATGGCGACGGCAGCGACACAGATGAGAATCGACAGTGCGGACGACGATTTCATGGAGACCCCCGAGAAGTAGATTAGTGGATCAGTAGATTAGTGGATTAGTAGGTCCGTGGCGAATGTTCGCCCCGGAATCGCTGAATCGACTAATTCACTAATCTACTGGTCTACTGATCTACTAATCCACTAATCCACTAATCCACTAATCCACTAATCTACTGAATTACTACCGCCGTGCGATCACCGCAATCGAGACGTCATCTTCAGGCGGACGGCCGCCGGTGAAGAGGTTCCATTCGCCGATCAACGTTTCGATGAATGTCGATGCCGAGGCCGTCGGGTGCCAGCTGACGATGGAGTCGACGTACGCGTCGCCGAACTCCGTCTCGCTCGCGTTGCGCGCCTCGGTCAAGCCATCCGAATGGAACAGCAGCCGCTCGCCGCGTTCGAGAGAGCCGCTCAACTCCTGCCACTTCATCCCTGTTTTTACGCCGAGGGGATACGAGCCGGCGCCGATGCGGTCGATGACCTTGCCGCCGGCGATCTTCACGATCTGCGGATGACCGGCAACGGTGGCGATGAACGTGCCGTCGCGCTCGAGAAGGAAGTAGCAGCAGGAGAAAAACGAACGCGGGCCGCCGGTGCGGCAGAGGATTCGATTCAGCGAACTGATGATTCCGCCGGGCGACGGATCGACGTCGAGCTGCGTGCGCCATGCGGCGTGCGCAACGGCCATCACCAATCCTGCGGCCATGCCGTGCCCCGACGCGTCGCCGAAGAGAACGGCGAGACGGCCGTCGGGAAGCGGAACGAAGTCGTAGATGTCGCCGCCGACGGTGTTGGCGATGCGATTGAACGCGGCGATCTCGTACTCGTCCGTCTGCGGCGGCGACTTCGGAATCAGATCGGCCTGCAGATCGCGCGCGAGCTCCAGCTCGTCGCGGAACTTGATCTTATCGATCAGCTCCATCGCCAGCAGCCCGACCACGAGCATGAAGGCCGCGCCCATCTCGACGAACGGCCATACGTGGAACGTGTTGTGATGCGTGCCGGCTACGAAAAGACAAAAGAAAAACCAGACGAATGCCACGAGAAAGAGCAAACGGCGAAACGGCGCCAGACGCTTCGCCACACCGAGAAGCATGGCGCTGTGCGTCCGGGCGAAGCGTCGCAGGCGCTTCGGATCGCCGTCGATCTTCGACTGGTAGTCGGCGATCAACATCTTCCGCGTCTCCGGCCATTCGAGCGAATAGAGGTTCGTCACGTCCTTCGTTTTGAGCGACGAGATCGTGTCTTTCCCGAGCTCGACCCAGTCGTGCAGTTCGGCCACGAGTCGATTGTACGGAGAAGTCGCGGCCGGGTTCCCGCGTGTAAACTGCCGCGATGCGTCGATCGGTGCGGTGCCTGGTGCCAGCGCTGCTCGTCTCGCTCGGCCTTGGCGCGCAGGAACTTCCATTCCGCCACTTCACGCCGAACGATCAGGTCAATCCGCTCTCCTCAGCCAGCGTCCAGAAAGTGACGCAGGACCACCTCGGCTACATCTGGTTCGCGTTCTATTCGTCGGGCCTGACGCGCTACGACGGCCATGCGATGGAGCAGTACGGCATCGAGGACGGCTTGCGCGACCTGACCCTGCGCGAGGTCGCCGAGGATGGGACGCATCATCTTTGGGCAGGCTCGGAATCGGGATTGGTGGTCTCCGAAAAGCCGCTTGACGCGTACGAGCCGGGCACGCGTGTGAAGTTTGTCAGTGCGGTCGGAAACGTGCGCCTGCCGCAGATGCGCGTCCGTCGAAACTGCCTCGTGACCGGTATCGACGGCTGGGTCTGGGCGGGCGTGCAGGATGTACTGGTCCGCTATCGCTTTCATGGCGATGCGCTCGAACGCGGCACGATCGACACGATGCCGATGACCGCCGGCATCTCCAGCATGCTGATGCGGCGCGACGGCTCGGTGCTCGTGGCGCTGAACTCCGGAGCGATTCTGCAATTCGATCGCGATGGAAAGTTTCGCGGGCCGCTCCTCGGGTCCCCCGCGTGTATCGACAGCGCGCTGATGCAGGAGCGCAATGGCGCGCTGTGGGGCGGATGCACGAACGGCCTCGTGTGGCGCGGCCAGGGCGATCGCTACGAGACCATCAATCACGACCTCAGCGAGCGGATCGTGTCGATCATCGAGACCTCGCGCGATGAGCTGTGGGTTGCCAGCCTTGGCTCGGGCGCCGTGCGGCTCAACGAAAACAATTTCGCGGACCGCCTCGTCGTCAATCGATCGAGCGATCTCCTCGGCGACACGCTTTGGGCGCTGTTCGAGGACCGCGAAGGCAACCTCTGGTTCGCGCAGAACGGCGGCGTCTCGCGGCTGCGCAAGGACTATCGCGCGTTCGAGTCGCTGACCGGACGCTCGCATGCCGGCGAACAGCCCGCGCTGCCCGATCCGAGCGCGTTCTCCGTGTTGCCGCGCGAAACGAACGGACACGGCGCGTGGTCGAATCTGATGTTTGTCGGCACCGGCGGCGGGATCGCGGCCTTCGCGCCCGACCGGACGCGGACGGTTTTGCGCGTCAGCGAGGGATTGCTCAGCAACTCCGTTTACACGTTGGCGCGCGATGCCGAGGGACGAATCTGGATCGGGACCGTCGGCGGAGTGAATTGCCTTTCGATGGCGAACGACGCGCCGCCGATGATGGCCGCATCGACGCGCACGAGCATCACGCTTGGCGGCATCGCCGGAGTCAACACGTCCTTCCCCGTCGATACGACCTACCTCGTGCAGCCGTTCACGATGCGCGGCGCGGAGACGATCTGGCTGGCCGGCATTCACGGCATCAACTGTCTGGCCGCTGGCCAGTGGTATTCGTTCGGGACGCACGCGGGACTGCCGCCGGCCGGCGCGAGCGCGGTCGCGGTCGATGACCGCGGTTACGTGTGGGCCGGAACGCCGGACAGCGGACTGCTTCGCAGCATCGCTCCGTTCGATCCAACGAAGTTGCAGCCCGGCGAGGCGGACAAATTCTTCGCGCCCGCGTGGTCGCACGCCACCGGCGCGCGGACCGATTCCGTTCGTACGCTGCTGTGGGCCGGCGGCCATCTTTGGAGCGGCACCGCGAACGGCCTGGCCATCCTCGAAACGAATCCGCTTCACACGGTGACCACGCTTCCCGATTCGGCGCTCGGCGGAAGCATGGTGGCGGGACTGATGCCGTCGCCCGGTGGCCAATCGGTTTGGGTCAGCCAGAATGCCGGACTCGCGGAAGTCGATCTGCGCGACTTCCACATCCGGACGCGCGTGTCGAAGGCGGACGGTCTCATCGACGACGAAGCGTGGGCCTACGATCCGCTCGCGGTCGGCGACGACGGGCGTGTTTACTTCGCCACGCCGCGCGGCCTGTCGATTTTCAATCCGACGCTGCGCGAACCGAATGCGGAGCCGCCGGTGGTGCGCTTCCGCGACGTCGCATTCCACGAAGACCGCCGTGGCAACAACGAGATCTCGATCGCCTACGCGGCGCTGACGTTCAGCGACGAATCGCGCGTCGTCTATCGCACGAAACTCTTCGGCTACGACAGCAACTGGTCGTCCGCGAAGCCGGACGCGAAGATTCGCTATACCAATCTGCCCGCATACCTGTTCCCGAAGTCGTATCGCTTCGCGGTGATGGCGCGCAACAGCGACGGCGTCTGGTCGCTGCCGCAGCTCTACGAATTCTCGGTGATGCCGGCGTGGTGGCTGCGCTGGTGGGCGTTGATCGCGTACGTCGCGCTCATCGTCGCAATCGCCAGTCTCGCCAACCGCTTGCGCGTGCGCCGGTTGCGCCGACGCAATCGCGAGCTAGAAGCGATCGTCTCCGCGCGCACGCACGAGCTGGAAGCGCTCGACAAGATGGTCGAGATCATCAACCGCGAGCTGGTCCTCGAAAACGTCTTTCGCAGTCTGCTCGAACAGGGCATGAAGCTTTTCCCGCAGGCCGGCGCCGCGGCGTTTCTGCAGTTCGATCACGAGCGGCACTCCACCGCGGTCGTCGCAGAGCTCGGCTACGAATCAGAGTCGTTCATCGACGTCCGCCTCACTCCCGACGAAGCAATGCGGCGCTATTCGGAACGCGCCGAACTGCTCGAAGAGGGCGTGTATCTCATTAAAGGAGATGTGTTCCACGAGCTGGCCGGCAACGAGCAGACCAAGCATTTCCGCGTTCCCAAGTCGATGCTGGCCATGGAAATCTCGCTCGGCGGCCGCATCGAGGGATTCCTGATCTTCGACAACTTCACCGATGCCGACGCCTTCGGCCGCCACGACCTCCGCAAACTCTCGCGCGTGCGCGAGCACGCCATCTCCGCCATTTCCAAAGCGCGCATCCTGCGCGAGCTGCAGGTCAAGAATCGGGAGGCGGAGGAGGCCAACCAGGCCAAGAGCCGTTTCCTGGCGAACATGAGCCACGAGTTGCGGACGCCGATGAACGCGATCATCGGCTTCTCCGAAATCCTCATCGAACGGCTCGAAGCGCAGATCGATGCGAAGTCGGTCACGTTCATCCGCTCCATCCTCAGCTCGGGCAAGCACCTGCTCGAAATCATCAACGACATCCTCGACCTCTCGAAGGTCGAAGCGGGGAAGATGGAGCTGCTGCCGGAGACGTTTCCGGTGCGCAGCGCGATCGAGAGCGTCTGCCAGGTGATGCGCGGGATGTCGACGCGGAAGTCGATCACGTTCTCGGTCGAGATTGAGCCGGGAGTGACGGCCATCGAAACCGATCAAGCCAAGTTCAAACAGATCCTCTACAACCTGCTGTCGAACGCCGTGAAGTTTTCGCCGTCGGATTCGACGGTCACCATTCACGCGCGGCGGATTCATTCGATCGACGAGCGGCCGGAGTCGCTCCGCGTCGACGTCATCGATCGCGGCATCGGAATCGCCGCGGAAAATCTGGCAGTGATCTTCGAAGAGTTCCGCCAGGTCGACGGCACGCTCAACCGCCAATACGGCGGCACTGGCCTCGGGCTTTCACTCGTACGCAAGTTCGTCGAGCTGCAGGGCGGGACACTTACCGTCGCGAGCGAAGTCGGCAAAGGGAGCACGTTCACCTTCACACTGCCGATCCATTTCGCGGGCACGACAATTCCGAGCCCCATCATCAACGTCGACGGCACCGTGATTCCGCCCGGCGAACGCGTGCTCGTCGTCGAGGATGAAGACCTCGCGTATTCGACGCTCGCCACGTACTTGCAGGCCGCCGCGTATGTCCCGATCCGCGCCCGCAACGCCGACGAAGCACTTCGCCTGGCGCGGACGATCAAGCCCGTGGCGATCACGCTCGACGTCGTGCTGCCCGGCGCGCAGGGGTGGGATGTGCTTCGCGCGCTGAAAGCCGATGCGGCCACCGCCAGCCTGCCGGTGATCATCGTGTCGAT
This sequence comes from Thermoanaerobaculia bacterium, assembly GCA_035996815.1. Lineage (GTDB taxonomy): Bacteria > Acidobacteriota > Thermoanaerobaculia > Gp7-AA8 > Gp7-AA8 > JADGNZ01. Next base: position 52,440 of record DASYJF010000062.1, on the reverse strand, counting down.
GATCGACAACCGCGAGCTCGGCCTCGCCTTCGGAGCCGACGACTATTTCGTGAAGCCGGTCGACTGGACGCGGCTGATGCGCCGTCTGCGCGAAATCACCGTGCGCACCTCGGCCCCGAAACGCCCGCGCCTGCTCCTGATCGACGACGACGTCAGCATCCACGACATGCTCGAAGCCGAGCTGACGAAGCAGGGCTATCAACTCGAAAAAGCATTTTCCGGCGCGGAAGGGCTGGAACGCGCCGAGGTCAGCGCGCCCGATGTGATCATCCTCGATCTGGCCATGCCCGGCATGAGCGGATTCGAAGTGGCCACGCTTCTGAAGCAGAGCGATGTCACGGCGCGCATCCCCATCCTCGCCTTCACTGCCAAGGAACTGACGCCCGCGGACCGCGAGCAGTTGCGGAGCTTCAGCGCGGTCGTGTCAAAAGGCGCGTCCGCCGGCTCACGGCTGATTCACGCCATCCACGCGCTCGACGCCCGACCTACCGCCGTTTGAAGAATCCGCAGCGCGGACGTTTTGGTGGGTCGGTCGTCGCGCGCGGAGGCGCGCCTGACAGTTCAGCCCCGCGCTTGGCGCGGGGGATGGAGAAGCAGCACGAATTGGCGGCCGCGGAGGCGGTCGCTACCGATCTCGCGCGGCGCGAGCATTTATAGTGGCCGCCTCCGCGGCCACGAACTCCGTTCGCGACCGTCACCCCGCGCCGAGCGCGGGGCTGGATTGTCGCGCGCCTTCGCGCGCGGCCGAACGTCGTACGGCCGTATTGGCAACATACCTAACAAACCTACTTCGACGTCAACCGGCTCTCCAGAAACTTGCGCGTCTCCGCCGTCGGATACAGCACGTTCCCTTTCGCGTCCGCGACGCGAAACTCGGCGATGTAATCGTCGTAGCCGGGATAGTCGGCGCTTAGCCGGTCGTACATTCCGGGCAGCGAGTCGTCGTTAAAGTACGCGCCGGAGCGGTCGCGCATGGCGTAGCCGAGCACCGTGCCGATGTCTTCGTAGATGAGGATCGATCGCCGAAACTCATTTCTCTGCGGACCGATCGGCATGACCTCGGCCACGAGCTTCGCCACCGCCAGCGCACCGTCGAAGCGGCGCGAATCGCTCGCCGCATTGGCATCGTGCAGAGTAGTCAGCACGATGCCGGGGACGATGGCCGGGATGCGCCGCGGCAACGGCCGTTCGACGCGCGCGGGCACGGCGAACAGCAGAGGAATGATGCAGAACGCGGCGGATCGTAAATCCACTGCGGCCGGAGCGTTACTTACTTGCCATCGGCCGGTGCGAACTTTCCGCGCCGAGGGCACGGGCGGTTTCGATCAGCTCCTGGATCGTGGTCTGGTCTTTTCCGGCCGCTTGCAGCATGTAGATGCGGATCGCGCTGCCGACGGGGATCAGCGTGTTGGCCGGATCGGCGTAGAACTTTTCGAGGCCGGAGACGAGCTCGAAGCCCGACATCTTGCCGGCGGTCGAGCTCTGGCGCTCGGTGCGCGCGGCCAGGCTGGCACAGGCCGAATTCGCGCCGGCGGCGACGTCGATCTTGTTCAGCGCATCGAGGTATCCCTGCGAGTAGCCGATGGACCAGAACAGTTTTTCGGTGCTGGATAGACGCAGGAACTCCTCGCCGTTGGCGGGTGGCGTGATCTCGGGCGTCGTCGCTCGATCGGCGGCATTCGCGACGATCGCGGACAGCATCAGGGCAATAGCAACGGCAAGTTTTTTCATTGGCAGCCTTTCGAAGACGCTCGCGGATTTTGGACAGCTTCGTAAAACGGGTTCGGGCGATTCTACCAAAGGGAAGTCGCGGATCGCCAAGAGATTGCGTGTCTCACTCGATTGCGCCTTCGATCTTCGCTCGATACCGCGTCACATCCGGCGTGATGGCGACGTACGGCAGCGCCGCGGCGAGCTCCCGTTTGGCGTTGCCGTAGCGGCCTGTTTCGTAGAGCGCGACCGCGTAGTAGTAGTGATAGCCCTCCTCGCCGCGGCCGATCGCGCCCGCTCGCGCGAAGGCCTTCGCCGCGCCGGCGAAATCACGCACGCGATACAGCCCCTCGGCGACGCGCAATGCAACCGGGTGCGAAAGCGAGGGAGCGGTCGACAGGTCGGTGTAGATCGAACGAGCACGATCGATGTCGCCGCTGTCGATCGCCCGCTGCGCATCGGCGAGGGTGGTCTCGGCATCGCGAACCAGCGGCTGGGGTTGCGGAGCCGGCACGACAGGCTGAGGCGTTGGAATCACCGGCTGTGGCACCGGCGCCGGCGATTTCGGCTGCGGCGGTGGTTGCGGAATTGGCTTCTTCGGCTGCGGAACCGGCGCCGGAGTCACAGGCTGCGGCTTCGGATCCTCAACCGCCGGCGACGCATCCGGCACTGGATCGCGCGGCGCCGGCACATTGACGGCCGGCTTTGCCCCGGCACCGATGCCGAGGAGCGCCTCCTCCTGCTCTGTCAAGAGGCTCGCGGCAATGCTATTCACCTCGGTGCGCACATCATCCGGAAGCTTGAGCGACCGATAACGCGGCTGCACCTTCTCGGCGCCCACGATCCGAATCAGCGAGTCGCGCGCATCGCTCACGTGGCCGAGCCGGTGCGCGGCGAGGCAGGCGTAGCTCTGCGCGATTTCGAATTGCTCGACTCTCTCGACGAATCCGAACGCCGCACTGCGCAGCTCCGTGAATGCTGCTCCGTAGTCGGCGGCCACGAAATGAGTCATCCCGCGCTGATAGAGACGCTGATAGAAATCGTCATCCGACGCGGCCGCTGTCACGGCAGACATGATCAAACAGCAGCACAGCAGTACGTTGCGCAGGACGCTCCCCTCCGAGCCGAAGCGAGCTCCAGCTCCTGGTCGGCGAAGCGCGAAACCATCGCGCCTCGGGTCTTTCATTCTGTTGGGAAGTCTGGGATGGTGGGAGATTGTGCCACACTTCAGTCTCAACCACCGGCCGAATCGAGATAGCATCTGTGTCAATCGTGTCAAAGAACGTCATCATCGTCGGCGGAGGTCTGGCCGGACTCTCCGCGGCTGTCTACCTGGCGCGTGCCGGCCGCACCGTCACGATTTTCGAGCGCCGCCGCTACCTCGGCGGACGTGCCGTCACCCATCTCCGCCACGGCTACCGCTTCAACCTCGGACCGCACGCGTTCTACCGCAACGGCCACGGCTGGAACGTCCTGCGCGAGCTCGGCATCCCCGTTCGCGGCGGCGTCCCCAAACCGCGCGGCATCGCCATGCTAGGCAATGAACGCTACAAACTCCCCAGCAATCCGTGGTCGATGCTGACCACGTCACTCCTCGGTGTGAAAGCGAAAGCGAAGATGACCGCGCTGATGCTGCGGATCTGGCGCATCGATCCGAAGCCATACGCAGCGATGACCGTCCGCGAGTGGATCGATGCGAACACCACCGACGAGCGGCTTCGCATTGTGATGGAGGCGATGTTCCGCCTCGCCACCTACAGCAATCGCCCCGATCTGCAGAGCGCGAGCGCCGCGCTGTCGCATCTGCGGCTGGCCGTCCGCGGCGTCGTGTACGTCGATGAAGGGTGGCAGAAGATCGTCGATTCACTCCACAGCGCTGCCGTCGCCGCGGGCGTGAATTTCGTCACCAGCTCGCGCGTGGTCAGCGTCGAGCACGATGGCGCGGTGCGGGGAGTTGAGCTCGGCGGACTGGAAATCGACGTCCGCAACGACACGATGTCGCTGGCCATGCCGGACATGTCCGATCCCGACAAAGGGACGATGATCCCGGCCGAAACGGTGATCCTCGCCGTTGATCCGGTCACCGCGCGCGAGCTCGCTCCCGATCTCGACTGGCCCACGACGACCGCGGTCACCGCATCGTGTCTCGATGTCGCGCTTTCCAAACTCCCGCAACCGCGCAACATCTTCGCCCTCGGCATCGACACGCCGCTCTACTACTCGGTTCATTCGCGATGGGCGCAACTCACGCCCAAAGGCGGCGCGTTGCTGCACGCCGCGAAGTACGGCGAAGGGACGGAAGCGGAGCTCGAGGAGCTGGTCGACGAGATGCAGCCAGGCTGGCGCGACCTCGTCGTGCATCGCCGCTTCCTGCCCGCGATGACGGTGTCGAACGCGCTCGTGCAGCCGGACGGCAAAGCGGATCGCATGCGCGCCGCGACCAAAGTGTCCGGCCTCTACGTCGCCGGCGACTGGGTCGACGAAGGCGGCATCCTTTCCGACGCCGCCTTCGCCAGCGCCCGCGCCGCCGCGAAGGCGATTTTGGCAGCGGGTTAGATCGCGTCTGAAACGCGATTTCAAAGGCATTTCTGCTCAAGGCCACGCTCACCGCCCTCTTCGGAAGGAAAAAGTGCTCCAGCGCGAAGGCCATGGCCCTCCTACGCAAGCACAATACCCTGTTACGCTACCTCCATGGACCTATTTAACAGGCTTCGAATGCCTCTTAGGAGGTCTGAAACGCGATTTCGAAGGGCATTTCTGCTCAAGGTCATGGGTGGCCGCCCTCTTCGGAAGGGAAAAATGCTCCTGCATAGGTCCCTGGACTTCTCGATCAAGCAAAAGCTGCTGTTGATTACGTCCATGGACCTATTGAATAGGCTTAGAATGCTTGTTTGGAAGCCTGTTTTTGCTCACGAAGAGGATGAAGCTCCTTCCAAAGAGGGGAAGTTCCTTGCTGAGGAGGTAAAAATCCTTACTCGATAGGGCCATGGACCTAACGATTAGGCTTATCCAGACCATTAATCCATCCATGGTGGTATTATGGAGGCCGATGCCGCGATCCAACCGTGCCGATCCTGATGCAGTCCGCTTCGGAGAGATTCTGCAGCGCGAACGCCTGGCTCGCGGATGGACGCTTCGCAAGCTCGCGCAGCGCTCCGGCATGAACGCTCAGTACCTCGGCGTCGTCGAGGCGGGCGGGAACGTTCCCAGTCTATCCACCATCCTCGAGATCTGCGAGGCCCTCGGCGCGGATGCAGGAGCGCTAATCCGCGAGGTGGCTGAGGCGCGGCGGATGCCGAGCGCGATGACGTCGTAGCGCTTTCGTTCGTCGAGAGGCTCCAATGGGCCAGCCGGCGTGACGCCAGCGCTCCGACCGCGAACGCCGCAGGCACTGCTTACTTCTGCAGCCGGATATCCCCGCCCGAGCTGCGGAGGACGAGCTTCGGTCCGCCACCGTTCAACTTGCCGTTCAGTGACGAATCGTCCTGCTTGCCTTGAATCGTGACCGGAACGTCGGAGGCAACATCGCCACCGCTGGTGTGCGCGTCGATGTCGAGGCCGACGTTCGATGCGACGTGAACGGTGATGCCGCCGCCCGAGGTCGACAGCCTCGACTCGCCACGGGGCTGGCGAGAGAGACGCGCTTTGATCGAGCCGCCCGAAGTCGAGGCGTCGATCATGCCGCCTGCATCGCCGATCTCGATCGAGCCGCCGGACGTGTGCGCTTTCAGATCGCCCTGCGCGCGTCCGATATCGATTGAACCGCCCGAGGTCTTCGCATTCAGCGAGCCGGTGGTGTTGTCCACTTTGATGTCGCCGCCGGACGTGGAGAGCAGCGCATTGGCCTGCGAGCCGGCCATCGAAATGTCGCCACCCGAGGTGTGGGCATCGACGGCGCCGGCAATGTGTCCGAGCGCAACATCGCCGCCGGACGTATTGACCTTCACCTGACCGTTCAGATCGGAGACTGTGATGTCGCCGCCCGAGGTTTTCAGGTCGACGTTGTACTGCGAGGGCACGTTGACGACGAAGCGGACTTCGAGATCGTTGTTCCAGTGGAACCAGGAGGTGGGTTGGTCGTACTTGGCGCGGATGCGAACGTTGTTGCCTTCCGGCACGAAGGTGAGGCCGAGCTCCTTGAACAGCTCGTCGGCTTTCGACTGGCTCGAGACCTTCGCGCGGCGGATCACGTCGACGCTGACGTTGCTCGCACCCGATGTGACCTTGATGTCGCCGAGATCGGCGTCGATGGTGATGGTGCCGCCTGGCCGGACGTTGAAACTGCGGTGAACGGGACTCTCGATCGCGGCATGGGCGGCAGAAATCGACACCAACCCAAGCACGGCCGCGAGCGCTGCATAGCGAATGCGCCTCATGGTGTGCCTCCTGTGCGAAGTAAGTACGCCGGGGAAGCACAAAGGTTAGCGATCACTTTCGTGCGCAGCACTTTGGAGTGCGCGCGGCGTCGAGCCGCCGCTTTGGGAGGGAGGGGGAACGGTGACTAATCCGCGGCTCTGCATTCATCACGTTTCCACCGCCCTCCCAAAGCGGTGGCTCGTCGCCACCGCACTCCAAAGCTTCGCGAATGTGCCGCGATTTCGGCATGACTACGAACTCGTGTAACGCTAATAGACTTCGGAGATGCTCACCACCCTTGCTGCCATTCTCATGCTCGCAATGACTCCCTCCCCGCGCTTCCTCGCCCTCGGCGATTCCTACACGATCGGCGAAAGCGTCGCCGTTGCTGACCGATGGCCGAATCAACTCACGCGCTCGTTGCAAACGAAAGGGATCGATATCGCCAGTCCCGAAATCATCGCCAGGACCGGCTGGACGACGGACGAGTTGTCGTCCGCCATCGATGCCGCGAAACCGCACGGCCAGTATTCGCTCGTGACGCTGTTGATCGGCGTCAACAATCAATACCGCGGGCGCGATGCGGGGCAGTATCGAAAGGAGTTCGCGGCGCTGCTACAGCGCGCCATCGGATTCGCGGGCGGCAACGCGAAGCGCGTGATCGTCGTATCGATTCCGGATTGGGGCGTGTCGCCGTTCGCAGAGGGTCGCGACCGCGTGAAGATCGGCGCCGAGATCGATCGCTTCAACGCCATCGCCGCCGAGGAAACGAAACGCGCCGGAGCGAAATACGCGGACATCACGCCGATCTCGCGCAAGAATCCAACGCTCGTCGCGCCCGATGGGCTTCATCCATCCGCCGCGATGTACGCGCAATGGGTAACGATCATTTCACCGCAGGCGGAGGCGGCGCTGCGGGGACATTGATCGCGATCGCATCAAACTTCGTATTCGCCGTCGGCATCCCCATCGCCATGCCCGCCTCGGCGAATGGGAAGAGCAATCCATTCACGCGGCGGAAATCGCTGTAGTCGACGACAAATTCGAGTCCCGAGGCTTTGCCGGTCGAGCGCAGGATGTGCGACGTCTTCGGATCGATGTTGAGCATCAACGTCAGCGTCTCCGACAGAGGAATCTCGATTGCGCGGATGCCGTCCTTCGTACCGAGGTCTTTGAGTGTGGTGCGGTTTGTAACGAGCAGCAGTGGCAATTCGAGACGCGCCGCCTGAAGTCTCATCGCGTCAAGATTGCCGCCTGTCACGTCTTTCCCATTGCGCGTCCCGTGATCGCCGTCGACGATCCGCACCTCTGTCTCCGTCGGATACGCGATCTCGACGGTCAGCTTGCCGGGTCCGGACCAAGTCCGCGTCAGCTTCCCGTCACCCTTGCGCATCACCGGCACGACCGTGCCCGTTTCGCGCAGCGACGTCACCTTCTGCCACGCCGCCTTCCCGCCGTACTCCTTCATCACATTCGAAACGACGTCGTCGAGCGATTGCGCATGGGCATTGGCGACAACGAACGGCACGGCGACGAGAAGCGCAGCAAGGATCGTGAGTTTTCGCATGTGCGGATTGTGCCACGTGGAATTGACTCCCCGCGCGGCGATGTATACGGTCGCGCGCCATGACTACCGAAGCCCCACCGAAGCCGCGCGACTTCATCCGCGAGATCGTCGAGGAGGATCTCGCCGCCGGCAGGACCGCACGCGTGATCACGCGCTTCCCGCCCGAGCCGAACGGGCACCTGCACATCGGGCACGCCAAATCAATCTGCCTCAACTTCGGCGTTGCGGCCGAGTACAACGGCCAGTGCAATCTGCGATTCGACGACACGAATCCGGCGAAGGAAGAGATCGAGTACGTCGAGGCGATCGAGCATGACATTGCCTGGCTAGGCTTTTCGTGGGGCGAGAATCTCTTCCACGCATCCGACTACTTCGACCAGCTCTACGCATGGGCCGAGGAGCTGATTCGAGCGGACAAAGCCTACGTCGACAGCTCGTCGCCGGACGAGATGCGCGCGATGCGTGGAACGTTGACGGAGCCGGGAGTCGAGTCGCCGCATAGACGTCGATCGGCCGAAGAAAACCTCGACCTCTTTCGCCGCATGAAAGCGGGCGAGTTCCCCGACGGTGCGCAGGTGCTGCGGGCGAAGATCGATATGGCTTCGCCGAACATCAACATGCGCGATCCGGTGCTCTACCGCATCCGACACGCCACCCACCATCGCACCGGCGACTCGTGGTGCATCTATCCGATGTACGACTACGCGCATCCGCTGTCGGACGCGATCGAGCACATCACGCACTCGCTCTGCACGCTCGAATACGAGGACCACCGCCCGCTCTACGACTGGCTGATCGAGAACGTCTCGGTGCCGTCGCGGCCGCGGCAGTACGAGTTCGCGCGGCTCAATCTCAATTACACGGTGATGTCGAAGCGCAAGCTGCTGCGGCTCGTCGAAGAGAAGCACGTCACCGGCTGGGACGATCCGCGCATGCCGACCATCGCCGGCCTGCGCCGCCGCGGCTTCACGCCCGCCGCCATCCGCAATTTCTGCGAGCGCGTCGGCGTGGCAAAGCGCGAGAACATGATCGACGCCGGCCTGCTCGAATTCTCCATCCGCGAAGATCTCAACACCTCCGCGCCGCGGGTGATGGGCGTGCTCGATCCGCTGCGCGTCGTCATCGACAACTATCCGGCCCATGAAACGGAATGGTTCGAGACCGGGTCGCGTAAGGTCCCGTTCGCGAAAACGATCTTCATCGAGTGCGACGATTTCATCGAAGATCCACCGCCTAAGTTTTTCCGCCTCGCGCCAGGCCGCGAAGTGCGCCTCCGTTCGGCGTACTTCATCACCTGCACCAGTGTGGTGAAAGACGACGCCGGGACCATCGTCGAGCTGCGCGCAACGTACGATCCCGCCACGCGCGGCGGCGACTCGCCCGACGGCCGCAAGCCGAAAGCGACGCTGCACTGGGTCGCCGCCGATCACGCCATCGACTGCGAAGTCCGCCTCTACGATCGTCCCTTCAAATCCGAGAATCCCGAGGAGAGCGGCAACTTTCTCGACGATCTGAATCCGCAGTCGCTGCAAATCGTGCCGCGCGCGAAACTCGAACCCTCCATCCGCGGCGCCGCCCCCTTCACCCACTACCAGTTCGAACGCCTCGGCTACTTCTGCGTCGATCCCGATTCGTCCCAAGACACGCTCATCTTCAACCGCACGGTGACGCTAAAGGACACTTGGGCGAAGGTGAAGTAAGGCGGCACGCGGATTCGCGTGTGGTCGCGCGCGGAGGCGCGCTCAACAATGCAGCCCCGCGCTCAGCGCGGGGTTGTAGGCGCGCGCACGAACTGCGGCCGCGGAGGCGGCCGCCACAAAATGTCGCGCCGCGCGAGCATTTGTCGTGGCCGCCTCCGCGGCCACGGTCTTTGTTCGCGATCGGCTGCCCCGCGCCGAGCGCGGGGCTGGATTGTCGACCGCGCCTCCGCGCGCAACCTTCTTCGACCTTTGCGTGGATATTCGGCCGCGACGACGCCAGCGCTACAGCAGCAAATGCATCGCGCCGGCGTAAAGGAAGCTGCCGATGAGCACGCCGAAGACGGCATCGCGCGTCCTCACGCGGGCCATGCGGTACGGCTCCGGCGCGAGAATGCGTTGCAGTGGGACTAGCAGCAAGCCGAGGACGCAGAAGCCAATTGCCGCCCAAACGTAGCTCGGGAGTTGAATCGGCGCGACGCTCGGGCCGACTACCCAGAGCAACGCGGAAAGGATGCCGGCCACAAGAATGGTTCCGAACGTCATCACGTACAGCTCACGGCCTGACATCTTTACAGCCGGTGCTTCTGTATCGAATGGCGTCATCGCATCCTCCGGCGCGAAGCTATGCAGCGAAAGTGCCTGACGAACCTGGCTGGCCCTCCGCACGTATGATTCCGGCATGAAGCTTCGTTTTCTTCTCGTCGTTTTTCTGATCAGTCTTGCCTGCAAGCCGGTCGCGGAGTCGCAGACCGTCGAGGCCCACCAGCCGCGGCAGGAGCGCGCGCCGATTCCGGCCAGCGTCGGCGCCTCGCGCCGGACGCCGATCGTCACCGTCGCGCATGACGTCGGGCCGGCCGTCGTCAACATCCAGACCGAATCGACGATCCAACGCCGCGAAGTCGATCCATTCTTCGATCCGTTCGGCATCTTAGGGGGACGCGACCGCAGCTACACCTCGCAATCGCTCGGCTCCGGCTTCGTCTGGTCGAGCGAAGGGATCATCGTCACCAACAACCACGTCGTCGAAGGCGCCTCGCGGATCACCGTCAACTTCAGCGACGGCACGCAAGTCGCCGCGAAACTCATCGGCGTCGATCCCGACAGCGACGTGGCGGTGCTGCGCGTCGATGCGAAACATTTGCTCGCCGCGCCGATCGGGACATCGTCCGATCTGCTCATCGGCGAAACGGTCATCGCCGTCGGCAATCCGTTCGGTCTCAGCGGCACGGTCACCACCGGCGTCGTCTCAGCGCTCGGCAGATCGGTTCCGTCGAAAGAAGCCGGCCGCACCTTCACCGATTTCATTCAGACCGACGCCTCGATCAATCCCGGCAACTCCGGCGGTCCGCTGCTGAACATCGAAGGGCGCGTCATCGGCATCAACACAATGATCTACGCGAACGCGCAGGGAATCGGCTTCGCCATTCCGGTCGATCGCGCGAAAAAAGTGATTCAGGACATCCTCCGTTACGGTCAGGTGCACAGCGCCTGGATCGGAGCCGTCACCGCGACGATCACCCCCGAGGAAGCGCGCCGCACGGGACTGCGCGCCTCGCGTGGAGCGCTCGTGGCGCGCGTCATCACCGGCTCGCCCGCGCAGGCTGCCGGACTGAAACCGGGCGACATCATCACCGCCGTCGCTGGCAAGCCTGTCGATTCGCGCGAGGCCTTCTCGACCTACACCGCCACTGTCCCCTCGGGCCAGCCGCTTCCGCTGACCATCTCGCGCGACGGCGCCACCCAATCGATCTCCGTGCGCCCTTCCGACGCTCCTCGCGACCTCGGCCTGCGCATTCTGTGGGAGATCGCCGGAGTGCGCGTCATCGACCAGAGCGGCACCGTCGTCATCGACGAAATCTCGCGAGGCTCACGCAGCGAAAGCATCGGCCTCGCGCGCGGCGACGTCATCGTCGGCGTCAACGGCACCGAGGTCACCTCGGTCAAGGACCTGAATCAGGCGTTGACGCAATCGGTCGAACGCTCCTCGGTCGTCTTGCAAGTCGCCCGCGGCCGCTACATCTACAGCCTGACGTTCCCGATGGGGGCATGACGTTCGACCATGGTCCAGCTACCCGGATGCGAGGTCGCCGGTCGCCGTCGTGCCCTCGCAAAACGCTGCAAGGAACGGCTGGAATCAGACGGTTCAACGATCTCCGACCTCGAGCTTCCGTTTCGCGTCGTACACCTTTTCCGTGATCGCCTTCAGCGCGTTGTTCGCCATGACATAAGCTTCGTTGTTCGCGGCGGCACCAGCGTCGATTGCATTGAAATAGTCGGATGTGGTCACTGTGATTGTGACGCGATCACCGTTGCTGAGCGCGAGGATCATCGACGGGAGCATCACGGGCAGCGATTCGCCGCCGCCGGCTCCCCGAATCTCCCGAAACTCGTGGCGCATCTCAACCATCACGAAATCGGCGTAGTGCTGCCGCGGCGCGCTCTCGCGGATCGGTTCGCCATCAATGAAATCGAAGAGAACGCTGTATCGCGCAAGCACGGCGTCGCCGATGAAGATCACGTCGTACGAGAAGACCCCGTGGTGTTCCACCCATCCACCCGCGGCAGTTTGCCGAATGCGGCGGCCGCGCAGGTGCTTGTTGCGATCGGCGTGATCGCGGTAGGCGGCCGGAATCGAAGAAGGATCCTGAATTTCAGCGGGCGCCTGAATAACGAAGACCTCCTCGCCCCCGGAAAATGTGACCGTCCGTCCCTCCATCGCGTGGCGCTCTTCTCCCCTGCGCTTGAGCATGAGCAGATCGGCAGCTAACCACTCTTCAACCTCGGCCTCAGTCGGAGGCCTTGGGATCTGCCGCAAGAGATCGTCGAAAAGAGCCTCCAGGGTGGCGATGCGCGAGCGGAGATGCGGGACGAGACGACCAAGAACCTCCTCGTCAGCGGCAATTCGCGCACGATCCGTGTAGATTTCCTTTCTCAAAGCTTCATCGCGAGGAGACCATTGGTCGCGGACGTGCTGCTGCTCCGCCGCGATGCGTGCCTGGATCTGTTCGGGTGTCCGCCGCCAACGTGCCAACCGCACGACGATGTCTGAGACCAGGACGATCGGTACGATGACTATGAGCCAGCCGAGGAAGCTACAGCCGGCGCCGACAACCGAGTTTGCCGCCACTCGCACACTCAGCCCATAAAAGAGCTGTACCAGCTGAGCAGTAAGGAGGACCACTCCGCTGCAGCCAACAATCTCGGCAATGATGATTTTCTTCGTCGCACGTCTGCGTTCGCTGTTTCCCGTCTCCGCCTCGATGCGCTGCAGCTCGGCGTTCACCGCGGCCGACTCGGAGCGCCATCCGTTCTCGAAATCGGTGAGCTTCTTCCGAGTCGTGTTTAGGCGCTCCCTAGTTTCGGCCTCCATACTATTCGCTTGCGCGCGCAGCTCTTCGAACTCGCGCAGCACCGATTTGCCAACGTCCTTCTGTAACGGTCTAAAAAAGTAGTCCCAGATCCGGACACGGTGCGCTTGTCCGGTGGCCGCAGCCTTTCTCAGGAGCAACTCGCGGTCACGGGCGCTCGGCATGTACGGCATGTCGACGAGGTAGTCCCACACGCTGGACGGGTGCTCAGGAAACTCAGGGAGATCGATCATGCAGTGGCCTCGGATTGCGAGTCGAGTTGCAATTCCTGAAGAGCACGGCGGCTCAATCGCATGCCGGTAAGCAGCGAGCGTGTCCTCCCGTCAAGCGCCGCCAGCACGGCCGCTGCTGGCATCGGCTCTGCGCTGACGAGCCCGTGCAGGTCGTAATAGTCAATCTTCAGGATGGCAAGTAGAATCGCGGGCAGCGGCGAAGACGGATCTGCAGCACGTGCGTTTCGAACCAGCGCCTCGATCTGTCCACGCTCGTTCGGATGCAGCGAGTTGAACGATCGGCCGCGGAGGCGGGCCAGCGCGAGATAGACCGAGAAGCTCGCCGAGGCGCGCATCATCTCCGGCTGCCGAAGCAGGACACGCTCCGCCTCGGCATACTGCCGCCGCGTCAGCAGCGCGGGGACCTCCTCTTCAATGGCGGGAATGACGACTCCATCGAGTCCGCCGAGCCTCGTGATCAGCCGGTTAACGGAGGTTGCGTAATCCTCCAAGCTGGTGTCGTTCACCACAACGCATTGACAATCGAGAATGGCGTACAACGATGAGGGTATCTCGCTGCGCGCGGGCATCTTCCGCATATCGCCAACGAGCAGCGGAATGATCGTTTTCTTCAAGTCGATTGCGGTCTCGAGCTCGAGCTTGAGGAAGTCCTGCGTTTCGCGAGGTTCCGCGAACGACTGCGACCATTGCTGATCGACGATGACAAGAACGGCAACTGCTCGCTCGAGCTCATGTTTGATCCGGTCCGACCAGTGCTCACCTCCGCTCATGGATTCCTGGTCGAGGAAAATCGCCTCGGCGCCGAAGCGCTCCACGAGCCAGTCCAACAGACGTACGGCGTACGCCTTGCCGCCTTTGACACGATAGCTGATGAAAAACGACGCCATCTCTCTAGGAGTGACGCAGCGTTGTAAAGTCCTACCCTCGATCGCGCGGACGGACTGCACAACGGTGTTCTCTCGCGCAGGCCAGCCTAGAACAGCGCCATCTGCGGCGGCAGCGTCTTCGGCGGCGGCATCACGATCGGACGAATGCGCTTCGTGCCGAGGAGCAGCCAGAGGTGGCGGCGAATCCACTCTTTCGACTCGCGGAAGTAGCGGAACTTGCGCTCCTCTTTGTGGAAGCGGCGGTTGTGGCTGGCGCCGAGGACGTGGTGCAGGTACTCGTGGTAGATCACCGACTGGATGAAAAACGCCGGCGTGTCGGACGAGTTCAGCAGCGGGTGGATGCGGATCTCGGTGGTGATGTGGTTGTACGAGCCGAGGCGGATCGAGCGGCGCTTTTTGCGCGTGATCTGCTGCCCCCACCGCACCGGCAGCGGCGGATATTTGTAGAAATACGTGCGATGGACCTCGGCGGCGAGCGAGGCCAGGCGGTAATTGCGCTGATCAGCATTCCCGAGGGGGAGCGAACGCGTCTCCATTGCGAGTCATTGTGCGGAGCGCACGTCCGCTTCGCAAGGAAAATTACTCGTCGTGGCCGCCGGAGGCGTTCTTCATCACGCTCGCGACGTTCTGCATGGCCGCGGAAGTGATCATGGCCGTTCCGGCAGCGATGACCTCGTCGCCCTTGCGCATCCCCAGCCAGACGCCGACGCCGGCGCCGAGGACCACTGCGGCGATGGGGAAGGTGCGGATGTGCTCGCGCCACGACTCCGGCAGGAGGTTCTCGATTTCCTCGAACAACGCCTCCGGCCCGCTCTCGGCCAGCGCGTTACCGAGTTGCGCCGCCTTCTCGCGGATCGGAAAGTCGTAGTCCATGCCGGCAGCGGCGCGCTCGTGATCGGTGTCTCGTGTGTTAGGCATCGTTACTCCCTAGTCGTCGTCGCCGTCGCGGCGGAGCAGCAGTCCAACCAGGAAGCCGACGCCGACGGAGATCAGCAGCGCTTTTCCGGGATTCGAGCGGACGTAGCTGCGGACCTGATCGGTGATCGCGCCGAAGTCGACGTCGTCCATCTTCTCTTTGGCGCGGTTGTATTGGCTGCGCGTAAAGTCCGACGCCGCCTCATATTTTTCATTGACGAAATCCTTGGCCTTGTTGAAGCGCGTGCCGGCATCGCCGCCGTCGCCTGCACCGTCCGTTCCGGGTGCACCGCTGGTCGTTTCTTCCATGACGTTCTCCTTCGACGCGCAGCCTATCAGAGGCGGCGCGCTTCGAATTGCAGCGTTCGTGCCGCGTACAATCGCGCGCCATGCGCATCCGCCTCGATCACGTCACGCACGCGTACGCGGGAAGCGACGAATCGGCGGCCGTACAGGTGCTCGACGACGTCTCGCTCGAAATTGCCTCCGGCGATTTCGCGGTGCTCATGGGCGCATCGGGCAGCGGAAAGTCGACGCTGCTGAATTTGATCGGCGCGGTCGATCGACCCGCGTCGGGACGGCTGTTGCTCGACGACGTCGATACGTCAGTCCTCGACGAATCGAAGTTGACGATGCTGCGGCGGACGTCGATCGGCTACATCTTCCAGTTCTTCAATCTCATCCCCACGCTGAACGTCTTCGAGAACGTCGCCTTCCCGCTGTCGTTGGCGAAGATGCCGCGCAGCGAAATCAAATCGCGCGTTGCCGAGGTGCTGGAGGAAGTCGGACTCGGAAATCGTGCGTCGCACTTTCCGAACGAGCTCTCCGGCGGCGAGATGCAGCGTGTTGCGATCGCGCGCGCCGTGATTCATCGTCCGCCGCTGATCCTCGCTGACGAACCGACCGGCAATCTCGATTCAAAAAACGGCGAGATGATCCTCGACCTCATTCGCGGCATTCACAAATCGCGGCGTCCGACCATCGTGATGGCGACGCACTCCGAGCGCGCCGCGGCGTACGGCGACTACGTGGTGGATGTGGCGGATGGGAAGGTGATGCGGGAGTGGGGCGTGGGGAGTGGGGAGTGGGAGAAAAAGCCCGCACCCCCGGCGCAGGAAGATTCCTCTCCCACACCCCACCCCCCACTCCCCACACCCCGCCCCACATGATCCTCAAAGCCCTCGTCCTCCGCCCCATCCTCCGCGAGAGCCTGCGCACCGCGCTGACCATCCTCGGCATCGCCGTCGGAGTGGCGGTCGTCGTCGCCATCGCGCTCTCCAACCAAAGCGCACTGAGAGCGTTCCAGGAATCCGTCGACGCCGTCGCCGGCCGCGCCAACTACATGATCGTGTCGGACGCCGGCCTCAGCGAAGACGTGCTGATCAAACTGCAAGCCTTTTGGGGAAAAGGCGTCCGCTTCGCGCCGGTGATCGACGTCGAAGGGATGGCCGAGCCGTGGCAGCAACCGATCCGCCTCCTCGCCGTCGACATGCTTTCCGATCTCCACTTCCGCGACTACCGCTACGCCAGCGTCGTCACCAGCGACGACAAATCGGCGACGACCTACCTGGCCATCCTGCGCGACGATTCCGTCGTCCTCCCCGCCACGTTCGCGCACGAGCACGGACTGAAACTCGGATCGCCGCTCACGTTGAATATAAAGGGAGTCCGCCGAACGATGATCGTCCGCGGCCTGCTCGAAGCGAGCGGTCCGGCCACCGCGTTCAACGGCGCCATCGCCATCGCCGACATCGCCGCCGCGCAATCGACCTTCGGTTTCGAAGGACGCCTGACGCGCATCGACCTCATCGTCCCGAACGATGCGGTGCTCGCCGCGATCAAGAAGGTTCTTCCAGCGAGTGCGCGCATGGAACGCCCCGCGCGCCGCAACGAACGCGTCGAGAAAATGCTCCGCGCCTTCCGCGTCAACCTCTTCGCGCTCGCCGGCGTGGCCCTGCTGGTGGGCATGTTCCTCGTCTACAACACCGTGCTGATCTCGATTCTCCGCCGCCGCAAAGACGTCGGCGTCCTCAAGACCCTCGGCACCTCGGCCACGCAAATCTTCGGCGCGTTCCTCGTCGAAGGCCTCCTCTTCGGCGCGATCGGCTCCCTCGCCGGCATCGCCCTCGGACGCGGCCTGGCCTGGCTGATCCTCCGCCTGATCGGCCGCACCATCAACGCGCTCTACGTCAGCTCGACACCCGAGGCGATCGTGCTGACGCCGGGGATCATCGCCGCGGGCGTGGCGGTCGGAACGATCCTCTCGCTGCTCTCTGCGATCCAGCCATCGATCGAAGCCTCGCAAGTGCGGCCGACGCTGCTGCTGTCCGGCGCTCAACCGCCAACGAGAAAAACGCGAACGATCACGTTGATCGCCATCGCCGCCGCCTGCTTCGTCATCGCCGCACTGCTTTCGCGATTACCCGCATGGAACGGAATCGCCGTCGCCGGCTACATCGCCGTCCTCTTCGTCGTCGCCGGCTTCTCCGCGCTCGCGCCGATGATCGTGACCGGCGTCTCCAACCTGCTGCGCACGCCGTACCGCGCCCTGTTCGGCATCGTCGGCGAGCTGGCCTCGGCATCGATCCCCGCCTCGCTCCGCCGCACCTCCATCGCCTCGGCCGCCCTCTCGCTCGCCATCGGCATGATGGTGGCCGTCGCGCTGATGGTCGGCAGCTTCCGCGAAACCGTGCGCGTGTGGGTCGATCAGACCGTCAGCTCCGACCTCTGGCTGCGCCCCGCGAAAGGCCTCTCGAACGCCGACGCCGCCGCATTCCCGAACGCGATCTCAGCGGACTTAGAAAAAGTCCCCTTCATCGCCGCCTTCGACAGGGCCAGCGGACGCGGCGTCGCGTACGGCGATGCCGTCGTCACCGTCACCAGCGGCGACTTCGAAGTCGCATCGCGACTGGGTGATCTGCCGATGATCGCGCCGCATAAGTCGCCCGAGGCGCTGCGAAACGCGATCGCGACAGGGGGCGTGGTCGTTTCGGAAAGCTTCGCGCTGAAGTACGAGAAAAACATCGGCGACGACGTCACGCTGACGACAACATCCGGCCCTCGCCGTTTCCCGATCACCGGCGTCTACCGCGACTACTCCAACGACCGCGGCGTCATAGTCATGGACCGCGCGCTCTACGTCCGCTCCTACAACGACGACAGCATCACCACCGTCGTCATCTACCTCAAACCCGGCATCACCCGCGACGCCGCCCGCCGCCGGCTCGAAACGACGTTCGGCCCGAAGTACCACGCCTTCGCCGTCACCAACGGCGAGATCCGCGGCGAAGTCATGAAGATTTTCGACCAGACCTTCCTCATCACCTACGCCCTCCTCGCCGTAGCCATCGTCGTCGCCGTCCTCGGCGTAATCAACACCCTGGCCGCCCTGATCCTAGAACGCAAACGCGACCTCGCCCTCCTCCGAGTCCTCGGCATGTCCATCGCCGAAGTCCGCCGCATGCTAGTCCTCGAATCCTCTGTCCTCGGCCTAACCTCGACGGCTGCCGGCCTGACCATGGGCTACGTCCTCTCCTGGATCCTCATCTACGTAATCAACAAACAATCCTTCGGCTGGACGATCGCCTTCCACACGCCGGTGCGATTGATTGCGGCCTCGCTGGCGGTGACGTTCATCGCGTCATTGCTGGCAGGACTCGTCCCCTCTCGTTTAGCGCGACGGATCGATCTCGCGAGTGCGATGAAGGCGGAGTGACGTCTAAATCCTGTATGCTGAATCTTGGACGCATAACAGAGTGCGTTAGCGACGCGGAGCGCGCGCTATGCGGCCACAGACTGTCGCATATCCACGATTAAAAGAACCGCAAAACTACGATCCACTTAAGAGTTAGGCCGATTTTGGCGAGTCCGTTACAATCTGAACCCGGAGGCGCTATGCGCATACCTGTCGGTCTGGCGTGCATTTTCGTCAGCGTGGCCATCACCGCACAACAAAACCCATACCTCGGCAAAGGCTCGATTGGAAAAGTCGAGAAGAAGCACGAGGATAGTTTCGGACCCGGTACTCTTGCCATAGAAAACTGGGTCGGTGAGCGGTTCATCCTTCTACCGCAGCCTTCGAAGCTGAGAGAGTACGGATATCAGTTATTTGAGCCTCACCTTGACTATGCATCTTGGGCCGGCAAGATACTTACGGTAACGGCGGTCGAGAAAGATACTTTACCCCGCGTACACTTCAAGACTGACGACGGAGTAGAAGTTCTATCGACCGCATACTCGGACACGATCGACGGAATCGCGCCAATCCGCGATCTGGACTACGCACGTCAACGGTGGCTTGGCAAGTCGCTCTGGCTGCGGCGACCAGAAATAGCTACTTACGATGAGGACTCCGATCAATATGGCAGTATCAGGCTAGGCCGCACCGCTCACGTCAAGGTCAAGAGTATAGTCGCTGGCTGGTACGATCATGAACCGGTTCGCTTCATTTTATTCGCGGACGATGGTCGAGAGGGGTTCGTAGATCTGCAGTTGTCCGGAACGAACGTCAGTGCTGTTCTGCGCAACGCGACTTCCTTTCAAGAATACTTCAGTGAGACTGATCCGCGGTTGACCCATCGCGACTGGCCGCCGCGTGTATGGAAGGCGATTGCAGACGAGAAGATCTTCATTGGAATGTCGACCGCACAGCTCCGCATGAGCTGGGGAGATCCGTCGGCGGTCAACCGTACGTCGACTAAAGGTACAAGCAGCGAGCAGTGGGTATACGGCACAGGCAACTACGTATACGTTCGAAACGGTGTCGTTACCACCATCCAGAACTGAACGGCCTAACTGTTCGCAGCAGCCAACGCCCGGCCGTTCGCCTGCTCGGCAGCCGAGCCGCCTTGTTCTTCGCAGATTCAGGTGTCAGTCTGGACGGGACGCCTGACCCCAGTCATTTCGTTCTGCTCCGTGGTTTTGGTGGATCAGGCCTTCGAATTTCGCATCCGGATCCAAGACGAAGGCCTGACCCTATTCGTCGTCAGTGTGTCGTCAAGCGTTCATACGGCCACCGCCGGAAGTTGTGCTCGCGTGTCTGCTAGTCTAGAATCCATTGAGAATAGCCATGCAACGTGACGCAATCAGAGCCGAGGCCCGAGCATGGCGTTAATCGAGTGTCCGGAATGCAAGCAAGCAGTCTCTGACCTCGCCCCAAGCTGTCCCAATTGTGGTGTGCCTATCGCCGCAAGGCCGCCCGTTCCACAACCGGCACTCGCTCCTCGGGCAAAGAAAACAGGCTGCGCGACGATGGGTTGCGCGATTCTGGCCGGACTGTTCCTTCTAAGCTTCGTCGTTAACCTTGTGGTAAACCCAGGTTCAGGTACCGGGCCGGCATCGCGAGCTTCCAGTGCGACTCCGCCCGTCCCCGGCTCTCAGTGGTCGTACTCGCGGCGGGAAGATGCAATGGCAAAAGGCACGATCTTTCAAGCGAAGGTTATCAGCTCCAACACCGTGAACTTCTCATTCCCTTACGCGGGACCACAGAAAGGAACTCTTACGCTCAGGACGCATCCGCGGTACGGCAAGGATGTCATTTTCAGCATTGAGAGGGGTCAAATTCCTTGTTCATCGTACGACGGCTGCAAGGTACTCGTAAGATTTGACGACCGGGAGCCAGTTCACTATTCTGCGACCGCACCGGAAGACAATAGTACCGAGACTATCTTCATTAGGGACTCCGACGGGTTCGTTGAAAACATGCTGACGGCGACGACCGTACGCGTCTCGGCGAATATCTATCAAGAGGGTTCGCCTGTGTTTGAGTTCGACGTTAGCAAGTTTGACCAATCGCAGTACAGACCTAAGCAGTAAATATGAGCGCCGTCAGCCGGCTACCTAACTCTGCTTTCACCGAGATCAGCTCGATGGGGTCAGGCCTTCGATTTTGGGAATGGAAGGTCAGGGGAGAGTAGGGTCAGGCCTCTGCTTCTCGTCGATCAAGTTGCGAAGTTTCTGCGTGTTTTCTTGACGCCGAGGGATCCTCGGGGGCATGTCAAGACCGCTGAGACTTGAATTCGAAGGTGCCTTCTGGCACATCACATCCCGAGGCAATCAACGGAAGGACATCTTCCGGCAGGATGGCGACCGGCTGGAGTTTCTATCTCTGCTAGCGACGGCCGTCAAACGGTTTCGCTGGCGTCTCCACGAATACTGCCTGATGGGGGAAGAGTAGGGAAGAGTAGGGTCAGGCCTCTGCTTCTCGTCGATCAAAATTACGACTCTACACGGTGTATCGAAACGGCCCGAAACCTCCTCGGAATGGAAACATCCTCGGTCGATTGAGTGGAGTTTCTGCGCGTTTTGTTGACTCCGAGGGATCCTCGGCGGCATGTCAAGACCGCTGAGACTTGAATTCGAAGGTGCCTTCTGGCACATCACATCCCGAGGCAATGAACGAAAGGACATCTTCCGGCAGGATGGCGATCGGCTGGAGTTTCTGTCCCTCCTCGCGACGGCCGTCAAGCGATTTCGCTGGCGTCTCCACGAATACTGCCTGATGACGAATCACTACCATCTCGTCATCGAGACGCCGTGCCGCACACTCGCGAAGGGGATGCACTGGCTGAACAGCGAATACGCACGCATCTTCAACAAACGGTACAAACGAAGTCACTGAGAGTAGGGTCACTGAGAGTAGGGTCAGGCCTCTGCTTCTTGTCGATCGAATCGCGACTCTACACGGTGTATCGAAACGGCCCGATACCTCCTCGGAATGGAAACATCCTCGGTCGATTCGGTGGAGTTTCTGCGTGTTTTGTTGACACCGAGGGATCCTCGGGGCATGTCAAGACCGCTGAGACTTGAATTCGAAGGTGCCTTCTGGCACATCACATCCCGAGGCAATGAACGGAAGGACATCTTCCGGCAGGATGGCGACCGGCTGGAGTTTCTCTCCCTGCTCGCGACGGCCGCCAAACGGTTCCGCTGGCGTCTCCACGAATACTGCCTGATGACGAATCACTACCATCTCATCATCGAGACGCCGTGCCGCACACTCGCGAAGGGGATGCACTGGCTGAACAGCGAATACGCACGCATCTTCAACAAACGGTACAAACGTGTCGGGCACCTCTTCCAGGGGCGCTACAAGTCGATCCTTATCGACGAGCAGAACTACCTGGACGAGGTGAGACGCTACACCGTCCTGAATCCCGTGCGGGCAGGGATGGTGGCCGGTCCGGGCGATTACCGCTGGTCGAGTTATCGGGCGCACGCTGGTCTGGAGCCGATTCCGGAGTGGCTTTACTCCGAATGGCTGTTCGACCTGCATCCCGATGCGGCAAAATGCCATGAGATGTATCGCGAATACGTCCTCGCGAAGCTCGCGACGACCGAGTCGATATGGGAGAAACTCGTCGGCCAGATCTACCTCGGCAGCGCGGAGTGGGTCGAGAGAATGCGGAAGGTTGTCGCCGAGAAGCCGCGGTCCGATGAGCACGCGAGGGCGCAACGACTGATTCCGCGTCTGAAGATGGCGACGGTCGTGAAGGCGGTCGCGAAGATCTGCGGCATCGAAGAAAAGGATCTCCGCCATCGCCACGGCGGTGCTCCTCGGATGCTCGCTGCCTGGATCGGTTGGAACGAAGGGCTGCTGCGCCTGCGGGAGATCGCCGCCGCGCTCCGCCTTCGGAGCTCCGGCTACATTTCAACGCTGATTCGCAACGGTGATCGCGAACTGGCCGGCGACGAGCTGCTACAAGACCTGGCGCGACAAGCGATCGCTGCATTGCAGCTTGCGTAATAACCTCCGCCGGCGCGCAGTGGATCTGCACAGCTGCGTCAGCGGCAGCGCGGTTGTCGGCACGCGTCCAGAAGGTAGTCCGCCAAGTCTCGGGAACTGTGGAATTTCGCGCAGACAAGCGTGGCGTGACATTCCCCGCGGCCAAAGAAGGCTCGCGAATCCCGCGAGGAGCCTTACCATCAAGCGCAGAGCAGAGGCCTGACCCTTTCCTTGACGACCCCGTACTCCGAGGTGATCCAAACGATGCCCGTCATCTCAGGGAAACGCTCGATTCCGCAAGGAAGAAGCTGCTCGGCCCTGTCTAACTCTGCCCTGCACCGCGGACTTGGAGCCATTAAGCGGCGGAGGGAATGAAGTGATTGCACCTGTCGCGGTTCAACTTCCAGTGTCTCTCTGCCAGCGTGAAAACACCATCTGCGCGGCCTTTGAGTACCAGTACAAGACGTAGCGGTGCGCGTGCATGCACAGGATTTATTTTCAGGACAGACGCTGATGGCAATTTCCGCGGACATCGCTGACAACTTGAAGCCAGCCCACGCGCCCCGCACGTATCAGTTCGTCCGGGCGGAGTTTTGATGGGATCAGACCTTCGATTTTCGCGTCTAGAGTTTAGGTTGCCCGCTCACAAGATCGGAAGGGTTGACCGGCCATCCCAGTTCAAACACGACTGTGGTTCTGCCGAACGCGGCTACTGAGCTTGATCGGGTCAGGCCTTAGCTTTTCGATGGCGAAGTCTCTTCACTTCAAGAAGGTTTGCTGACTCTTCGCTGCCCAGAGGCACGCACATCACTTCTTCGGAATGTCCGTTCCGAAGTCGCGGCGGTAGATGGCGCGCATCTGTTCCACGTAGGGGATCAGGTGCGCGTGCTCGGGGTCTTTGGCCAGTTCCTCGGCGGCGTAGTAGATCTTCAGCGCCTCAACCATCGCTTTCTGCTGCGCGTCGTCGATTGCAGCCGACACTTCGCCGGCGAAGGACTCCAGGGCATCGGCCAGCGTCTCCATCTCGAATAACTCCATCGCTTCCTCGCTGTCGGAAAGGAGTGCCGGTTCGGCAGTCGTTTCGCGCGGGGGAGTGGCCGGGAGGTGCGGGATCTGTTTCCGGATCGAGGCCAGAGTGTTGAGGATCCCTTCAACGTCGATTTTCTTTTTGCTCATGATTCCTCCAAAAGCCGGGCGCGCCGTTGGTGGCGCGCCCGGCTGACCGGGATCGTTACTTCATACGTGGATTACGGGGGATGGTGCGGGTGCTGGATTCGGGGCCGGAGCGGGCGCCGGGGTCTGCGTCTGTGCCTTGCGGCTGCGCCCGAGGCGGTTCGTTTTCCGCATGAGCGCAACGTGTGGCAGCAGATCGGCGTGCTTCGGTGCCACGACCAGTTTCTTGCTGACCGTGTAGGTCAGCAGGGCGGACTGGCCGAGGGTGTGCTTCATGGTTAGGACGGCCGAGGTGACGCCATCGAGCGTCGCCTTGAGCTCATCCCGTACCACCGACCAGCGTGCGATGGCATCGACCTCCGCCTGCATCTGTTCGGAGGTCTGCCCGACGGTCGCCTGCACGGTTTCCGACGCGCCGACGGCACTGATGGCCGCCTGCGTGAACTCGCCGTTCAATCCTGAGACCACGCGCAGCGTCTGGGCTGTCGGGAGCGGCAACTGCACGTAGTTCGGGATCTGTGCGCGCAGTTCGCGGAGGCTCTCTATGACCGATTCCGGCGTCACGGCCGCATCCTGTGCCGGTGTACCGGCGGTTGCATGATTCATTTCTGTTTGGTTGACCATGAGAATTTCCTTTCTGCCCGTTTCAAGGGCAATCGGTAATAGGACGCCGCTCGCGCTGTATGCGCAACTCGGGAGGAATCCTGGTGGAACTACAAAAGAGCGGCCGTCGCAAACCGTCGCTCGCCTGCCCCCGAGGGTAGCGAGCCCCGGAGGAACGCATGTTTTGATGAGGCTGGAGGAGCTAACGCTCAACCCCACTTGCATCAGACGCCGGTTCGCCATGACTCAAGCTCGACGGAATCTGCACCTCAAATCGAATCCGGTCCTCTACTTCCCACCGGATTCTCGCCTCGGGAATCGGACGCTATGACTCAGGCGTCGCCTCTGCGTGACTGAAAAGGATAAGCTCGCTGTCTTCGAAAGTCAATAGCCTGCCCAAAAAAAGATGTAAGTTTCTGAACTGCCCCGACTTACGGACCAAGTGCAGAAGACGCGACGGCTTTTCGAAGAGACCCGAGGGGTTCTTGCAAGAGACCCAGGGGGTTCTTGCAAGAGACTCGGGGGGTTCTTGCGAGAGACTCGGGGGGTTCTTCCAGGAGACTCCGGGGGTTCTTTCAAGAGACTCCTGGGGTTCTTTCAAGAGACTCCTGGGGTTCTTCCAAGAGACTCCTGGGGTTCTTCCAAGAGACTCCGGGGGTTCTTCCAAGAGACTCCGGGGACTCTTTCAAGAGACTCCGGGGGTTCTTCCAAGAGACTCCGGGGGGTTCTTTCAAGAGACTCCGGGGGTTCTTCCAAGAGACTCCGGCGGTTCTTTCAAGAGACTCGGGGGGTTCTTCCAAGAGACTCCGGGGGTTCTTCCAAGAGACTCGGGGTCTCTTTCAAGGGCTCGGGAAGGGGATCGCCACCTCTTCGTTCACAAATCGAAGGCCTGACCCCGGTCGTCAATCTGCATGGCACGGACGAGCCTTCCGCAAGGTTCTGGAATGAGGTCGTCAGCGTTTTGCTGGCAGGTACGGTGCTCCCGCTAATCATGATTCTAGGCCTGAGCAGCAAGAAGTGGTCGCGGTCGGGACGCGTCTAACGCGGCCCTGCACGGATTTCGAGCCGCGCGTTGCTGGGTCCCGAGTGCGGTACCATTTCGCGTACGATCCAAGCGGGCGAGGTTCGGGCCGTTAGCCCTCCCTGACAGTCACAACGTCGATGCCACTCCGTACCTTCAAGTCTGCCGTTCTATACTTCGTCATCGTACTGAGCACTGGCTTTGTCCTGGGTTCCATACGCGTGCCGTTTCTCGTCCCTCGACTCGGGGAAAGGTACGCCGAGCTCCTGGAAATGCCCATCATGTTCGTGGTGATCGTCATGGCGGCCCGTTTCGTAGTCCGGCAGTTCGATCTGCCCGCCAAACTCTCAGTCCGAATGCAGGTTGGGTTCGCAGCACTGGCCATGTCCATAGCCGCCGAGTTGCTGCTGGCTGCCGCACTTCAAGGCAGATCGGTAGCGCAATACATAGCGAGTCGCGATCCCGTGTCCGGCTCGGTCTACCTCTGCGTGCTCTTGCTGTTCGCGCTCATGCCATCTATTCTTGCGAGGTCACACGGCGGTCGGGCACCCTCGCGCCATGGACCAGCCTAACTCCGCACTGGAGCGACTTCGGCCCCTTACTCTGCCAGGCCTGGAATCACGAACATCGAGCGGCCCGGGAGCCGCTCAGCCTTGAGCGCTGGACCGCCCAGACACGAATGCCCGTACCATGCGCGTCATCTATTCTTTGTATTCCAAAATATCCCCAGGCTGACATTCGAGCGCACTGCAGATCGCTTCCAGGGTCGATAGGCGGATCGCTTTTGCTTTGCCGTTTTTCAAGATGGAAATGTTCGCCATCGTGATGCCGACTTTTTCGGCAAGCGCAGTGACGCTCATTTTCCTTTTCGCCAACATGACGTCGATATTGATGATGATTGCCATAGCGCTAAACGGTTAAGTCGTTCTCGGACTTGATGTCCACGGCATTTTGCAGAAGCCTCTCGAACACAGCCGCCGCGGTGGCAATTACGACAGAGAGAGAAATCATCAGAACACCCATTGCAACACCACCCGCAATGTCATCCTTGCCGCGCATCGCTATAAAAAGGTAAGCTACTGCCGCTCCAATCATAACGACAAGGGCGATTGCGCAGTATTTTATCGTCCGTAACGCTCGGACTGAATCTAGCGAGAATACTTGATTTTGCCGGATGTATCCGAGCAATTTGAATGCTTGATAGAGTGCCACGAAAAACGCAATGGATGCGAGATACGCATACGCTAGAAAGGGATCTTTGAAGTAGATCTCAAAGAGCGTGGCGTGCGCGTTTCTCCCCTCGAGATGAGGTTCCCAGAGCATGAGAGCAAGAACGCCGAGGCCGATGAGCACGATGACTACCTGAAGAAATATCGTCGAGCCTCGTTTTGCAGATGGCGCTTTATTCATACTCTCATCTTAGTTCTGATTTATCGTTTGTCAATATATTTGTATCGTTACATTCGCCTGGCCTTACCCGCGCGGCGGCCCAACTCGCTCACCGGACCTGGCGCCGCGAACTGCAGCCGTGCAAGTGCGCTACTCTTCATGGATCGCCCTGAAACCGGAGGAGGCACACGATGAACATCCTGTTGTGGGTTCTGCAGGTCCTCGCCGCACTCCTCTACGGAGCGTCGGGCGTCATGAAGGTTTTCATGCTCGACAAGGTAAGCGAGGGGGTCGCGTCCTTCGCGGCGTTGCCTCGGCGAGCCTGGCTGGCCCTCGGCATCCTCGAGCTCGTCTGCGCGGCAGCGCTGATCGTCCCGGATGCCTTCCGCTGGCATCCGCCGCTCACGGTGGCGGCGGCGACAGTCCTGGCAATCGAGAGCCTCGTTTTCATCGGGGTGCACATCAAGTACCGCGAGATCACGCCCATCATCATGAGCGGAGTGCTGGGTCTCCTCATGGCATTCATCGCGTACGGCCGCATCGCCCTGAAACCGATCTTCTGATCGGCGACCGCAAAACCAATCATGAAAAAATCAAATTGAGCTTGTTGATCGCGACGCTGCTGTTTGCCTTCATCAGTTCGGCGCAAACGCCCGGTGTGGGTTCAACGCAGGTCGACGCGATCTACCCCGATATCGAAACGCTCTACATCGATCTGCACCGCAACCCGGAACTGGCCTTTCACGAGCAGCGCACGGCGGCGACGCTGGCGGCACGCGTCAAGGCGTTGGGATACGAGGTCACGAGCGGCGTCGGCGGCACCGGCATCGTGGCCATCCTGAAAAACGGGGCTGGTCCGGTGGTCATGCTGCGCACCGAGCTCGATGCGCTGCCGATCGAGGAGAAAACCGGCCTTCCGTTCGCGAGCACGGTCAAGACGAAGAACGACGCCGGCGAGATTGTGCCGGTGGCGCACATGTGCGGACACGATCTGCATATGGCGGCGTGGGCCGGCACGGCGGAGCTGAAGTCCTACGAAGACTTCTTCGCCAAGGTTGATAAAGCGATCTTTCTTCAAAAACAGAAGCTATAGCCGAAGCTGGCTAACTTTGCGCTGCAGACCCTTCGAGGCGCAACTTGCTGTGTCCGTCGTGCGTTAATATTTCCTGTTGGGTTCCAAGCCGGTCAGTTAGGATCCGTTACCGGTCGGAAGACAGGTCGTCGTACACTTGTTCGCCCAACACCATGACCCGAGTCGAACAACTTGAACAGCAGATCGTCCAACTCGATCCGGACGAGTTTGCTCAACTCCGCGAATGGTTGATGGAACAGGATTGGGCCGAGTGGGACCAACAGATCGAGCGTGACGCCGCTTCGGGCAAGCTGGACCGGCTGGAGAATCAGGCGTTGGCCAGCCATGCCGCTGGCAAGTCGCGGCTCCTTTGAACCATCACACCTCACCGGAGTTCTGGGAGGCGTTCGATCGTCTCCCGAGTGAGATTCAAGCGCTCGCTCGCAGCAACTACGAGCTTCTGAAGGCCGATCACCGGCACCCGTCTCTGCACTTCAAGAAGGTTGCGGGATATTGGTCTGTTCGCGTCGGCATGGGATATCGCGCGCTCGGCACCGACCTCGACGACGGTGTGCTCTGGTTCTGGATCGGCACACACGCTCGATACAACAGACTCACGTGACCAACGCGGACTGATTCCCTTTCGCCCGACCGGCGAAGGATTCCCCGCCTCATCCCCCTCTAACGGGGCATGCGATCCTTCACACTTCTCCTGAGTCTTCTGACGGCCGGACAGCTTCTGGCGGCGGAGCCTCGGTATGGCGTTTCTGTCGTGGATGCGGCGGCGCTCTGGCCGGTTACGAAAGGGAGCGGCGTCAAGGTTGGCATCATCGATACGGGGATCGACTTCGATCATCCCGCTTTGCGAGGGGCGTATCGCGGCGGGTATGACTTCGTTCACAACGACAGCATTCCGGAGGAAGAGACGGCGGAGGCTCATGGCACATTCGTGGCCGGGGTGGTCCTGCAGGTGGCACCCGAGGCAGAGATTTATGCGCTGAAGATCTTTGGAAAGGAAGATTCTTTCGAGACGTCCGATCTGGTCCGCGCCATCGACTGGGCGATCGCGAATCACCTCGATGTGTTGAACATGTCCTTTGCGCTGAAAACGCAGTTCGACAATGCCCGGCACGCGCTGGACCGTGCCGAGGCTGCTGGAATCATCGTCGTAGCCGCTGCCGGCAATGCTTCTTCGCGTGTCGATTACCCGGCGGTCTTCGATACGACGATCGCTGTTGGGGCGGTCGACGCGCATCGGTTGGTGGCGTCCTTCTCGAATCACGGACCGGAACTCGATCTGGCGGCGCCGGGAGTCGACATCTATTCGCTGGCGGCGCACGGCGGCGGTCTCGTCGCGACCCTGACCAGTGACGCGGCCACGATCAGCGCCACCGCGTTCACCGGCACGCGAACGGGCGACATGACCGGCACGCTGATCGACTGCGGCATCGGCCGTATCGATCAGATTCCACCGGCGGCTTCAGGTAACGTCGCGATGTTGCGGATAGATTCGGCGATCGCGTTCGGCCAGGCGTTCGGCAACGTCATCCGCGCGGGCGCGGCGGCCATCGTCGTCGTCAACAGCGAGGCGCGCTACTACTACTCGAACGTCAATCCGGTGGGTGTCGCTCCTCCGACGATCTCCATCGGAAGCGACGACGCCGAGCGCCTCACCCCGGGAACAGCCGTTCGCATCGTGGAGTCCTTCGGCGACTACAAGTTTGGCTACGGGACGTCGTACGCCGCACCGCATGTCGCCGGCGTGGCCGCGCTGCTGCGGAGCCTTGCACCCGAGGCGCGGCCGGCGACGATCCGGAACGTACTGGCCATGTCCGCCCGCGATGCCGGCCCGAAAGGACGCGACGACGACTACGGATGGGGAATCGTCGACGCGTTCGCCGCCGCCCAGCTGCTTGCTCCCGAGAAGCTGCCGCCCGCTTCGCCGCGCCGTCGTGCAGTGCGCTAGGCTTTCGGGAAAGCGGCTGACGGCGCGTTACCATTTCTGGCGACGCCGAGAGCTTGCCGGCCGGAGAATTCTCATGAAACGCACGTGGACGATCATCGGTGTACGCGATGTGCCGAGCAGCTTCAAGTGGTACCAATCGCTCTTCGGACAACCCGAGACACAACCGGCCCATCCTTACTTTGGTCAGATCGTTGATTCGGATGGCACTGTCCTGCTCTGCTTCCACGAGTGGGGCGGGCATGAGCATCCGCCGTTGGCGAGCCGGGACAGTGCGACACCTGGCAACGGGCTGCTCTTGTTTTTCCGCGTCGACGATTTTGAAGCGGCGTTGAAACGGGCACGCACGATCGTGGCTCAGCTCGAAGAGGAGCCGCATACCAATCCCAATACTCGAACAGAGGAGTTCTCGCTTCGCGATCCGGACGGGTACTACGTCACGATTAATGCGCTTTCTTTCAGCCCCACGACGCCAGCGATTTCCGGCATCTCCCCATTCTTCATCGTGCGGGACGTAGTGTCCGCGCTTTCCTTCTATCGGGACACGCTGGGATTTGAGATCACGTTTCAGGGACCAGACGACGATCCCTTTTTCGGCATTGTGAACAGAGGCGGCGCGATGATCATGATCAAGAGTGTCGGTGTCGATCCACTCCCGAACTACAAGCGAGAGCCCGCGGCCCGCTGGGACGCTTATCTTTCGGTCCCTGATCCCGATGCGCTCGCGGCCGAGTTTGCGTCGCGCGACGTCGAATTTTCGGAACCACTGAAAGACACTCACGACGGTTTGCGCGGGTTCGAGATCAAGGACTCCGATGGGTACGTATTGTTTTTCGGCCATCCAAAGATATGACGCGGGAGTAGTGGACGCAACGGCCTTAACTCAGCGCGATGGAGCGCTGGCGTCCTCGCCGGCTGGCTCGGCGCGCGTCGCCGCCGCCGAACCACACCTTCAAATTTTGCTGTAACACTAAGTCTGCGCGAGCCTCCCGTTCGGCAGCGGGGACGCAGCCGAGCCAGCCGGCGAGACGCCAGCGTTCCGACTCCGACTGCTTAAGTCCGTCGCGGAGTAGTGGACGGCCGCCGATCACGCTCCGTATTGAGAGCGTGAAACGAACTCTTCTCCTCGCTATCGCGTCGCTTCTCGTCGCTGGACGTGCGTTTGCCTACATTCCTCTTTTCCCTCTCCGCGAAGTGACCGTTCCGATTGGCGAACGAGTCGACGTGCCGGTCCACGCTGCGTGGAGCGGCCTCCTTGTCTCGTTTAATTACTATCACTGGGAGTTCATCAGCGCGGACGAGCGCATCGCCAGGGTTGCAGGAATTCTGCAGAGTCCCGCCACCGATGGAACCGTCAGCATCACGGGCGTCGAACGGGGCGACACCTCGGTGCGGCTCGCGCCGCATGACGACTGGCCGTTTCTGACCATCCATGTCGTTTGTGGAATTGAACCGGCCGTCATTCCGGCGAAGCCGGTCATCACGTCGCTACAGGGTCAGGTGGCTTCGATTCAAGCCATAACACCCGCCGCGTCGCGCGCGGTGTTCCAGTGGTACGCGGGCAGACTTGGCGACGACTCTCATCCGATCACAGATTCAGGCGCCGGGCCGGAGCTACGCCTGCTGACCGAAACGGCGGGCACGAGTTATGTGTGGGTTGTGGTCCGCACTTCCTGTTCGACGAGCATGGCCGAGTTCCGCATCGACGTCGCACCGCTCCGCCGGCGAAGCGCGGGACATTAAGTGGAGTAGCGCGCATTCCTGGGTCGATTAACATTCGCGATGCAATAAGAGTTCGTCGAAGTCAGGACGGGAGCGTCGTCAAATGAGTTCGAAGGCTTGGATACTTTTCTTGTTCACCGTGATCGCGTTCGTTGTTGGGGCGCTTCGGTTCGTGCCGTCGCTCGCAATCTCACGGGGCGTCACCGACTTCGCTACAGGGTTCGGCGTGGGTCTTCTTATCGCTACTGTCATAACGTGGCTGGCAGAGCGCGACGCAACTTAACACGCCGTCACGCGTCACTCGTCGATCGCGTACTCGCTCTGCACTAAACCGCCCTTGAACGATTTCGTCGTGACGTGCGTGAGTGGCACGTCGTGCGACAGCGGTCCGAAGAGCGGGATGCCGCTGCCGAGGAGGATGGGGATCCGCGTGATGATCATGCGCTGGATCAATCCTGCTTCGAGGAAGCGCTGGATGGTGACGCCGCCGTCGACGTAGACGTGGTGGATGCCGCGCTCGTCCAGCCGCGCCGCAATTTCCTTAGGATCGCCGGACATGAAGAGGCAGTTCGCGCCTTCGGGCGCTTTCAGTTCTTTGGTACTGAGTACAACGACGGGCGTCTTGCCGTAGGCCCAACCACCGAAGCCGAGGACCGTTTCGAAGGTCTTGCGGCCGATGACGATCGCGTCCACCGAGGCGATGAACTCGTCGTAGCCGTGCGGCTCGGGATTCTCAGGCAACCAGTCGATCGCGCCGTTTTCGCGGGCGATGAAGCCGTCGAGGCTTGTGGCGATGAATACCGACGCCTTCATGACTCGATGGCGCGATACGCCAGGAACCACGGCTCGCGGCGGCCGAACTTCGTCGCCAGCGCGGTGCCGATGCCGAAGACCGAGGCCAGGGCCCAGATGATCGGACCGACGATCGGGATCAGGCGGATCGCGCCGAGGATTACGACGCCAATGACGACCATGACCAAGTCGCCGCGAAGCCACTTGCGGCCAGCCAGTTGGTCGCGCGTGCGCGCGCCGGCGATCAGCGTGCCAATGGCGTGGAAGACGGCGATCGTGCCGTAGATCTTGGTCAGGATCGCGAAGACGCCGAGGGCGAAGAGGAGCGGGACGCCGAGGTGGTATGGGATCAGGTAACTGAAGACGATCGCGGTCAGCACGAAGCTGGTGATCGCGACGAGGCCGAGGGCGAAACAGTGCAGCGCGCTGGCGCGCATTTCTACGGAAGAGTAGCGAATCTCGCGGCCGCTGAGCAGCGTCAGCGCGACCGCGGCGAACATCCACACCGCGAGCAGCGCGGCGATGACGGCGGTCTTCTGCAGCATCGCCGTCGCGTCGCCGATGGTCAGCGCGCCGCCGCGGCCGAAGCCGGGCGGCCCGGCCATGATCGCGGTGACGAGCGATGCAGCGACAACGGTCAGCGGCAGAAACAGCCGCAGCATCCTACGCATCGATCCCCCTCGGCGCGCGCCGCAGCAATGCGATCAGCAATCCATTGACGAGGAGGAAGGCGACGCCGAATGCGACCTGCGCGCCGAGCGACGCCGAACGCAGCGACGTCGCGGCGCGATTGAGCTGCGTGCGGAGAACTTCCATCGACGTCAATGATCCCTCGACGACGTGCAACGGCGACATGCCCGCGGCATCGAGAAGCGCGAGCGCGACGATCGCGACAACGGCCGCGGTGCCGAGGACCAGCGGCCAGGCGCGATGCGATGAACCTTCCCACGGCGCCAGCGGCAGCGCGTCGAGATCGATCGACGGCGGCGCGTCGTCTGCCTTCTCCGCCAGCGCCATCGCCTCGGCATTGCACTTCGCGCACGTCCGCAAATGCGCGGAGTTCGCCTCGGGGTCTTCGAGATATTTTTCGCAGGCTTGGTCCGTCATAGCGGTTCCACGAATCCTTCGAGCTCGACCTTCAGCAGGTTGCGGGCCCGAAACAGTTTGTTCTTCACAGTGCCGAGGGGTAGCCTCTTCATCGAAGCGATCTCCTCGTAGGATAGCTCCGCGAAGTGGCGGAGTTGAATGAGCTCGCGATAGTCGGACGGCAGGTTCTTCACCGCCGAGTCGATGGCGTCGGCGAGCTGCTTGTTGTTCAACGCGCGATACGGCGACACGCCCGTGTCGGCGAACTCGCGCTCTTTCGTATCGTCCTCGCCCGGCTTCGGCGAGATGGAAACCTCGTTCACCGTCTTCTTGCGCAAGGCATCGATGGCGCTGTTCTGCGCGATGCGGAAGAGCCACGTCGAGAACTGGTACTTCGGGTCGTAACGATCGAGGGCGACGTAAACCTTCACGAAGATTTCCTGGGCAAGATCGTGAGCATCTTCATAGCGATGCGTGATCCGATACACGTAGTTGATGATGCGCTTTTCATAGCGCTTCACCAGCTCTGTGAACCGGTCTCGGTCGCCCTCGAGGATGCGCGCCACCAGGGTGCGGTCGTCGAGCTGCTCACGTTCAGCCATTCGTGGTTACGGTTTCCGCGGTCGAAAGTTTTTGTGGCAACTCATCCTGCCACGGTGTTCGCACCCAGAGCAGCGATGCGATCTTGATACTCGGCACGCTTTCTTTCCAGAACGCCGCCGTCCGGCGGGTAGTTGATATCGGTAATCTCAGACCATTTGATGAAGAGCGGACCGATAAGGTCAGTGATTGGATTCCGCCCGGCACGGACCAGCTCAGCCTCATTTGCTCGGCTGAACTTGCTAACGCCGATCAGAACGATCCCTTCGATATCGCCGTCTCGTTTCCTCTCGGCACCAAACACGATGCCGTGGTAAAGACCACCCTCGGTGTGGACGAATGCAAACGACCGGCGCAGAACGACCGGGTAGAAGGGATCCTGATACTGAGCATAGAAGGTATTCCAGAAACGGAAATACCAAAACCTGGCGATGCGCACAACCAGGACGACTACCTGTGGAACCGAAACGTCCCCCGACAATCTCGGGAGGTATGCGGATCTTCCGCCTGCGAGCGCGCTGCCTTAGGCTTCGGCCATAATTCCAGCCCGCCATCGCCGAAGACAGGCCGAGAACCGCGCCGTATGTCACTAGCGACATGATTTGACTGCCACGCACATACGCAGAGAGATCCGGATCTTTCTGAAAGACCGACGCGATCGCGGGCCAGTCCGCAGTGATTGGTGCCAACCCAACGAGAGGTAGAACGATTCGCGCGAGCAGAACCGCCTGGACGTTCAAAAAAAGCCCTGGCAGTCCCGCTGCAAAGAACTCTTCAATCTGTGGAATCTCTTTTCGGGTGATCAGGTCGTAATTCGTCGCCGCGGCAAACTTGAAA
Organism: Thermoanaerobaculia bacterium; assembly: GCA_035996815.1. Lineage (GTDB taxonomy): Bacteria > Acidobacteriota > Thermoanaerobaculia > Gp7-AA8 > Gp7-AA8 > JADGNZ01. The sequence continues at coordinate 17,723 of DASYJF010000062.1, read as the reverse complement.
AGAAGATGCGGAGCATAGAGATAGAAGATGAATCCGGCTACCAGAAGCGAAATCAAAGACTAATCTCTCTCGGCGTCCCCGCCTTCGTTCGCCTCTGCCTTTGCCGCGGCGGAAGAAGCCTTTTCCCGCTCCTTCTCTGCGACTATCTGGCTGGCGTCGAACGTGTTCCAGTTCGTAAACGAACGTTCGCGAATGACGTTTCCTTCGCTACCGAGCACGAGCTTCTTCCACCAGTCAGTCATGTCGTCTCCGTCCGCCTGCCGTTCAACCAATGACGGACGAATTGTACTCCGTCCATGCTTTACTCATTGGTCTGCTGATGATCGAGATCCGCAACCTGATCAAGCGCTACGGCGATTTCACCGCGGTGGACGATATCTCGCTCGACGTTGCCCGCGGCGAGATTTTCGGTTTCCTCGGGCCGAACGGCGCCGGGAAGACGACCACGATCCGGATTCTGGCCGGGCTATCGCTGCCGACCTCGGGCACGATCCGCATCAACGGGCTCGACATGACGACCGAGGGCGTGCGCGTGAAAGCAACGACCGGCTACATCCCCGACCGGCCGTACCTCTACGAAAAGCTGACCGGCCGCGAACTGCTGCAGTTCGTGACCAACCTCTACGGACGCGAGTGGCGCGATTGCGAAGCGCGCGGCCTCGAGCTGTTGGCGTATTTCGGAATCGCAGACTGGGCGGACGCGCGGATCGAGAACCTCTCGCACGGGATGAAGCAGAAGCTGGTGATCGCCTCGGCACTCGTCCACGATCCGGAATTGCTGATCATCGATGAGCCGATGGTCGGACTCGATGCGCTCGCGCAGAAGCAGGTCAAGCTGCTGTTTCGCCGGCTAGCCGAGGAGAAGAAAACGGTGTTTCTGACGACGCATACGCTGTCGGTGGCGGAGGCGGTGTGCGATCGAATCGCGATCATCAATCACGGCCGGATCGTGGCCAGCGGCACGACGGTGGAGTTGAAGAACGATCGCGAGTTGGAGGATGTGTTTCTGGAGCTGACGTATGAATTGTCAACCTGAGCCAGCGAACGACCGTGTCGCGCGTTTCGTGCGAAGCACTTTGGAGTGCGGTGGCGACCGAGCCACCGCTTTGGGAGGGTGGTGGAATCGTGACGACCCGCAGCGTCTGATGCTTGCTCCGTCTTCGCGATGGTCACCGTCCCCCGCCCTCCCAAAGCGGTGGCTCCGCCGCCACCGCACTCCAAAGCTTCGCGAAATGTGCCGCGAGCGGCGCAAGCATCGCACATCGCGATGACAGTGGAATCCATCGCCTCGCTTCGCGCCCGTCTTCGCGCACTCGTCGCGAATCCGCGCGATGTCGATGTGCTCCTTGCCGACGTCACCGGCCAGACGCCCGCGTGGCTGTTCGCGCACGGCGAGGAGCGCATCGATCCGGAGACGGTCGAGGCGCTGGTGCGGCGGCGAATGGATGGCGAGCCGTTGCAGTACATCCGCCAACGCGTGGAGTTCTTCGGACGCGAGTTCTTCGTCGACGACCGGGTGCTCATTCCGCGGCCGGAGACGGAACTCCTTGTCGAGGCAGCAATCGAGCGCGCCGCAAAAGGAGCACGGGTACTCGATGTCGGATCGGGCAGCGGATGCGTCGCCATCACGATGGAGCGCGAGCGGCAGGATGTGGAAATCACCTCGATCGAGGTCTCGATCGCGGCCCTGGCTGTCGCAAAACGCAATGCGCAAACGCACGAAGCGAACGTGCAATTTGCCGCGTCCGATGCCTTTGACGCCATCCGCGGTGAGTTCGATCTCATCGTCGCCAATCCTCCGTACATTCCGGCCGCCGATTACGCGCAACTCGCGACGGAAGTTCGCGATCACGAGCCGCAACTCGCGTTGACGCCGGGGCCGCGCGGGACGGAGATCATCGAGCGCATTCTCGATGCTCGCCGCGCGCCGGTGGTGATGCTCGAAATCGGATTCGGACAGATTGCGGACGTTCGCGAGGTCGCGCGCGGCTACGAAATCGTTCAGGTCATCAACGACCTCGCAGGCATCGAGCGCGTTGTCGTACTATCGCTCCATGGCCGCAAATGACCGTTGCCTCTTCTGCCGCATCATCAGCGGCGAAATCCCGTCGAAGAAAGTGTTCGAAGACGACGTCGCCATCGCCTTCAACGACATCAATCCGCAGGCGCCGACGCACGTGCTGGTCATTCCGCGCACGCACATTTCATCGCTCGACGATCTCGACGAGCATGAAGCGAACATCATCGGCATGACCATCGTGCGCGCGACGCAGATCGCGCGAAACCTGCAGATCAATTCCGACGGTTACCGGCTGGTGGTGAACCACGGCGAAGCGGCGGGACAAACCGTCTTCCACATCCACTTTCACCTGTTGGGCGGCCGCAACTTCGGGTGGCCCCCGGGTTAAGCCGACGGCGGAACGCGGAATCTCGTCCCGCTGAATGTGATCGAGCGCGCGGATTTTTTGCGCGCGGCCTTGCGGCGCGTCAGGAAATCTTCCTTCGCCTCGGTCAGCGTGCTCGGAACGTACGTCGCACCCGCGGCCAGCGTCTTCGCGCGATCGCCGGAGAAGGCGGAGCCGCCGGCGACGATCATCAGGTCGGGGAAACTCGCGGCGAGGAGTTGCACCAGCCCGTGTCCCGCATCGAGATGATCCGCGTTCGTACACGACACGAAGACCGCCTCGGGCATCACTTCGCTGATGAATGAAAGCAGTTCGGCATCCGGCAGATCGGTGAAGTAATCGATGGAGAATCCTTCCTCGCGCAGCAGTTGCGTCAGCATGAGCGTGCCGAGGGAGAGGCGCTCGCCGGCGACGGAGACGGCAACGATGTGACGCTCGGTGTCGGCGACACCCGAGTTGCGGTCGCCGTAGCGGATGATCAATTCGCGGATCACGTCTTTGATGAAGTGATCGTTCGCGGGCGTGATGCGTTTACGGTCCAACTCCTCCTGCGCGAAGGTCAGCGTCGGGATGAAGAGATCGGAGAACATCTCCTCCATCGTGTCGCTCTCGGCGTGGCGGTCGGCGATGGCAATCGCGCCGGTGCGGTCGCGCAGCAGCAGCCGGTTGTAGAAACTGAGATATCCCTCCAGCGGATCCTCGGCGCCGAACATGATGGAGAAAATGCGCAACGCCGGAATGAATTCGCCGCCGACGGTGAGGCACACCGAGATCGGCGTCGCCAGCAGCAGTCCGACCGGTCCCCACAGCCAGCCCCAGAAAATAGCGGAAACGAGCAGCGCGATCGGCGAGACGCCGACGCGATGTCCGACCACGATCGGCTCGATGAATCCACCGATCAGCTGATCAGTCAGGACGAAGAGTCCGAGCACCGCCAACGGCGTGTACCAGTTCGGAAAGACGGCGATGGAGAGAAACGTCGGCAGCGCAGCACTCAGCACCGCGCCGACATACGGCACGAAACGGAAGAGGCCGGCCATCACACCCCAAAGCGGCGCGTGCGGAACTTTCAAAAGGAAAAGTCCGAACCAGATCAGCGTCCCGAACCCGACGTTGAGCAACGCGATGGTGAGGAGATATCGGCTGATGCGATCCGACGTTTCGCCGATCGCCTGCGTCGTAACGGTGAGATGCGCGCGGCCGGCCAGCCGCAGCATCTTGTCGCGCATCTGTTCTCGATCCTGCAAGAGGAAGAAGACCAACACCACCACGAGGAACGCGGCGGCGACCAGCTCGATCGTCGGCGCAATATTCTTGTATTGATCGGCGACGTTCTTCCGGTCAGGAATGACGCGCACTTTCAGATCGGCACGCTCCTGCTTGTCAGCGGTCGTAGCCTCTGTGACGCGCCGCAGCGTCGTCTCGACCAGCGCAAACGTGCCGCCCTTGGTCCGTTTCAGGAAGCTGAGCTGCTTTTCGATTTTTCCGCTCGTTGCGGCCAGGGCGAACTCCTTGGCCACGTCGTTGAACTGCTGCGAGAGCCACCACCCGCCGAAGCCGAGTCCCGTCACGATGAGGCCGAGGGAGATGACGATCGCGCCGGTGCGCCGCAGCGGTGTGCGCTCGAGCAGCGACACGATCGGCGTCAGCAGAAACGCGAAGAGAATCGCCAGCGCGATCGGAACACAGACCGGCTTCGCGAGATACAGAATCGCGATGACGACGACGGTGATGAACAGAATCCGCGACTGCGACTGCCCGCGACGATCCTGCGTGGCCCGCTTATCCGAGAACGTCGTCGGAGGCTCCGGCAAGCGGCGCATGGAGAGCGTCTTGTTGAAATCGTCTTCGTCGTCTTCGTAGCGGGGCACGTTATTGGGCAGTTTACTCTGCGCGTAGCGGTAAGCAGTTAACCCTGCGCGTAGACGCAGGGTCTCCGGTGAGACCGCACGAATGGCGCCACATGCGCAACCAGCGCGGGATCGACCGCGACTTGACGGCCGGAGCGAAAACGACAATAGCGCGGCACCACCGGAGATCCTGCGTCGACGCGCAGGGTTAACTACCGGTTCAGCGCTTCCAGCGCAGCACCGGCTGCCTCGCTGCCCGCGCCTCATCCAACCGCCGCACCGGCGTCGTATGCGGTGCGCTGCGGACGAGCTCCGGACGCTCCTCGCACTCTTTGGCAATGGCGATCATCGCGTCGCAGAAAGCGTCCAGCTCTTCCTTCGGTTCGCTCTCGGTCGGCTCGATCATCAGCGCGCCGGCGACGATGAGCGGGAAGTAGATCGTCGGCGGATGGAAGCCGTAGTCCATGAGACGCTTGGCGATGTCAAGAGTGTGCACGTCCTTCGCCGTTTGCAGCTTGTCGCTGAAGACGACTTCGTGCAGCGACGGGGCGTCGTACGGCAGGTGATACGAGCCGCGCAGCCTCGCGCGGATGTAGTTCGCGTTCAGCACCGCGATCTGCGCGATGCGGCGCAAACCATCGGGACCCATCGAGCGCATGTACGTCAGAGCGCGAACGAGCACATTGAAGTTGCCGTTGAACGCGCGCACGCGGCCGATCGAGTCGGGATGGCCGTGATCGAGATAGTACGTCCCGTCTTCGCGCTGCTCGACGGTCGGCGTCGGAAGGAACGGCACCAGTTTCTCCGACACGCCGACCGGACCCGCGCCCGGACCGCCACCGCCGTGCGGCGTCGAAAACGTCTTGTGCAGATTCGAATGGATGACGTCGATGCCCATGTCGCCGGGCCGGGCGATGCCGACGAATGAGTTGAGATTCGCGCCGTCGCAATAGAGATACGCGCCCTTCTCGTGAAGGATGTCCGCGAAGCGCTTGATGTCAGTCTCGAACACGCCCAACGTGTTCGGCACGGTGATCATCAACGCCGCCACATCCTCCGTCACCGCCGCGGCGAGCGTATCGATGTCCACCGTCCCTCGGCTGTTCGATTTCAGCTCCTTGATTTGATATCCAGCGAAGGCCGCCGAGGCCGGGTTCGTGCCGTGCGCGGAATCGGGGATCAGGATGTACTTGCGCGCGTTGCCGCTCTTCGCCAGCGCCTTGTGCACCATCAGAATGCCGGTCAGCTCGCCGTGCGCGCCGGCCACCGGCTGCAGCGTCACGCGCGGCAGGCCGAAGATTTCCATCAGCGTCCGCTCGATGTGCCACAGCAACGCGAGGTTGCCCTGCACCTGGTGATCCGGCTGCAGCGGATGCGACAACGCAAAGCCCGGCGTGCGCGCGATCTCTTCGTTGAGCCGCGGGTTGTGCTTCATCGTGCACGAGCCGAGGGGATAGAGGCCGGCGTCGATCGATACATTGAGTTTCGAGAGCCGTGTGAAATGGCGGATGACATCAACCTCGGATACTTCGACTTCATCGGCGATCTCATCGCGCATCAGCGACGGTGTCAGTTCCGCCGGAGGCACATCGAGCGCCGGCAGGCGATAGCCGCGCCGTCCGCGCTTCGAATGCTCGAAGATGAGTGCTGTCGGAGTCGTCGTCATCGGCGCTCCCTCGAAATCACCGCTGTCAGCGCGGCGACGAATTGATCGAGATGCTCGCGCGTATGCAGCTCGGTGACTGCGACCAGGAATTCGTTGTCATGCCCCTCGTAGAACTGACCCAGCGGAATGCCGCCGAGGATTTTCGCGTGCTCGAGGTCGGCCAGAATTTCGGCCGCAGGGAACGGCGTGCGCACGACGAACTCGTTGTAGATCGGACCGCTGAACGGCAGGATCACCAATCCAACCTTCTGAAGCTCGGCCCGCAGATACGCGGCCTTGCTAAGGCACTGCTGCCCAACTTCGCGCAGCCCTTCCTTGCCCATCAGCGAGAGGTACATGTTCGCGGCCAGCGCGATCAGCGCTTCGTTCGTGCAGATGTTTGAGGTCGCCTTGCCCCTGCGGATATGTTGCTCACGCGTGGCGAGGGTGAGCACGTACGCGCGCTTGCCATCGACGTCGACCGTCTCGCCGACGAGGCGTCCCGGCATGTGCCGCTTCAACGCATCTTTCACGACCATGAAGCCGACGAACGGCCCGCCGTACTGCGTCGGAACGCCCCAGGCCTGGCCCTCGCCGACGGCGATGTCGAATCCGTGCGCGCCCGGCGGAGTGAGGATGCCGAGGGATGTGGCTTCGCAGATGACGGCGATCTTCACCGCGCCGGCGGCGTCGGCAATCTGCGCAACCGCGTCGTAGTCCTCGATCACGCCGAGGAAGTTCGGCGACTGCACGGCGACGGCGAAGACATCACTCGTGCATGCTTCGCGCAACGCCGCAGTATCGATGCGGCCATCGTCCGTCCAACCGACTTCCACGATTTCGTATCCGAGGTTCTGGAGGTAGGTGCGAACGGTTTCGGTGTACTGCGGATGCACCGACTTCGCAATCACGACCCTCTTCCGATTGCGCACCACGCGCTCGGCCAGCAGCACCGCCTCGCACAATCCGGTCGAGCCGTCATAAAGCGAGGCGTTGGCGACGTCGAGTCCGGTCAGCAAACACTGATGGGTCTGATATTCGAAGATCGACTGCAGCGTCCCCTGCGAAACCTCGGGTTGATACGGCGTGTACGAGGTGAGGAACTCGGCGCGCAGCAGAAGCTGGTCGATGCAGGCCGGCTGGTAGTGCAGATACGCGCCGCCGCCGAGGAACGAAACGTGATCTACGGCAGTCAGGTTCTTCGCCGCCAGCGCACGAAACCAGCGCCGCGATTCGATCTCCGACCACGGGCCGGGGATGTTCAGCAGTTCTTTCAGTTTGACGTCGTCGGGGATCGTTTCGAATAGAGCATCGATCGAATCAATGCCGATGACTTCGAGCATCTCGCCGACATCCTGCGAGGCGTTGGAGATGTAGCGGTGTTGATCGGTAAGGGGATCGGGTAGGGACATTACTGATTAGTGCGCGGATTCCTTCTCAACGTACTCGTCGTACTCTTCGGCGGTCATCATTTCGTCGACCTCCTCGGGCGTGGTGAGGCGCATCTTCATCATCCAGCCGTCGCCGTACGGATCGGTGTTGATCAGCTCCGGCTTGTCGGTGAGCGCTTCATTGACCTCGACGACCTCGCCCGATACCGGCGAGAAAAGTTCGGAGACGGCTTTGACCGATTCGATGCTGCCGAATTCATCGCCCTGCTCCAACTCCGCGCCCACCTGCGGCAACTCGACGAAGACGACATCACCGAGTTCTTTCTGCGCGTAGTCGGAGATGCCGATGACCACCAGGTCGCCTTCGGCCTCGGGATGAACGTATTCGTGGCTCTTGGCGTACCGATTGTCTTCAGGTGTCATGGGTTGCTCCTTCGTCACTTCGCGCGCTTGTAAAACGGCGTGGGAACGACGCGCGCCCGCGTTTCTTTTCCACGGATGAGGACCGTGAATTCACTGCCGGGCGCCGATTTGTCGAGCGGAAGATATGCGAGACCGAGCGCTTTTTTCAACGTTGGCGAGTGCGTGCCACTGGTGACGACGCCAATCTCCTCGCTGCCGTCGACGACAGGATAGCCGTGGCGGGCGATGCCGCGATCGACCATCTCGAATCCGGCCAGCTTGCGGCGCGGACCTTCGCTCTTCTCGCGCTGCAAGACGTCGCGTCCGAAAAAGTCGCCCTTGTCGACTTTCACGATCCACCCAAGGTCGGCTTCGAGCGGCGTAGTGGTCTCGTCGATGTCGTTGCCGTACAGCGCCATCTTCGCTTCGAGCCGCAGCGTGTCGCGCGCGCCGAGACCGCACGCTTTCGCGCCGGCATCGATCAGCTTGCGCATGATCCGCGGCCCCTCGGACGGCGCAACGTAGATCTCGAATCCGTCCTCGCCCGTGTAGCCCGTACGCGAAACGATCGCGGGCACGCCGTCAACGTTGCCGGTACCGAAGTGGTAGTACTTCATCGCGCCGAGCCCGACGTCCGTCATCGGCTGCAGCAGCCTTTCCGCCTCGGGACCTTGCAACGCGAGCTGCGCGTAGTCGGCGCTGACGTTGCGGACTTCAACGTCCATCCCCTTCGCGGCATCGGCGATCCACTCGTAATCCTTGTCCGTGTTCGACGCATTGACGACGATGAAAAAGTCGTCCGTCGAGTTCTGATAGATGAGGATGTCGTCGACGAATCCCGCGGTCGGATAGAGCAGCCCGTTGTATTGCGCCCGCCCGTTCTCCAACTTCGAAACATCGTTACAGGTGGCGCGCTGTAACAACGTCAGTGCCTCCGGACCTTTTACCGTCAACTCGCCCATGTGCGACACGTCGAACAGGCCGACATGCTCGCGGACCGCCGCGTGCTCTTCGAGGATTCCGGCGAACTGCACCGGCAACTCCCACCCGCCAAAGTCGACCATCTTCCCGCCAAGCTCATGCTCGACTGCGTTCAAGGGAGTTTTCTTCAGGTTCGCAGCGTCGTCGGACATTTACGGCCTCCGGGAAGGGAACGGAACCTAGCACGCGCTATGCCGCACGCGCAACGCGGGCGCTACTTTACGGCTCTCTCTTCTCCGCGTCTCCGCGTCTCCGCGTCTCCGCGTGAAAAAGTCTTCCAGTGAGGCGCGTATCATCGTCGCCGGGAGCGCGGGCGTGACGAACGAAATCGGAGACTTTCTTGACTACCTCACCTACGAGCGGAACGTCTCCGTCAACACCATCCACGCATATCGCGACGACCTCGAATCGTTCGTCGCCTTTCTCTGCAACGACTACTTCACGCTCGGGCGCGATCAGCTCGATCTGAAGCGCGTCGATCACCTCTCCGTCCGCTCGTATCTTGCGCATCTCGCGCGTCGCAAACTTGCGCGTGCGTCGGCGGCGCGGCATCTGTCGGCGATGCGGTCGTTCTTCAAATACCTGATGCGCGAAGGTGCGGTCGAAGCGAATCCGGCGCGCAACGTGGCCACGCCGAAACGCGAGAAACATCTGCCGTCCGTGTTGCAGCCCTCGGAGGTCGTGCTTCTCCTCGAGCAGGCCGATACATCGATCCCACTCGGCGTCCGCGACCGCGCGTTTCTCGAAGTGCTCTACGCCTCGGGATTGCGCATCAGCGAGCTGGTCGGAATCAACATCGACGACGTCGAGCTCCGCGCACGTCTGGTGAAAGTGCGCGGCAAAGGTTCGAAGGAACGCATTGTGCCGTTCGGTTCGAAAGCGGAGGAGTCGATCCGCGCCTGGCTGGCGGTTCGCGGCACGCTCGTCGCGGACATCGAAGAGCCCGCGCTCTTCGTCAACTATCGCGGCCAGCGCATCACCACGCGCAGCGTCCGGCGCCTCTTCGACGGCTACGTGCGCAAAGCGTCGCTGCGCACCGGCATTTCACCGCACACGATGCGCCACTCATTCGCCACGCACCTCCTCAACGCCGGCGCCGACCTCCGCGGCATCCAGGAGCTCCTCGGCCACGTCTCGCTCTCGACGACGCAGAAGTACACGCATCTCAACGACTGGCAATTGATGGCCGTGTACAAGAAGGCGCACCCGAAGGCGTAGCTCGCTGAACGGTCGAAAGAGGACGGTTCACGCGGGGCTCGCGGTGGGGCGGAGGCTCCGCTATCTCCCCATCTCCGCGTGAAACCGTTCCCCTTCTTTTTCCCGGCATAGACTCTGAAGACATGAGCAACCGCCTCGGGAACGAAACCTCTCCTTACCTTCTCCAGCACGCGCACAACCCCGTCGATTGGTATCCGTGGGGTGACGAGGCGTTTGCGAAGGCGCGTGCCGAGGACAAGCCGGTGTTTTTGTCGATCGGCTATTCGGCGTGTCATTGGTGCCATGTCATGGAGCGCGAGTCGTTCGAAGACGACGCGATCGCCGCTGTCCTGAACGAGCACTTTGTCTCCATCAAAGTCGATCGCGAGGAACGGCCGGACGTCGACTCGATCTACATGGAAGCGGTGCAGATGATGACCGGCCACGGCGGCTGGCCGATGTCGATGTTCCTTACGCCTGCCGGCGCGCCGTTCTACGCGGGAACATACTTTCCGCCGGACGACCGGCACGGCATGCCGGGATTCCGGCGGGTTCTCGAGCACGTCGCGCATACGTATCGCGAACGCCGCGATGACGTGGCCGCGGCCTCGGCGGAAGTGATCCGCGGCATCAGCACCGTCAAGTTTCAGGGCGGCGGGACGCTGGAGCACGACGCGCTCGATCGCGCGGCCGCGCGCATCGCGCAAAGCTACGACGCCGTCAATGGCGGCTTCGGCGGCGCGCCGAAGTTTCCGCCGTCGATGACGCTCGACTTTCTGATGCAGGTGGCCTGGCGCACGAACGACCGCACGCTCGACGAGATCATCGTCAACACATTGACCAAAATGGCGCGGGGCGGGATGTACGACCAGGTTGGCGGCGGCTTCCATCGCTACTCGACCGATGCGCGCTGGCTGGCGCCGCACTTCGAAAAGATGCTGTACGACAACGCGCTTCTGGCGCGGCTCTACACGCGTGCGTGGCAGTGGAAGAAGGATCCGTTCTTCGCCCGCATCGCGCACGAAATCCTCGGCTACATCCAGCGCGAGATGACCTCGCCCGACGGCGCGTTCTACTCAACGCAGGATGCCGACAGTGAAGGCGAAGAGGGGAAGTTCTACGTCTGGTCGCGCGCCGAGGTCATGTCGATTCTGGGCGAGGAAGAGGGAAGGATTTTCAGCGCGCTGTACGACGTCAGCGAACGCGGAAATTGGGAGGATCACAACATCCTCAACGTTCCACGCGATCCGAAATCGGTCGCCGCCGATCTAGGCATCACACTCGACCAACTCAGCGACGTCGCCGCGCGCGGCAAGTGCAAGTTGTACGGCGTGCGTTCGCAGCGCGTCTGGCCGGCGCGCGATGAAAAAATCCTGGCCGGCTGGAACGGGTGGATGCTGGCGGCGTTCGCCGAGGCGGCGGTTGCATTCGATCGGGAGAGTTACCGCGACGTCGTCCGCCGCAACGCAGACTTTCTGCTGACGCGCATCGTCGATGGACGGCTGATGCGCACGCCGAAAATCGCCGGACTGCTCGAGGATTACAGCGGCGTCGCGTGGGGGCTCGCGCTTGCGTACGAAGCGACTCATGAACGTCGCTACCTGGATGCCTCGCGCCAGTTGACGGATCAGATCATCGCGCGATTCGCCGACGAGGCGAACGGCGGCTTCTTCGACACGCCAATCGATCACGAAACGCTGATCACGCGTCCGAAGGACCTGTTCGATAACGCCACACCATCCGGCAACTCCGTCGCCGCCGATGTTCTTCTCCGTCTGGCGCTACTTTTCGGCGAGGAACGGTACGCCGAGGCGGCGACGAAAACGATCGGCGCGATTGCGCCGCTGGCGGAACGCTACCCGTCCGGGTTCGGACTGCTGCTCGGCGTCGCGGAATGGCGCGCCGGACAGCCGAAAGAGATCGCGATCAGCGGCGCGCTCGACGACGATGCGTTCCGCGCGTTGCGCAAAGTCGTCGGCGAAGAGTACCTGCCACATCGCGTGCTGGTGGCCGGCGAAGGATCAGAAGATCTGCCGCTGATGCAAAACCGTCCGCCCGATCGCGTGCTCGCATACGTCTGTCACGCGTACATGTGCGCGGAGCCAACCGCGGATGTGGGCCGGCTGCGTGACTTGTTGACGCTGACGTCCTGAAAAACTGCGATGGTCGCGCGCCGGGCGCGCGCGGCTGCGTGGCAGAATGTCCGCAATGCCGCCGTGGCCGCTTGTCAAACGGATCCTCTTCCGCTTCGCGGTGGCGTTCTTCGTCCTCATCAACTTCCCGTTTCCGTTCGACTTCATTCCGATCGCCGCGTTGGAGCCGATCTTCCAGATGGTTGCGGACGCGCCGGTGCATCTGGCCGCGCGCATGCTGCACGTCTCGGTCGACGTTCGCCCGAACGGAAGCGGCGACACAACCTACAACTACGTCAATCTGCTCTGCGTCTTAGTCATCGCGATCCTCATCACGATCATCTGGAGCAGCCTCGATCGCCGGCCTCGCAACTACGACAAAGGGTGGATCATCTTTCGCGCGTATCTCCGCTTCGTACTGGCGATCGCGATGATCAGTTACGGCATAGCCAAGATCATCCCGTCGCAGTTTCCGGCGCCGACGCTCGATCGACTGATGCAGCGGTTCGGCGATGCCTCGCCGATGGGACTCCTCTGGACCTTCATGGGCGCCTCGGTCGCGTACAACATCTTTTCAGGCAGTGCGGAGATGCTCGGCGGTCTGCTACTCACGACGCGGCGTACCGCACTCCTCGGCGCGCTCGTGTCTGCAGGCGCGATGGCCAACATCGTCATGCTGAACTTCGCGTACGACGTGCCAGTGAAGATCTACTCGACGCAGTTGCTACTGGAAGCGATCGTCATCGCGTTGCCGGACATCCCCCGGCTCATCAACTTTTTCCTTCGCAATCGACCGGTGGTTCCCGCTCCGTTGCCGCGGCTAACGCAGAACCGCGCTCTCGAGATCGCCGGAATCGTCGTGAGAACCGTCGCGGTGGCCGCGGTTCTGGTGATGTCCGTTCGCGAGGTCCGCGAGAATCTGCGGATGTTCAGCGGACCGGAAAATCGTTCGCCGCTCTACGGCATCTGGCGTGTCGACGACTTTCAAATCAATGGTCACGCGATTGCCGATCTCACGCGCTGGCGGCGCGTCATTTTCGAGATCCGTCCGATGATGTCGGTCCAGCTCATGGACGATGTTCGGGTACGGCTGAACGCGAAGATGGACGAGAAGAATCGCTCGCTCGCGGTCTCCCGTCGCAACGAGCCGCAGTGGGACGGACGGTTAACGTATCAGCGCTCCACTCCCGACACGCTCACGATCGACGGCAACCTCGGCGGCAAGAACGTTCACGCGCTCTGCCATCTCGAACCGATGCCGAAGTTCCTGCTGACTACGCGCGGCTTCCACTGGATCAACGAGTTCCCGTTCAACCGCTGACTATCGAGCGGCTCCGAACATCACCACGATCGACTTGCCGATTCCGCGGCGCATGGTCATGCCGTCGATGATGGCGATGCCGCAGTCTTCGTAGTGCGGCGAGAGAATGTTCGCGCGGTGGCCCGGCGACTCCATCCATCCTTCCACGAGCAGTTCCGTCGTGTCGAAACCGGTGGCAAGGTTCTCGCCGGCGTAGTGGAACGTGTAGCCGTTCGGCTCCAACCATGTGAACGGCGAGCGGCCGTCGGGCGACTCGTGGGCCCAATACGCCTGATCCTCCATGTCGCGCATGCGGTCGCCGGCGGCGGCATCGAGACGGGCGTCCTCGCGAAGGGGCGGAAGGTGATGTTCCGCGCGGTAGTCGTTCATGGCCGCGACGACCGACGCTCGCGTGATGTCCGAGGCGAACGCCGGCGTCGCGACCAGAAGAAGCAGGAGCAGGGAGCGTTTCATGAAGGGTTATTTTGCGGCATCCGCAAGCATTTGAGGAGTGGTGGCCGGCTGATTTACCAGTTCTGTGTATTCGAAGAGCGCCGTCGACAGATAGCGCTCGCCGGTGTCGGGAAGGACGACCACGACGCGCTTGCCGGCGCCGAGCTCTTTGGCGATCTCGATCGCCGCCCAGCAAATCGCGCCGGACGAGATGCCGACGAAGATCCCTTCCTCTTTCGACAGTCGCCGCGCGGTTGTTTGCGCGTTCTCCCACGAAACGTCTACGACGCGGTCGACGACGTTCGCGTCGTAGATCGCCGGAACAAGTCCCGCACCGATGCCCTGAAGTTTGTGCGGGTTGTGCGTGCCGCCTTTGAGCAGCTGCGATTCAATCGGTTCGACTGCGACGATGAGCGTGTTCGGCTTCTCTTTCTTGAACACCTGTCCGACTCCGGTCACCGTGCCGCCGGTGCCGACGCCGGCGACGATCGCGTCGACGTTGCCACCGGTGTCGTCCATGATTTCCCTCGCCGTCGTCTCGCGATGGATCTTGGTGTTCGCCGGATTGTCGAACTGCTTCGACAGCCACGCGCCCTTGTTATTGGCCGCGTACTCCTCCGCCACCCGCTGCGCTTCCTTGATCCCTTTCGGACCGGGCGTGAGGATCAGCTCCGCGCCGAGCGCCTGCGCGAGCTTGCGGCGCTCGACGGACATCGTGTCCGGCATCACCAGCGTGCACTTGTAGCCTTTCGCCGCGGCGACGAAGGCCAGGCCGATGCCGGTGTTGCCGCTGGTGGCTTCGACGACTGTGTCGCCCGGCTTGACCTCGCCCGCCTTCTCCGCCTCGTTCATCATCGAGATGGCCAGGCGGTCCTTGACCGACGACAGCGGGTTGAAGGACTCGAGTTTGGCGATGACTTCCGCCGCTCCCTCCGGAACGATGCGATTGAGCCTGACCAGCGGCGTACGTCCGATCAGCTCCGTGATGTTGTTGTAGATCTTCCCGTGCATGTTTCCTCCTAAAGCAAAAGACCCGAGCGCTCTGCCCGGGTCTCATTCGATCCAAAAGTGGCTGTCGCTGCGCGCCTACGTTCGCTCGAACGGACTGGTGTGGCGGCGGCAACAGGTTGTGCGTTTCATGTGGGCGGTGACGCTAAAACTGTTCGTGGTGAAAGTCAAATTCAGGCCGCGTTGCTCGCTTCGCCAAGGTAGCGGTAGCCGATTTTCGCAACGGCGACGATGACCGCGGCATCGGTGCCGACGGCTTTTTGCAGCTTGCGGCGGAGTCGCGTCACGTGCGTGTCGACGGTGCGGCTGTTGAGATTGAGGTCGACGCGATAGTTCCAGACGCGCGAGAGCAGCTCGTCGCGAGGAACGACGCGCTCTTTGTTGCGGAAGAGGTACATGAGCAGGTCGAACTCTTTCGGCGAGAGCTTGAGCTTCTGATCCTTGGCCGACGCTTCGCGCGTGGAGGGGTCGAGCTTGATGAGCGTGTCTTCGCAGATGGTTTTTGTCGTCAGCGACGTCGCGTCGCTGCGGCGCATCACGGCGTCGATGCGCGCGAAGAGCTCCTGCAGTCCGAACGGCTTGGTGATGTAGTCGTCGGCGCCGCCGCGCAGGCCGCGTACCTTGTCGGTTTCCTGTCCGCGCGCGGTGAGGAGGAGGACCGGGATCTTCGAGAACTTGCGGATGTGATCGAGGACTTCGAAGCCGCTCTTCTTCGGCAGCATGAGGTCGAGGAGCACGATGTCGGGCGATTCGGCGTGGAAGACCCGGATCGCTTCTTCGCCGTCGGCGGCGAGCACGGTCTCGTAGTTCTCCATGCGCAAATTGATTTCGAGGCCCTGCCGCAACCCTGCTTCGTCTTCCACGATCAGTATCTTGGTCATCGCAAATTCTCCGGTGCTGCTTGTACGGCATTCGGCGAGGGAGAGTTTCTAAAGCGTCTGCGGGGTCAGCTGCGCCAGGGATGTGGTGGTGTGCGATTGCGGCCGCGGGAAGAGCAGCCGGAAAGTCGAGCCGGCGCCCGGTTTCGATTCGACTTCAATTGTGCCGCCGTGTGAGGCGATGATCTGCTGCACGAGCGTGAGTCCGAGGCCCGCGCCGCGGCGGGTCTGCGTGTCGGAGAACTGGGCGCGGTAGTACGGCTCGAAGATGTGCGCGAGGTCGCCGGCATCAATTCCAATCCCTCGGTCCTTCACTTCGATGACCACCGACTCCTCGGTCTGCCGGAGCACGACGTCGATCAGTTTGTTTTCGTCGCCGGAGTACTTGATGGCGTTGTCGATCAGGTTCAGCACGGCACGCGAGACGGCATCGCGATCCCATGACTGCTCTTCGACGGCGTCGGTGATGTGCAGCTTGACGTCGAAGCCGCGGCTGCGAATCCACGACTCGTAGGTGGTGATGAGCGAGGTGAGAAGGTCGCGCGGATAGACGGGCGTGAACGCGAGCGCTTTGGCGCTGCTGTTCTGCATGCGCGCGACATCGAGTACGTTTTCGACGAGATGCGAGAGGTGCAGCACCTCGCGCAGGATCGAGTCTTCGATTTCGAGGCGCTGTTTTTCGGGCAGACGCGCCCCTCGTTTCAGAGTCTCTGCGCCGAGGCGGATCATCGACAGCGGCGTGCGCAGTTCGTGCGAGACGTTCGCGACCAGCGCGCCGCGCAGCTTCATCGTGTCGGCTTCGTGGGCAAGTCCGCGCATGGCCAGATACGCGCCGAGGCTGGTCAATAGGAGAGCGAACGCGCTGAGGACGATGCTGATCAGCCGCGCGCTCTCCCATCCCGAGCTGGCGTAGCCGGTCTCAACGAATCCGCGGATGGCGTACGACGAAAGCGGGGCGGCGAGCGGGGCGATGAAGGCATAGCCGTTTCCAATTTTCACGGCACCGGTCGTCGTCGGATTCTGGATGACCGAAACTTGTGCTTCCTGGGTGAAGCCTTGCGCGTGCACGAGCGGCTGGTTCGCGAGCGCGGGTTGGACGCGGGCTAGCAACAGCGCGGAATCGTACGTGTAGCGGACGATGCCGCTCGACGAGTAGAGCTCGCGGGTCAGCCGCGCGCCCGTGTGCGCCTTTCCCGGCAGCTCGCTGGCGTAGATCGCGCTGGCGGGATCGGCGTCAGGAACGTACAGAGCGGAAATGACCCAGTCGTTGTCGCGAATCCACTTCTGCAACTCGACGGACGAGGGCGAGCGACGCTCCAGCTTCTGCCACTGCTCGGTTGCGTGAAACAGCTCGTTGCCCACCGCGGCATCGATGCGGCTGGCACTGATCTGCGCGGCGTAGCCGGCGTACTGCATGGCCAGCGTGTCGACGCCGCGCTCGGTACGCTCGGAAAGGATGTAGGAACGCGCGGCGAGAACGCCGAGCGCGACGGTGACGATCAGGAACGGAACGAGGATCGAGGAGACGTGATTGGGCCGGTCACCCGAACGCGGGCTCGATTTCCACTTCGCGAGGAAGTCTCGGACCATTCGTCGTCACTGTTGCGGCGCCGCTGCGCTGGCGGGGGAGATGCCGTGTGCCTGCGCCAGGTGCTGGGCCACCATCTTGTCGATCTGCGCCTTCGAATACGGCTCGAGCCGCACGTCTACCTTTTTGAGAATCCCCTGGCGCAGAACGATGACCCAGAGGACGCCGGTCGCTTTCGCGCTGTAGAGGATCTGTTTGAAGTCTTTGATGCCCGCCTCGACCGTCGGATGACCGTTAACCGACATGAGGCGATCGCCGACTCTGAGGTCAGCGCGCGCGGCAGGGCTGTCGTCGAGGACCGTCTTGATGATGATGCCCGGCTCGAGCTCCTTGATCTCGGCGCCGAGGTAACGGCGTCCGCTGGAAAGCTGCCGGATGGCCTTCTCGCATTCACTAGCCGGGGCGGTGCACATCTTCCGCTCGTCGGCGTGAGCCGTGGAGATGAAAAGAAGCGCTGCAAGAAGGAGATGGGAGAGTCGGACGATCATTTTCT
>DASYJF010000061.1:0-81824 GCA_035996815.1 Thermoanaerobaculia bacterium | reverse complement strand
CGGGATCGAAGAGATCGTAGACGACGCGCTGTCCACGCCGCTGCCGTCCGAATCCGCGCGCCGGCTGTCCGATCACGACGCTCGCCGCCCGCATCGCCACGAGCGCCTCGGCGGTGCCGCGCGCGGCGACGCGAAAGTCGCAGGCCGAGGGCAACTCCCCTTCCCGCTTGCACACGAGCGTGGTCGTGAAGTGCTTGGCCAACTCGCCCGCAAAGTGCCACGCGCGGATCCCCGGCCCGGCCATCCGCTCGCCGACGACGTCCGGCGTGTGCACCACGACCCCAAACATGGCCGCGCACTTTACCGCGTGAAGAGTCCCTGCCACATTCCGCGAAACGAGGTCCGTCCGCGCAACGCGAGCTTCAGATCTTCGAGCAGCAATGCGCTGATGCGGCCGACGCCGCGATGTCGTCGCGCGACGAGGTAGCGATTGCGCGTGCGCAGCCTGATCGCGTCGCGTCCGAGGATTGCGGCCGATTGCGAGCCGCGATGCGTAGCCTTGATGAGCGGCAGAACCTCAATACGCCATCCCGCTTCGTGAAGCCGGGCGCAGAGGTCGACATCTTCGTAGTACGCGAAAAGCATCTCGTCGAAGATCACATCGCCGAGGGCCTCTCGGCGGTAGAGCGCGGCAGTTGCGGAGACACCCCACGCCCTGGGAGCACGGGCGTCTCGCCCGCCGTGATTGGCAGGATCGTCCGTCGACGAGCGGGCGGGACGCCCGCGTTCCCAGCGTATCTGCCTGAACGTCCCGTCGCTGATGTCGATGCCGGCGCCGTCGATCGTGTTCTCGTCGCGGCGCAGGATCGTCTGGACGGCAGCGAGTTTCGGATCGGCATCGCACGCAGCGACGACTGTCGCCAGCCAGTCGCGATCGAGGATCACATCGTTGTTGATGAGCGCGATGTACTGGCCGCTCGCGTGACGATACGCGGCGTTGTTGCCGCCGGCGAAGCCGAGGTTTGTTTCATTTCGAAAGAGGTGCAGACCGTGGCGGAAGGCGATGCGCTGCGCGACCGGCGTGCGCGACCCATTGTCGAAGACGATCACCTCGTGCGGCGGGAACGTCTGCGCGGCGATGGAGTCGAGGCAGACGCGGAGCATGTCGCCGCCGTCGATATCGAGGACGATCACGGAAACGTCATTCATGGCGCATCCAGTCGAGGTTCGCGCTTCCGTCGATGCAGCGCAACGTCGTGCGTCCGGTCGTTGCGAGGTTGATCGGCAGATATCCGTAATTGGAACCGGTCGGCGGAAAAACGAAGGCCTGACCCCTTACTTCGATCGTGGCGCCGGTTTGGGATTGATAGCGCACCATCGATCGTCCGGCCTTCGCAAGAAAAGAAAGCGAATCGCCGCGGTGCACGATCCAACCGCCCTGGTAAAGAAAGCGCGCCACGGTCCATTCGGCCGGAAACATCTCGCCGCCGGTGTGCGTGACATGCGCGTCTTCGAATTCGACGCGGTCGGCGGGACGCCGGCCGTACGTGAAGGCAGCAAGGAGGATGGCGGCGAAGATAAGAGGTGTCGGCACTGACCAAACGACCCTACGCAGCGATCGTGGGCTGATCAGCGCCGCGCGCGGAGGCGCGCTCGACAATCCAGCCCCGCGCTTGGCGCGGGGTAAACGCGAGTCAACGGGTTTTGTGGCCGCGGAGGCGGCCAGTGCAAAAGGGTCGGGCGGCGCGAGACCTTGTAGCGGCCGCCTCCGCGGCCGCGCCTCGGCCGGCGCGGCGCTACCCCGCGCCGAGCGCGGGGCTGGATTTTCGAGCGCGCCTCCGCGCGCGACCGTCACATCGTCGCAGTCTTCTTCACATCCTCTGGGCTCTCCCGCGGGGCTTTCGCTGTCCTGCGCCGTTCGGCTCCGGCGGCTCAGGATGACAGCGGTCACCAGCGCGATCACAAGCAACACGCTGCCGACAATCGCCGCCAAATTCGGGCGGATGAAGCTTGGCATGAGCCGCGAGAAGTCGCTCCGCCAGATCGTGCTGAGCGACTCGCCGATGAAGTTTTCGCCGGTGGCGAGGTGGAACAGCCGCCATGGAAACGCGGCGCCGTGGATGATCAGCATCACTGTCCACATCGCGATCACGGCGCGCGTTCCGGCGCCGATGCGCTCCCAGATCGTTGCTGCGCCGAGGGCGAGGATCGGCATCAGGACGACGATGTAGCGGAGTGGGGGCGACCAGCCGCCGTGCCATTCGGAACGCGGGATGAGATAGAGGAGGTACAGCAACGACGCGGACATGCCGAGGCGGAAGCCGTCGGGCATGGAACGCCAGCGCGGGAGGGCGAGGATCGCGAGCGCGTAGAGCGGCGCCTGGAAGACGATGCCCGCGGCTCCGTCGAGGATCAGGCCGAAGAGGCCGAGCCAGTAGAAGATCGCGCCGCTCGGAAGCAGCTCGCGGATCGAGTGGGTGTTCATCGCGTTGCCGGAGATCAGCCATGCGATGACCAGCGGCACGGCCACGACCGCGGCGGCGATGGCGAGCTGGCGCTTCGTGCGCAAGACGCGAATCAGGAGCATGACGGCGAGCAGGCCGAAACGGATTTTCAGCAGCACCAGTGCGAAGATGGCCGCGATCCAGCGCGGCGGACGGCGCTGCCGAATCCCGCGCACCGCCTCGAGGAAAAAGAACGCCGCCGGCACTTCGGGCCAGATTCGCGTCGCGTAGAAAATGACCGGCGGTCCGAACGCGATCAGTGGAAAGAGCACGCGTGTGGTGGCGTCGCCGATGCCTTCGTCTTCGAGAAACCGGATCGTCGAACGCGCCAGCAGCGCGCCAAACAGCCCGATGACGGCGAGTGCGCCGGGCAGCCCGCCGACGGCGAAACCGGGCGTCAGCAGAATCGGCAGGAACGGCTCATGCCGCGAGTACTGCTCGCCGTGCGCTCCGCGCGGATCGCCGGGTTGCGGGAGGAGGTCGGGACGGCCGATGTCCGAATGCGCCACGTCGCGATACTGATTGGTCAGATCGAGATCGTGATCGTGGACGAGCGACTCCGTCATCAGCAGGTAGTACGGCTCGTCGCCGTCGATCGGCGTCCGGAGCTGGAGCGAAATCATGAGCGCGTAGCCGATCGCGGCAATCACGAAGGCGCGGTTCGCGCTCCAGCGGATTTCTTCGGCGAACGCGAGGAAGCCGAGCGGGACGGCGAGGAAAAGCACGCCTGCGGTGACGAGCGTGAGGTAGGGATCGACGTCGATTCGCAGCACGCGTCCGCACGCGGCGAGGCCGCTGAAGACGATCAGCATCGCCAGTTCGGTTTCAAAACAGCGCTGCAGCGAGCGCCCGCGTAGCGCGACGAGCGGGATACCGATCGCGGCGATGATGAAGAGCACAGTCATCGCGCCGGAAACTCGACCGAATCGACCTGCAGATGCGCGTCGTGCGGAAGGTTTGGTGCGGCGACGACGCGAAGTGACGCGATATCCGCCGGCGACGCAATCGCCGTGCGGCCCGCCCCCCACACCCAGGCGTTCGCGCCGTAGCCGCGAACCTCACCGGGCGAGAAGCGCGGCAGCGGATTGCGCGAGGCAAAGAATTGCTCGCGGCGCCCGAAGCCAAAGTCGGCAACGTCGCCGATCGTGATCGGCCGCGTGGCGATCGTCCGTCCGCGCGCGTCGGTCGCTTCGATCGTGCCGACGATGCGTCCACGTTTGAGCCGCGCCATCTGTCCGCCGCTCATGGTCACGACGGCATGACGCACGTGCGGCGGGACGCCGATGGTCCTCGCTTCCGATGGCGCAAGAGCGACTTCCACCGGACGTACGTCGCCCGTGGCCACTTCGTAGTTGCGAACGATCGGCAACGCCCGCGCGATGATCCCGCTCCACGGCCAGAGCGCGAAGATGGCGATGGCGGTGGCGTAGGTCAACGGCTTCACCCGATTAAGCATCGGCATGAGGAAAACGATGGCCACGGCGATGTAGACCGTCGCGAGCGAGTAGCGGGCAAAAGAGGCGCAGATGAGAAAGAACGCGGCGATCGCGACTTGGGGAACTCGTTGGGTAACAACTACGAGCGCCGCTACCACGAGCGGCAACAGCGCCATCTTGCCCGGCGGAATCGGCGTGACCGCGGCGAGAACGAGGACGCCGAGGAGCGCTGGCGCGCCTGGGAGCGCGGGCGTCCCGCCCGCCGGTTCGACCGCGCGTCTCTCGACCGAAGCCAAAGCGAATAGAAGCGCAACGCTCCCCGCGATCATGAGCAACTCTTTCACGACATGAACATCGCGAAGCGGAATCCAACGCAGAAGCACGACTCCTGCGATCGTCAGCACCACCGCTTGTGGCGAGATGCGGGCGGGACGCCCGCGCTCCCAGGCAATCACCGCCGTCGCAAACGCCGCCGCAACGATGATCCCGTAGGCCATCAGCCGCGTACGCTCATCCGCGATCGTCATCATCGACGCGATCAGCAACGGCACCGCGCACTGAATCGTCGACGCCCACCCCGTGCCGCGCGCGGCCCAGGCGCAGGCCAGCACCAGCGCGATCACGAGCGGGAGGTGCGCGTCGATCGGCGTCGTCGTCAGCACACCGCGTTCTCGGCCGGATTGCGGACCCACTCCGGATCGAAGCCTTCCACCGTCTCCGGCGTCATCGTGGCGCGGTAGACGATGCGCGCGTCGCCGCGGAGTTGCACGCCGCGCGGCGTGGCGCCGTCGAGCGTGAACGAAACCTCCAGCGTGATGCCGCTGCGCGTCAGCACCTTCACTGGCGACGCCGTCTTCCCGAACAGCGCGCTCGTCACCGCCGACGCCACCACGCCCGAGCCGCACGAAAGCGTCTCAGCCTCCACACCGCGCTCGTATGTGCGCACCTCGATCGCGTTCGCGTCGCGCACGACGACGAAATTGATATTCGCGCCCGACGGCTGCAGATCGGGATGCATGCGAAGCGCGCGGCCTAGGGGCACGATGTCCTGCGACCAAAGCCCGTCGCGGAGGAAGAGGACGTAGTGCGGAACGCCGACCATGATCGAGCTCCCGCTTACAACCATGTCGCCGACGCGCAGCGGACGACCGGCCACAAACGAATGCGGCGGCTGGAGCGACAGCGTCACATGACCACCATCACTCACCTCGGCACCGATGATCCCCGCGCCGGTCTCGATGGTCATCCGCTTCGGCGCGATCACGTTCACGTACGCGAACCGCGCAGCGCAGCGCGTCCCGTTCGCGCAGAAGTCGGCCGGCGATCCGTCCGCGTTCAGATAGCGCATCCGGAACGTGGCACGATTGGTGTTCTCGATCAGGATCAGTCCGTCGGCGCCGACGGACAAATGGGGAGTGCAGATTCGCCGTGTCAGCGACTCCGCGTCACCGATCCGTCCGGAGCGGTTGTCGATGATCACGAAGTCATTGCCGCCGCCGGCCATCTTCGAGAACGTCAGCGGATCTTGTTTAGACGCCTGCATTTGCATGAGCAGCTCGAGGGAGTTGGCGGCCGGAAGTTTTCGCGCCGGGCGCGGGTTCAGAGCGGCGGCCTATTCTCGCATGTAACGGCGCGCTCTCCCGATTCGTCTAGAACGTCAGGACCTGCCGGCACGCGAGAGCGGCGTTCTTCATCGGTACCGTCCGAATCTCACCATCATCGGAGCAGATTGCGTGAAACGACTTCACTTCAGCCGCGTCACCTCGGTTGTCCTCATCGCCGCCCTCACCGCGGGTCCGCTTGCCGCACAACAGAAGAATCCTCCGGTTGAGACACCGAAACTGACAGAGAGCATCGACGTGCGCGTCATCGGCGTCGATGTCGTCGTCACCGACAAGAAGGGCAAACCGGTCACCGGCCTGACCAAAGATGACTTCCGGATCTTCGAGAACGGCATCGAGAAGCCGATCTCCAACTTCTACGAGATTGAAGGCAAGACCGCCACGCAGGCTGTGGTCGTTCCCACTCCCGGTGCGCCCGCCGCCGCTGCGCCGCCGAAAGAAGAGATTAACGAACAGCTTCGCCGCCGCATCATTCTCTATATCGACAACCTCTCGCTGGCGCCGTTCAACCGCAACCGCGTCTTCAAGCAGATGAAAGAATTCGTCAAGGACGCCATGCGTCCGGGCGACGAAGCCATGGTGGCCACGTACAACCGCAGCCTGAAAGTGCGTACGCCGTTCACCCGCGATCCCATCCAGATTCAGCAGACCCTCGATGCCATCGCAGGCGAATCGGCGCAAGGCACCGCCAACCGCAGTGAGTTCAAAGACGTCACCAGCCGCATCAACGACGCGGAGACGTACGAGGACGCCACGGCCACTGCGCGCGCGTACGCGCAATCGGTCGAGCACGACCTCCGGCAGAGCGTCGAATCGATCAGCGGCCTGCTGACGACGCTGGCCGGCGTCGAAGGGAAGAAAATCCTCGTGCTGACCACGGAAGGATTTCAGATCCAGCCCGGCCGCGAAGCCTTCACGCTGATCGATGAAGTGGCGCGTGAAAAGGGTTGGCAGTCGAGCTCCATGCTCGAAGCGATGGGCTTCAACGACAACGCGCTGATCGAGTCGATCGCGAAGACCGCCAACGCGAACGGCATCACCATCTATCCGATCCATGCGGGCGGTCTGTCCGCCGGCAATGAAGGGATGACCGCCGATAACCAGCAGGCCACTTCGTACAACGTGACGTCCGCCGCGGCCTCGAATACGACGGAATCGCTGCAACTGATGGCCGAGATGACCGGCGGCGTGGCCACCGCGCGCACCAACAATTTCGCCGGCGCGTTCAAGAACATCATCCGCGATCTCGACTCTTACTACTCGCTCGGCTACCGCGCCGGTACGGAACGCGTCGACCGCCAGCGCGAGCTCGAGGTCCGCGTCAAGAACCGGAACCTGCAGGTGCGCAACCGCCAGACCTTCGTCGAAAAGTCGACGTTCCAGGAAATGAGCGACCGCGTCATCGCCAACCTGCTCTACAAGACCAAAGCGAACGACCTCGGCATCCACGTGAAGGTGGATTCGCCCATCCCCGCGAATGATCTTTTCCGCGTGCCGGTCGAGATCCACATCCCGATCGACAGCCTCACGCTGCTCCAGCAGGGCGAGGCGTACATGGGCGGCTTCTCGCTTTACGTCGTGGTGGGCAACAAGGACGGCGACATGTCCGACGTCTCCCGCAAGTCGCACCAGATCACGATTCCGGTGACCGACTTCGCGAAAGCGAAGGGCAAGTACTACACGTACACGCTCGATCTGATGTGCGAGCGCGGCCTGAACAAGATTTCGGTCGGCGTGGTCGATGACGTGTCGAACACCAGCGGCTTCGACAAGCAGCAGGTGATCGCGCAAGACCGGTAACGTGTTCGGCCTCCGTTTCCGCGATCGCATCGAGGCAGGCCAACTCCTCGGCCGCGAACTTGCGTCGCGGTTTGTCGATGCCGGCGATGCGATCGTGCTGGCGCTGCCGCGCGGCGGAGTCCCGGTCGGCTACGAAGTGGCGAAGGCTCTCGGCGCGCCGCTGGACGTCTTCATCGTCCGCAAGCTTGGCGTCCCAGGTCATGAGGAGCTGGCCATGGGCGCGATCGCCAGCGGCGGCGTGCGCGTCCTGAATCACGATGTGATCGACTACGCGCGCGTCACGCAGCAGCAGATCGATGCCGTTGCCGCGCGCGAGGAGCGCGAACTGTCGCGCCGCGAAGCGGAGTACCGCGGCAATCGCGCTCCCCTCGACGTACGCGGCCGGACGGTGATCATCGTCGACGACGGCCTCGCCACCGGCTCGACGATGCGCGCCGCCGTTCAGGCGCTGCGCGCAATGGAACCAAAACGCGTCATCGTCGCCGTCCCCGTCGGCGCCGCACAAACGTGCGAAGAGCTCCGCGAAATCGTCGACGAAATCGTCTGCCTCCGCACCCCCGAACCATTCGAAGCCGTCGGCCTCTGGTACGACGATTTCACGCAGACAACCGACGCGGAAGTACACGCGCTGCTATCGAGAAATCCACAGTAAGTAGAGGTTTGCACGATGTGTCTATTTCCGAGGTAGCCTCGGTGTGTGAAGAAACCTGCGCCCGAAAACCAGCTTCTGATCATGGACCGCGTCGCGGAGGGCGGGCGCGAGGCCGCATTACTGTGGTTCGTGTTCTCCGCTCTCGATGCGCTGATCACGTCCCGACTGACAATTCCATGGGCGGCGGCGAATACAGTCGGCGCATTTGGAGTTTGGATCTTAGCCATCTACGTTGAGATTTGGACGAAGGAGCACGATGAATCCGATGTACTACGGCACGCTCGCATTCCTGGGTTTCATGATGCCGTTCTTTCTGATTGCGGCGTGGATCATTCGCGGCTGGAATCACGACGGGTCGCACAAACGCGCCGCGGGCTTCACGACCTCACCACCGGAATCCCGCTCGCACTCGAATGACTGAGATGTTCGAGATCAATCCGATGTACTACGGAACCTTAGGATTCCTGATGTTCTCCGGAATGATCCTCAGCATTGGCTTCTGGGCAATTCACGGCCTGAAAAAGGAACGGGCCAAGAAGCGCCCCATCGGCTTTACCTCGGGACCGGAATCTCGCTCACGATCCTCTGAATGAAACGCTGTTCCGGCGTGACGTCGCCGCGCAGCAGGCGGCGGTCCTTCATCACGATGCGGTGCGAGAGCACGGGGCCGGCCAGGCGTTTCACATCCTCGGGGATCACGAAATCGCGGCCGTTCACCATCGCCAGCGCCTGACATGCTTTGAAGTACGTCAGCGCACCGCGCGTCGATACTCCGAGTGCTGCCTCCGCATGCGTACGCGTCGTGTGCACGATCGACATCAGGTAATCGACCAGCGACTCCTGCATGTGGATCGACGACACCTGCTCCTGAAGATCGCGGACTTCCTGCGCCTCGAGCACAGGCTCCAGATGTTCGAGCGCATCGTGCGCGCCACCGGAACGGAGGAGCTTCTTCTCATCGATCGTGTTCGGATAGCCGATGGTCAGCTTCATCAGGAAGCGATCGAGCTGCGACTCCGGCAGCGGATACGTCCCCACGTGCTCGATCGGATTCTGCGTCGCCAGAACGAGAAAGGGATCGGGCAGCGGAAGGCGCTTCTTCTCCACCGAGATCATCCCCTCGCTCATCGCCTCCAGCAGCGCCGACTGCGATTTCGGCGTGGCGCGGTTGATCTCATCGGCGAGCAGGATGTTCGTAAAGACCGGTCCGGAGATGAACTCGAACTCCTGCGCGTCCTGGTTGTAAATCGTCACGCCGACGATGTCCGCCGGCAGCAGATCGCTCGTGAACTGGATGCGTTGAAACGACAGCGACAGCGATCGCGCCAGCGCGTGCGCCAGCGTCGTCTTGCCGACGCCGGGAACGTCTTCGAGGAGGATGTGACCCTTCGCCAGCAGCGCCGCGATGCAGAACTGCACCACCTCGCTCTTGCCGCGGATCACGCGCTCCACGTTCGCCTGCAGCGCGGCGATTTTCTCGAACGTGTTGTGTCGCGGAACGGGCTGCGTCGTCATTTCAGATTCGTCGATTGCAACAGGCATGACCGGCACGTATCTAGGACGCTGCGGCTCTCGATCACGTCACAGGTGCACGTTAGAGCTTCTTGTAATTCGGCCCGCCTCCGCCTTCCGGCGGCACCCACGTGATGACCTGATACGGGTCCATGATGTCGCACGTCTTGCAGTGAAAGCAGTTCGTGAAATTGAGGAACGGCACCTTGCCGCGACCGTCCGCTGTCGGCTGCGGCTCATAAACTTGCGCGGGGCAGAAGTGGAAGCACGGATTGCCATACTCCACCGTGCACTTCGTAATGCAAACCTCGGTGTCGAGAATCAGCAGATGCGCCGGCTGATTCTCCTCGTGCAGCACGCCGCCGTTGTAGACGTCCGTGACCTTGTCGAACGTCAGCACGCCGTCGAACTTCATCTTCTCCGGCGGATGCGGATGTTCATCGCCGAAGTAGCGTTGGATGCGTTCCATCCGCTCGTGACCGGCGTGACCTTGCAGCCGGTTCATGACGCCGTAGCCGCGGCCGCCCGTCACGATGCCGAGTCCCGCGTTGACGAGACCAGCGAGCTGGCCGGACTCGAACGCCTGATGAAAATTGCGCTGCTTCCACAACTCCTCGCGCGCCCACGACGCCTCAAACATCGCCTCGTACTCGCTGAGCTGCGACGATGAGTAGTCCTCGTTCAAAAGCGCCTGGAACGCCGTCTCCGCCGCCATCGCGCCTGACTTGATGCCGAGGTGGATGCCTTTCAGGCGAGCGCCATTGAGGTAGCCGGCGGAATCGCCCGCAATCAGAAATCCCTCGCCGAACATCCGCGGCATCGAAAAATATCCGCCCTCGGGGATCGCCTTCGCGCCGGCGCTGATCATCTTGCCGCCTTCCAGCAGCGGCCGAATCGACGGATGCGTCTTGTAGCGCTGGAACTCGTGATGCGGATCGAGTGTCGGGTTCTTGTAGTCGAGACCGACCACCAGCCCGACGTCGATGATGCGGTCCTTCATGCCGTAGATGAAACCGCCGCCGAACGTATCGCCGTCGAGCGGCCAGCCGAGGGTGTGGATGACGCGTCCGGCTTCGAAGCGGTCGTCGGGAAGCTGCCACAGCTCCTTCACGCCGACCGAATAGACCTGCGGATGTTTGCCCGCGTACAGATCGAACATCGTGGCCAGCTGCTTCGTCAGCGTGCCGCGCGGCCCTTCCGCGAGGATGGTGATCTTCGCGCGGATGTCGACGCCCGGCTCGAAGTTCGCCTTCGGCTGCCCGTTCTTGTCGATGCCCTTGTCGCCGGTACGGACGCCGACCACGCGTCCGTTCTCGACCAGCACGCGAGCAGCAGCAAACTCCGCGAAGAGATCGACGCCCATGTCGCCGACGATCGGCGCCATCCAGCGGACGAATTCGCCGAGCGAGATCACGTAGTTGCCGTGGTTCTGCAGCGGCGGCGGCATGATCGGAGCCGCGATCTTCATCTTCTCGAACAGGTACCAGAACGCGTCGTCGGTGACCGGCGACTCGATCGGGCAGCCGCGTTCCAGCCAGTCCGGCATCAGCTCGGCGATTCCGCGTGGATCCATCACCGCGCCGGAGATGCCGTGCGAACCGATCTCCTTCCCCTTCTCGAGGAGCGCGATCGAGAGGTCGAGCTTCTTCTCACTCGATTCGTTGTGCGCCTTCACCATCTCCGCGAGACGGTATGCGGCGGCTAGACCGGCAGGGCCCGCGCCGACGATCACGACATCGACGTCGAGGGTGTCACGCTCGATGCCGGGAAGTTCAGCCATGCATGCTCCTTGAGGTACACAAAGTCGCGCGCATTCTATGTCGGCAGCGCGGCGCCGCGGCTCCCTGCTATTCTTGTCTCCCTCTCGATGCTCCAATACTCCGTCCCACTCCTGTTCCTCTTCCTCACCTGCGCGGTGACTTCGTTCATCACGACCGCGGCGGTGAAGCGGATCGCCGAGGAAGTTGGAGCGATCGATCATCCGAACGAGAGGAAGCAGCATCTCGAATCGACGCCGCGTATGGGCGGGCTCGCGATCATTTTCGGCTTCGGCTTTCCGCTCATGCTCCTCGCCGCGAACGCGCACGCCGCGGAGCTCGTGTCGAAGAATCTGACCTATCTCTTCGCGGTCCTCGCCAGCGGCTCACTCATCGTCGGACTCGGCGTCTACGACGATCTCCTCGGCTCCGATGCTCCGAAAAAGTTCGTCGTGCAGACTGCGGCCGCGGTCATTCTGGTCAGCTTCGGCTTTCACTTCTCCGAGATTTCCATCGCCGGAGTGACCATCAAGTTGGGCCTCCTCGGGTCGCTGGTTTCGGTGATCTGGATCGTCGGCGTCATCAACGCGGTCAACTTCATCGACGGCATCGACTCGCTGGCGACGCTGGTCTCGATCACGATCGCCATCGCCTTCGGCATCATCGCGATGATTCGCGTCGACGTCTTCTCGATCGTGATCATGACCGCGCTGGCGGGAAGCCTGATCGGCTTCTATCGCTGGAACCGGCCGCCCGCGAAGATTTTCATGGGCGACAGCGGCAGTCTCTTCATCGGGCTACTGCTCGCGGCCTGCTCCATCGCGCGTCCGATCAAGTCGCCGACCGCGCTGATCGTCGGCGGACCGATGCTCGCGCTCGCGTTGCCCGTGCTCGACACCCTCATCGTCATGAAACAGCGCTTCGGTAGCGAGGCCTCACTCGGCGCGCGCATCGTGCGCATGTTCAACGCCGACCGCCGTCACTTCCACCACATCCTCGTCGAGAAATACGGCAGCATCGGCAAGGCCATCCTCTCGATCTGGGTCATCACGCTGCTCTTCGCGATCTCTGCCGTGCTGACCGTGATCGACGCAACCAAGATCGCCGGTTACACGGTCGGTGTGGCCGGCCTGGTGGTGATGGTCTTCTTCCGCTACTGGTTCCGTCGCGGGGACGTGCGCCCGGCCGCCGTCGAACGGCAGGCCTGACCGGCGATGTGCGGGATCGCCGCAATGTTCGCGTATGGATCCGCCGCGGCGCCGGTGGATGGTTTTGAAATCTCTGCGATCACCGAGCGGATGCGCCCGCGCGGACCTGACGCCGGCGGCACCTGGATCTCGCCCGACGGCCGCATCGCCCTCGGCTCTCGTCGTCTCGCAATCATCGATCTGACCGACGAAGGCACACAGCCGATGACCGACGTCGATGGCGAGCTGCGCATCGTGTTCAACGGGGAGATCTACAACTATCGCGAACTGCGCGCGCGCCTTGTGCGGCTCGGCGCGCGTTTTCATTCGACGACGGACACCGAGGTTCTGCTGCAGTTGTACCGGCACGATGGAGCGGCGATGGTGGAGCTGCTGCGCGGAATGTTCTCCTTCGCCATCTGGGACCCGCGCGCGCGGCGCATGTTCATCGCGCGCGATCCGTACGGAATCAAGCCGCTGTACATCGCCGACGACGGACAGACGTTCCGTGCCGCGTCGACGGTGAAAGCACTTCTCGCCGGTGGCCGCATCTCGCGCGAGCGCGATCCGGCCGGCGTGGCCGGATTCTGGTTGATGGGGAGCGTTCCCGAGCCACATACGATCTTCAAATCGATTCGCGCCGTCGAAGCGGGAACGTCGTTCTTCGTGAGCGAACGCGGCGTCGAAAACGCGCGTCACTACTACTCGATCGCCGGCACCTTGCGCCGCGGCGTGCACGATGAGGCGGCGGCGCGGCTGGTGCAACCGAACGTCCTGTTACGCGAACTGGTCACCGACTCGCTGCGCCACCATCTCATCGCGGACGTCCCCGTCGGCGCGTTCCTCTCCTCCGGCATCGACTCTTCAGCACTCGTCGCGCTGGCGACGGAAGCCGGGAACGGCGCGCCGCCGCGCACGGTCACGCTGCGTTTCGAAGAGTTCGCCGGCGCGGCATTCGATGAGGCTCCGCTCGCGGAACGATTCGCGCGTGAGATCGGATCCGATCACGTCACGCGCCTCGTCACGCGCGACGAATTCATCGCCGACCTGCCGAAGCTCTGCGACGCCATGGACCAGCCGACCATCGACGGCACGAACACCTGGTTCGTCAGCAAGGCCGCGGCCGAGCGCGGATTGAAAGTGGCGATCTCGGGACTGGGCGGCGACGAACTTTTCGGAAGCTATCCGTCATTTCGAGATTTGCCACGCATCGTCGCCGCGTCCCGCCTGCCGCTCGCGGCAATGGTAGCCGGACGCCTCGGCCGCAATCCGAAAGCAAAAGCAGTAGCTCAGTACGGCGCGACATGGGCCGGCGCGTATCTGTTGAAACGCGGACTCTTCCTGCCCGACGATCTCCCGTCGCTGATGGGCGCGGACGCGGCGCGCGACGGACTCGAACAGCTGTCGATGCTCAACCACATCGCCAGCACGATCGAGCCCGATCCTGGTACTGCGTTCGGCCGCGTGGCCGCGCTGGAAGCGTCGCTCTACATGCGCAACCAACTACTGCGCGACACCGACTGGGCCAGCATGGCGCACTCGCTCGAAGTGCGCACACCGCTGGTTGACGCCACGCTCCTCCGCCAGATCGCGCCGCTGCTGATGGTCGAGAAGAGCCGCTGCAAACAGCACTTCGCAGACGGTCCGCGCAACCCGCTACCTACTTGGCTCAGCACGCGGCGCAAGACCGGTTTCAGCGTTCCGCTCGCCGAATGGGCGGAGCTCCCTCCCGACGGCACCTCTACACGCATGCGCAGTTGGGCGCGACGGGTCATGGAGCAGTGGGCGTGAGGATCCTGCACCTCGGCACCGATTCCTTCGGCGGCTACGGCGGCATCGCGCTCTACAACCGCGAGCTGATCGCGGCGATTGCGTCGCACCCGGCTGTCGATGAGGTCGTGGTAATCCCGCGCATCATCGTCAGCGAACGCGAGCCGCTGCCGGAAAAAGTTACGTTCGTTTCGGATGCCGCGCGCGGCCGCCTCGCATTTCTGCGCGCGGTGCGCGGAGTTGGAACCGCCTTCGATCTCGTTATCTGCGCGCACGTCAACCTCCTGCCGGTCGCGCGCCTCGTGACGAAGCACCCGCTGCTGATGATCTACGGCATCGAAGCGTGGAAGACGTTGCGCGATCCGATCTCGAACCGGCTACTGCGCGGAATCCGCGGCGTCATCTCCATCAGCGACGTCACGCTCGAACGTTTCACCGGCTGGTCTCACTACGACGGCGCGTCGCAACTCCTGCCGAATTCCATTCGCGCGGAGTGGTACGGCATCCGTCCGAAAAATGCCGCACTCGCCGCGCGCTACAAACTCGAAGGCAAGCGAGTGCTCCTGACCCTCGGCCGCGTCGTTGCCGCGGAACGCTACAAAGGATTCGACGAAGTGATCGAAGTCCTTCCCCATCTCGACGCCGACGTTTCCTACGTCATCGCCGGCGGCGGCAACGACATCCCCCGACTGCAACGCAAAGCAGTCAGGCTCGGCGTCGCCGACCGCGTCATCTTCACCGGACTCTTCCCCGAGGAAGAGAAGGCGGACCTCTACAACCTCGCCGACGTCTACGTGATGCCGAGCCGCGGCGAAGGCTTCGGCTTCGTCTTCCTCGAAGCGCTGGCCTGCGGCGTCCCCGTCATCGCCAGCCGCCTCGACGGCGGACGCGAAGCCGTACTCGGAGGCCAGCTCGGACAACTCGTCGATCCCACCAACCCCGCCGAGATCCGCCTGGCCATCATCGACGCCCTCGCGTCCGGCGAAAAGAGAATCCCCGAAGGCCTCGATTACTTCGGCTACGCGAATTTCGAACGACGCACGCACGCCATCATCAACGAGGTG
Source organism: Thermoanaerobaculia bacterium (assembly GCA_035996815.1). Taxonomy (GTDB): domain Bacteria; phylum Acidobacteriota; class Thermoanaerobaculia; order Gp7-AA8; family Gp7-AA8; genus JADGNZ01. The sequence continues at coordinate 66,580 of DASYJF010000061.1, read as the reverse complement.
GTCGCGAATGCATGACATACCGCGACGCTGACTGAAGTCGTTCGTAAACGCTGCCCATTCGCTGTGATCGGACATGGCATAATGCCATGTCCCCACATTTACAAATTGCGGTTGGTGAGCAGCACCAAGGAGTGCGTATGTCCGTTTTGCGGTCTCGACTTTTTTCGCGATGCGCCGTTGGCGTTCTGAGCCTCCTGCCGCTCCTCTTTGTCGCGTTGCCTGCATGCGCCGCGGGCACGGCGTCTCTAATGACATCCGACCCCTGTACGTTGACAGCCGTTCCGCCTCCGACCATCCCATCGGGCGATACGGTGTGGTTCGACGACGCGATGCCGGACGGGATGACGTTCTCGGATAACCGATTTGATACCTCGCAGAAAGCCAGCGGCACGCAATCGCTGCACCTCGGCGATGGAACAGGTTCGTTCACCATCGGCACCAACAACGCGACCGCGCCGTATTTTCAGATCTTACCGGGAGACCGGCTCGTGTTTTACATGCTGATGAACCCCTGTTCGCCGCCGCGGGAGATCGAAGTCACGTGGTCGGGGCTTGGCGCGATTCGGGGCGCGTACTGGGGTGCGGCGCTCACCGGAGACGAGAGCAACAAGGTGTCAATGGGTGCTCTGCCGGTTGAAGGTGGTTGGGTCAGGATGGAAGTACCAGCCAATCTGTTGCCGGGCATCGAAGGCTATGGTCTGTATCGGCTGGACCTGTCCCGATTCGATGGAGAAGTTTGGTTCGATCGCTTCGCGAGAACGGGGCCGTGCGCGCCGATGACTGAGGTTGCGCAGCCGACCATTCCGAGCGGCGACACGGTTTGGTTCGACGATGCAATGCCGGCCGGGATGACATTCTCGGACAACCGATTCGATACCTCGCAGAAAGCCAGCGGAACGCAGTCGCTGCACCTCGGCTACGGAACAGGTTCGTACACCATCAGCTCCAACTACGCCACGCCGCCCTATTTCCCGATTCAGCCAGGCGACAAGCTGGTCTTCTACATGCTGACGAATCCATGTTCGCCGCCTCGTGAGATCGAAATCACGTGGTTTGCGACCGGTGGTATTCGTGGCGTTTACTGGGGTGCAGCTCTTACCGGAGACGAGAGCAGCAAGGTCTCGATGGGCGCTCTGCCGGCTGCTGGTGGTTGGGTGCGGATGGAAGTACCAGCCAACCTGTTGCCTGGTGTCGAAGGCTACAGCCTTGCTCGGCTGGAGTTGTCGCGATTCGACGGAGAAGTCTGGTTCGATCGTTTCGCCAGATCGGGAACCTGCACGCCGATGACCGAGGTTGCGCAGCCGACCATTCCGAGCGGTGACACGGTTTGGTTCGACGATGCAATGCCGGCCGGGATGACATTCTCGGACAACCGATTCGATACCTCGCAGAAAGCCAGCGGCACGCAGTCGCTGCACCTCGGCTACGGAACCGGTTCGTACACCATCAGCTCCAACTATGCCACGCCGCCCTATTTCCCGATTCAGCCGGGAGACAAGCTGGTCTTCTACATGCTGATGAATCCATGTTCGCCGCCCCGTGAGATCGAAATTACCTGGTTTGCGACCGGTGGTATTCGTGGCGTTTACTGGGGTGCAGCACTTACCGGAGACGAGAGCGGCAAGGTCTCGATGGGCGCTCTGCCGGCTGCTGGCGGTTGGGTGCGGATGGAAGTGCCAGCCAACCTGTTGCCTGGTGTCGAAGGCTACAGCCTTGCTCGACTGGAGTTGTCGCGGTTCGACGGAGAAGTCTGGTTCGATCGTTTCGCCAGATCGGGAACCTGCACGCCGATGACCGAGGTTGCGCAGCCGACCATTCCGAGCGGTGACACGGTTTGGTTCGACGATGCAATGCCGGCCGGGATGACGTTCTCAGACAACCGATTCGATACCTCGCAGAAAGCCAGCGGCACGCAGTCGCTGCACCTCGGCTACGGAACCGGTTCGTACACCATCGGCACCAATAACGCGAGCGCGCCGTATTTTCAGATTTTGCCGGGAGACCGGCTCGTGTTCTACATGCTGATGAACGCCTGTTCGCCACCACGAGAAATCGAAGTGACGTGGTCGGGGCTTGGCGCGATTCGGGGCGCGTACTGGGGTGCGGCCCTCACCGGAGACGAGAGCGGCAAGGTGTCGATGGGCGCTCTGCCGGCGGCTGGTGGTTGGGTGAGGATGGAAGTTCCGGCCAGCCTCTTGCCCGGCATCGAAGGCTACGGTCTGTATCGGCTGGACCTGTCCCGGTTCGACGGAGAAGTGTGGTTCGACCGCTTCGGGAGAGCGGGGACCTGCGCGCCGATGACCGAGGTTGCGCAGCCGACCATTCCGAGCGGCGACATAGTGTGGTTCGACGATGCAATGCCGGCCGGGATGACATTCTCGGACAACCGATTCGATACCTCGCAGAAAGCCAGCGGCACGCAGTCGCTCCACCTCGGCTACGGAACCGGTTCGTTCACCCTCAGCTCCAACTACGCCACGCCGCCCTATTTCCCGATTCAGCCGGGAGACAAGCTGGTCTTCTACATGCTGATGAATCCATGTTCGCCGCCTCGTGAGATCGAAATTACCTGGTTTGCGACCGGTGGTATTCGTGGCGTTTACTGGGGCGCAGCTCTTACCGGAGACGAGAGCGGCAAGGTCTCGATGGGCGCTCTGCCGGCTGCTGGCGGTTGGGTGCGGATGGAAGTGCCAGCCAACCTGTTGCCTGGTGTCGAAGGCTACAGCCTTGCTCGGCTGGAGTTGTCGCGATTCGACGGAGAAGTCTGGTTCGATCGCTTCGCGAGATCGGGAACCTGCGCGCCGATGACCGAGGTTGCGCAGCCGACCATTCCGAGCGGTGACACGGTTTGGTTCGACGATGCGATGCCGGCCGGGATGACATTCTCGGACAACCGATTCGATACCTCACAGAAAGCCAGCGGCACGCAGTCGCTGCACCTCGGCTACGGAACAGGTTCGTTCACCCTCAGCTCCAACTACGCCACGCCGCCCTATTTCCCGATTCAGCCAGGCGACAAGCTGGTCTTCTACATGGTGATGAATCCATGTTCGCCGCCTCGTGAGATCGAAATCACCTGGTTTGCGACCGATGGAATTCACGGCGTTTACTGGGGCGCAGCCCTCACCGGAGACGAGAGCGGCAAGGTCTCGATGGGCGCTCTGCCGGCTGCTGGTGGTTGGGTGCGGATGGAAGTACCAGCCAACCTGTTGCCTGGTGTCGAAGGCTACAGCCTTGCTCGGCTGGAGTTGTCCCGGTTCGACGGAGAAGTCTGGTTCGATCGCTTCGCGAGATCGGGCACCTGCACGCCGATGACCGAGGTTGCGCAGCCGACCATTCCCGCGGGCGACACCGTCTGGTTCGACGATGCAATGCCGGACGGGATGACATTCTCGGACAACCGATTCGATACCTCGCAGAAAGCCAGCGGCACGCAGTCGCTCCACCTCGGCTACGGAACAGGTTCGTACACCATCGGCACCAACAACGCGAGCGCGCCGTATTTTCAGATTTTGCCGGGAGACCGGCTCGTGTTCTACATGCTGATGAACCCGTGTTCGCCACCACGGGAAATCCAAGTCACGTGGTCGGGGCTTGGCGCGATCCGGGGCGTGTACTGGGGTGCAGCCCTCACCGGAGACGAGAGCGGCAAAGTATCGATGGGCGCTCTGCCTGCTGCCGGTGGCTGGGTACGGATGGAAGTACCCGCGAACCTCTTGCCGGGCATCGAGGGCTATGGTCTGTACCGGCTCGACCTGTCCCGGTTCGACGGCGAAGTGTGGTTCGACCGCTTCGGGAGAGCGGGGACCTGCGCGCCGATGACCGAGGTTGCGCAGCCGATCATTCCGAGCGGCGACACCGTGTGGTTCGACGATGCAATGCCGGACGGGATGGACGGTGGCATCGGGTTCGACACCACACAGAAAGCCAGCGGCACCAAATCCCTGCACATAGGCTACGGACCGGGGGCATTCTCATCGGGCTTCGGAAACGCGACGCAACCGTTCCACGTGCTTCCCGGGGACAAGCTTGTCTTCTACATGTTGATGAATCCCTGCGCCAAGCCGCGGGAGGTGAAAGTCTCCTGGGCTGCCGACGGGTATGGATACAGAGGCGTTTACTGGGGAGCGGCACTCACCGGCGATGAAAGTGGAAGAGTATCAATGGGCCCCCTCCCCACGGCAGAAGGCTGGGTACGCATGGAGGTGCCGGCCAGCCTGCTCCAGGGCGTCGAGGGCAACACGATTTACAACCTGGAGCTCGGCAGGTTCGACGGAGAAGTGTGGTTCGACCGCTTCGCAAGAACGGGAACCTGTACGCCGATGGCCGAGGCCGCGCAGCCGACCATCCCGAGCGGCGACACGGTGTGGTTCGACGATGCGATGCCGGACGGGATGAATGGTGGCCTCGGGTTCGACACCAGCCAGAAAGCGAGCGGCACCCAGTCACTGCACATAGGCTACGGCCCCGGCGCATTCTCATCGGGTTTCGGAAACGCGACGCAACCATTCCACGTGCTTCCCGGAGACCGGCTCGTCTTCTACATGCTGATGAATCCCTGCGCGCATCCGCGAGAGGTGAAAGTCTCCTGGGCTGCCGACGGGTATGGGTGGAGAGGCGTTTACTGGGGAGAGGCGCTCATCGGCGACGAAAGCGAACGTGTTTCGATGGGCCCCCTGCCCACGGCAGAAGGCTGGGTACGCATGGAGGTGCCGGCCCACCTGCTCCCGGGCGTCGAGGGCAACGGTCTTTACAATCTGGAGCTCGGCAGGTTCGACGGAGAGGTCTGGTTCGACCGCTTCGGGAAAGCAGCGCCAACGACCGCGCCGGATACCATCCCTCCCTTCGTCCAGGCCAGGGCCGCGCCTCAGCCTTCGCACGATGGTTGGAGCCCCGCACCTGTCTCCGTGGCCTTTCTCTGCATCGACGGCGAAACAGCGATCACCACCTGTCCGGCCATGATCACCGTCACGTCGGACGGTGCCGGTCAGGTTGTCAGCGGTGTTGCCACGGACACCGCGGGCAATCAGGCTACCGCCACGCTGACGTTGAATCTCGACTCGGTGCCGCCGCTGCTCGCCGTCAACCCAGCGCCACCCTTCACGAACGTGCTGACCGCCACTCTCGGCGGCACCGTCTCCGACGCGTTGTCGGGCGTCGCCGGCGTGGTCTGCCACGGCACGCCCGCGACGGTCACCGGATCGACGTTCTCCTGCACAGTCTCGCTCTTTGCCGGAACGAATCCGATCGAGATCGTTGCCACGGACAAGGCTGGGAACACAACGACATCGACCGTGACGATCGTCGCGAACACGCGTGCGCCAGGCATCGATGACGTCACGCCGGCCGATGGATTCACCACCAGTGCGTCCTCGACGGTTGTCTCCGCGTACGTCAGCGACGATGACGAGATCCCGCCGACGGTTACGATTGCCGGTCTCGACGCAAGCGCGAGCGATTCGAGGTACACGACCGTCGTGCCGCTGCATGACGGTGCCAACGCCATTCCGATCGTCGCGACCGACCGGGCCGGTAACGCCACGACCGCGACCCTGACAGTAACGCGCTTCGCCGTTCCGACGATCGCCATCACCAGCCCCGCTGATCTGAACGTCCTTTCTTCCCCGACCGTCGAGGTGAGTGGCACCGTCTCCGATCCCGCCGCCACCGTTGAAGTCGACGGCGTTCCGGCGAGTGTGGCCGGGACGACCTTCCATGCTTCCGGCGTACCGCTGGCGCAAGGCCGAACCGTGGTCACGGCTGTGGCCACGAGCGGGAACGGACGGTCGGCAACCACCAGCATCAACGTCTACCGCGACAGCATCGCCCCGCGACTCACCGTCTACTATCCACAGGACCTCACCGTGGTCACGCAATCGCCGATCAGCGTCACCGGGATGGTCGACGACATCGTCGTCGGAACGATCAACGCAGGGCAGGTGCAGGTCACGGTCAACGGATCGCCTGCACAGGTTCGCAACCGTGCCTTCCTGGCAGCGGACATCCCGTTGACGCCTGGAAACAACACCCTGGTGATCACGGCTACCGACCAGGCTGGCAACGCGATCACCGCTTCGTACCATGTGACGTTTGATACGTCGACGACAACACCGAAGTTGGTCACGCTGTCCGGGAACAACCAGAGCGCAAACATCGGAACCCTTCTGCTAACACCGCTTAGCGTGCGCGTCATCGACGGTGCAGGCACACCGATCGCCAACCGGCAGGTGACGTTCAAGATCGTCGAAAACAACGGCCAGCTTGCAGCCGGTGCGGTCAGCGGCCGCAAAGTCACGGTGACCACCGATGCGCAGGGGCAGGCGTCGAGCAGTTGGACGCTCGGCACTCGCGCAGGTGCGGGCAACAATCGCGTCGAGGTCAGCGCCGACGGCGTGCCGGCCGTAGCGGAGTTTCTCGCCGTGGCCACAACCGGCTCGCCGGCACTGATCGTGGTCGATTCGGGAAGTAACCAGTTCGGAGCCGTGAGCGCCGCGCTGGCGCGGCCGATCGTAGCCGTTGTCGTCGATCGGGGCAGCAACCGGCTCGCCGGCGTCCCGGTGACGTTCACGGTGGTCTCGGGCGGGGGAAGTTTTGATGGGCAGGCAAGCGTCACGATCGTGACCGACAGCGACGGACGCGCGATCGTCCGTCCCTCGCTGGGCCCGGATGAGGGAGCCGACAACAATATCTTCGCGGCAAGCGTGGCCGGCGTGCCCGACTCGGTGGCGTCCTTCCGCGCGTCAGGGCTCATCGCCGGCGCCATCGCGAACACGAAGATCAGCGGGGTGGTCGTCGACAATACGAATCTGCCAGTTCCGGGCGTCACGCTGCGGGTCGACGGCACGTCGCTCACCACCCAGTCGGACGCACAAGGCCAGTTCGTCCTGACCAACGTCCCGATCGGGTACGTCAAGCTCTTCGTCGATGGGAGCACGGCCCAGCGGCCGGGTACCTGGCCGACGCTCGAATTCGCCCTCTACACGGTCCCCGGACAGAACAACACCATCGGCATGCCGATCTATCTGTTGCCGATCGACGTGCAGCGCGGTCTGTTCGTCGATGAGACGCACGGCGGCACGCTGACGCTGGCCGAGCTTCCCGGTTTCTCGCTCACCATTCCGCCCGGCTCCGTGACCTTCCCGGGAGGTAGCCGCACCGGGACGATCTCCGCGACGCTGGTCCATCCGGACAAGATGCCGATGCCGCCCAGCTTCGGGCAGCAGCCGCGCTTCCTGGTCACGATCCAGCCGCCGGGAGCGCACTTCGATCCGCCGGCGGCGATGAGCCTGCCGAACCTCGACGGTCTGGAGCCGGGGGAGATCACCGAGCTCTACTCCTTCGATCACGACCTGGGGCAATTCGTCGCCATCGGTACCGGCTCGGTCAGCGATGACGGCTCTGTCGTTCGCTCCGATCCTGGCGTCGGTGTGATCAAGGCTGGGTGGCACGGCGGCGGAAATCCAGCCGCCTCCGGCTCGACCTCCAATTGCAGCGGGAGCAGCGGCGGCACGGGTGGCGGCGGGGGACAGTGCTCGGTGCTCAACGCGGCCGGGAATGGCTGCGTTCCGAATCCGGCGGCGAACGGCCAACCGTGCCAGGGTAACGGCCTGCCATGCTCCGTGAGCGTCTGCAGCAACGGCGGATGCGTCAGCAGCCCGTTCGAAGTGAAGATCGGCGGTATCACGAGTGCGCTCCGCAACAGATACGTAGATCACGATGATCCGAGTCGCACCTGGACTGCCGATTCGCCCGAGCTGGCTGGTCCGGTCTACGGCAATCTTCTCTCCGGAGACAACGTGTCGTGGAAGGCGTGGGTAAAAGCCGGCCAGGCGAGCAACTTCCGTTGGAGCGCCACCGGCCCCGAGACGATTACCGGTCCCGCCGGCGCCGGCGCGACGGAGTGGGTCGTCAATTCGATCAACTGGAAGCCGGGGACCTACACGATCAAGCTGCAGGCCACCTTCGGCGGCGGCTGTGTGAAGACCGACACGATCGAACAGAAGGTAGGCATCCGGACGAATGATTACATCCTCTACGGAGCGGTGATGGATCTACCGGAGAGCACGGCTGGCGTGGATCCGCTGACGATCGACCATTTCGAGTGCTTGGAGGCGATCTATCGGGCCGGTGCCGGTAGCATTGGCGGATTCGACGATCCTTCGAACACTCTGAGAGCATACGTACGCGACACAGAGGCAGACCGCGTGTGGGTCGTGGCCCATCTCCTGAATCTCACAAAGGACACCGGGCCGCCGGTGCCGACTGATCTCGATCATCCCTTTGTGACCCACTGCTGCGTCCATGTGGCGTCTGAAGCATTCGGCGTCAGCTCCTCGACCGGATACCGGCAAGCAGCCCACGCGCAGTTCAAGTATCTGGTCAATGACGACGGTACGATCGAGTTCCCCGTGCAACGGGTTGGCGAAGTCTTTGCGAAGACCGGCGATACCCCTATCCCTTGTTACCAGAACCCCCTGTTGCCTACCTCTCTCGCGACTGTCGCATGGGACGCTGGCGTAGAAGGCGATCGGAACGATCACATCGAGGAGTATCCAGACCATAAGGGCTTCTCCTACATAATGAAGATTCAAGGAGGTCCGCTTATCGAGGGTGGAAATAACTATCTGCTCAGGCGGGACTTGTCCTGGGTCTTCTTCCGCTTCCGCTTCGACGCCATCGATGGGAAGATCAAATCGAACTTTACTCATTCGTCGGACTCCTACGACGGCAGCGACGACTACGACTTTTCGGCCGTTCCGTTTTTCTATCTATACTCGCGCTTCTATAGTTCCGGCGCATATCACAGTCAATTGCTGACCCCCTTCCCGATCCAGGCGGATCTGCTGAAGTTTCTGCGCATTGCTCCCCGCTGGGCAGGTGCACCGCCCGGAAAGGCCTCTTACCCACCATGAACGCGGCTCGTACCGGATTGATTTAATGAAAAGCGATAGAAGACTCCCGGGTCTGCTTCCGGCCTTACTACTGCTGGCGACCTTCATCGTGGCGCTCCCCGCGGAGTACTTCCTAATGATTTCGGCTATAAAAGCGCAGCAGCACCGGTCGGCCGCATCTTGGATGGGATACTCAATCTTGTATGGACCGCACATCATCATGCTGATCCCTGGCGTCCGGTACCTCTTCGTACGGAAGTGGATTACCGCCGCTGTGTTGATCGCTGCCGGCTGGGTCTTGGCATGGGAAATCCTGGCCCTTGCCGGTGCGGCCATGTGGGCAACTGCTCACTTATATCTTACACGGTGATATCCAGCAATAATGAGCATGTATATTGAAAAGAAATGGCCGCCCCCCTTTCCGCTGCCGGTGGATCTGAGGCATTTTTCTTCACACCGCGCCCCGCTGGCCGGGAGCACCGCCCGGCAAGGTTTCATACCCGCCATGACCTCTGATGAGATCGATTCAATGACGCCTACAAGGAAGACGTCGGAGGCGCTGCGTGCCGCGCTGATCCTGCTCGGAGCGTTTGTCTTGACGCTGGTAACGGAGTACTGCCTCCTGATTACGTGGAGGAAGGCGGCTCAGCAGCACTGGTCTGGTTCTGATTGGATGTGGTGGTACGCAGTGTGGTGCTGGCCGTTTGTTGCGATGCTCGTCCCCGGTGTGCGGTATCTGTTTGCCCGGAAGTGGGTCTTGGCGGTCGTCCTGCTCGTTGTCGGCGGCCTTTTGGCTTGGCAAGCCCTGGTCCTCGCTTTAACGGCAGCGTGGGTGACACGTTGAGAACATTGCAGGTCCGATTCTCGGGGTGTGGTAGGCCTGCTATGAGTGCAACGATCGAAGGCAAGTATTATGACCGTTTACATCGTTCGAGGGTTCTTTCTGAGCCTTGCCCTGACACTCTGTACGTTATGGCGATGGTATTGTGGCCGAACCCCGTGGTTGGTCTGACCGCAATCTGGACCGGCGTCCTTGCGACCTACGTCTGCTGCGCCTGGCATCCGGCGAAGCGCTTCCTGAACAGTCCGGATTTGCGCTCTGGCGGTGTGGTTGCTCTCTCTCTCTGTGTCGGTTTTCTCAGTATGGTGGTCAACGCCGTTCTGGGCACAGGTGCGGCGGCCTTACTGGATCACTACGGTCTTCTGCACCGGCTATGAGCTCCTATGCTCTTGTGATGACCAAACGAAAACTTCCGGAGCATTATCGAACCGGATCACACTGCAGAGTGATTTGCCCGTCAGCGTTTTTATGAGTCGTGCTTCGCAGGAGGTAGTCATCGTGACATCCCAGGAAAATTCGATCGGCACGATTCGCGCGCGGATGCTTCGCCGCATCGGCTTCATCTTCCTCCTCGCCGTGCTGGTCGTCACGGGCGCTCAGGCGCAGCTCGACAATACCTGCACCATCTCCATATTGAACCGGAGCGCCCGGGTCGCCAGCGGGGGCCAATGGATCATCTCGGACGTTCCGGCCAACCAGGGCCCGGTGCGTGCACGCGCCACATGCGTGTTCGGCGACGTTACGCGCGTCGGCGAATCGACGCTCATCAACGTTCCGCCAAACGGCCGGATCGAGAACGTTGGGATCTCCTTCGGGAGCACCCCCGTGCCGGTCCCCGCGCGGATGACCCTCGGCGCCCCGTCGCAGATCCTCTCCGGCGGCGCCACGTTGCAGCTCACGGCAATGGTCACCTACCCATCCGGCGAAGCGGCCGACGTGACCACCGGCTCGGGAACGACATACACCACCAGCAATCGCTCGATCGGTACTGTCTCGCCCGCAGGTCTCGTGACCGCGCTCACGTCCGGAACGCTGATCATCGGCGCGATGAACGACGGCGCGCTGGCATTGATCAAGTTGACCGTGGCCAGCACCGGCGATCGCGACGGCGACGGCATGCCGGACGACTGGGAGATCGCGAACGGGCTCAATCCGGATGATCCCTCCGATGCTCTGCTCGATGCGGATGGCGACGCCCTTACCAATTCGCAGGAGTTTCTAATCGGCACCAATCCCCGCCTTGCCGACACGGACGGTGACGGTATTCGTGACGGACTCGAAGTGCAGACCGGCTTCGACCCGCTCGATCCGAACAGCTACAACCTCTCGGCCGCGTTGCAGACGCTGAGCGTGCAGCCCTCCACGGTGGGATTTGTCTTCAACACAGCCTCCGGCGAGGTCTCGAAGCAGCTCACGGTCACCGGCGGTCTCATCGACGGCACGAGCATCAACCTCACCGCGCGCAGCCGTGGTACGGCTTATACCTCCAGCGACCTTTCCATCGTCAGCTTTGGGAGCACGGACGGTCAGATCTTTGCCGGCGCCAGCGGCACAGCGAATATCGTCATCACGAACAACACCTTCTCGGCCACCGTGCATGTGACGGTGAGGACCTTTGAGCCGGCCGGCGTCAGCGCGCTCGAGCTTCCCGGCCGAGTCGAGCACATTCGCGTTCGCAACGGGCTGGCCTACATCGCCGCGGGCCCAGCCGGTCTGCTCGTCGTCGACGTGCACGATCCGGCGCACCCGGCCATCGTCGGGTCGTTCGACACCCCGGGCAGCGCCAACGACGTCGCTATCGATGGCAACCGCGCATATATCGCGGACCTCAGCGCGTTGCTCATCTTCGACATCGCGAACCCGGCGGCACCCACTCTGCTCGGAACCTTGCCGTTGCCGGGTGAAGTGCGGGAGGTCAGCGTCGAAGGTGGCGTGGCCTGGGTGGCGGCACACACCGGAGGTCTGGTCGGCGTCGACGTCACAAACCCTGTGTCGCCGGTGATCATCGCCGCTGTCAGCAACGGCAACGTCGATCAGGTCGTGGTCAAGGATGGTCGCGTCTACATCTACGCAGACAACCGCGTGGTGATCTTCGACGTTTCGCGGCCCGTCTCGCCACGGCAGATCGGATCGACGTTCACCACCTCGGACGTCAGGAGCATGGTGGTGGCCGGCAACGTCCTGTACCTGGCTGCCTACGACCTCGGTTTGAGGGCGTTGGACATCACCGATCCGTCGCACCCGGCTGAGATTTCATCGGTCGGCGGCACCGGCGTCTTCATCCCGGCGGATCTGGTCCTCGTCGGTAACACAGCCATCATCGCCGACGTCTATTTTGTCGATTCGATCCCCCTCGTGGACGTCACGCAGCCCTCGACCATGCAATTCAGATCCGTCATCGATATGACGACGTTCGGCGACTACGACGGACACGGCATCGATGCCGACGGTCAGTACGCGTATGTCGTCGCTCAAAACTTCAGCTCCGGCGCGAGTGTGCTTCTCATCGCGCAACACAATCGTGTCTCCGACGACGCCAACGTCGCACCCACGGTGAGCATCGCCGCACCGGCGTCGACAACGCTGGCCGCCGGACGGCAGTTCGACCTCGACGTCACGGCCACCGACGACGCCGGCGTGGCGGCCGTCCGCGCCAACGTCAACGGCATCGACTACTACGCCAACAACGCGCCGTACCGGTTCCACTTCCGCGCGCCGTTGAGCGGCACGCTCACGATTACCGTAACCGCCACCGACTACGCCGGCCACACCTCGCAGACATCGCGCAACTACACGATCGTCGATGAGGCAACAGTGACCACAACCATCAGCGGTCTGGTTCGCATTTTCGGCGGAGCTGCAGTCGGTGGCGGCGTCACAGTCCGCTCGATCGCCGGCACGGCCACCACCGACGTGTCCGGCCACTACACGATCAGCGGCGTGCCTTCGTGGCTCGGCGGGATCGAGGTCCACGCCACGACACATCTCTCCGACGGTCCTTACTCCGGCACGACGAATGTCACCGCCGTCCGAGGATCGACAGCCGCGCTCACCGCACCTGACCTGGTGCTGGAAAACATCGCGGGAGCGCGCGGCGCACTCGTGGACATCGGCGGCTACCCGAACGGCATGAAGGTGCGCGATGGGTTCGCCTACCTGGCCACCGGCGTCTACGGTCTCCAGATCGTCGACGTGGCCGATCCGCGCAAGCCTGCCATCAGCGGCAGCGCCGACACGCCCGGCAACGCGAACAGTGTTGCTTTGTCGGGAGACACTGCCCTCATTGCTGATGGGGACGCCGGCATGCAGCGCATCGACGTCACGAAGCCCTACGCGCCGGTTATCACCGGCACGCTCGCACTTCCCGCGCCGGCGCTCGAGGTCACTGCATCGGCGAGCATCGCGGCTGCTGCTCTCGGTACCGGTGGGTTAGCGCTCATCGACTACCACGCCAATCCACCCGCCCTCCTCGGAACCATCACGAACCTCGGCGAAGTGCGCGACGTCGCGTTCGACGGCGGAGTGCTCGTCGCGCTCACCAGCACGGAGCTCGTAACGCTCAACGTCTCGAATCCCGCGTCGCCGCTGGTGCTCGGCCGCGTCGCGCTCGTTGGCTTCTACACGATCGAGGCGAACGGCGGTTTCGTGCAAGCCGCCGATCTCTACGTCAATATCGCCCTCATCGACGTCCACACGCCGGCTGCTCCGATCGTCACGTCGCAATACATCGACAACTGGGTGCGCCGCGTCACCCGGCTCAACACGTACTTGTTCGACGCGACCAGCCAGTCGTCCATCCCCGTGAACGATGCCCGCTACTCGCCGCCCCAACGAACATCCACTCTCAATCTCATCTTCAATCTCGCCGGCTCGGCAATCGCCGCCGACTCCGATTTTGTCTATGAGGCCGGAACGAGCGAGCAGATCGACCAGACCGCGCACTCCGCGTTCAATCGGCAGTCGCGCCTCGCCATCGTGCCCCACAACCTGGTCATCGATGACAAGGGCATTCCGCCGACCGTTACCGTGCATGCTCCCGCCTCGGCCATCAACGGCGAACAGATCACGATCACCGTGGATGCCGCGGACGACATCGCGCTGCGCGATACGACAGTCTCCGTCGACGGCGCCTTCGTGGCTACCTTCCAGGATTCGTCGTATTCGTTCTCTTACACGGTTCCGGCCGGCGCGACATCGGTCGCGATCCATGCAGTCGCCGCTGATGTGGCAGGCAATACGCGCATCGCGGATGCCCAGATCTCCGTGCATCCGGATCCGCTCACAACACTCACCGGCGCGGTGCGCAACGTCTCAGCCCAGAGAGTGCCGAATGCCCGCGTGACCGCCGGCTCCCTGCACACCACGGCGGACGCAAACGGCAACTACAGCCTTGCCGGAGTACCGACGCTCGATCCAATCAGTGTCAATGCCTCGGGCCGTCTCAACGGCAGCTTCCTGACCGGATCGGTCACGGTCAGCACCTTCGTGCGCGGCGGCACCACGCCCTTCGCCGACATCACGGTCGATAGTCCACCACCAGGCACCTCCAGCTCGGTGGCACTGGCCGGGTACGGCAATGCTGTCCGCATCGCCGGCCGCTACGCGCTCGTTGCCGCCGGCGCCGGTGGACTTCAGGTCGTCGACGCCGACGATCCCGGGGCGCTCGTCGTCGTGGCCACCTTGCCGCTGGCCGGACAACTCAATGACATCCGCCTCGACGGCAACCGCGCCTACCTCGCGGCGGGCGATGCCGGCGTACACATCGTCGACATCACGGCGCCGCTTTCGCCGCAGCTCGTCACCACGATCGACACGCCGGGCAACGCTCTGGAGTTGTCGGTGAACGGCGGATCGCTCTACGTCGCTGACGGCGCCTCCGGCATTCAGGTCATCACCATCTCAGGCACACCGTCGATCGTCGCCAACCTCGCCACCACCCCGGCGTCCGCGCAGCACGTGTCGGCGGATGGCACTCGCCTGGTCTACATCGGCGATGACGGAAATCTTCACGCGGCCGACATCACCAATCCGGCCGCGCCGGTCGCGCATGGAACGGCCTACACCGGTGTCCAGCAGTCGCTGCTTCTGCGTGGCACGCTCGTTCATTTGGCCGGCGGTTATTACCAGATCTACTCCATCGCCGATCTCGACAACCTCGTGCAGACCGGCATCGCGTACGGCAACTATGGCGAGGTCGCAGTGGCCGGGCTGACTGCTGCGGTCACCGATGTCTATGCACCGGTACTGACGACCTACGACATCAGCAATGAGCAGGCGCTGCAGTACCGCGATCAGATCGACTGGTACGCGGCCGGCTACAGCAGCGCCACCGGCATCGACATCGATTCCGCGTACGCCTACATTACCGCCGATGACAACACCGGCGGCGGCTCCGAGCCGCACGCCACCGGCAGCACGCGCCTGGTCGCCATCCGGCACACGCTCGTCCTCGACACGCATGGCGTCGCCCCAACGGTGCAAATCATCAGTCCCTCCAACAACGCCACGCTGATCGCGGGCTCGTCGACGACGCTGACGGCCAATGCCACCGACGACGTGGCCGTGGCATCGGTCCGCTTCTTCGTCAACGGCACCGAAATCGCCACCGTGAAGACGGCGCCGTTCGAGCTCAGTTGGGCCGTTCCCGATCCGGGCTCCTATTCGATTTACGCCATCGCCACCGACTTCGGCGGTAGCTCCACGCAGTCTTCGGCAGTGACGGTCAACGTCATCAACGATCCGCTCACGACGGTCACAGGAACCGTCCGGACGCAGAATGGTGTGGTGGTTCCCGGCGCCAGGGTGGAGCTCAGTGGTCTGTTCGCCGACACGGCCGGCGATGGCACGTACAGCTTCGAGTCTCACTCGACGATCGATGGCGCGCTCACGATTCGTGCAGCGGCGCGGGTTGCCGGCGCGTTCGTGAGCGGTTCAGGCGGACCTGCCGATCCCGTTGCCGGCGGTACGACGCATATCGACATCGTGTTGGCTGCGCCGCCGATCGGTCCGATCGCTACACACAGCATGGACACCCCAGGAGAGCGGATCGCCGCGGCGAATTCGACCGTCTATGCGGCTGGCCGCACCAGCGGGCTGGGCCTCATCGATCTTCGCCTGCCCGATCATCCCGTCGCGCTTGGCCGGGTCGATTTCATCGACGACGCCGAAGCGGTCACTGTGAACGGCACGCAGCTCTTCGTCGCGGCCGGCGATGCCGGCGTCCACCTTGCCGACGTCACCAGCCCGCTCGCACCGGCGCACGTTTCTACGCTGGACACGCCCGGCTTTGCAAGAGATCTCGCGCTCGGACCGAACGGTCTCGTGTTCATCGCCGACAGCGAGGCAGGCCTTCAGGTCGCCGACTTCTCTAATCCGCTGGCGCCAGTCATTGTCGCCAACACGTCGCTGCCGGGTGGCGCCAGGTCCCTCGCCTACGCGCCGGGCGGCTACGTAATCGTCGGCTCGGCTCCGGTCTCCCACGGCAGCGGCGGTTCCGATGAAACAGTGTCCGTCGTCGACGTTCACACGCCGAATGCACCGGTGGTCATGGGGTCGCAGACGTTCCCGGGCGACGCGCGCCGGATCGCGGTTCGTGGCACGCTCGCCTATGTCGCTTCGGGCAACGGCGTGATCGTCGTGATCGACTTCAGTACACCGGCCGCTCCCCACATCGTCAGGAACGACCACAGCTTTGGACAGCCGTCAGATCTCGCGATCAGCGGGGCCGCGCTCATCGTCGCCGGGGGCTATGAGAGCAACGTGCTGACGGTTGCGGACATCTCGAGCGAAATCCCGAACATCGTCCGGCCGATCGGATTCCCGACTCTTTGTTGTGACTTCGGCCAGGCTTTGGCTGTTGACGGGGAGCTGGCCGTCGTTCTCCTCAACGTCCAGGGCGCCCGGTACATCGGCATCGCCAAGTACCGGAACACTGACGGGTCGCTCGTCGCGGCACGGCCAGGTGCATCACAATTCGCGGCACGGTGAACCGCTATGCCGCGTGGCTAACGATCGTTTTCCTGTTCGGATGGACCGGCGCAACAGCCGGTCCATCCGATGATCCGGTCGAAGCAGTAATCGACCGGATGCCGGTGGATGAACGCATCGGCCACCTGCTCTTCATCGCGTTCACCGGCACGACTTCCGGCCTGGATCTCGATCGCGCGCTCGATGAACTGCATCCCGGCGGCGTGCTGTTTTACGGCCGCAACGTCGGCACACTCCCCGAAGTGCAAGCGCTGACACGCCGCATCCATCGCGGCGAGCTGCCTCCTCTGGCCGGGATCGACGAAGAGGGCGGTTTCGTGGTCCGGTTCCCCCAAGGCATCCCGAATCTGCCCAGCGCCATGGCCCTCGGCGCGACTCGTTCCGAGGAACTGGCGGAGGAGACCGGGCGGCAGTTGGGACGCTGCCTGCGCGCGTCAGGCTTCGATCTCGATTTTGCGCCGGTTCTCGATGTTCACTCCGCGACGTCGCCGTCGTGGATCGGCACGCGCGCGATCTCTGACGACGAAGCTGTTGTCGCACGGATCGGCGGCGCATTCATCCGCGGCGCGTCGTCCGCCGGTCTGTTGACCGTCGCCAAGCACTTCCCCGGTATCGGCGCCACGGCCGATGATCCGCATACGACCACGGTGCGGTTGCCCGGCCCGCATCTCACTCCGTTCCGCGCCGCAATCGCCGCGGGCGCACCGGCCGTGATGACCGCGCACGCGATCGTATCGAGCATCGACGCCGAGCACCCCGTGTCGATCTCTCCTGCGTGGCACGAACTGCTGCGACGCGATCTGCGATTCGACGGCGTGATCATGAGCGATGCCCTGCAGATGGAAGGTCTCCCCAAAACGCAGGGCATCGGCCGTGCCGCCGTCGACGCGATCCTCGCCGGCAGCGACATGGTGGTCACCTCCTGGATGCCGCGCGAGCGGACCGCGATTCGCGATGCGTTGCGCGACGCGTACACACGCGGCGAGATCAGCGAGATACGGCTGCGGACCTCGCTTCGCCGTCTGCTTGCGCTGCAGCGCCTGCTCGCGTCGATGGCAGTGCAGCCTTGCGGAACGAGTGACGCCGGCCGGCGCGTCGCGCGCGCGGCCGTAACCCTTGTGCGCGGCAAGCGTCCGCTGCTTCGCGGAAACGATGCCTTGTATATAGGCATCGATGGACCGCTGCGGCGTGCCTTCACGAACACCATCCTGCTGCCTCACACAATCGAGCACTCGTCGTACTTCGAGCGCCAGCTTCCGGCGCGGAAGCCGCGCACAATCGTCGCATCCGCCTATAACGAGTCGCAGATGTCCATCGTCAGGATGGCGCAGAAGAAATTTCCCGGTGCGCGGCTCGTCTTCGTCGACCTCGGCTCGCCGTATCTGCTGGGAAACCTGAACGCGGCGGTGGAAATCTGCACCTACGGTCCCGGCGATGCGGAGCAGCAGGCGGCGCTGGACGTGCTGCGCGGAATCGCGCCGGCAACGGGAACGATGCCGCTCCGAGCGATCTCTAAACCGTGATCCGCGTGCCGTCGAGCTTCGTCAGGCTGAAACCGTGGAAGAACTGGCTCTCGGTCAGCTTCATCTCCTTGAGGAACGCGATGGCGTAGGCCTCGCCGAGTTTGATCCCTTCGACGCCGTCCGAGCGCCAGTGGATGCCGGCGAAGTTCCGGCCGGTGGCGATGTTCTCCGCGAGTTTGTCCAGCTCTCCGCCGACCGTCAGCTCCGCGCCCTTGTACGGCTCGATGGCGAGACCGTCGCGGGTCGCCTGCACGTTGTTCGGCAGTACCCATGTCTCGGCGAAGCAGGCTTTGAGCACCGTGGAGCACGCCCCGGCGATCACGGCGTGACCGGCCGGATACGACGGATGTGAAGGCGCCCCCTCAGGATAGGCCTGCGGGAGGAACCAGTTCCTCGTTCGCTCCTTCGTCCGCCGCACTGCCTCGGACTGGAGAATGTCCGCGTGGAGCGGCACTTCCCGCTTTCCGCTGAGATGGTAGTGAAGCCGGCCGGCAATCTCCTCGGGCCGTGCGCGGCGGTGCACGAGCCATTTCTGATACCACGACGCTTTCAGCGCGCCGTTGGCCACAGTGCTGACGAGGTGGAAGATGTCGGACGGCCCGAACGTAACGAAGCCGCCCTGTGTAATCGAGTATTGATAAGGAATGCCGCCATCGAGCGGGGCGCTCATCTTCAGCAACATCATGCAGGCGCAAAGGCCGGCCTGGTAGCTGAAGTCACGATGAACGTATTCGCCGAGGTCGCGGCCGTTGCGGATATAGCGGCCTCCCTCCTCGAACGTGTTGGCCGCGAAAAGCTGGCCGTTCTGCATCGCCAGCCAATCCTCGGGGGTGGTCATGTAGTCGCGCTGCGGCGTCGCTGTGCGGATCTTCTGCGGGACCCGGATCGGGCTGAGCGGAATGTCGCGCAGAAGGAACTGCGAGATGTACGGACCGCGCCGCCCGCCAGCAGTTTGTCCGCGGAAGAGCGTCTCGGGTGTGACCTTGCCCTCCACCTTCGGGCCGCGGAAGTCGCTCATCGCGGAGAGCTCCGACGCCGCGGTCCCGACCAGCGGGTCCGAGGCGTACTCGGCGAACGGAACGTCGCGCAGGAGCGCATGCCAGTACATCTCGGCCAGCTCCGACGCCTGTTCCGCCGAGGAGAATCGCGGAGGCGATGCAATCCCGAGAGTGGCCGCGTCGGGACCGACGAGATCGATGGCAAACGCCGCCTGCGGATCGGCAAGTTTCAGATAGCCGGCCAACGGAATCCGCTCGAAGAGCGCGGGGTCTCCCGATCTGAGAGCACGGAGATACGTGTCGTACGCCGCCGCGTCGACCTCTCCGAGATCGTTATGCGGCATCGACTTTGTGAACGAGGCCCAACGAGCGGGATAACGCGAGTCATCGCCGTTGGCTGTCAGCTCGGCTACAGGCCGCGAACGTTCGTTGTTGGCGGCCTCCATCCGCGCGCGAAAGACCCGCTCGGCGCGTGTCGCCGGGCTCTTTTTCGCCCCGCTCGGCGCAGTCTTCGTAGCCGGCGCCGCCGCGCCATCAAATGGCCAAAGGCTCCCTGCCGCCACGGCTGCTGCACTCTGGAGGAATGAGCGGCGAGAACTTGAGGGAGCGCCGCCTCTCGGCCGCGAGGCCGCACGTCGTTTCTTCATGTGGCCTCGTTGATTGGAGATGGTGAGTAGCGGTGATCATAGCCGATCAAGGCTGTGAAGAAATGTTGCTCGGTTTCGTGCGAAACGGACCCCACATTTCTTCACACCCTCTCAGGATGACAATTCGCAAGCGCGGATTTCTCTACATAGAACATTCGCGGGTAACACGCCGGCGCAAGCCTTCCCTTCGGCGGTGGGTGATGCCAGCGCTCCGGCCGCGAACGCGCGCGCTCCCCCCAAAAACCAAAATGCGCGGGCGCGCCTTCGGACGCGCCCGCGCGGGGGTTGCTGCTTACTGCACGACGGCGATTACGCCTTTGGCTGCGTCGTCACCGGGGGCGGAGCGGGAGCGGGCGTCGTCGGCGCGGGGGCCGGCTGCGCTTTGGTCTTCCGCGGGTGCTTGCCGAGGGCGATGCGCATGTCGGCGACGTATGGGGCGAGATCGGCCGTGGCGGGAAGTTTGGCGAGACGCTGCGCCGCAGCGTACGTCGTCAGCGCCTCTTTTCCCGCCTCGTTCCTCGCCGTGGCGACGCTGTGACGGACGAAGCTCGCCATCGCCTCCAGCTCATCGGCCAGCGACTCGTAGGCATCCGCGTAGCTCATCAGATCGCGAATCCCGTCCGGGTCCGTGCCGCCTGAGCGAACCAGACTGGCACTGTTGGTGATCGCTACCGCCGCCCGTTCGATGAACGCGGGCGGAAGCGAAGCACCAGAGGCAATCACACGCTTGGCGCGTTTGGACTCCGGGATGGTGAAATTCGGGATCTTCTGCCGCATGGCGCGGATCTCGTCGATCCGCTCCTGCACGGTAGCGGTATGGGTCGTTTGTGGATTGGTCTCGGGTACTGCTCTCTCAATGGACATCGTGTCCTCCTTATTTTTCTCAGTCAACTTGCAGTGATCAGAGCGGGCAGGTTGAGGAGAGCGGAGGAGCACGGCCTCGGAAAATCCGCCGTTCACCGTCGGGCAGCGTCAGACGGCCAGACCGCCGGCGACGGCTATGGATGACGCGAATGCGGGCGGTGTTACAGGACAGACGGCGTGGCGGAAGAGGGCGAAGCGGTATGCCTCTTCGGGCCGGGACGATCGGATTTCTGAAAAGTTGGGAGAAATCGAGCGTTGTTCCCGTCTCGACGGCGTCGAGGATCAGGTCAAACGTGTCGTCCAGCCGGTCGGAGAGCGCGGAGAGCTTTCCGGCCGCGCCGGCCCAGCGGGCGGTTGCTCCGGTCAGCAGCGGCCGCGTGTCCGCGGCCTGTTCGGGCGAACGCGCGATCTTCACCGCCGTCACGCTCAGAGCGCGAATCGCAGACGACAACTGCATCGACGCCTCGTCGAGCCACCCCGAGACGCGCTTGTACTTGCGCGCGGCACGAGTCGGACGGCGCGCCGCGAATCGCTCCGCTGCGTCGATGACGCGACCCGAGGCCTCGATCAGCCGCAGCGAGCGGTCGATGGTCTGGCGTGTCCGGCGGAATCGGCGGAGCCAAGCGCTTCGCCGTACCCGATTCGAGGGACGTCCCGACACCCCGAGCCGCCGCGACTGTTTCGCGTTCCGATGTGAGGCGGGTCCGAGGTGTACGTTTGACACAGTGGTAATTTAAGTCCTTTGGATGCCTTTTGCCAGTGTATTAGACCATCAAAACCGTGAAATCACCGTCAAATCACAGTTTTAAACCATAATAACGCCACCCATAAATGCGTCGATGACTGGCGTTAATCCATCGATTGGTTTGGGGTAAGGCATCGATGGGTTCGGGCAATCCGTCGACGGGTTCGAGGTAATGCACCCATGGATACGGAGTAATGCACCGATGGGTACGGGGTAATGCATCGACAGGTACGGGGTAATGCATCGTTGGATTCGGGGTAATGCATCGTTGGGTTTGGGGTAATGCATCGATGGGTTCGGGGTAATGCATCGATGCGTTCGTGGTAATGCATCGATGGGTTCGGGGTAATGCATCGATGGGTTCGCCGTTGTCCTCGAAAGGTGTCAATAGACAAGGAAACCGTGTTCACGCGGAGGCGCGGGGACGCGGAGAACTGCTCGCCCGCGCTCTGCGCATTCACGGCTCGGATAAACTCCACCCCCTTGCACACCGTCATCAAGCCCCGACGCGGGCTCGCGCAGCTCGATCTGGCTGAGGTCTGGGAGTATCGCGAGCTCCTCGGGTATCTGGCGTGGCGCGACATCGTCGTCCGCTACAAGCAGACCAGTATCGGGATCCTGTGGGCGTTCCTCCGGCCGTTTTTGACGATGGTCATCTTCACGGTCGTGTTCGGGCGGATCGCGAAGCTGCCATCGGAAGGCGTGCCGTACGCGGTGTTCACATTCATCGCGCTGCTGCCGTGGCAGTTTTTTGCGACCGCGTTCGCGGAGACGGCGGGGTCGGTAGTCGGGAACGGCTACATGATCACGAAGATCTACTTTCCGCGGTTGATCCTGCCGCTGGCATCGATCGCGGTCGGGATCGTCGATTTCCTGGTCTCGTTCGTGATCCTCATTCTGATCATGCTCTGGTATCGCACGCCGGTTTCCGTGCATGCGTGGGCGCTGCCGCTCTTCTTCCTGCTCTGCGTCGTCTTCACGATCGGGCTCGGACTTTTCACGGCCGCGCTGTACGTGCGGTATCGCGACATGCGGCACTTGATCCCGTTTCTCACGCAGTTCGGACTCTACGTTTCGCCGGTGGCGTACAGCACGACCTCGGTGTCGCCGAAGTGGCGGCTCCTCTTCTCGCTGAATCCGATGACGGCGGTGATCGACGGCTTCCGCTGGTCGCTGCTCGGCACGACGCCGCTGTACGTGCCGGGCATCGTCGCGGGGACCTTGACGTCGATCGTGCTGCTCGTCGCCGGCGTCTACTACTTCAAAGTGACCGAGCGGATTTTCGCGGACGTGATGTGATGAACGAAGCGGTCGTCGGACAAGCCATCGGCAAGACCTATCGCCTCGGCGAGCAGGGAACGGCGTACACGCTTTTGCGCGAGCGCATTTTCGAGACGGCGAAGGCTGCGTTCCGCAAACGCGACGCGGCGCCGGCGCGCGAGCCGTTCTGGGCGCTGAAAGATGTTTCGTTCTCGATCGGACATGCCGAAGTGGTCGGCCTCGTCGGAAAAAACGGCGCGGGCAAGTCAACGCTGCTGAAAATCCTCAGCCGCATCACCGAACCGACCGAGGGGCGCATCGATCTTTACGGACGCGTATCGAGCCTGCTCGAAGTCGGCATCGGCTTTCATCCGGAGTTGAGCGGGCGCGATAACGTCTTCCTCAACGGCGCGATCCTCGGCATGTCGCGCAACGAGATCCGGCGCAAGTTCGACGAGATCGTCGAGTTCGCGGAGATCGCGAAGTTTCTCGACACGCCGGTCAAGCGCTACTCCTCGGGTATGTACGTGCGGCTGGCGTTCGCCGTGGCCGCGCATCTCGAGCCGGACATCCTCATCGTCGACGAGGTGCTGGCCGTCGGCGACTCAGCGTTCCAGCAGAAGTGCCTCGGCAAGATGCGCGATATCCGATCCGAGGGACGGACAGTGATCGTGGTCAGCCACAACATGGCCACCGTTTCGTCGCTCTGTCAGAAAGTGATCTGGCTGGCGAACGGGCAGGTCAAGGCGGCCGGCGATGCGCAGGACATCATCCGCAAGTATTTGTCCGAGGGAGTCGAGAACGATTTTGTCTGGACGCCGCGCCACGGGATTCTCAGCGCGTTCGAGTACCGGTCGGTTTCGGTCGCGAGCGCTGACCCGGCGAGCAGCGAAGGCTTTCCTGCGAACGCGCCGATCGACGTCTTCTTCGACATCACTATCCACGACAAGTTTCCCGTGGGCCGGATCGAGATGCGCCTTCTCAACGACGGAGGCGAAGTGCTGCTGACGTCGACGAGTGCCGACTCGTCCGGCAAGTTGAATCACGACTGGGAGCGCGGACCACAACGATTCCGCTGCCGCATCCCCGCCGATTTCCTGATGCCGGGCCGCTACTTCGTGACGATCACCGAGCCGTACGGCGCCTACGACATGCTCCGCGAAAACGTGCTCACGTTCACGGTGACGGAAGAGGGCAGCGTGGCGCGCGATCAACGGCAGGGAAAGATCGCCCCGCTTCTGGAATGGACGAGGAGCGAGGGGTGAAATCCGCTACCCCTTTCGTGCGCGCAACCGATTGATCACAGCGTCCGGCAGCACGCGGCGCGCGATTGCGCGCGGGGTCTGGATCATGTACCGCAGCAGCGTCCCACCTCGGACGATCGTGCGCGGACCGGCGATGCGCGCCTTGAGGGCGGGATTCCGCGGCGACGGCCATTCGCGCCAGGCGCGAGCGATTGCCACGCGGGCGCCGCCCCATGATTCGCGCGACATGGCGTTGACGGCCAGGAACCAGTAGAGGTCCGCACGTAAGCGCGAGGTCGTCGCGGCGGGATCGAAATAGGCGGCATCGTAGCGGTCGAGGATGCGGGCGAAGAGCTCATCTTTGTCGCTCTGGTATCGCGTTTCCGTCTGGCTTCCCGCTTCCGAGTGCCGGCGGAACTGCGCGAGGACGTCGGGGATGAGATGGATGGGATTGCGTTCGACGAGCCGAAGCCACATCTCCAGGTCCTGTGTCGTTCGGTTTGATTCGTTGAAGAGGCCGGCCTCGATGAGCGCTTCGCGATCGATCATCAATCCGCAGCCATACACCCACGAACTGAGCACCTCGCGGCCCGTTCGCACGATGCTGAGGTGCTCGCGAAAGTCGCCGGTGACGTCGCCGTGCTCGTCGATGATCTCGAAGTTGCAGCCGACGATGCGCGCCTCGGGATTGCGATCGAGAAATGCGAGCTGCGTGGCGATTTTCGAAGGCAGATAACGGTCGTCGTGGCTGAGCCATGAGAACCAGCGGCCGTGCATCTCGGCGATGCCACGGTTGAGTGCGGAGGAGACGCCGCCGTTCTCCTTCTCGACGTAGCGGATGCGATCACCGTACGAGCGCGCGATCTCCGCCGTGGCGCCGCCGTCGCGCGAACCGTCGTTGACGACGATGACTTCGACCTCATCGCTGCTCGTCTGCGCGAGCGCGCTGTCGATCGCCTCGCGCATGTAATTCGCGCCGTTGTAGACCGGGATGATGATGGAGACGCGCGGCATCAAATTGCGTAGCCCAGCACGATTTTCGCCACCGTTTGCGACACATTCGGCGCGAGGTACTCGGCGGGCGGCGTCCATGGTGACTTCGCTAACGCGAGCGAGACACCGCGCTCAATCGCGGCACCATCACCGCCGGTGAGGATGTTGCTGCCGCACTCGATGGTCTCGGCGCGTTCGGTAACGTCGCGCAGCGTGACGTTCGGGACGCCGAAGATGCAGCACTCCTCCTGCACCGTGCCGCTGTCGCTCAGCACGCATGCGGCCTCGGTCTCGAGTCGGACGAAGTCGAAGAAGCCGAGCGGCTTCATGACCCGAATGTGCGAGCCGAGGTCGATGCCGAAATGCTCGAGACGGTCGAGCGTGCGCGGATGGAGGCTGATCAGCATCGGCAATCCGTGCAGAGAGACGACGCGGTCGAGCGCCGTCACGAATCCGCGCAGGCGCTGCTCTTCATCAACGTTTTCCGCGCGATGCAACGTGGCCAGGAAGAAGCCCTTCGGCGCGAGATTGAGACGCTCCATCACATCCGAGGCATCGATGTGCGGCTTGTAGAACTGCAGGACTTCGAAGATCGGATTGCCGGTGACGGCGATGTGCTGCCGTTCGAAACCTTCACGCAACAGATTTTCTTTGCTGCGATGCGTGTACGGCATCAGCACGTCGCTGCAGTTGTCGATGATGCGGCGGTTGATCTCCTCGGGGACGCGATCGTCGAAGCAGCGGTTGCCGGCTTCCATGTGAAAGACGGGGATGCCCAGGCGCGCGGCGCTGATCGCGGCCAGTCCGCTGTTGGTATCACCGAGGATGACGATGCGGTCAGGACGGGTGCGCGAGAAAAACTCGAACGACTTCTCGATCACTTGCGCGGCTTGCGAACCGAACGAGCTCGCCTCGATGCCGAGGTGGACGTCGGGCTGGCGGACTTGCAACTCGCGAAAGAAAACGTCGCTGAGGTTCTCGTCGTAATTCTGCCCGGTGTGCACGAGCGTGTGCTCGGCGTGTTCGTCAAGGAGCGGGATGACGCGGCTGAGACGAATGATCTCGGGACGCGTACCAAGCCAGGTGACGACTTTCATCGCGTGGCCGCCATGAACGGGGCCAGCGCGTCACGCAACGCGGCACCTTCGAGGTTGACATCGGAGGATGAGTACTCTGTCGTCAGTGAGGGCGTGAACGGCTGCTTGTCGCGAAGCTCCGGCAGCATCGGCAGGATGACGTAGTAGTCGCCGCGGCTGATGGTGCGGTGGCACTCCTCCTCGGAGACCATGATCTCGTGCGTTTTCTCGCCGGGGCGGACGCCGGTGACGTCGATGCGAATGTCCCGTCCGTCGATCAGAGTCGAGGCGACGTCGACGATGCGCGCCGCGGCCACGCGCGGAACGTACGTTTCGCCGGGACGCGCGCCTTCGATGGCGGCGAAGACCGTTTCGACGGCGCGATCGAGCGACAGCAGAAAGCGCGTCATGTCCTCGGTCGTGATCGTGACCGGGCCGCCGTTCGCAATCTGTTCGACGAAGAGCGGCACGACCGAGCCGCGCGAGGCGATGACGTTGCCGTAGCGAACGCAGACGAATCGCGTCGACGGACATTCGAGATTGGCCTCGGCGAAGATTCGTTCCATGAGCGCCTTGGTCATGCCCATGACGTTGACCGGCTTGCACGCTTTGTCGGTGGAGATGCCGACCACGGTCTCGACGCGCGCGCCGCTTTCGCGGATGGCGCGGACGAGATTGGCGGCGCCCATGACGTTGGTCTGCACCGCTTCGACCGGGAAGTACTCGCACGACGGCACCTGCTTGAGCGCGGCGGCGTTGATCACGATGTCGGCGTGCTCGATGGCGGCGCGAATGGCGGCGTAATCGCGGACGTCGCCGATACGAAAGCTGAGAAGCTGCTGCGAGTTCGTGTAGATCACTTCGTCCGTCGCGGCGGGACGATTCATAAACGACAGGCGCATGTCGTTCTGCTTCGCTTCATCGCGCGAGAAGACGGTGATGCCGGCGGGCCGGCCCATGTCACCGCGCAACAGCGCGCGCACCACCTTGCCGCCGAGCGACCCGGTGCCGCCGGTGACCAGCACCCGTTTTCCGTCGAGGATCATTCCGTTCTCCAGCGCTCGTAGTGCGGCGATTCCGCCGCCAGCGCGGCAATCATCTCAGGCCATTCCGGCGGCTGGAGGCCGGTCGCGGCCTGAAAGCGTGTTGCGTCGAGACTGCGGTCGATGACCCTGGGATCGCGGGCGTCTCGCCCTCCGTACCTGGCAGCATCGTGCTGGACTGCGGGCGGGACGCCCGCGCTCCCAGGATCCGGCGCGATCGTGACTCCGGCACTCGTCGCTGCATTCAGCATCATGAGGAGATCGTACTTGCTGATGGGCGCGCCCGCCACGTGATAGAGGCCGTGCATGCCGGGATGATGCTCGATGACGGCCGCCAGAATGCGCGCGAGCATGGCCGTGGTGACGCCGGAAAAAATCGCATTCGTGAAGCCGCGCACCGAGCCGCCGCGGTTCGACAGGAACCATTCGACGAGCCCGTTCGACGTGCGCAACTCGCGTCCGATGATCGACGTGCGGATCGTCAGCGCGCCCTCGGTGACTTCGCCGAGGAGCTTGGAGCGGCCGTAGAGATCGGCGGCGTCGGGAACGTCCTCCTCGGTGTAATGCCCGCGCGTTCCGGCGAACACGCAATCGGTGGAGATGTGAATCATCCTCGCTCCTGCCTCGGCGCACGCACGCGCGACGACGTGCGGGAAGAGCGCGTTCAGCGTGATCGACGCGATCGGATCGTGCGCCGCGGCGAGCTGTTTCACGACGCCGATGCAGTTGACGACCACGTCCGGCTTCACTACCTCAATCAACCGCGCGACGTCGTCGAAGTTCGTTGCATCGAATCCGCTGATGACCCGCGCGTCGTCAAAAAGCGCCAACGGCAGCGGCGTGCGCAGCGCGGCGCGGCATTCGAACCGATCGCGAAAAACCTCCCACACCTTGTGCCCGAGCATCCCGCCCGCGCCGAGGATCAGTACGCGCGTTGGCAGAGTCATCGTCTCAGCACGTGTCGTTGCTGCGGGGAGAGGTCGTTCGGCACGAGCACGATGTCGAGCATGCGCGAATCGGGAGACGGCGGCGTGCTCGTCACATTGCCATCCCGGGAGAGATACTCAACCCGATAATTGACTGAATCCGCGAACGCGGCGATGTCGCTCTCGGTCGTTCCGTTGGACCGGCTGTACTCGCGGTGGAACTCCGCGTAGACGAGTGGACGCTGCGTCTTCAGTAGCGTTTCCGCGCCTCGGAGCGCAAACAGCTCCGCCCCTTCGATATCGATCTTCAGGAAGCTGACCCCGCTGAGGCCCCGCTCACTCACGATCGAGTCGAGAGTCTTCATCGGCACGGAGACGTTGGCCGACGTTCCACTCACTTCTGATCCGGACCATGAGACAGGCCGCGCGTTCGCGATCGTGCCGCTTGCCAGCGGCGCCAGGCTCAGAACGCCGTCATGATCGCCAACCGCCACCGCCAGAGGCACGATGACGTCATCGAGACCGTTCGCCTCGATCGAGTCCGTAAGAAACTCCAGATTCTGCGCCAGCGGCTCGATGGCCAGTGCCTGCCCGCCACGCCGCTTCAGAACGTCGGCGGCCAGGAAGCAAAACACGCCGATGTTCGCGCCGACATCGATCAGCACCGCGCCATCCTCATCGACAGCGCGAATCAGCAGCGACGCCAGCGCTGCCTCGTACGTCCGGAAGTAGTAGAGAACGTCGTATCCACCCTGCCAGCGAAGATCGACCTTCATCCGGAAGCCGTTCGGCAGCGTCGCCCATGCCACCTGATTCCGATCGTTCGTCATGAGGTGTTGCGCGACGATGCGAGCGATGGCCAGGCGGCCGCGGAATGGCGGGAGAGCGTGCCATAAGTCGAGCCAGCGATCGCGAATCATGCCGTTGTGTACGCCCCTGCGCGCGCTGTCATGCTACTCCGGCTCCGCATGTTGCGAGGACGGCGATCCCGTCGCGGTGCGAACCTTTTGCTTGAGCCGGGCGATGCGCTCCGCCGCGGGCACGCCAGCCAGCTCGGCGTAGAGCTTCACCGCAGGCGCCTCGTTGACTTTCAGCTTCTCCGGTTGCGGAGCATGCCAGAGGTGGACGACGGGGAGATAGCCGAAACGGGTGGCGCGGCGAGTGGCCGCGCGCTCCCAGAACTCGATGTCCTCGCCACCCCATCCGACGAACGCTTCGTCGAGACCGCCGATGGCTTCGTACGCGTCGCGGGTAATGGCAACGCTGCCGCCATGCAGGTTCTGGATGACGGTCTCGCTGCGTTCATCGATGCGCAGCCGCCCGTCGTGCAGCACCCGAACGGTGGCGGTTTCAGTCAGATAGAAAATGAAGCGCTTCAGGTCGATCGCCTCCCAACCGGCCGCGGCATGGGCGACGATCTCCGCGGCGTAGCGCCTGGGAACGAGCATGTCATTGTCATGCAGGACGAGGATGCGTCCCCGTGCCGCGGCGGCGCCGGCGTTGAAGGTTTTCGCGCGGTTGTACGGATCGCTGCGCAGCGCGGGCTGATGGATGTAGCGGACCCAATCCGGCAAGGCCTGTTCCGCGTCGCGCGTGGGCGACTGCTCAACCACGACACACTCGAACGGTACGACGCTCTGCGCCGCGATCGAGCGCAACGTCAACAGCAACTGCGGCAACCGCGAAAGGCCGCGATGCCCGATGAGAAACGTGACCTCCGGATTGGCATCGTTGGAAGGCGCGTCCGCGAATCCGATCGGCCATTCGTTCAGCGCGGCACGCAGCAATCGGACATCCGCACGGGGCACGAAGCGGCAGTAATCCACCGGCGTCGCCCACTGCCATTCGCACCGCACACCGCGTCCGGACGGATCGATGGTGATGGCATCGCTGCGGTTGTGCATCCGCTCCCAGCGTCCACGAACGGCACGCTCGAAGCGCAGCCCGTCGTACGCGAGCGCACCAAGAAATTGTCGCAGCGGCATGATCGATTCTAAGCTCCGCGGATTCGCCTACGGTTTCCGGAGCGTGGACTGATAGACGTTCCACAGGCCATGCCGCACCTCTCGCCACGACGGTGAGACCACGCTGCCGTGCAGCACGAGGTAATCCGATTCGGAAGCCACTTTCCGCCGCGCGCCCTCGTCACCGCTGAGGAACGCGTTCCATACCGGCACACGGCCGACGACCCTCGAGTCACCAAGCAATACCTCGTCGGTAAAAACAGTCGGCAGCCACACGCGGCGCTCGCCCACCATCAGCGCGTAGAGGACTTCCTGCGTTCGCAGGCCCTGGGGATCGACGACGACCGCCTGACGCGGCGTGTGATCGCGGACCCAGACCAGCGCGTCGTGATAGTCGGCCGGAATCGAGTAGGCGTGACCGGCCGCCCGCGTGGCGCGGTACCACGGAAACTGCAGGACGAAGACGGAGGTCTGCACGATACCCAGCGCGATCACGAGGATTGCCGCGGCCCTGAGCCGGCGCGGCGCACCGGCGCCGAAGAGGCGCTCCAATGCGGGTGCGAGAAGCGGTGAAAAGGCGATGGCGACGAGCGACCCGGTCTTCATCGAAAAATCGATCATCGAGCCGGCACTCCCCGTGGTGTACAGCATCGTCGGAACCGCAATCCCGACCGCGATCAGCACATGGAAGATGTTCAATCGCAGCTTACGGCCCGCAAGCACGACGACCGCCCAGAGCGGGGCGAGACCAAACAGCACCATCCGGAAGAACTGGCCGCGATCGAATGCGATTGCGATGTGACGCGAGCCGCCGGTCGTGAGAACGCCGATCGCGAAGAAGAGCGCCACGGCCGCCAAGCCGGTCACAGCGGCAAGCGCCAACGCTACCAGCGGACGCCGTACGCGGCCGAGCAGCGTCCAGACCATCAGTGTCAGGGCAAGCGAAAAAACGAGCGTAACGCTGTAGCCGATCGCGATCGCCAGTGCAGCGACGCCGAGGAGTGCGTCGCCGATCCGGCCATCGCGATTCCAGCGGTCGAGCGCGATTGCCACGAAAAGGGCGAGCACGAGAGCGAAGGTGTTGTTGCCGAAGATCAGCATGCTCGTCAGCGGAGAGAGCAGCAGATGGTTGCGCGTCGGCAGCGCGAACCATCCGATCGGAAAGCGCGTGGCCGCGGCCTGGTAAAAGTAGGTCGTGAACGGAGCGAAAACCGTTACGGCCGCGGCGGCGATCGTGAAGCGGCCGCTGACCTCTTCGTTGAACCAGCGCACCGCGGTAACGATCGTCTGGAAGAGCAGCGCAGCCATCAGCAGATTTGTGAGAATCAGCGCGTTCGCGCTGGGGATGGTCACGCCGAGGAAATCGGACAACATCGCCGGCAGCGTGAAGTAGAGCCAGTGGTAACTGAGGATTCCTGAGCCGGCCACGTACGACTGCGGAAGCATCGGCGCCGCGCGCAACGCCGATGCGACCGAGGCCAGGTTGCCGAAATCGACGGCCAGCAGACCGTAGTAGCGCACCTCGTTTCCGGCACGCACGTCGTAGCCGAGCCAGACCAGTGCGAACAGGACCGGAAGCACCAGCAGGACCGAAATCACCGATCTCTGCAACGCCGGCCGCAATTCTTCGAACAGCGATCGCGGCGCGGCGAACCACATCGCGAGCAGGGTCAACAGAATCGACGCGGCCAGATCGAGCGGCAGCGTCATCGGAGAGAGTTTACGGAGGAAGAACCAGGGGACGGCGAGCAGCACGACGATCATCGCCGCGGCGGTGACGCGAAGATCGGGCGGCATACTCCGGACGAACGGCGCACGGCAAACGATGACGAATGCGGGCAGGAGAAAGAACGCCGCGAAGACGATGAACACGCCCGCCGCGGCCGGACCGCCGCCGAGGAAAACCAGCACGGCAACGAGGGCCGCGCCAACGATCGCCCGTTTCAAACTCTCCACGCCATCATCGTCTCGATCACGCGGTCCTGATCGGAGGTACGGAGATCATTGTAGAAGGGCAATCGCAGCAGGCGGTCGCTCACGCTCTCCGCGACAGGGCAATCGCCGGCACGCGCGCCGAATCGCGCTCCCATCTCCGAGGCGTTGAGCGGAAGGTAGTGAAAAACTGCTGCGATCTGCTGCGCCCGCAGATGGGCAATCATCGACTGCCTCGCTTCCAGGTCAGGGAAGAGCAGATGGAACATGTGGTACGGCTGCTGGCAATGCGCGGGCACGATCGGCATGCGCACCCCGTGCGTCTCACACCACGGCGCGAGCGCCTCGGCGTACCGCTCCCAGATCCCTTTCCGCTTGGCCTGGATCTGCTCCGCCATTTCCAGTTGCCCGAGGAGATACGCGGCGAGCATGTCGGAAGGGAGGTAGCTCGATCCGATGTCGACCCATGTGTACTTGTCGACCTGTCCGCGAAAGAACCGGCTGCGGTTGGTGCCCTTCTCGCGAATGATCTCCGCACGCTCGATGAGCGCGGAATCGTTGAGGACGAGCGCGCCGCCCTCCCCGCAATTGATGTTCTTGGTCTCGTGAAAGCTTTGGGTGGCCATGCGGCCGAATGTGCCGAGGAGCCGGCCGCGGTAGGTGCCGAAGAGACCGTGGGCGTTGTCTTCGATGACGTCGAGTCCGTGGCGCTCCGCGATGTCCATGATCGCGTCCATCTCGCAGCCGACACCCGCGTAGTGAACGGGTGCGATGGCGCGGGTTTTCGCGGTGATGAGCGATTCGATCTGCCGCTCGTCGATGTTGAGCGTGTCTTCGCGGATGTCTGCGAACCGCGGCGCCGCCCCCCGCAGAACGAACGCGTTAACGCCCGAGACGAACGTGAACGACGGCACGATGACCTCGTCGCCCTCGTTCAGGCCGAGCAGGATGGCCGCCATCTCGAGCGCATGCGTGCAGGACGTCGTCAAAAGGACGCGCGTCCCGCCGCCGAATACCGACTCGAGCATGGAACTGGCCTGCTTCGTAAACGCGCCATCGCCCGAGATGTGGCCGTTGTCGATCGACTGCCGGACATACTCCAGCTCGCGGCCTTCGACGGACGGCCTGTTGAACGAGATCGGGGCGCTCACGCGCTGAGAATACCTGTTTCACTCGGTTTGTACGACGGCGCGGCTCCTGCCACGGCAACCGTGTAGAGTCGATCTTCGAAGACTCCGCTTCATGGATACCAACACGACAGATGGCAGCGCCGATCGGAAGACGCGCGTTCATTTTCCCAACCTGAACTCGATCCGGGTCATCGCGTCATTCGCGGTGGTCGTCCATCACATCGAGCTGGCGAAGTCGTCGCTTGGAATGCCGAACGTCTACCACGTTGCTGCGATCCAGGCGATGGGACCACTGGGGGTGGTCCTGTTTTTTGTCCTCAGCGGTTTTCTGATCACGTACCTGCTGCTGCTGGAGGAGCGCCGCGAATCGCGAATCTCGGTGAGGCGCTTCTATATCAGGAGGATTCTCCGAATCTGGCCGCTGTACTACCTCGTGGTCACGGTGAGCCTCTTCGTCCTTCCGAAAATCGACGCGTTGCAGCCGTTCGGAGGAGGAGCTCCCGATCCTCATTTCGCCGTGAAGGCAATGATGATGCTCGGCTTTCTTCCCAATGTCGCACTCGTTCTGTACACGGCCGTTCCGTTCATTTCACAAGCGTGGTCGATCGGATCGGAAGAACAGTTCTACCTGGTCTGGCCGTGGATCATCCGGCGCAGCCGGGGACGGTACCTGGCGCTCCTTGTGACCATCGCCGCGTACGGCGCGCTGCTCGCCGTATTTTTCGTTCTGCGCAACGCCTCACCGTCCACGCTGGTCCGCGCTCTGGCAGGGCTCCTGGGGACGCTGTCGATCGACTGTATGGCAATCGGCGGCATCGCCGCCGTCGCTCATCTGAGGCGGGAGCGCATTCTGGCCGTGCTGTTCGACCGGCGCCTTCAGGCGGCCGTGTACGTGGTTTTGCTGGCCATGCTCGGAAGCGGGTTCATGCTTCCGAACCGCCTCCACTACCACATCTACGCTCCGCTCTTCGCGTTAGTGATCCTCAATCTCGCCTGCAATCCCCGTTCGCTCATTTCGCTCGAAACTCCCCTTCTCGACTACCTCGGCAGGATTTCTTATGGCATTTACATGTACCACGTCATCGCCATCGCGATTACGTTCAAGCTCCTGACGGTATTGCGAATGGAGAGGGTCGTCGGTTTTCAGTACGCGGGGACGGTTCTGCTCACGATTGCCATTGCGGCGATCTCTTATTACGCGTTCGAGCATCCCATCCTGAGAAGGAAGATTGCCTTTTCAAGCGTGGTGAGCGGCGACATCGGCGCGGAGACGGAGAGCGCGCAGACCTGATCCGGTCACCGAGCTCCCCAGATGTACCGCGGTGCATCCGGTCCGGTCATGAACATCAGGTCGAGCACCGTTACGAATGGATCGAACGGCGGATAGAGCTGCGGATACTCCGGGTAGTCATAGGTCATCCACTCCAACGTGATCCCGGCGTCCGCAAATTTTTCAGGCTCGATGTAGCCGCGCGCAGAGGGACCGCTGAGGTAGTGCGTCGCGCCGATCTCGCCCAGGATGGCGATCAGGCGGCTGGTCTTCGTTCCGGCCGCCGCTAGCTCCGATGATCGCAGGAAGCGTGTGTTGCGGATCCCGAGCTGCGCGGCAAGGGCGATCGTGGCGGCGATGGTGAACTCCGCCAGGAGCATTGGCGGCGCGGCATAGAGGCGGCGCAGCAACGCTTCGTCGAAATGGGGCGCGCCGGCGTACGAGCGCCGCAGCGCTTCAAAATGCTCCGCGGTCCAGGCGGTCCCGATCGGAGCCACGGCGTTGATCGCGACTTTCCCGCTCACTACGCCGCGCTGCGGGACAGGAATGGTCAGCCATTTCGTGCCCCGCGGCGTCTTGATCCGATTGCGATTGCGCCAGCCATTCTTGTCATACTGGACGTCGTCGTAAAACACGAACACATCAGCGCGGTGGATGAGATCGAAGTAGCCACGCCAGGGGAGATAGGAAGGTTGAAGGATGACGGCTCTCATCCGCGCAAACCAAACCGCTCCAGTTCCGGCGACACCGGCAGGGTGCCGTAGCGCGCGCCACGAACGACGACGCGCCCTTCCGGGTCCCGCTCGATCCGGCGTTCCGAATACCAGGCGATAACCTGAAGGAACATCGGCTCGAGAAGCTCGTAGACGCGACGCCCGTAGTCAGCGAGAGGTTCGCCCGGGATCGTGCCGACGACAGCCTGCGCGAGGATGGCTCCGGCATCGACCGCGCCGACGACGTCATGAATCGTGGCACCGCCAAAGCGCGCGCCGGAAGCCAGCGTGCGCTCCATCCCGCGCATCCCGGCGAACGCCGGCAGCAAGGCCGGGTGAACGTTGATGATCCGGCCTGCATAGTGGTCGACTAACGCCTGAGGTAATACGCGATCGAATGTCAGGGCGATGAGGTCGAGCTCGGCCTCGATGAGCAACCGGGTCAGCTCGCGATCAAACGCCGGACGGTCTGCGGCCGCGAGGCGGACGCAGCGCATGCCGTTTTCCGACGCAACGGACTCCAGATCGGCGGCGGCCTTCATTTCGACGATGAGCAACAGCGGCTCCATCCCGAGTTGCCGGCGATTCGCAACGGCGGCGCGGAAAAGCGAACCGTTTCCCGAGACACAAAACCCGGTTCTCATGCTGCCGGCCCCGTGGTCTCTTTGATCACGTAAACGGGCCGTTCGACGCTGCGATTGAAGATCCTCGCGAGGTACTCGCCGATGATCCCGATGGCGAAAAGCTGCGCGCCGGAAAATATGGCGATCGCCGACGCGAGAAACGGAAAGCCGGGGACGCTTCCGCCTGCGATGAAGTATCGGACCAGAACGTAGGCCAGTACGCCAAAGCCGAAAAAGGTGAACAGGAACCCGACGGAGCTCGCTAAACGAAGGGGCGCCGTGCTGTACCCGGTGAGGATGAACATCGCCGAGTTGAAAAGCCTCAAGGGGGTGTAGTTCGACCGTCCGATCGTGCGCGGAAGGTGCTCGCATTTCACGGAAGTAAACCGCGATGTCCCCCACGACAACAGGACGTCGATGATCACCTCCGGACTGCTGTACGCGTGAAAGGCGCGGCGCAGGTCGGTCCGGAAAGCGCGGAAGGCGCTGATGTCCGGGAGGGTATCGATGCGCATGGCAAAGCCGAGGGCACCCTTCGTGAAGCGGGAGAAGAAGTTCCTCCAAAGGCTATGAGGAAGCGTGGACGGCGTGCCGTAGACGACGTCCCAATCGTCGGTCAGCTTCGTCAGCAGCTTCGGGATCTCCTCCGGCTGGTGCTGCAGGTCGTCATCCATGGTGACGGTAGTGACGAAGCGCGCCTCTCGAACACCGGCCAGCAACGCGTTGTGCTGCCCGTAGTTGCGCAGCATGCGCAGGCCGCGTACGCGCGGGTGAAGGGCCGCGAGATCGCAGACCACGTCCCAGCTTCGATCGCGGCTGCCGTCATTCACGAGGATGATCTCCCAGTCGGCGGCCAGCGAAGGCAGGACGGAGTGAAGCCGCTCCACGAGCGGCGTCAGCGACTGCTCGCTGTTGTAGACCGGCACGACCACCGAAAGGCCGTCGCGGAGACTCTCATTGCTGGCGGAATCCATGGAAAGGAGTGGCCGGCATCTTACACGCCCCACACGCTGCAAGCCGGAGCGAGGCGGCGTATCATTTGGCATCTCAAGCGGAAAACTCGATCCGGTCCTGCGTCCGCTGCTGGCGTACTACAGGAGCATTCTGGCCTCGCACGGCGCCACGCCGCTAGGAGTCGGCTGGAACTCCGTCAAGGCTCAGGAGCTTCGGTTTGCCAAGGTCTGCAGCGTGATCGAGAGTGAGCGCAAAGCCTCCATCATCGACTATGGGTGCGGATACGGGGCGATGCTGGCCCATCTGCTCTCGATCGTCGACGAGCTCGATTATTGGGGCTATGACATGTGCGAGGCGATGATCGAGGCGGCGCGCGCGGAATTCGGCAATGAACCCGCCGCCCGCTTCACGACCGTGCGCGCGGAATTGCCGAAGGCCGACTACTGCATCGCCAGCGGCATCTTCAGCTACAAACTGGAAGCCAGCGACGAGGCCTGGCGCGACTACATGCTCGCCACGATCGACGACATGGCCAGCCGGGCCACCCGGGGAATCGCGTTCAACGCGCTCACGGCATACTCGGAGCCGGACAAGAAACGGGACGATCTCTACTACGCCGATCCGCTCGAGCTCTTCGACTACTGCAAACGCAAGGTGTCGCGCGATGTGGCACTACTGCACGACTACAAGCTCTTCGACTTCACCATCGTCGTCAGAATGAGTTGACGGCTTTCCAGGTAATGTGCAGATCGGATCCGGCAATCTCTCCCGCCTCGTACCACTGCGCCGCCTGATTTTCGCGCAGCACTTCCACGTCTACGTCACGGGGATGGACGAAGCGGCGCCGGTAAATCACGATGCGTGCGCCGGCAAGGTTCATTCGCTGCTCGCCGAGCCAGAATGCTGCGTAACGCCGAATGACGCGCGAGCCATCCGCCACCCAATCTCCCGACATCGTGGCGATCCAAATCCAGGTTGAATAGGTGCGGCCGGAGAGATCGGGGCCGGTCAAACCCGTCGGCTGCGTGTACGGCAAAGGCAGGCGACGCCCTCCCGATTCGAAGACCAGCATCGTCGGCCGCGGTTGGACAAAGTGCCCGTCGAGATAGACGTCGTGCGAACGAGCTCCGATCAGTGACAGAACCTTGGCGACGAACACGAAGGGGCGTCCTCCCACTCGCGAACTGGGCAAGGGCGGAATCCGCGTCAGGAGGACCAATGCCGCAAGCAGCCAGATGCCGAGGAGGCCTACTACCGCTCGCTCCCTCCACGCCGGCGTCATCTCGCTGGCCGCTTCCGGCAAACCGTAGGCCTTCACCGGAATGAGCGGGAGATAGAGGCTGATCATGACGAGGCTGAAGAGAGGAATCGGAAAGAGGTAGGCAATTCCCAGATGCATCGCGACGCCTGCAACGATCACGGGAACGCGAATTCTGCGGAACCAGACCACGATCGGGAAGGCGCCTTCGAAGATGAGCGTGCCGTAAGACATCGCTTTCCAAAGCAGCGGCTGGGGTGGCAGCGGCGGCAGCCGCACGCACGCAAAGAGCTCAGCGACCGGAGTCCAGATTGCCAGACCATGGCGCCACATGGGTGACGCGAGCTTCCAGAAGAACGAGTCGCCGTAGGTGATCGCCAGCAGTATTGCGAAGGCTGCGAAGTGGATGGCGTTCGCATCCCGGCGCATCGGTTGGCCCACCCGGGCGGCACGCCACGCATCAATCGAGAAAACGCGCTCCGAAGGGACGAGCGCCAGAAGGATCGCGCCCGGAATGTACAAAGCGTCGGCGTGATAGCCGAAGTGCTGCAACCGCATCAGTAAGCCGAAAACGGCGATGGTCAGCACGGCATTCAGCGCGGCGGCCGCACGCGTCGCTACGCCGCACATCAGCGCGACGAGGATCACCAGCCAGGCACAGAGCAGAGGGAGGAGATCAAACCGCGCCGGCTGAATGAACGGCACGGCGTCGAAGATGAGATGACGAAATCGAACGAGCTGCGCTACTTCACAGAAAACAGCCAAGGCGAAGACGATTCGAAAAACCGCGAGGGGAGACGCGTCGAAGCAGCGCTTCGGAATCGCTCTCATCATCCTTCGTAGCGAGCATCCGTCGGCTTGGAGCGGCCGAGGAGCTTCCGCACTCGCGGACCGAGCCGCGCACGGCGGCGAACCGATTGCAGCCAGGTCTCGTCGATGCCGATGCGCCGGCGGTAGTTGCGGCGTAGATCTTCGGCAAACCGCTCGGTCAGCGCAAGACGTTCACGCAGGGTACTTGCGCCATCGATGCGGCCGGCGAATCGGTGATAGGCCTTATCGAGAAACTGCTGGTAGTGCCAGAGAACTGCCTCTTCCGGCGCGATTCCCTTCACCGTCATGCGATCCCAATTCTGCACGGGATAGTTGTAGGCGAAGGAGAGCTCGCGCATCCGATCGAATCGTGACGTGGCGACGGCGCTCAGGAGGTTGTTTTCGCGCAGATAAGACGCGGCCGGCGGGGAAAAATCGTTGTCCAGCATCTGCAGCATTGCGTCGCGCCACTGTACGGCGATGTGCGCATTGCGGCGAAGGGCGATGACGCCGCTGTTCCAACTTCCGCGTACGCGCTCGCCCGATAGCGTCGTCGTGACGAATGGGCGAGCGGTCGCGCCGGCAAGCTCGTAGAGCTGCATCCAGTAGTCCTCGAACGGATCGCCGGGACCCGACGAGGCGGTGGTCTTCGTGCTGTCGGCGACCAGCGCGACGTCTTCTCCCTCGCCGAGTTGAAAGGCGGATGGTTCACGCCAGACCAATATGTCCGTGTCGAGAAACGTGACGAACTCCGTAGCCGCTGTTTCCTCGGCATGCGCCAACGCCAGCGGCTTGTTGGCCAGAGCGTAGTCCGCGTGTGCGGCATTGAGAGGTTCTTCGATCAGGCGAACCTCGAAGTGCTCCAGCATCTCGCGACACCACGGCGCCACGATCCGGCCCGGGCGCGGCGCGTACGCCCAGACCGCTGCGCCGGCCATCGCGCCCATGTTCCGGCGCATCGTGTGGAACAGGGTCGCCGCCTTGTATTCGAGCCGGTGCGGTCCCGGCTCAACGCAGACGACGAACGTGATCATGACGCCATTCTATGTCCGCTATCCTTGACGGATGGCTGGCGAACTGGTGTCGACGATCATCCCGGTCTTCAACCGCCCGGCCATGCTTCGCGAAGCAGTGTCGAGCGTGCTGGGACAGACCTGGAGGCCGATCGAAATCATCATCGTCGACGACGCATCGACCGACGAAACTCCTGCCGTCATCGCCGAACTGGCGTCACGGCATCAGGAAGTGCGGGGCATCCGCAGGCTGAACGGAGGCCCGGGACTTTCGCGCGAAACGGGACGCGTCGAGGCACGCGGCGAGTTCATTCAGTATCTGGACAGCGACGATCTGCTGATGCCTCAAAAATTCGAGCGCCAGATCGAAGCGTTGTCACGCCAGCCCGAGTGCGGCGTCGCCTACGGCATGACTCGCTACCGCGACGCGGCCGGCAACGAGATCGAGTGCACATGGAAAGAGGCAAATCAGATCCGGGAGACGATCCTTCCGTCATTTCTCGTAGCCCGCTGGTGGGAGACGTCAACGCCGCTCTATCGCAAGACGGTTTGCGACGCCGCCGGTCCATGGACGGCGCTACGGCTGGAAGAAGACTGGGAGTACGACTGCCGAGTCGGAGCTCTCGGTACCCGGCTGGCATACGTCGACGCCGTTGTGGCGGAACATCGCGATCACGATGATGGCCGGCTGTCGCGAGGCAGCGGAGCCGATCCCGCCCGCCTCCGCGATCGAAGCAACGCGCACGAGCTGATCACGGCCCACGCGCGGCGCGCCGGCGTCCCCAACGACGCGCCCGAATTTCAACGATTCGCCCGCGAGCTCTTCCACCTCGCCCGCCAATGCGGCGCAGCCGGATTGCCGGAGGAGGCCAAGCGTCTCCTTACGCTCGCCCGCAGCATCTCCTCCTCCGCCGATCTGCGCATGTATCAGTTGGCCGCGTCCGTGGTCGGCTGGCGAAGCATCGCCAGGGCAAGCTCGTGGATCGGACGGCGATGACCGCCATCTCCGTAGTGATCGGCGTCTACAACGGCGCGGCGACGCTCCCACAGACCCTGGACAGCATCCTCGGGCAGAGCGAGACCGATTTCGAATGCATCGCCGTCGATGACGGGTCGACCGATGCCACTCCGCAGATTCTGGCGTCGTACGCGGCGCGCGATCCGCGGATTCGCGTGATCCATCAGAGCAACGCTGGTCTGACGCGCGCGTTGATCGCCGGCTGCGCCCGGGCGCGAGGGATGTACATCGCGCGGCACGATGCAGGCGATCTCTCCGATCCACGGCGGTTCGCACTCCAGAAGCGCGCGCTCGATGCCGATCCGGAACTCGTTCTCGTCTCCAACGCCACGCAATTTGCCGGCCCGGAGCTCGAGCCGTTGTACGTCGCCGCCCCCACTGGCGCCGCGAGAACGCCCGCTTTCGTCC
Source organism: Thermoanaerobaculia bacterium (assembly GCA_035996815.1). GTDB lineage: Bacteria > Acidobacteriota > Thermoanaerobaculia > Gp7-AA8 > Gp7-AA8 > JADGNZ01. The sequence continues at coordinate 25,449 of DASYJF010000061.1, read as the reverse complement.
TCGACCTCGGCAGCGAAGCACCGTTGCTCGACGGACCGACGCATCACGGCTCGGTGATGTTCCGCCGCGATGCCTACGAACGGGCTGGCGGCTATCGCGCGGAGTTTTACTACGGCCAGGATTTCGACCTCTGGTACCGGCTGGCGTTGCTGGGCAAGTTTCAGATACTCCCGGAAACGCTCTATACGGCGCGCATCACGGCAGACAGCATCAGCACGGGCGCGCGCGTCCTGCAGGAGCGGATCGCGCGCCTGTCGCGCGCCGCGATCGCGGCGAGGCATCGCGGCGAATCCGACGCGGCAATCGTCAGCGAGGCCGCGAACATTCGAAAGGCGCGATCCCGCCGAGGCGGCAGGCGAGGCCCGGCCCTCTATTTCATCGGCGAGGCGTTGCGACGCAACGGCGACGCACGCGCCCGTGGCTATCTCGCCGGCTCACTTCGCGCCCGTCCCTTCTCGCTCCGTGCGTGGCTGCGCTATTTCCAGGCGCTGCTACTCTCACCCACCATGAAACGCGATGGCGACTGATTGCATCGTCCTGCTCTGCGGCGACGACGAGCTCGATAAGGAGCGTCGCGGCTTTCACCGTGCCTTTTCGCGCGTACTGCCTGTCCATCTGATTCCGCCATCGCGCGGCGAACGGTGGCGCGACGATCTCGATCAGCTCACCGCGGCCGGATGGCGTATTCGGCTCATCCTCAATCCCGATGGCAGGCCGTGGCTGCCGGAAGGCATCGAAGGGGTGGCCGCGCCTACAGCGGTGTTCCACATCGACACCTATGTAGCTCTGCACCGCCGCGTGCGCTGGTCGGCGATGTACGACTACACGTTCGTGTTCCATCCGGGATTCGAGGCTGCGTTTCAGTCCGCGGGCATCGATGGAGTCCGGCTTCTTCCGCATGCGGCCGAGCGCGATCTGTTCGAAGGCCCGGATATAGAGCGCGATTTCGACGTGGGCTGGGTTGGTCGCAAGAGCCGCTCGATCTATGGCACACGCGATCGCGTTCTGGCCGCGTTGACGGACCGTTTCACGATGAACGATGCCGGCCGATTCTATGCAGCCGAGGAGATGGCGGAGGTTTATCGGCAGTCAAAGATCGTGGTGAACATCAGCCGCGATGACTACCCGCAGGACGCGAATATGCGCTGCTTCGAAGCGATGGCCGGCGGCGCGTTGCTCATCACGGGGAGACCGACGGAACTGACGCGGCTCGGATTCGAGGAAGGGATCCATTTTGCAGGCTACGGCGATTCCGATGAGATCCCTGATCTCGTGGCGCGATGGCTCGCGCGCGGCGAGGAACGCGCCGCGATCGCGCGACGTGCGCGCTCGCTCGTGTTGCGCGAGCACACGTACGATGCCCGCGTGGCCACGATCCTCGATGCAATCGGCAGCGGTGTTCGTGCGCCCGCGCGTGCATGGTCCCGCGATCGCATGGCCGCGCGGCACTTCGAGTACCACGTCGAAGCGGCGGACGTGGGGGGCAGTCTTCGCGCGTTCCGCCAGATCGCTGTTGCGTCGCCGCTCGGCGCGGCGCGCAATGCTCCCCGCTTTGTGCGGCTGGGCGCGAAAGTAGTGAAACGGATGCTTCGCTGATGCGAATCCTTTTCATGGCCGACGTGCCGTACAACCCGCACTCCGGCGCCGCGGGCACCGAGGTGCAGACGCTGGAGGCGTTGCGCGCGCTCGGCCACGACGTTGACGCCATCTGGTCCGACAGCCTCGGGCGGCGCATCGGTCACGGAAATCTGCACCTGCTGCTGGAGCTGCCGCGAACCTACGCACGCGCGGCGGCGCGAGCCGTTCGCGAGAAGACATACGACGTCGTCCACGTCAATCAGCCGCACGGATTTCGCGCGGCGCGAATCGTCCATCGACTCTCGCGGGGGACGGTTTTCATCCATCGGTCGCATGGCTTCGAGCTGAACGTCGAAGACACTCTGCGGCCGTGGCGGGCGATGTATGGCGGCGATGCCCGGAGCGGCGTCCGGCGGATTTCGTCGCGCGCGATCGGCTCGCTGCTGGATCGGCATGGGCGGGCGATTGCGGCCGAGGCTGACGGCCACATCGTCTCCTCATCGCTCGATGCGAACTTTCTCCGTGATCGCCTCGGCGTAGCGGCGGAGAAGGTGGCCGTAATCCCGCAAGCGGCACCGGAGTCGTACACGCGCACCCCCGCGCTGCCGATGACCACGGAGCGCCTCGGGCGCGTGCTGCACGTAGCGCAGTTCGCGTTTTTCAAAGCGCCGATGATTACGGCAAGTGTGATGAACCGGCTGGCTGCAGGCGATCGCAATCTGCGCTTCACCTGGGTGTGCGACCGCCGCAGCGAAGCGGCCATCCGCGCGCTGCTGACGGCCGAGGCAAACGAGAGGATGACCGTGGTGCCGTGGACGACGCAAGAGGCGCTGCGCGATGTTTACGACGCGCACGGCATCTTTCTCTTTCCGTCGTTCTTCGAAGGATTCGGCAAAGCCTTTCTGGAAGCGATGAGCCGCGGACTTTGCGTCGTCGCAAGCGACGCCGGTGGCATGCACGACATCATCGAGAGCGGAACGAACGGGATTCTCGTTCCGCCCGGCGACGCGACGGCAATTGCCGATGAGGCGCTCGCAATCGCTCGCGGTTTGCCGCGCGCGGCGGCCATGAGCGCCGCTGCCGTGCAGACGGCGCGCGCGTACACATGGGAGCGCGTGGCGCGCGAAACCGCCGCGTTCTACGAGGCGCGCCTGAGCGCTATGCGAAGATGACGCGAGGTGAAACGCCGCCGCATCGCCATCGTCGCGTCGCATGTGATCCAGTATCAGGATCCGTTTTTTCGCCTGCTCGCTGCTGATCCCGAGATCGACCTCACGGTGCTGTATCTGTCCGATGCGGGCGTGCGTACCTATCGCGATGCCGACATGGGAACGGCGCTGAAGTGGGACGTGGAGCTGCTCAGCGGCTACCGCCACGAGTTTCTGCACAACCTCGTGGACGACAGCAATCGCGGCTGGACTCGGCACATCAATCCCGGCATCGTTCCGGCGCTGCTGCGCGAGCCGTACGAGATGGTGATCTTCATGCTCGGCTGGGGCTCGATCAGCGCTCTCCTCGGCATCGCCGCCTGCTGGTGGACCGGCATTCCGTTTTTCCTTTACGGCGACAGCAGCTTTCCGCCGCCAGAGACGACGCTGCGCAGCCGGATCCGTGCGCGGCTGCTGCGGATGCTGTTTCGAAGCGCGAGCGGCTTCATGGTCTCCGGCGCGCTGAACGCGGACTACTACCGTCACTACGGCGCCGATCCGGAGCACTTCTTCCTACTGCCGTGGGCCGTCGACAACGAACGGTTCGAGGAGGCGAGCCGCTTCGCGCCCGGCGAACGCGAAGCGATGCGCGCGAACCTCGGCATCGGGCCCGAGCAGACGCTCTTCGTCTTTTCGGCGAAGCTCGTCGAACGGAAAGATCCGATGACGCTGCTGCGCGCGTACGAGCAGCTTCCCGATCGCGATCGCGCTGCCGTGCTCTTTCTCGGCGACGGCATCCTGCGCGAGTCGCTCGTTACTTTCGTGCGCGAACACGAGCTCGGGAACGTCCACTTCGCAGGATTCGTGAATCAGAGCGAGCTGCCGAAGTACTACGGGATGTCGGACGTCTTCGTGCTGCCGTCGACATACGAACCGCGCGGCGCGGTGATCAATGAAGCGATGGCGTGCGGCCTGCCGGTGATCGTGACGGACCGCTGCGGCTCGATCGGCGACATCGTGCTCGAAGGGGAGAACGCGTTCGTCTATGCGGCCGGCGATGCGGAGGGGTTATCGACATCGATGGCGAGACTGATCGATGATCCGTCGCTGCGGCAGCGGATGGCGCAACGATCACGCGAGATCATCGGCACCTGGACGTTCGCGCGCGGCGTCGAGGGCGTGAAGTCGGCGCTCGCGTATGTCAGCCGAGGATCGGCGAAATGATTACGGTGGCGATTCCCACGTACAACCGCGGGGCGATCGTGGTGGAGACGGTACGGCGGCTGTTCGAACTCGATCCGCCGCCGGAGGCGATCGTCGTCATCGATCAGAGCGTCGAGGAAAACAAAGCGCTTGCGGCGTGGCACCGCGAGGGACGTATTCGCCTGATTCGTCTGAAGGAACCGTCCATTCCGCACGCGATGAATGAAGGGCTGCTTGCCGCGACGACGCCGGTTGTGCTCTACGTCGACGACGACGTCGAGCCGGCCGCGGGACTCATCGCCGCACATGAGCGTGCGCATGCGGACGACGCGATCTGGGCAGTGGCCGGGCAGATCCTGCAGCCGGGTGAAACGCCGCAGCACGGCGACCAGCGGGAAGATGACCTCGAGTTTCACTTCAATCACGACACGGGGCGGTTCGTGATGAACGTGATGGCGGGAAACCTCTCCGTGAAACGCGAGCACGCCATCGAGGCCGGCGGCTTCGACGAGAACTACGTGGGCGTCGCGTACCGGTTCGAAACCGACTTCGCGCTGCGGCTCGCCGCTGCCGGCGGCAGGATCTGGTTTTCGCCGGAGGCTGGTCTCCGTCATCTCAAACTGGCCAGCGGCGGATTGCGGTCGTATGGCGATCACCGCAGCAGTCCGTCGCCCGCGCATTCGGCCGGCGATTACTACTTCGCCATCCATCATCGTCCGCCGCTTCTTCGCTACGCGCTCCGCCGTCTGCGCCGGAACGTCATCACGCGGTATCACCTCACGCATCCGTGGGCGATCCCGACGAAAGTGATCGGCGAGTTTCGGGGATGGATGCTGGCGCGTCGTCTGGCCCGCGGCGGCCGGCGGTTGATCGCCAGAAATGAGCCGCGCGCCGATCACGTTCCCACCGGCACACCGCGATGACTGTTCCTGTTCTGTTCGCCGCTTTCATGCTCATGTCGATGAGCTTCACGCTGGTGGACTGGCGCCGCGGATGGCTGATGGCGATCCTCTGCGGCGTTCTTCAGGATCCCGCGCGCAAGCTGACTGCCGGAACGCCGGTGATCATGTCGATCAGCATCGTGGCGATCTACGTGGCTGTTCTCTTCGCGGGGCAGGCCACGCTGCAGAAAGAGGGACGTGAGTTCTCCCGCCGCTTCTCCGGCCTTTTCGGCACGCTGATTTTCTTCTTCATCTTCCTTTTTCTCGCTGCCATAAATGGTCTCTTCACCTTCGGGCTCGATCAGTGGAAGGCGCCGGCGATGAGCTTTTTTCTCTACCTGGCGCCGATGCCCGCGGTAATCATCGGCTACGCGTTTCTGCAGCGTGAGGAGCAGCTTTACGACGTTTTCAAGTTCTATTCGGTCGTGACTTCGATTGCCATGATCGGAACGCCGCTCGAATATTTTCGCGTGCCCTGGCGCGCACTCGGGACGGTGGCCCTTAGTGAAAACATCCGCTTCATCACCGGTTTCAACATCCGGATGCTCTCGGGGTTCTATCGCGGGCCGGACATCATGGGATGGCATGCCGCACTGCTCACGATGATCGGCATCATCATGACGGTACGGCGGCGATCGTTTCGAAGCTCGTGGATCTGGATGCTTGTCACCGGATGGGGATTCCTGAACTGCATGATCAGCGGGCGGCGCAAAGCCATCTACATGATCGTCGTGTTCGTCGCGGCATTCCTCTGGCGCTACTTCCGGCATCTGTCGTTCGCGCAGGCCGTTTCGTTCGGACTGCTCGGAATCGTCGTGATCTTCGTGATCGCCAGGATTTCGCAGGATGAGGAATCGAGCGTCTACACCCGAGGCGCGTACACCACTCAAGAGGAAGTATGGGACCGGCTCGAGGGAGGACTTGGCGTCACGATCGAGCAAGCCGGCATCATGGGTGCCGGCCTAGGGACAGCGACCCAGGGGGTCTATCACGTCCTTCGCGAGGATAGCGTCACTACCCTGGGATGGCAGGAAGGTGGCCTCGGAAAGCTGGCGGTCGAGCTCGGCGTGCCGGGTCTTCTTTCCGTGGCTCTGCTCGGCCTGACCATGGTCCTGACGATGGTGAAGATCTCTGGCCACTCCGACGTTCCCGGCTCTTCACAACTGGCGCGCGCGGCTCTGTTCGGCATCATCGCGTCGAATATCGTCGAGTTCATGGTCTCGGCGCAGGCCTACTCCGATCCGGTCCTCACGCTTCTGACGGCGTTCTTCATCGGCTGCATGTTCGCAAGCGCTGCTCTCGACGACCGGCTTGTCGCGGCAGAGGCTGCGACCGCCGCAGGGGCGCCGAGCACCGCGCGATTGACGGCACCGGCCATCGCGTAGCACCGTAGCGCGTGCGCCTGCTTCACGTCGTCCCGACCTACCTGCCTGCTACGCGTTACGGCGGTCCCATCTACGCGGTTCATGGCTTATGCCGTGCGCTTGTGCGGCGCGGACATCAGGTCGATGTCTTTACGACGAATGTCGACGGGGCGCACAACTCGGATGTTCCTACCGGCGTTGCCGTGAATATGGACGGCGTTTCCGTCCGCTACTTTCCCTCGACACTGCGCCGGCTCTACGTCTCGCCGCAGATGCGCGCCGCGCTCACGGAATCGGTTGGCGGATATGACGCCGTACACCTCCACTCCGTCTTCCTCTGGCCCACCTATGTGGCCGCGCGCGCCGCACGGAGAGCAGGAGTCCCGTACATCGTGTCGCCGCGCGGCATGCTCGTCCCGGAGCTGGTCGCGCGGAAGAGCCGATTCGCGAAGATGCTGTGGATCCGCGCGATCGAACGCCGTACGTTCGCGCAGGCGGCAGCGATTCATTTCACCGCGGACAGCGAGCGGGACGACGCCCGGCGAATGTCGATGCCGCTTCCCGATTCGTTCGTCGTGCCCAACGGCATCGATCTTCCGTCGATCCCGACCGCGGCGCGCTTACCCGGCACGCTGCTGTGTCTCGGCAGAATCAATTGGAAGAAGGGGCTCGATCATCTGATCGATGCAATGCCGCACGTTCCCGGCGCGAACGTCATCATCGCCGGCAATGATGAGGAAGAGCTGACGCCAAAATTGCGCGCGCAGGCGGAGCGCAACGGCGTCTCGGGGAGGATCGAGTTCCGCGGCCCCGTCACCGGCGCGGCGAAAGACGGGTTGCTGCAAACGTCGACCGCGCTCGTGCTTCCATCGCATTCGGAAAACTTCGGGAACGTCGTGCTCGAGGCGATGGCCGCGGCCATGCCGGTGATCGTCACACCCGAGGTCGGATTGGCCGAGGATGTGAAGCGCTTCAGGGCGGGTCTCGTCACCAGCAACGCACCGGAAGCGCTGGCGGAGGCGATCCGCACCATGCTCGGTGACAGCGCATTGCGCGCCGAAATGGGAGGGCGCGGCCGTCAACTCGTCGAAGAGCGCTTCACGTGGGATCACGTCACGGCGCAGATGGAAGAGCAGTACGAACGGATCAGCGCGCGAGCGCGTGCAGCGCGTCTCTGAACGCCGGCATGTCCTCGACCGCCGACAGGGTGACCGACAGCAAACCGACGATCCAGATGATCCGTCGATCCGAGGGAAGCCACGGCCGCAGCGCGACGAGGAGCATCGGGATCACCGGCGCGAGATAACGCGGATACTCCCCTTCGATCCACCAGGCCGGGAAGAAGAGAAAGGACGCGACGTAGAGCCCGGCGAAGATCCACTCGACCGGGACCGTCCGCATCGATTCGCGCATCTCGCGGCGCCAGAACGCGGCGATGACTCCGGCCAGCGTAAATGTCATCCATGTCAGCGTCTTCACGAGGTTTTTCGCCGTTAGCTGATGCTCGCCGTAGTGCTGCGCGTAGGTCATGAAGATCGTGACGAACGGGATGAAGGTCCGATCGTGACCGAGTCCCATGCTCTGGTACCAGGCGAAGTTTCCGAACGACTGTCCAAAAAGTAGATGCACGAGGGCGAGGTATGCGCCGCCGACGACGAGGCTGACTGCGATCGCAAGCCCGAGGGCACCGAACCGGCGGCGGCGCAGAAGAACTACGCCCAGAGCGATGAGCGCGAAGATTCCGAGCGGGCGAACGACCGTCGCCAGCGCGCCAAAGATTGCCGCAGCGGTCCATCGATCCTTCCGCGCCGCGAGGAGGCAGGCGAAGATCAGCGCGACGAAGAGAGGCTCGGCGCCGCCGAGGAGCGAACGCTGAATCCAGTCGAGATTGATGACGGCGAACCATGCCGCCGCCCACGCGCCCCACAACTCACCTGCCAGGTAGATCGCCGCCAGCGACGCGATGATGGAGACGATCGGCAGCGCATTCATGTCGGAGGTATGGAGCAGCGCCGCCACCGGAGCGGCGAGCAGCGGATACCCGAGGAAATGCCGCGCGATCGACGCAGGAGCCGGCTCGCCGCGAATCGCCGCGGACTCTCCCGCGTACGACGGGTTGTCGCCGCAATGGAGGACGCGCGAGGGATAGCTGTCGAAGATGACGATCAGCAGCGCGAACCACGCATACGAGACGAGCACGATGGCGGCGAGATCGCGTCGGCTCAGTTCTCGGCTCACCGCGCCAGTGTCGCATACGCGCTGGTACCATGCCCACTGGATGCTCGACTGCATCACACCGCTGATCCTTACGCGCGATGAGGAAGCGAACATCGGCCGTACGCTGGGGCAGTTGGCGTGGGCCCGCGAGGTCGTGATCGTGGACAGCATGAGCAGCGACGACACGGTCAACATCGCCCAGCGGTTCGCGAATGTTCGCGTCATTCGTCGCGAGTTCGATTCGCACGACCGGCAGTGGACCTTCGGCGTCGAGCAGGTCACGACGCCGTGGGTCCTCACGCTCGATGCGGACTACTTCGTCCCGGAAGCATTCGTGCGCGAGATGGCGTCGCTGGAGCCGCCGCCCGATCTGGCGGGATACGAAGCGGCATTCGTCTACGCGATCAACGGACGCCCGCTGCGGTCGGCGCTCTATCCGCCGCGCGCCGTCCTGCTGCGGCGCGGCGCGTTCGAGATCTGGCAGGACGGACACACGCAGCGCGTCCGCGTTCACGGCCGCGTCGAACGGCTGCGCGGGCCGCTCATCCACGACGACCGCAAAGACCTCGGCCGTTTCATCGACCGGCAGCGCAAGTACATGCGCCAGGAGGCGGCCAAGCTGCGCGCGGCGTCGTGGCGCGCGCTTCCGATGCAACGCCGCATTCGCAAGCTGCGCGTAGTCGCACCATTCGCGACGTTGTTCTACACGTTGATCGCAAAGCGCGCGCTTCTCGACGGCCGCGCCGGTTGGCGGTATGCATTCGAACGATTCCTGGCCGAGGGGATGCTATCGATCGAGTTGTTCCGGAGCAGCCGCTGATGTCGCGCGTTCGCAGGCTTTTCTCGAAACTGATCCGGCTGCCGCTGCGACTGATGTCTCCGGATGCCGTCGTCCGCATTCGTACGGGTGAATTGCGTGGATGGCGCTGGATCGCCGGTTCGAGCACGAACGGATGCTGGCTCGGAACGTACGAGCGGCACATGCAGCGGTTGTTTCGCGAGCACATCCGGCCGGGCGCGACCGTCTTCGACGTCGGCGCGAACGCCGGCTTCTTCACACTGCTAGCGTCGAAGCTGGCCGGCGATTCAGGACGCGTCTATGCGTTCGAGCCGCTGCCGCGCAATCTCGATTTTCTCGAGCGCCACATCCGGCTCAACGAGCTCGCGAACGTTCACGTCGAGGCGCTGGCGATTGCCGCGACGAGCGGCGAAGCGCATTTCCGAATCGCGCAGCACGCGTCGATGGGAGGTCTAGCCGAGGAGGGCGATCTTCGCGTCATCACGGCATCGCTCGATAACCTGATCGCCAGCGGCCGCGCCACGCGGCCTGACTTCATCAAGATGGACATCGAAGGCGCCGAGAGCGATGCGCTTCGCGGCGCGAACGAGCTGCTCGCCGGCGGACCATTGACGATCGCGCTGTCGACGCATGGCTGGCAGCAACACGAAACCTGCCAGGCCACACTTGCCGATGCGGGGTTCAAGCTCGAGCTTTTGCGCGATGGCGCCGCCGACGGCGATTACCTCATCCTCGCCACGAAGTGACTACTGCCGGCGAATCATCACGTCACCCATCACCAGCAGATCCATCTTCGTGCGCAGGAAACAGTCGAGCGCCTGCGCGGGCGTGTTCACGACCGGCTCGTTTTCGTTGAACGAGGTGTTGAGCACGAGCGGGACGCCGGTGGCATCGCGGAATGCTTCGATGAGGTGGTAGTAGCGCGCGTTCTGCTGTTCGTCGACCGATTGCAATCGTCCCGATCCGTTGACGTGCGTCACGGCCGGGATCTGCGCGCGTTTCTCTTCGCGGATCTGGTAGACCTGCAGCATGAACGGCACGTCGTAGTCCGTTTCGAACCACTCACCGACGGCATCGCGCAGCACCGAGGGCGCGAAGGGGCGGAAGGACTCGCGGCGCTTGATCTTCTGATTGAGGATGTTCTTCATGTCGGCGCGGCGCGGATCGCAGACGATCGAGCGATTGCCGAGGGCGCGCGGCCCCCACTCCATCCGCCCTTGAAACCAGCCGACGACGTTGCCCTCCGCGATCTGCGTGGCGGTGCGGCGGCAAAGATCGCGCTCGTCGGTCACGCGCTCGATCGTGCAGTTCGCGGCGTCGAGGTCGGCGCGCCGCGCGGCGATCGACTCGTCGATGGCGACGTCGTCGTACTCCGGCCCCCAGTACGCATGGGTCATCACGAACGATTTCGTGTTGCCGAGGATCTCGTTCCAGACCCAGTACGCGGCACCGATCGCGCCGCCGGCGTCGCCAGCGGCGGCCTGGATGTAGAGATCTTTGTACGGCGAGCGGTCGAAGACGAGACCGTTCGCGACGCTGTTGTACGCGCAGCCGCCGGCGAGGCAGAAGCGCGGATTCTTCGTCTTCTCGTACAGCGCGTTCGCGAGCGCGAAGAAGGCTTCTTCGAACATGGCCTGCATCGACGCGGCCAGATCCTTGTGCTTTTGTTCGATCGGCTCGTCGGGCGTGCGCACCGCGCCGAGGCGATCGGTCAGATGCTGCGAAAAAACCGGCCCGATCACCGGCATCCCGCCTTGCCAGACCATGTCCAGACCGGCGGAGTGGTGGGTGAAGTAGTCGAGGTTCAACCGGAACGTGCCGTCGCTCTGCACGCGCACGATGTCGCGCATCGCATCCATCTGCGTTGGTTTGCCGTACGGCGCGAGGCCCATGACTTTGTACTCGTCGCCGTAATGCGGGAAGCCGAGAAACTGCGTCATGGCGGTGTAGAAGATGCCGAGCGAGTGCGGGAAGCCGACTTCGCCAAGGACTTCGATCTTGTTCTTCGACGCGACGCCCCACATCGAGCTGACGAAATCGCCAAAGCCGTCGACCGAAAGCACGGCCGCATCGTCGAACGGCGCGACAAAGTACGCGGACGCCAGATGCGCCCGGTGATGCTCGACGTGATGCAGCCTCGGCTTCAACGTTTCAAGTCCGAAGGCCTGCTTCAACTCCTCTTCGATCCCGGCGACCTGCAAACGATTGGCGAGCCGCTTCCGGATCGCGCCGAGCGAGGGACGCCTGGCGAGGATGAACTTCGCGCGTTGAAAGAGCCGCGCGTTTGGATCGCGGTTGACGGCGATGTGATCGACGTCGTCGAGATCGACGCGCGCTTCGTCGAGGCAGTAGCGGATTGCCACCGACGGAAATCCCGCCCAATGTTTGATGCGCCGGAAGCGCTCCTCCTCGGCCGCGGCGACGAGCTTGCCGTCGACGAGAATGCACGCGGCGGCGTCGGCGTGATGGGCGTTGATCCCGAGGATGATCATGCTTCGTTGATAATGCCTGGACCGCAATGACGCGACGCGTGCTCTTCGTCAATCGCTACTTTCATCCCGATCATTCTGCAACAAGTCAGATGCTCTCCGATCTGGCGTTTTATCTTGCGGCGCGCGGATGGACGGTGAGCGTGGTGACCAGCCGGCAGCGGTACGACGACGCGGCAGCGCGACTATCCCGGCACGAAACGATCGCCGGCGTCGACGTTCGGCGGGCCTGGTCGACGCGGTTCGGCCGCGGATTCCTCCCGGGCCGCGCGTTCGACTACGCGACGTTTTACATCAGCGCGTTTTTCACGCTCCTTCGCGCCGCAGAACGCGGTTCGACGATCGTGGCGTTGACCGATCCGCCGCTGATCTCGGTTGTGGCAGCGCTCGCGGCGATGCTGCGCGGCGCGCGATTGATCAACTGGACGCAGGATCTCTTCCCCGAGGTGGCGGAGGCGCTCGGCATGCGCGCGTTGCGCGTCCTGCGGCGCGTCCGCGACTGGTCGCTGCGCCGCGCGCACACCAACGTCGCCCTCGGCGATTCGATGGCGGCACGCCTGCCGAACGCGGTCGTGATCCACAACTGGGCCGACGCGGCGCTGCACCCGGTCCACATCCCGCACGATCGCTTCATCGCCGGCTACTCGGGCAACCTTGGGCGAGCGCACGACGCGCAGACGATGCTCGCTGCGATTCGCAACTTGCGCGACGACGCCGGGATCGAATTCGTCATCACCGGCGGCGGCGCGCAGCTCGACGCGATTCGCGCCGAGCGATTGCCGAACGTCCGATTCGCCGGCTACGCGCCGCGCGAGCGATTGAGCGAAAGTCTCTCGTCCGCGGATGCGCATCTGGTCACGCTGCTGCCGGCGCTGGAAGGGTTGATCGTTCCGAGCAAGTTTTACGGCGTGCTCGCGGTGGCGCGGCCGGTGCTGTTCGTCGGCGCTGCGGACGGCGACCTGGCGCGTATCATCCGGACTTATGACTGCGGCTACGTCATCGACCCCGGCGACGGCCACGCGCTGGCCGCGAGCATTCGCGAGCTCGCGAACGATCGCGATCGTGCACGCGCCATGGGCCTACGCGGACGGCGGTTGTACGACGAGAAATTCGCGACGGAGCTCGCGCTGGCATCGTGGGAACGCCTCCTGACATGAGCGAACATCGCGGAAGGCTGTTTCTGATCGCGGTGGCCGCGACGATGCTGATCGCGGCGGCGGTCTTCCAGCGGTGGCCTCCCGAGATCGGATCGCCATCGCTGCCGGGCACTCCGCCCGCGCTGGCCGCGCGCGTGGCCAGACATCCCGCTGATTGGGAGGCGGCAACGGTTCTCGCCGAGGTCGCGCTCGACGCGCGGACGGAAAGTCGATTGCAGCTCTGGAAAGCTGCCTACGGGCATGCCGAGGCGCTCGCGCCGGGACGGCCCGGACCGCCGAACTCGTTCGCGCGCGCGGCATTTTTTCATTGGGGGGAGCTCTCGCCGAAAGATCGGCAGGAAGCACTCGCCGCGTATGCGCCGCTGCTGCAGGATCAGGCCAGATTCGCCCACATGGCCGGCCCGCTGTTCGAGCTCACCGGTGATCTCTCGATGCTCGAGCGCGCGCAGCCGCACACGGAGTATTCGACCGGAGTACTCGTCGATCTCGCGTTGCCGAACGGCCGCTTCGACGACTATCGGCGTCTGCGCGATGAACTGCAGAAGCTCCGTATCACCGATTTCAACGCACGCGTGCACACCGCCTCGCCCGCCGATCTGATCGCGCACTTTCCCGATCCGCCGTACTACTCGGACTCCGAGCCGCTGATCGTGGCGCTGCTGGAAGAGCTTCATCGGCGTCCGCTCGATGAAATGCCGCCGCGTCCGGCGGTGATCGACGGCGTGGTCGACTACGCGCTCCGGCACGGTCTGGAACCGTTCGACGGCCTGGAGATCGTCACGCACAAGGCAGGCGCCGCATCTGACCAGACGCGAATTCGGCTGGCGCGCAAACTCGGCCTCGTCAATGTCGCGGGGCAGATCGAGCTGGGCGCCAACGATCCGCGGCGTCCGAAGGTGGTCGACTCCGACTGGCAGGGACTCTGCGGCACCGACGTCTGCAATCGCAGCTGGCGAACGATTGATGCCGGCCACGCCGTGTCACTCACGATTGAAACGGCGCAAACCGACGACGTCGCCGCGTATGCGGAGATTTACGTCGATGATGATCTGCGGGCCGAGGGCGAAATCGGCGCGCGGCGCGATTTCATCGTGCCCGTCGGAAATCCGGGCACGCACCGCATCGAAGTGGTCTTGGCGAATCCGCGGATGCGCAACGGCTCGGCCCGGCGGCTGCACATCGCCAGCATCACGACTCTCTAGCGACGACCGCCGCGCCGGCGATGGCGGCCAGCGTGATCGGATTCGCAGGGATGAAGAAGTTGAAGTCGACGAGCGCGTGGATCATGGCGATGGCAATGCTGGTGAGCGCGGCAACTTTGAATGCGCGGCGCCGCCAACTCATCGGCTCGCCCTGCGGTCCGAACGCATTCCGCATCAGGGCCGCGAACCCGCCGAGTAGCGGGACGAGCGAAACGACGAAGCCGAGGGCACCCATCGTGCCGAGGATCTCGGCGTAGTCGTTGTGGGCGTGATTGGGTACGGCGTCACCCGTGCTTACTCCCGTAATCAGGACGACATCCGGATACGTTCCGGCGCCGCTGCCGAAGAGCGGAAACATCTCCCAGATGCGGATCCCGGCCATGACGGAATCGCGGCGCGCCACCACTTGCGAGGTCTGGCTGGTCTCGAATCGGGTCAAGGTCCCTGGACGGCCCAGAACGACGATGGCGGCAACGATCGCGGCGGAAACGGCGGCGGCAATCAGAATGAATCGCAGCACCTTGTTCTCTTTGTCGCTGGCCATCGCACCGACCAGCGCGAATCCTCCGATGAGCGCCAGCAGCGCACCTCTCGATTCCGACACAAGCACGGCCGTCACGCAGCCGAGCGCCGCGAGGAGTCCGAACGCGAACGGAAAGAAGCGGCGCTCGACCAGTTTCACGAAGCGGCGTCCGAACGTGGCGCCAGTCGGTGCGGCGGTGTGCCAGGCGTAGGCCGAAACATAGAGCGCCATCGGCAGGACGATCGCGCCGTAATGGCCGAAGTGGTTCGGATTGACGAACGTCCCGGTCGCGCGGCCGAAGATGAGATTGTTCTTCCAACCCCAGATCGCGTAGCGGCCAAGCGCGGCTTCATGCACGGCGTAGAGCGCTTCGAAAATGCCCACACAACCGAGAACCACCGCGAGAACCAGACGCCGCACCGTGTTACGTGCCAGGATCATCGAGGAGAGAAACGTGGCGAAGTACGCCAGCACGCGATCGAAGTGCAGCGCGGTGTGTTGCGGGTCGATCGTGATCGGATGATTTGTCCCGGCGTTGACGCCTGCGAGCGCAGCCACGTGCGTGGCCCGGCCCCAGATCGCCGCTGACTGCGGTGAAATCAGTGCCAGCAGAGGCAGCGGTATCGGTAGCAGTTGGAGCGCGATGACGAGGACGAAAAGAACTCCGCCCACGGTCCAGATGCGGCCGGGCCGCGTCAGCACGAACGGCCGCTTGCCGGTTGCGCGGAGCAGCGCGGCGCCGCAGCCGATCAGCAGCGCGGGAAGAATCAGGGCCGGCTGCGACGCATCGCTGGCCGATCCGAATGGCATCGGGACCCAGACGAGAAACGCGAGAAGCGCCGCAAAGAAGGCCAGCTCGATCGCGTTTCGCATCCAGCCATTGTAGAGGGCGTGCTAACATCAGCGCGGTCCGAATCTTACGTTGATGGCAATGGGAGGGTACGTGCGGCAAGGAAAGCGGCTTTTTATCGTCGCCCTGGCTCTATGCGCATTTGCGGGCAGCGCCTTCGCGCAGAACGGTCTTCGAGACCGTGAGCGCGCATTCTCCGCCAGCCAGGAGATCGCCAGCGATCTCCGCAAAGCCCATTTCCATCACGGGCCGTTTTATCTCCTGAGCACGTTCCAACTCTCCGACATCGGTTACGACTCCAGTTTCTACGTCCCCACGGCTGACACGCAGTCGGGCTTCCGCTTCGGCATCCAGGGGCCCACCCGCCTCTATATCGTTCCGTCCAAGAAAACCATCTACTCGATCGACGTCCGGCCGGAATTGAGCTTCTTCAGCCGCAACGGCAGAAGCACCGTGTTCGGATATCGCGCCCGCGCCGACGCGCAGTACCTGCTCAATCATCTTTACGTCGACGTGTATGCCGAGAACGCCGATCAGCTTCGCGCCGACGTTGCCGAGATCGCGAGGCTGCTCTCGGAGCGGGCCACGAACTATGGCCTTAGCGGAGAGCTGAAGTACTCCAGCCGCACCAGCGTGACCTTCAACGCGGCGGCTCTGAAGACTTCGTACCCTCTCGACAAGATCCAACCGACGCTGCCGGTGGAACTGCTCGACCGAAGGGGACACAACTACCGGATCGCCGTGAACCACAAGACCTTTCCGCTCACCTCGCTGTTCGTCACGGGCGAGGCCAGCGATTACACCTTCGACAACGCAACCTACAAAGACGGCCATCGCACGTTTTTCGGCGCCGGCTTCGTTCATGACAGTGGCCGCACCGTCACGCGCGTCGAAGCGGGCTCCGGCAGGCTGACCTTCTCGGATCCGGGGCAGCACACGTTTCAGGGCGCGCTGGGCAACATCACGTCCAGCAAAAAATTGGGGACCTCGACCTCAGTAAGCCTCAACGCGTCGCGTGACCTCGACTTCTCGCTGTTCACCGACAACAACTACTACGTCGCCGACCGGGTCAGCGCCAGGCTGGCGTGGGACGCGACGCGACGCCTCACGCTGAACGCGCAGTACGCCCTCGGCCGCGACCTCTACGACGTGCCGGTCAACGGGCCGCACGGTTTCCTGAAACGCCGCGACGTTTTCAGCTTCCCCTCGATCGGCTTCACGTACGCGTTCGCGCGTCTGCTGGGCGGCCTCGACATCGGCTACGTCAACAGAACTTCGAACTTCGATCTCAACGAGGACAAAGGAATACGAGTGTTGTTCCGCTTGTCGTTCACCCCGTAAACTCGGTCCAAATAACTGACTTAACCCCTAAACAGAGTGCGCCCGTTTGATGAAAGATTCACATCAATCGGAACGGCGAGATGACAACCTCTCGCGTACGATGCGTACCGGTCCAATGGCGACGAGGGTTGTATTGCTCGCCGCCGCTCCTGAAATATGGGGCGGTGGTGCTTAGTATCGGAAGGATTCAAATGAAACGAATCTCCTATCTCACACTCACGGCCGCGATGCTCACCGTTGCCGCGCTGGCACAGCCGGCGCTCGCGCAATCGCAAGTCCCGGTGCCGGGAATGCTCGGGGAATCTGCCCCGAGCGCGAGCGACGCGCCGATCGGTCCGCGCGACTACATCGAAGTGAAGGTGTTTCAGGATCCGAGCCTCAACACCAAGATCACCGTCAGCGACGACGGCCGTATCACCATGCCGCTTCTCGGCAAAGTCGAGGTTACGGGCCTCACCCCGGTCGATCTCGAAAACCGCATCAAATCGATGCTCGAAGCGAAGTACATCAACAAGGCTGACGTAACGGTGACCGTGCTCGAGGCAGGCAGCAAACCGATCTCTGTGATCGGCGCGGTTACGCGGCCCGGCCGGATCGGCATCACCGGAAACATCTCTCTCATTGGTGCCATCACCCAGGCTGGCGGTCTTGCCAACGGCTACGGACGCACGCTGTACGTTCTGCGCACGGCCGGGAACGGCCTCACCGAACAGATCGCCGTCGACATCGACGATCTCATGGTCAACGGCAATCCCGATCTCAACCTCCCGCTTCGCCCGAACGACGTCGTCAACGTTCCCATCGACAGCCAGATCAACATCTACGTTCTCGGCGAAGTGATGCATCCCGGCAGCGTGCAATTCCGCCGCTCCCAAACGCCCACGCTGCTGCAGGCACTGGCCGCCGCGGGCGGACCGACCGACCGCGCCTCGAGAGCGGTCATCCTGAAGCGAGTCGTCAGCGGCAGCGAGAAGACGTTCAAATACGACTTCAAGAAAATTATCGACGGCCGTCAGAACGACGTGGTGCTGCTCGACGGCGACCGCATCGTTTTCAGGGAAAGCTTTTTCTGATCGCCGGCACTGACCCTCGTGTCGGTGCCTTGGAAGCCGTTGCAACAATTACCGGTTACCATCACCCATGGACCTGAACACCCAGGAAGTCCATCTCTCTCACTACTGGAACGTCATCTACAAGCGATGGAAAGTCGCGGTGTCGATCGTTGTGGTGGTGATGCTGGGGACGTATCTGGCCAGCGAGTTCGCCAAGCCGCTGTACCGGTCGGGGATCGAGATCCAGATCGAGCGCGAGAATCCGAATCAGCTCACCGTCGATGACCTCTTCGGCATCGCTGCCTCGGACCAGGAGTTCCTGCAGACCCAGTACGTGCTCCTTAAGAGCCGCGGTCTCGGCGAGAAAGTCATCGACGACCAGAAGCTCCTCAGCGATCCGGAGTTTTATCCGCCCGGCATCAACGGCAAGACACCCGCGCAGATTGCGCAGATCCGTTCGCAGATGGCCGCCGCCGTCGTTGGTCCGCTCGAAGTCGCAGCGGTCCGCAGCACGTCGCTGGTGGATGTCGGTTACATCTCGACCTCACCGCGCCTGGCGCAGAAGATCGCCGAAGGTGTCGGCGAGTCGTACATTCGCCTGAACACCGAAAAAAAGTTTGAATCGGTGCGCGAGGCCAGCGACTTTCTGGAACGCCAGATCGCACAGATTCGGGCCGACATCAAGCAAACCCGGCTGCAATTGCAGAATTACGGTGAAACCAAAGGCATCATCTCGACCGCCGACGCGAGCAGCATTCCCTTCCAGCGGTTGAGCAAGGTGAACACGGATCTGCAGAATGCCATGAACATCCGGCTCGAAAAACAGAACGCGTTCGACGCGCTGTCGCGCGCCGTTCCTGAGTCGGTGACCAGCGGTGATCCGCTCGTCAGCCAGCTCACGGAAGAAGAGTCGCGCAAAACGCGCGAGTACCAGCAGAAGCTCGCAATCTTCAAGCCGGGATATCCGGAATTGCTGACGCTGAAGAACAACATCGACAAGACGCATCAGTCGCGCGCGGCAGCAATCGCCGCCGCGTATTTGCGCGCGAAGGACGCCGCACGCCGCGAGCTCGAGGCAGCACAGCAGAGTGAGCGCCAGATGGGCCTGGCGGTCAATGCCCAGAAGCAGGAGACGCTATCGATCAACGTCAGCGCTGCCGGCTTCACGGATCTCACGAACACGCTGCAGTCGAAGCAAACCCTCCTCGATCAACTCGAGAAACGCCAGAACGAGACCGAAGTCACGGCGCGGCTGCGAGGATCGGCGTCGTCGAACAACATCCACGTCGTCGACCATGCGCAGCTTCCGACTAGCCGGTTCAACGTCAGCATGAAGAAAAACCTGCAGAGTGCGTTTCCGCTCGGCGTGGTACTCGGACTCGCGGCGATCTTCTTCCTCGAGTACATGGATCGTTCGATCAAGACACCCGAGGAGCTCGAACGCGTCACGAAATTCGCATCGCTCGGCGTCATTCCGTCCGCGAACTCCGCCAGCCGCGGCGGTTACGGATACGGCTATGGCTACGGCCGCGGCACCGCGCGCCTTCGCCCGGTCACCGACGCTGGAGATGCCCCGGCGGGCATCGATCTGCTTCCGCACAGCGACTCACGCTCGGCCATCGCCGAGGCGTATCGCGCCTTCCGCACGTCGCTGCTGCTCGCTTCCGCCAGCTCGCCGAAAGTCATCGTCATCTCGTCGACGTTCGCCCGCGAAGGCAAAACCACAACCTCGGTCAATCTGGCTACAGTCCTCGCGCAAATGGGCAAGCCGGTGCTGCTCATCGACGCCGACTTGCGCCGTCCCCGTCTGCAGAAAGTCTTCCGCGGCAAGATGAACCTCGGCCTGGTCAACTACCTCGCCGCGAATATCCCGATCGACGACGTCATCCAGGACACGCAGGTTCCGAACCTCTCGCTGATCCTTTCCGGACCGACACCACCCAACCCGTCCGAGCTCCTCGGCTCCGATCGGATGAAGCACCTCATCCACGAGCTCCGCGCGAAGTTCGCGTTCGTCATCTTCGATTCGCCGCCGGTCATGGCCGTGACCGACTCGATCGTTCTGGCGGCGAACGCCGACGGCGTTGTCCTCTGCGTACATGGCGGTCAGACGCCGCGCGACATCGTGCAGCGCGCGGCAGAGCGGCTTCGCCAGAGCAACATCCCGGTGCTCGGCGCGCTGCTCAACAACCTCGACCTGCAGCAGTACGGCTACTCGTTCAAGAAGAGCTACTACGACTACTACGACGAGGATGGCAGCAGCTCGAAGGAACCGTCGAAGCAGCGGGTCGGATAACATCGGCGAGGTGCGCCTCGCATGATCGACATTCATCACCATTGCCTGCCGGGCGTCGACGACGGCCCGCGCACGCTCGCTGAGTCGGTCGATCTCTGCCGCATGGCCGCGGACGAAGGGATCGAGACGATCGTGGCCACACCGCACGTGCTGCGCGGCCGCTGGCAGAACACGTCACGCGCGGAACTTGCGAAGATCCTCGACGATCTTCGCGCCGCGGTCGGCGACCACCCTCGCATCATTCTCGGATCCGAATACTTTTTCGCACACGACATGGACGAGATGCTGCGCACCGAATCGATCCTGCCGCTCGCCGGCGGACGATACGTTCTCGTCGAATTCTCGAGCAACAACGTGCCGCCGCTCGTTCGCGATCCGCTGTACCGCGTGCAACTGAACGGCTGGATGCCGATCGTCGCCCATCCGGAGCGCAACGTCGTCTTTCAGTCGAAGCCGGAGTTCCTGGCATCGCTGATCCGGATCGGCGTGAAGACGCAGGTCACCACCGGCAGCGTGACGGGCGAGTTCGGACCTGAGGCGCAGGCTGCCGCCATCGATTGGCTGCAGCGCGGCTGGGTGCATGTGATGGCCACGGACGCGCACAACGTCACCAAGCGGCAGCCGCGATTTCGTGCCGCGAGGGAGCGCGTTGCGGCGCTCGTCGGCGAAGAAATCGCGCAATCGCTCTTCGTCGACAATCCAAAATCAATCGTAGAAAGCCGCGGACTCGTGTACGATCCCGACTTGCCGGATTCGTTAGTCCCCGAATCCGGCCGGCTCTTCGGTCGAATAAGAAAGCTTTTTACAAAGTGAACGCTCTGCTGCGCCCGCTTGTGGCGCTCCTCTCGATACTGACTGCCGTTCCGGTTCTCGCGCAGACCTTTTACGAAGCGCGATTCCAGAGCGGGGTGGTCGACTTCAACCGCGGCGCCTATGCCCGTGCGGCGGATGAATTTCGCGTGGCCGCCTTCGGCCGGGTAGACGATATCCCATCCTACATCACTGCGGAAGTGTACCTTGCGGTCACCAACGACCGGCTGGAGCATGCCGACGATGCGCGCACGGCCGCTCTGAAGGTTCTGCAAGCGGAAAGGATCACGCCGTCGTACGCGGCGCGGAAGCTTCCGCCGGACGTCCGCGCTTCGTTCGAGCAGCTCCTCCCGGCGCTCCTCACGCGCGACCAACTCGCGAATGTGCCGGTGTTCGCCCATCTCGCCAACCAGGCGCCGGTGGTGCAATCGGGCGCGCCACGGCCAAGCCGGCAGACCGCGATCGTGCCGACGCCGACGCGGCGGCCGAATGTCGCCGTCACCGCGCCGAGGAACGACAACAAAACCGAGACGCAGCCTCCGCAGCCGGCACTCGACTACGGCCGGCTCGCGCTCGAACGCGTCGCCGCCGGAGACGAAGCCGGCGCGCGCCGTTACGCGGCCCTGGCGTTCGCCTCGGACGACACGAACCCGAACGCGCACGCGGCGCTCGCGCAGATCGGCAGCGCTCACAACGCGTGGAGTGACGTGGCCGAGCACTACGCCATCGTCCGCACACGCCGACACCTCACCGACGACGAAACCGCCGCCTACCTCATCGCTCTCGTCAAAACCGGACACGCCGCCGATGCGGCGGGCGTGCGCCGCACCGCATCGAATGCCGTTCTCGCGCGGCCCGATGTTCGCGACGCGCTTCAGAGCATCGAACCGAAGCCGGCGCAGCAGCCGCCTGCCTCACAACCGTTCGCTCCGCAGCCGATCGCACCTTCGCCCGTGCCGCAGCGGCCTGCTCCGCGCATCACGCCTGCGCCGGTTCCTGCTCCCGTCGTTCCTGTTCCGCAGGAAACCGCGCCCGCCAGCAATCAACCGGTCGTGGACCAGATTGCGGCAGCGGAGCAGATGGTGGCGGCGGGCAACATCGTCGGCGCGCGCACGGAGCTTCGCCGAATCGCACTGCTTCCGAATCTGCAACGCTCCGATCGCCAGTCGCTGGCGCGCGCGCTCAGCCAGACCGCGCTCTACGCTGAGTCGTCCGCGCAGTACCGCAAAACGTATCCGCTCAAGGCCGGCGAAGAGACGCACATGTTCTACGAGGCCGTGAATCGCTTCGAGCTTGGCGACTACAGCCTGGCGCGGCAACTCATCACGCGCGCGCTCCCGGCCCTGCCGCAGACGCCCGCCATTCTCGCCTACCGCGACCGCATCATGGCGCAGCAGTGAAATTTTGCCGTATCATCCTGCTTTGTCCGAGGTGACCATGAAAACCCGTATCCTCCTGACTCTCGCGTTTGCGTTGTGCGCCGTTGCGGCATTCGCCGCACAACCCGGCGTCGTCGATCACAATCCTCCGGGCTGCATGCTCGTGGGTGAGATGCCGATCATGCACGTCGACACTGCCGACGACGGCTTGCTCCGCGCATACTTCCGCCGCCAGGGAGCAACCGATTGGTGCTTCGTCGATGGCAAGAACCTCGGCAAAGTGTCGGAAGTCACGCTGCCGAAGTTCGATCCCAACGAGGCCATCGAGTACTACTTCATCGTTCTCGACGGCAAGCGCGTCGTCGCCAAGAGTCCGAAGATCTACAACGCCAAGAACGAACAGCACTGCGACGCTTCGTTCGCGCGGCACGCCATCATGCTGACGCTCGAGTGCCTGCCGCCGGGAACCAATCCGATTTCGATGGCCGCCGGATACGCCGCCAAGACGATCATTGGCGGCCCGCCGCAGTCTCCGGAAAAGCCGACGCAGACCGTTGCGAACAGCAGCCCGAAAAACTAAACGTTACCCGACCGCAAATTCAAAGGGCCGCCGGTTTCGGCGGCCCTTTTCGCGTTCAGTGTGCTTTCGCCTTTTTCACTTCCTCGGTCAGCGCCGGGAGGATCGTGAAGAGATCGCCGACCACGCCCAGATCCGCGATGCGGAAAATCGGCGCCTCGGGATCCTTGTTGATCGCGACGATGTGTTTCGACGACGACATCCCCGCGAGATGCTGAATGGCGCCGGAAACGCCGGCGGCCACGTAGAGATTCGGACTGACCACGCGTCCGGTCTGCCCGACCTGATGCTGGTGATCGATCCATCCCGCATCGACGGTCGCGCGCGACGCGCCGACCGCGCCGCCGATCGCGTGAGCGAGATCGCGGATGATCGAGAAGTTGGCGCCTTCCTTCAGACCGCGGCCGCCGGAGACGATGATGTCGGCCTCAACGATCGAAAGCTCGTCAGCCTCGGAGACTTTCGTTTCGACGACGTTCGTTTTCGTATCGGACGGCGCGCTGTTTTCCACAACTTCCGCCGCGCCGCCGCCCGACTCCTCGGCCGGAAAGGCGTTGATGCGTGTCGTGGCGATGGCCGGCGCGCCGCTGATTTCGACCGTGGCGAACGCTTTGCCCGAGTAGACGGGACGACGCGCGCGCAGTTTGCCGCCGGTCCATTCGAGGCGATCGACGTCCGAGGCCACGCCGGCGTTGAGACGCGCGGCCAGGCGCGGCGCGAGATCGCGTCCGTTCGACGTCCCGCCGAGGAGCACGATCGATGCGGACGACGCGGTGATCGCGGCCTGCATCGCCGCGGTATAGGTTTCGGTGTTGTAGCCGCCGGCGTCAGCGACGTACAACTTCTTCGCGCCGTAGCGGCCTGCATCATCGACAGCGGCGCGATCCGTCGCGAACGCGGCCAGATCGCCGCCCGCCGCTTCGGCGAGCTTGCGTCCGATCGACAGCGCCTCGCGCGACGCCTTCTTCAACTTTCCATTGAGAACTTCACAGAACACGAGAACGGTCACAGCGCCTTCGCCTCCTCTTTCATGTAGCGGACGATTTCCTTCGCCGCCGCCGCGGGATCGGCGCCGTCGATCTTGCGGCCGCCGCTCTTTTCGGGCGGCAGTTCCAGCGAGACGACGGTGACGCGCTGATTGACGATGTCGGAGTCGGAGAGGCCGAGGTCAGAGATCGATTTCGAATCGATGGCGATCTTCTTCGCGGCCATGATGCCTTTGAGCGAGGCGTAGCGAGGCTCGTTCATCCCCTTCTGCGCCGTGATCACCGCCGGCGTCGCCGCCTCGATGATCTCCTCGGCGCCTTCGATTTCGCGATGGGCGGTGATCTTGCCGTCGCCGACTTCGAGATGCGTGACGACGTTGACCTGCGGATAGCCGAGCAGCTCGGCCACCATCGGACCGACGAGCGAATTGTCGGTACCTACGCCCTGCTTGCCGAAGAAAACGAGATCGTGCGGAACGGTCTTGATCGCGGCGGCGAGGACCGTGGCGATGCCGAGCGAATCAGCGTCGCCCGATTCGCCTTTCACGTGCAGCGCTTTCGTCGCGCCGCGCGCGAGCGATTCGCGCAACGCCTGTTGCACGCGGTCGGGACCGAAAGCGAGAACGGTGACGTCGCCGCCCTGTTTTTCCTTCAGGCGGATGGCCTCTTCGAGCGCGTATTCGTCGTAGGGCGAGACGATGTATTTGATGCCGGTGTCGTCGATGTGGCGGCCGTCGCCGCCGATTTTGATTCGCGTCTCGGTGTCAGGCACCTGCGCGATACAGACTACGGAATTCAAGGTAGGCCTCCGATAAAGCGCCCGGATTCTAGGGAAAAGGCACAAGGTTCGCAAACACGGCTTCGCATTTCGCAGCGGTCAATCAAAAACAGACGAGAGCCCGACGGAGGACGCCATGCCATTCATGAACAGGCAGCACGACACAGATGCGAATCAGGCGGGCGCTCGCCGCATGTTCCGGTCACCGATGACGGACTTCAAACGCCAGACCCGCGGCAACGGAAACGGGAACAGCCGCCCCAACGCGAAAACGGCGCCGCCCGAAGTGACCAACGCCGAAAATTTTTACTACGTGAAGCAGATGAATTCGAAGACGCCGATGGTCATCGTGATGAACGACGGCGAAGAGATCCGCGGCTGCATCGAGTGGTACGACCGCACCTCCATCAAAGTGAACCGCGACGGCGCCCCGAACCTGCTGATCCAGAAGCACTGGATCAAGTACGTATTCAAGCAGGAAGAGCTGGGGGAGTAGCACCAGGCAGCGCAGCTTGCCAAAGCACAGACAAGAGTGTCTGTGCCCACAGTTGTCCAAATTAGCGGACATGGTCTAGATCCTTGCACCGTGGGACGCGACGCCCGCACCGCGGGACGCGATGCCCGCACCGCGGGACGCGACGTCCGCACCGTGGGACGCGACGTCCGCACCGTGGGACGCGACGTCACACACCGTGTGACGCGACGCCCGCACCGCGGGACGCGACGTCACACACCGTGTGACGCGACGCCCGCACCGTG